>JBKQRV010000093.1:0-142100 GCA_052143835.1 Alphaproteobacteria bacterium
GATGTGCTCGCCCAATCCCGCGCCGATCTCGAGCGTTCTGCACGGACCACCCACGACCGCCGATTGCAGTGGATAGCCGTTGTTGAAGCGCTCGGCGAGGCCGTAGCGCTGCGGCATCACTTCGTGCCAGAGCTTGACGAATTCGTTGTTGATGCGCTTCTGCGCCTCGCTCAGCGGCGGAAATACCTTGGGCCAGGCATGCCGCGTGATGCGAGGTGCCGACCACATATCGTCGATAGGCTTCATGCTTTCCCAAAGAGCTCCAAGGCAACACGCATCCCCCGGCCTCGCCTGCGGCCGCCGGGGTGCTGCACAGAGCGGCAAAATAGCAGGCAGCCGGCATAGGGAAAAGAGCTCGGCCGCGGAAACCCGGAAGGCAACCTGCGCCTTGAAAGCAGCCGACCTCCATCCCTTGCCGGGCCTTCCTTGCCGCTTGGCCGAAGGCCGCGTGATCCGTTCACTCGGCCGCAGGCTCGATCACGAACGCCCGCCGACCCGCTGACCCGCTTCCGGGGGCTCCCAGCCGAACGGTGCAGTCGGGCAGCTCGGCCGGAGTCTGAAGCCCCAGGTCCACGCCCTCGCCCTCGTCATAATAGGAATTGATCTCCGCCGAGGAAAAATAAGGAATCTTCCGGGCGAAAAGATTGACCATGACATAGTGTCGGAGAAAAGGGTCCTTGATGTCGACGCGCACCAGGCGGCACCGATCGAGGCGGTCGAGAAGTCGAGCGAGATTGAGCTCTATTTGAGGCTTGCGCTGCGGCTCGTGCTCGCCGGGATAGGGCGGTGCGGCTGGGATGCCATGATCGACCGCGACGCTGTGTAGGCGAAGGACCAAGCTGACCGCCTGAAGGCACACATAGGCGTACGCCGGCAGCTTCCGCCAGTGCCCCGCGCGCGCGTCGGCAAGGGGCAGCAGGAGCAGAACCAGGATGAAGGGCGAGAGCCAAAAGAAGATCTTGCCGGCGCCGTAAAGATTGTGCTGCAACGCGAGCGTCACGACGAGCGCAGCCCCCGTGAGGAGTGCCGTCGGCAGCCAAAGATCTCGACGCGTGACGGAACGGAGCGCGCACCACGCCAATGCGGCGAGCAGGCCCGCGGTAACAAACGCGCAACCTGCGCTGAGCCAAGAAGGCGCGCTCGATGCGGGAACCAGCCGATAGAGGCCTACGAGGCCCACCGCCGCATCGACGGATTTGTAGGAACGCGTCAACAGCGAGACCCCCGCGCGCGTGAACGCGGAGAGATCGGCGCCGCCCAAGAGGAAGGCGTGGAAATAATCGAACAAGGCGGCGGAGCGCTTTGGATCCGAGGCGATCGTGTGGAGCTGGCTGCTGAGGTAACCGAGCGTGCGGGCGGAAAAGGGCGCCACCAGCAGAAGGCCCAATCCCGCTGCGGCGATTTGCGGGAGAAGGCGGTAGAGACGGAAGCCACCCGTCCACAAAGCCGCGAGCAAAGAGACGAAATAGATGACGACGCAGACGGGCACGAGCTCGGGATAAAGGTAGATCGTGGCGCCGGCCAGGATCGACAGGCCAAGGCCGCGGCGCATTCTGTGGGGGATACTCGTCGCCGCGGCATCCTCTCCCGACTCGAGCGGCTCGATGCCGAGGGCAAACAGCGCCGGCATCAACATGACCGCGGCGAGCTGGGCCCAGGCGTCGACGTCGATCAGGTATCCGCCCCAGAAGCCGCCCACGAAGACGAGGGGAATGACAAGCCGGCCGAGCGGGCCCGCCGTCGTCGCGTTGCGTAAGAGGAAATAGAGGCTGAACACATAGAACGATAGGGTCAGGCTCATGAAGTCGTTGGCGAGCTCGAAGAGCGGGAGCTTGAGCGCGATGCCGACATCTGCGAGCGCGGCGAAGGTCATCACGATGGACGCCCGGCCCTCGAGGAGCTGTGACCAGGGCAGCATCGGGTTCGCCAGCGCTGCCGCCCGATCGGCGAGGGTGAAGCCTTGGAGGGCCGTCGGGTCCACGGTCGCGGCGAGGGTGCCGCAGGTCACGTAATTGAAGTAGTCCCAAATATTGCCGAGATAGGCATAGTATTCCTCGCCGGCGATCCACTTCGGCAGCGTCGGCACGGCGGCGGCGGCGGTCCAGGCCGCGGCAAGGCGCAAGCCTTCGCCGCGCGACTCCACCCTCATCCCGGCGGCGGGGCCGCGGCGAAGCAGGATCAAGACGAGCCCGATTGCGGCGAGGGCGCCGTAGAGCCAGAGCTGCCGGCGCATGGCCATGCCGGCTTGGAAGAGGTTCGGCGACAGGATCGCGACGACGCAATAGCCGAAGACGGGGGCCAGGCTCAAACGCGCCGGCACGCTCGGCGGGAGCAGCAACGCTGCGGGGACGCCGATGAGCCCGAGAAGTGCCGCAGCCGAGACGAGAAATGCGATGTCGATCATCGGGCCCTAACACCCCCGCCACCGGATCGAAGAAATGCGTGCTGCATCACATGCGACGCGTTCGGGGTGCAAGCGGCATTGCTCGCGATCGCTCGCGAAGTCAAGCGGGCCCACCCGCCGAGAGCCGGCCCAAAGAAAGGGGACCGGGGCCTGAAACAGGTTGATCGGTCCTGCGGCAAACGGATAAACCATTCCGCGGCTATGCCGCAAGCCGGTGCGGTTTCCTGTGAAACCCCGCGGAGGAGCGCGAGAAGTGCTGTGATATGAGAGGCTCGGCGCTCGTCCTTTTTCTGGTGAGCTCGCTATGCGGCGTGCCGCTTGCCCGGTGGGCCCTCCCGCGAGCGGATGCGCGGCAGCTGCTGCTTATGTCGCCGGCGGTCACCATCACCGTCTGGTCGCTCGCGCTCGGCGCCGGCGTGATGATGGACATCCCGATCCGGAGCCTTTGGGCGCCGTTCTGGGCGGGCACGCTGCTCTCGAGTGCTGCGGGCGGGTGGCTGATCGGGCGGCGGGCCAGTGCAAAGGACTTGTGCGTGATTCTAGCTCCCGCCGCCGCGGCGATGGCGCTCTTGGCGCCATACGTCTATTACGGCTTTGCCGACTATCAAGGGAGCTGGTTCTGGGACGGCTGGGCATATCTGGCAGAAGGGGAAGCGCTGTGGAAGTACCCCCACGATGCGCCGGTCCTCGGCCTGGGCGTGATGTATGACTATGGCCATCGGCTTGCCAGCTTCGCCCGGTTCATTTCCGGAGCGCTCGTCGCGGTGTTTCGCGACGTGCTGCCATTGGGTGGCGACAGCCAGGAGGCACTCGGCCATTTTCTGCTGCTTTGTACATTTGCATTCGGCTGCTCGTGCTATTTTCTCGCTCGCGCCGTCATGCCGGGATACTCGGTGGCGCAACTGTGTTTCGTTGTCGCCTCGACCTTCAGCGGATTTACCCTTAACCTGGTCTACGCCAACAATTTCGATCATCTTCTCGGGATTGCGATAGGCCCGTTCATCGCGGGCATGGCAGTCATCGTGCGATGGCGCGGCCGTGAGGCAATCCTCGTTGGCGCCGCCATGGCGGCGCTTCTTTGCATCTATCCGGAGATGGGGGTCATCCTGGCGCTGCCCACGGCCATTGTCATGGCTTGGCGCTTGTGGCGCTGCCGCCCGCGCTACCGGAGACTGGCGGCATTCGCGGGCCTTTTGCTTCTCGTCGTCTTCCTGGCAACGCTGCCGTGGCAGAAGGTGTTGTTGCAATACATGGCTATGCAGCTCGAGGCGGGAACGGCGTCCGGCACCCGGCCCGGAGAGGGATATTTCCATACGCTGTTCGATGCGGAATGCAGCCCCGGCGCGATGTTCGGCCTCTATGCTCCGTTCCAGCCATGCACCCGCCCTCTCATCCTCAATCTGCTCAAGGACGCCGTTGCCGTGATCGGCGCGCTCCTTGTGCTGGCCGGCGCATGGCGGCCTGGGCGCGCCATGGTGGCGCCGTTCGCGCTCTCGGCGCTGATCATAGCGTTGGGCACGGCCCTTATGTTGCTTGAGCAAGAATATGACTACGGCGCCTTCAAGATCCTCGCCTCGGGATGGTATGTTCTGGCGCTGCTCATGGTGGTCGGAGCCGGGTCTCTCGCGGCGCAGGGACCGTACTTTCAGAAAGCGATATCAGCATTGGCGCTTGCCTACGTTGCCGTCATCGGGTTGCGAGTCTGGCAGTTGGCCGGTGACGTCGCGGTTAAGGATATGGCCTATTTCCGCACGGTCGAGCATTTGGCCGACTTCGACCCTCGCGCCAGGATCGCCGTCCAATTGAGCGACAGTTTGGCGCTCGAGTGGGCGCTCTATTATCTTCGCGACAGACCGCTGGCGGTGGCGGGATTGAATCATCCCTATCTTTTCGCTCTGGATGAATTCTATGAGAGACAGTTGCAAAGCGGTCTGGGTGAGGCGGCGTATCTGCTTTCCGACACCCGTTACGACGACTGCTTCGGTCACGCCGTCCGGCAGGGCGGTCCCTATCTCCTCTACAAGCTTCCGTCAGGCGTGCGCACGATCCTCACCTATATAAGGGGACCGAACGGGAGCACCGAGCAGAGCGGGAGGGTCGCCCTCGCGGCGGGTGATCAAGACACGCGCATCTCGATCTTCTCGGTGAGCGAGGGCATCGCGAAACTCTCGGCCGACTTAGCACTCGATCCCGGTGGGTCGGGTTTCGAGAGCCTGCGCCTCCTCATCCGCTCCAACCTCGAGGACAAAGAGGTCGCGGTTGACCAGGACGGCCATATCGCGGTCGACGTCAAGGTGCCCGCGGGCCGCTCCGAGATCCGCCTGCGCGTGCTCGACCAGGGTGCCGCGGGCTCGCCGCCTCCGCGGATCGATGCGCGGCAGATCGCGGTCTGCGCGCCGGCATAGGCAATAAGCCGTTGCGCCGGCCCGCGCGGTGGGGCAGTAAAGTCGGGTTCGCCGAGAGCTGCGGTGGCGCGGAAGGCACCCCGGCGCCGCGGATCGAGAAGAAGCCCGGGTCCGGGTCGTACAAAAGGTTCATGTCCGCCATGCTCAATCCTCCCGCGGAAATGCCCTGCCGTATCTGCGGCTCTTCCGCAGGGTTCATCGGCAGCAAGGCGGGAAAATTCGTGAGGAGCGACTTCAACCTCTACCGCTGCGCCGATTGCGGGCTCGCCTTCGTCGGCAATCCGATCACGGATCACAAGGCGGTCTATTCGGAAGATTTCTATAAGGGTCGCGGTGCCGACCCGATGGTCGATTACGAATTCGAGCTGTACCACCCGCAGGAGACGGTGCGCATCTACGAATGGCGCGGCATTCTGCGGGTCGTCACGGCCTTGAGGGGCGAGACAAAGGGGTGCCGCTGGCTCGATTTCGGCTGCGGCAATGGCGGCCTGGTACGCCACCTCCGCGAAAAGGGTGCGGCCGACGCTGTCGGGTTCGACGAAGGATGGATTGCGGATCGGGCGCGCGCGCTCGGCATCCCGATACTGCGGTCAGAGGAGCTCGCCTCCCATCGAGGCGCCTTCGACGTGGTGACCGCGATGGAGGTGTTCGAGCACTTGCCGGATCCGGTGTCGAGCCTCAGGGACATCCGAGCGCTGATGAGACCGGGGGGCCTGCTGTTCTATACGACGGGCAATGCGCGTCCGCACCGGAACGCGCTCATCGCCTGGCCCTACGTCTTGCCGGAAGTCCACGTCAGCTTCTACGAGCCGAGGACCTTGCATCGCCTGCTGAGCCGAACGGGCTTTCGTACCGAGCACCGCGGATTCGTCCCCGGCTTCGAGGACATCATACGCTTCAAGGTGCTGAAGAACCTGCGCCTGCGCACGACCGCGACGTGGGAGAAGGCGATGCCTTGGCCGCTCGTTTCCCGGATCGTGGACGCCAAGTACGGGGTCACCGCGCATCCGGTCGCCTGGGCAGCGTGAACGCCCGACGGCGAGGCTCATCGGCCCTGCGCGCGCGAGGCCTCTTTATGGCCGACCAGGATATGCACCTGGACCGGGGTGAGCGCTGACGGCACCGTGATGCCGTAGAGCACGACTTTGCGGCCCCTCGGCATGTGTTCGACCTCGACCTTCGGCAGGAATTCGGCGACCATGTCGCGCAGATCCTCGACGACATACTGGAGCGTCGGCGGGTGCGACGAGATGAGCGGGATGATCCGTACCGCGCTTCGGTAGGCCAGCCGCTCCAGGCGATAGAACCAACGCGGCACGCACGACTCCACGAGGATGAAGCGGCCGCCCGGCTTCAGCACGCGGCTCGCCTCTTGAATGGCGCGACGCGCGTTGGCCTTGCAGTCCGCGACGCTGCTGCCGACCAGATGGTGGATCAGCATCACGATGAGCACGCCGTCGAAAGACGCGTCCGGCTCGGGGATGTCGAGCGCGCTGCCCGTCCTGGCCTGGGCATTGGGCGGCAGGGTGTTCTTGCAAATCTCCGGCGGCAGCTGGTCGAAGAAGAGATCCAACGCCATGATCTCGCCGACGCGCGTCGCGTCGTAATTGCACACACCTCCGTTTCCGATGTCGAGCATCCGGCCTATCCCGGCGATCTTCTCGCTTACGTATTTGCGCAACTGGACGTAAGTATCGATGGTCTCGAGGCTCTTCCTGTATTCCGCGAGGTGGTCCAGGAAGAACTGCCTATTGGTCGCCTGAGCGTCCGCCTGGACGGGGTCGGCAAGGTGGACACTCACGAAGGGCCTCTCCAAGCAATCGCGGAAACGAGGTGTGCCGCGCCAGAGTTGCGGCAAGCCATCGCAAAGACTTGTTGCAATGGCTTGTTCAAGTCAAGTCAAGACTTACTTCGCTCGAGCTCTCGCCTGTCCCCGACGGCGCTCGGCCGCGGCGGCGCTTCGAGCCTAGGGTCCGTGCGAGCGCGGCGTCTCGCCGGTGCCGGGTCCGGAGCCGGGGCCGCGCCGGTCGCGCACGCCGACGTTGACGGCGCGCGCGACGACGAACTGCGGGCGCCTGCGCACCTCGTCATAGATGCGCCCGATGTATTCCCCGAGCACGCCGACCGCCATGAGCTGCACCCCGCCCATGAAGAGCACGAGGATGATGATCGTCGGCACGCCCATCGGGTAATCCATGCCGAATGCCACCTTGGCGGCGAGGACGAAGACGATCATCGCTAGGCTGAACAGGAGCACTCCGAAGCCGGTCCACAGCATGAAGGAGAGCGGATATGTCGAGAAACCGAACACGCCGTTGAAGCCGATCCTGAGCGAGCCGAGATAGCGGTTGTATTTGCTGATGCCGGCCTCCCGGGCCTCGCGCTCGTATTCGAGGAAGGTCTGGCGGAAGCCGACCAGCGCAACGAGGCCTCTGAGAAAGCCGTGGCCCTCGCTGAGCTCGCGCAGCTCCTCGATCACGCGCCGATTTAGGATGCGGAAATCGCCCGTGTTGCGCGGTATCGAGACATCGGAGATGCGGTCGATCAGGCGGTAGCCGAATTCGGCGACGAAGCGCTTCATCGCCGTCTCGCCCTTGCGGCTCGCGCGCCGCGCGGTCACCACGTCGAAGCCTTCCGCGAGCTTGGCGTGCATCTTCTCGATCAGCTCGGGCGGATCCTGGAGGTCGACGTCGATCACCACGCAGCTCTCGCCCCGGCAGTTCAGGATTCCGGCCATCGTCGCGGCTGGCTGACCGAAGCGCCGGCTGAAGAGGAGAAGCCCGATCCGCGGATCGCGCGCCGCCTCCTCGGCGATGATCGCCTCGGTGCGGTCGGGACCGGGATCGAGGCAGAAGATGATCTCATAAGACCCGATGCGCTCGAGCACCGGACGCAGGCGGGCGAGAAAGGGGCGGATATTGTCTTCTTCCCGATAGACCGGAACGACGACCGAAATCCTGGGGATCGCTTCCTCGTCCATGCCCATCATCGCTTTTGGGACAACCTTGATGTCGAACAGCGGAATGACGAATGGAATGTTAGCACATCGGGTTTCGCGCGACGGTCGCGGCAATGAGCGCGGCTCTTTACACACAATCCGCAGGGGCAAGTCAAGCGATCAGCCCGAAGCGCATGCGCGGCCGCCAAGAAGACGGGCAGGCCAAGGACTCCGGGCTGGACTTTCATGGGCGAGGACTCTAAGCATTCGGCACCGGATGCCCCGCGCATCGTGGTCCGAGGGCCGCTTGGTATGCCGAGATGACGAAGTTCGCCTTTGACTTTCCGAGGCCTCGAGAGGCCGCGGCGGCGCCGGTGTGGCAGGGCGATGCGTTTTGCGTCGGAGACGAGAAGCGGCGCATCGTCGCCTACGACGTCGGCGCCTCGGGGTGGACCGACGAGCTCACGCATCTCCATGAGGAGAAGGACGCGGAGACGCATTTCATCAGCGTGGCGTCCCGCAACTGCGCGCTCGGCGCGATCAGGCGGCTCAACACCGCCAAGAGGCCGGTCATTCTCGAGATCGGCTGCGCGTCGGGCTATTTCCTGCGCGATCTCGTGGCCGCGTTTCCGGACGCCGATATCATCGGCGCCGATTATACGCTCGCGACGCTCGAGGCGGTCGCGGATCGCGTTCGCGGCATCCCGCTTCTTCGCTTCGACCTCACGCAATGCCCGCTCCCCGACGCGTCGGTGGACGTCGTTGTCACGCTCAATGTGCTGGAGCACATCGAGAGGGACGACTTGGCACTCCAGCACATCTATCGCATCCTGAAGCCGGGCGGCCTGATGATCGCCGAAGTGCCCGCCGACCCGGGGCTTTACGACAGCTACGACAAGCTCCTCATGCATTATCGCCGCTACGACATGAAAGAGCTCGAGCGCCTGACGCTCGCCGCGGGCTTCGCCACGCTCGAGAAGTCGCATCTCGGCTTTTTGCTCTATCCGGCGTTCTGGCTGACGAAGAAGCTTTCCCGCTTGTCCCGGCGTACGCCGGGGCCGGGGAGCGATGCGGACGTCCGCGCGAGGGTCGAGCGCTCGATCGCGACGACGCGCCGGTGGAACCGTCTCGTCTACCGCCTCATGGATTTCGAGGGCTGGCTGCGCCACCGCGTCTATTTGCCGGTCGGGATTCGCTGCCTCATCAACTGCCGCAAGCCGGTGCTTAAGTGAGAGCGGCGGTTTCGCGGCATTCGCAGCACCGTCGGGCCTGAGAGGGACGCGCGGCAATTGGGACCGGCCGAGCTCGTCGCGGCGAGGCGAGATGGGACGCGAAGGGCGCGGCATTGTAACTTGACCCGCGGGCCTCGGCGAGTTAACAGCCAGACGGCGCTTGGTGGCGGACGCGCGCGCGAGTGCGCGCCGGACGCCGCGGAAGCAGCAAGGGAAATCGAACGACGATGTCGAGTGCCGCCCCTCGCTCCGCCCACGTGAAGAGATGGCTCGCGCTTTTCGGCAAGGGGGCGGTCTCCGCCTTCCTGCTCTGGCTCATGCTCCGGCATCTCGATTGGGCCGACGTCATCGCGCGCCTCCATAGTATTTCTCCGTTCTCGCTCCTCGGCGCGCTCCTGCTCACCTATGTCGGCACGTCGCTCTCGGCGGCGAGGTGGTGGCTCATTCTATCGGCGGTCAATTATCGGCTGCCGATCACCGATTTGCTGCGCTACGTCTTCGTGGGTTTCTTCTTCAACCAAGCATTGCCCTCGACCGTCGGGGGCGATGCCATGCGCATTGTCCTCGGCACGCGCGCCGGCCTGCCGGTGGACGTGGCCTTCCGCTCGGTGTTCGCGGAGCGGCTGATCGGCCTCTTCGTGCTGTTGCTGTTGAGCCTCGCCGGCCTGCCCAAGATCATGCGGTACTTCGACATGGACTATCATGCCTGGCTGTTGGCCGGCGTGGTCGTGGGCGGGCTCGTCGGCATGATCGCCGGCTGGTTTCTCATCAACGTCAGCGGCTGGCTCAGGCGTTTTCGCCTCGGCCGTCTCGTGCACAACGTCGCGCGCGACGTCCTGGCCGTCCTCATGCATCGCCACTATTTCATCCTGATCGCGGTGATCTCGCTCATCGGCCAAGTGTTGGGGTGCCTCGCGATCTGGGCCATCGCCCGCGGCCTGGGGACCGGCCTCGACCCGATTCATACGCTGCTCGTGGTGCCCATCGTCCTCGTGCTCCTCATGGTGCCCATCTCCATCGCGGGCTGGGGGCTGCGCGAGTCGATGCTGCTCGTAGGCCTCGGCATCGTCGGCGTGAGCCCAGGGGATGCGGTTTTGACCTCGCTGCTTTATGGCCTCGTCAATCTGTTCGGAAGCCTCATCGGCGGGGTGTTGTGGCTGTTGGGCGGCAGCCGCCGCGGCGCGCTTAAGACGGAGGCGAAGCCCCTTTAAGGGGGATTCTCCCTTCAATTCCCCATCATTCATTCCACCGCAATGGAGGTTGTCAGGGCTCTATTGGGTGGCGCCGAAGTCGTCTCCAGGCTGAAAAGCCGCGCGGAGCTTGTGGAGGGCACTGTCGAAGCGTTCGCGCGCCTCTAAAGCAAAATCCACAGAGAGGCGGCCCAATACCCTCGCAGACGTTGGCCCGGCCGCGCGGTTTCTGGCTATAATGACACCACGTCAGCGGCCGGATTCGACCTGCGGGGATATCACGGGACGATAGCATTCGGGAGTTAGGGCGGTGAAGAGTTGGCTTAAGGACCGTGCGCGCGGTTTGGTCGGCTATTACGACCTTCGCCAAGCTTTGGCGCGCATCGAGGACACCCTGAGTGTGGTCCTTTGGCGACAGGCGGATATTCTGGAAACGGACCGCGTTAACCTCTCTCGTTTGGAAGTCGCTGACTCGGCAAAATCCCGAATGAAAGGATCAAACTATTCATTCGCCAAGCGAGAGGTCTTGCGCCGACGCGCAATGGAATCGCAGCGGAGCGTACTCAGCCGGCTCGTCTGCGCGGCCTGTCTCGGCAACTTGGAACGACCGAGCGAAGGCGCCGAGCTGGCTTGCGCCAAATGCGGCGGGCGCTACGAGATTCGCGACGATGTCCCGATCATGTTGGTCATGGACCCCAATTGGGCCAAGAAACGGGATGAGATCGTCGGCGAAGTCGCCTACAACGCGCGCACGGCACCTCCACACGTGCATGAGCAGCGCAACAGCTTCATGAACGAGAGCAGCCGCTCTCTGCTGAAATCGCTGAACATCGAGCTATCCCAGGACGACGTCCTCATCGTCGGCTGCTCCATGGCGGAAGCGGAATGCTTTGAGCCCCTCGCGCGCTCGTCGGTAGCGCTCGACATCGTCCCCGAGCTCACGTTGGCCTACCAGAAACACAGCGCAGGGGAAGGGCGGAACGTCGCGTGGATCTGCGGGGACGGCGAATGCTTGCCTTTCGCTGCCGGGACGTTCGATACCGTGATCGTGCGCCAGGCGCTGCACCACATGCTGAAGTATTATTCCGCTATCAGCGAGTTCTTCCGCGTTTGCCGCGTCGGCGGACGCGTCATCATCATCGAGGAGCCATACAGCAAACCGGACCTGGCCGACGCGGCTCTGCTCGAATTGCCCGATGATTTTCCGCTCTACGGAACAATCCGCCTCGGAGATCTGCGTCGGCGGCTCGGCGTGCCAAGCGTGGCGTCCACCGGCACCAGCGGCCGCGAGCTGATCGACTTCAGCCGATTGGAGGCGATAAAAGCGTATATTCCCGCGATCGCTGGCGATAACGAAAGCCTGCTCGCCGACAAGTACCACGCCTTCGCGACGATCAATTTGATTCTCTCGCTTCGCCTTCACACCGACGAGTTCGATCTGCTTTGGCCGGACAGGGTCGGTTGGGTGGACCACTCGGGTGAGGAGATCGCCTTCTGCACCGGCGCCAATCCGGCCGTGACTCAGCCCTTGATCGAGCGCCTGGCCGCCGCGAGCACGCTTTCGGTCATTGCCCGCAAATCACGCAAGACGACCGTTCTGCGCATCCGCGACGACCTCAAAGCCTCGCCAATGCAAGCGGTGTCGTGAGGCTTCAAGCCGCGACCCGGCCGTCCATCGCACGAGCCCCGCGCGGCGTGGGGGCTCTCTTGCTGCCGAGTGCCGCTGTGCTGAGGTCATGACGCTGGGCCGACGCGATGCGATGGGATCATGCGCTGCCGCCTCAGTCGCGTCCGATGATGAGGCCTCGCATGCGGCGCGCGAAGATCTTGGTCAGGCTCCAAGCGACCGAGACCCAGTTGCGCCATTGCAGCGCCTTCGAGCGGCCGGCCTTGCGCTCGTAAGAGACCGCATCGACCTCCACGAAGGAGGCGCCCTGATCCAGGACGCGTGTGAGCAATTCGGCCTGGAAGCCGAAGCCGGTGCCCTCGGTGTGATAGCGCAGCACGTAGGAGCGCCGATAGCAGTTGCCGCCGTTGTAATAGCGCGGCTTGTGACCGCTCAAGAGACGCACCAACGTCGCGAAGGCGCGCGAGAGGAGGATGCGGGCGCGGCTCTTCCCCAAGATCGTTCGATGGCAGGGCACGATGACGTCCGCCTTGTCGAGCGCGCGGAAGATATTGACGAAGGTCTCCACCGGCTCGACGTCGTCGCCCCAGGCGATACGATGGTAGCGCCCCTTGGCCAAGAAGGCGCTGTCGTAGCAATTGCGCGCGATGCCGCGGCGGCGCTCGTGCCGCACCAAGGTGATATCCGTCTCCGGGTGCTCGCGCATGTAACGCTCGACCACGTCTGCGGTCCGATCGGTCGATGCGTCGTCGAAGACGTGCGCCTCGTAGGTGATGCCGGTCTGCCGCGCCGCCTCGGCGATCGTATCGAGGGTGCCGCAGACCCCGTCCTCCTCGTTGAGCACGGGGATGTAGAGCGTGATGTCGACCGTGCCGCTGAAGAGTTCATCGTAGAAATCCAGAAGCCCAGGCCGGCGGCCCGGAAATCCGTGGATCACGCGTGACCTTGCGGCGAGCGCCGGCCTCTCTACGTCCTCGCTGCCCATTCTCTTGCCCATTCGGCACTCGTCGCCGGACCAAGCCATCCGCGGGAGACGTTATGCTGATCGCTCAAGGGGGCGCAAGGGTGCGCGTGGGTCCTCAACGGGCCCGTTCCGAGGCCCGTGAATGTGGCGGCAACCGTTTGCTAACCTCTTCAATCTTCGAGTAATTCGATGCGAGCGAGGAGACCCAAATGGGCACCTTCGCGGGAAATTGCGGTATTGATATCGCTCCGGACATCGCTATGATCTCGTCCCACGACGGTGGGCAGAAACCAGGGCCTCGGTCATCCGATCGGCCCGCAGAGGAGAAATCTCGATCTTGGAATCGAACCGGCCGCTCAGCAGGGACCGTGCGCTCAAGGCCTACCGGGACATGCTGCGCATCCGCATGGTCGAAGAGGCGATTGCGGAGCATTACAGCGAGCAGGAGATGCGTTGTCCTGTCCATTTGTCGGTCGGACAGGAGGCGGCCGCCGTCGGAGTGTGCCTGGCGCTCACCGACGCCGACCGCGCCTACAGCACGCACCGCTGCCATTCGCATTATCTGGCCAAGGGCGGACCGCTCAAGCCGATGTTGGCGGAGATCTACGGCAAGGTGGACGGCTGCCTCGGCGGGCGCGGCGGGTCGATGCATCTCACCTCGCCCGAGCATGGCATGATGCTGAGCGTGCCGATCGTGGGAAGCTCGATTCCCTTGGCGGTCGGCTCAGCACTCGCGGATACGATCGACGGGCGCGATAGCGTGAGCGTCGCCTTCTTCGGCGATGCGGCCGTCGAGGAGGGCATCTGGCACGAGAGCGCGAATTTCGCGAGCCTGCGCAAGCTGCCGGTGCTCTTCGTCTGCGAGAACAATCTCTACTCCGTCTACACCCCGCTCGCCGAGCGCCAGCCGAACCGGCCGCTCACGCAGCTCGCCGAATCGCATGGCATGGCGACGGCGCACGCCGACGGCAACGACTTGGACGCGGTCGCGCGCGCCTCGAGCGAAGCGGTCGCGCGCGCCCGGCGCGGCGACGGCCCCAGCTTTCTCCTGCTCGACACCTATCGTTGGCGCGAGCACTGCGGACCGAATTACGACAATAATATCGGCTACCGCACGCCCGAGGAGTTCGAGTCGTGGCGCGCGCTCGACCCGATCCCGCGCTACCGGCGCGCGCTCGAAAGCTCCGGCGCGCTCAGCGCCCAGGCGGCAGAGCGCATGGCATCCGAGATCGCTGCGGAGATCGCGGAGGCCTTCGCCTTTGCCAAGGCCTCGCCCTTGCCCGATGCCAGCGCCGCGGCGAGCACGATATATGCCTGAGAGCGTCTCGACGATGACCGCGCTCCGTACGATCAGCATGGCCGACGCCATCCGCGAGGGACTGACGGAAGCGGCCAAGCGCGATCCCTCGGTCATCTTCTTTGCCGAGGGCGTGGCCGACCCGGCCGCGGTCTACGGCACGCTCAAGGGCATCGGCAGCGTGATCGGCCACGAGCGGATGATCGAGATGCCGGTTGCCGAGGCGGGCCTGTGCGGGGTCGCCATCGGGGCGGCACTCTCCGGCAAGCGGCCGGTGATCAGCTTCCACCGGGTCGAGTTCGCGCTGCTCGCGATGGAGCAGATCGTCAACAACGCCGCCAAGACCACCTATATCAGCGGCGGCCGGCACCACGTTCCGATCGTGCTCCGGCTCGTGGTCGGCCGCGGCTGGGGCCAGGGTCCGGAGCACTCGCAGAGCCTCGAGACGATGTTCTCCTACTTCCCCGGCCTCAAGGTCGTCATGCCGACCTATCCCGCCGACACCAAGGGCATGGTCGTGGCCGCCGTCGAGGACAACAATCCGGTCATCCTCATCGAGCACCGCTGGTGTCATTACGTGCAGGGGCACGTCCCCGAGGGCTATTACCGCGAGGCGATCGACGGGCCGCGCACGATTCGCCAGGGCAAAGACATCACGATCGTCGCCACCAGCTACATGGTCCTGGAGGCGATGCGGGCGGCGACGGCGCTCGCGGCGCTCGGCGTGGACGCGGAAGTCATCGACCTGCGCGTTCTGCGGCCGATGGCGCTCGCGCCGGTTCTCGCCTCCGTGCGCCGCACGGGACGACTCTTGACGGTCGACACCGGCTTCAAGACGCTCGGCATCGGCGCCGAGGTGGTGGCCGAGACGACGGCGAAGTGCTTCGCCGCGCTTAAGGCGGCACCCCAACGTATCGGGCTCCCGGACCATCCGCTGCCGAGCTCCCGCGGGCTCATCCGCGGCCTCTATCCGGACAGCATAAGCATCATGCGTACGATCAGCGAGATGCTCAAGCTGCCGGCGGAGCGGGAGGCGCAGGCCGAGGCCGAGCTCGCGGCCCAGCGCGGTAATCTGCCGATCGATGTGCCCGACCCGTTTTTCAAGGGCCCTTTCTAGAACCGACGCCGTCCCTGCCGCGGCAGCCTGAGGAGACGAAGGATCGCCATGCGCGTGCGCTACTCCCCGCTTGGCCAACAGTTCGCCGAGCCGGACGAGATATTCGAGGAGCTGCGCGCGCTGGTGAAGAGCGGCGACTTCACCTTGGGCAAGGCCGTGGACGAGTTCGAGACGGCCTTTGCCGAGACCGTCGGCATCAAGCATGCGATCGGGGTGGGCTCCGGCACGGACGCGCTGAAGATTCCCTTGAAGGCGCTCGGCATCGGCCCCGGGGACGAGGTGATTACCTGCGCCAATACCTTCTGGGCCACGGTCGGCGCCATCGCCGAGGTCGGCGCGAAGCCGGTCTTCGTCGATTGCGACGACAGCTTCTGCCTCGATCCCGGGCTGCTCGAGCAGGCGATCACGCCGCGCACCAAGGCGATCATGCCGGTCCATTTGACCGGCGAGGTCGCCGACATGCGGCGCATCGGGGCGATCGCCGAGCGCAACGCGCTGCCGCTCGTCGAGGACGGCTGCCAGAGCCTCATGGGCGAGCTCGACGGGGCCAAGGTGGGCAGCTTCGGCATTGCCTGCGGCTTCTCGATGCATCCCTTGAAGGTCATCAACGTTTGGGGCGATGCGGGGGTCGTCGTCACCAACGACGATGAAATGGACCGGCTGTGCCGCCTCCTGCGCAACCACGGCCTCAGGAACCGCGACGAGATGGAGATGTTCGGCTACAATTCGCGGCTGGATTCCGTGCAGGCGGTCGTCGGCAAATGGATCTTGCGCCAGATCGACTGGATCGTCGAAACGCGCGCGAAGAACGCGGCCTATTACGACGAGGGCCTGAAGGACATTCCCGGCATCCGCGTGCCGCCGCGCAATCCGCGCTCCAAGAACGTCTACCTCCTCTATATGGTCTTTGCCGAGCGGCGCGACGAGCTGGTGCGGCACTGCCTCGCGGCCGGCGTTGAGGCCAAGGTGCATTACCCCGTTCCCCTCTATCGCCAGCCCGCACTCGCCTTTCTCGCCCACCGTCCGGGCGATTTCCCCGTGACCGACCGCCACGCCGCCTCCGTCATCAGCTTTCCGGTCGACCAGCATCTCGGCAGGCCCGAGCAGGATCACGTCATCTCAACCGTGCGGAATTTCTATCGCGGAGCCCCATCATGAGCGAGGCCAAGGTCCCCTTCATCGATCTCAAGCAGCGCTTCGTCGAGGAGCGCGAGGAGCTGCTCGCCTGCGTCGAGCGCGTGCTCGCCAAGGGCCACGTCATACTCACGCCGGAGGTGCGCGAGCTCGAGGAGGCGGTCGAGCGCTACACCGGGGCCAAGCATTGCATCAGCCTCAACTCGGGCACGGATGCGCTGATGCTCGGCCTCTGGGCCTGCGGCATCGGCAAGGGCGACGAGGTGATTCACCCGCCGATCTCGTTCGTGGCGACGACTGCCGCCATCGTGCACATCGGCGCCACGCCGGTCTTCGCCGACGTGGGGCCGGACCAGCTCATCGATCCGGCCCAGATCGAGCGCCGCATCACGCCGCGCACAAAGGCCATCATGCCGGTGCACTGGACGGGGCGCATGTGCAACATGCCCGCCATCCTCGACATCGCCAAGCGCCACAATCTCGTGGTGGTGGAGGATTCGGCGCAGTCGATGGGGTCGTATATGAGCGGCAAGCACGGCGGCACTTTCGGCCGGGCGGGTGCGATCTCCTGCCACGCGCTCAAGAACTTCAACGCGATCGGCGACGGCGGCCTCCTCCTCACCGACGACGACGAGATCGACAAGAAGCTCCGCCTCTATCACAACCACGGCATAGCCTCGCGCGACAATATCGTGATCTACGGCGTCAATAGCCGGTTGGACGCCGTGAGCGCGGAAGTGCTCAAGTTCCGCCTGACCAGGCTCGAAAGCGTCGTCGGCCGGCGCCGTCGCAATGCCAACCTCTATCGCCAGCTCATCAAGGCGCGCCAGGTGACGATCCCGGAGGAGAAGCCCGGCACCAAGGACGCCTACGTCATGTTCCTCGTCCTCGCCGAGCGGCGCGACGCGCTCAAGGAGGCGCTCGCCAAGGACGGCATCGAGACGCTCGTCTATTACGGCACGGCACTCCACCTGCACGAGGCGGCGAAGAAGCTCGGCTACAAGAGGGGCGACTTCCCCGCCGCCGAGAAGCAGTGCGACATGGTGCTGGCGCTGCCGCACCATCAGCACCTGACCGAGGACCAGATCGGCTTCGTGGCCGACAAGGTGAACCGCTTCTACGGGGTCAACTGAGGCGATGATCGGCGGCCCGGTTCTCGTCATAGCCCCGCACGCGCTCGACGAGGTCCTCGGCTGCGGCGGCACTGTGGCACGGCACGCAGGTGCTGGTGCCAGGGTCGACATTCTGGTGCTCATGGGCGACGGCAGCGGGCGCGACGCGGCGCGGCGCACGGCTGCCGGCCGGGCCGCCGAGCTCTTGGGCGCGCGGCCTCCTCGCCTTGCCGGCTTCCCCGAGAACCGCAGCGACACCATCCCGCTCCTCGAGCTGGTGGGTGCGGTCGAGCGCGCGCTACGCGAGCTCTCCCCCGAGACCGTCTATGTGAGCCCTGCCGGCAGCCTCAACCTCGACCATCGCCGTGTCTTCGAGGCGAGCGTGACCGCACTCCGGCCGCAGCCGGGCCTCTCCGTGCGCGCGGTCTATGCCTACGAGATTCTCTCGAGCACCAACTGGGCGCCGCGCGGCGTGGGCCTTCCCTTCGAGCCGCAGCGCTTCGTCGACGTGAGCCAAGTCTTCGCGCTCAAGCTCGCCGCACTCGCGCTCTACGGCGACGAGATGCGCCCCTTTCCCCATGCCCGCTCGTTGGAGGCCGTGAAAGCGCATGCCGCCTATCGTGGCAGCACGATCGGCGTCGCCCATGCCGAGGCCTTCGAGGTGGTGCGGGAGATCGGTTAGCGGTTTGCGCCGACAACGACAAAGAGCGGCGAGAGGGAAATCGTGAATTTCACCCAGCCGGAATTCCTCATCCTCTTCTCCCTGTTTTTGCCGATCTATTTCATGTTGCGGAGACGGCTGCGCGCGCAGACGCTCGCGCTCACGCTCGCAAGCTATATCTTCTATGCGTGGTTCGACTGGCGGTTCCTTGGCTTGCTGCTTCTTTCCACGGTCGTCGATTTCTATTTTGCCATCGTGATCGACTATGCGAAGCATTCTGAGAAGCAGCCGTATCCGATCAACGTCGCCAAATGCACATTATGGGCGAGCGTCGCCTACAATCTGGCGGTCCTTGGTTTCTTCAAGTATTTCGATTTCTTCATGGGCTCGTTTCAAGCTTTGTTTGATCATCTTGGAATTCGCGAGTCTCTTCCTGTCCTGCAAATTGTGCTTCCAGCGGGCATATCGTTCTACACGTTCCAGTCCTTGAGCTACGTGATCGACGTCTATGACGGCAAGCTGCGCGCGACGAACCGTCTCGCGGACTACGCCGCCTACATCAGCTTCTTCCCGCATCTCGTCTCCGGCCCCATTCTGCGCGGCGCCTACCTCATGCCGAAGATCGTCCATGAGCGCAAAATGTCGCTGCCCTTGGCCTTGAGCGGACTGCAGCTCGCTCTTTGGGGCTATTTCACCAAGCTGGTCCTGGCCGACAACATGGCCTCCATCGTGAACCGTATCTTCCTCAACCCCTCGCCGCATGGCGCCGGGGTCATCATCGCGACCTACGCGTTCGCTTTCCAGATCTACGGCGATTTCATGGGCTACACGAATATCGCGCGCGGCATTTCGAGGATGATGGGCTTCGAGCTCGTGCTCAACTTCAATCTCCCCTATTTCGCGGCGAACCCCGGCGATTTCTGGCGGCGCTGGCACATCAGCCTTTCGAGCTGGCTGCGCGACTATCTCTATATCCGCCTCGGCGGGAACCGCAACGGGCGGCTCCAAACCTATCGCAATCTGCTTATCACCATGATCCTCGGCGGCCTGTGGCACGGCGCGGCGTGGAACTTCATCATCTGGGGAGCCTATCACGGAGTCTTGCTCGCCATTCATCGCGCATTTCGCGACGGCAAGCGAGTCTTGTCGGCAGCGGTGGCGGATCAAGGGGGGGGCCGCGTGCTCAATGGACTGAAGATCGTCTGCTTCTTTCAGCTCACCTGCATCGGCTGGCTCATTTTTCGCGCCCGCGGCTTTCACGACATTATTGCCAAATTCAAGGCCGTGCTGCTCTATACCAAGCTCGACGATTTTTGGACGCCGGACGCTGCGTATCTCGTGGCATTTGCGGTGCCGTTCGTGGCATTCGAGGTATATCAATACCTCTCCGGCCAACTCGAGCCCTGGCGCCGCTGGCCCTGGCCGATCCGGACCTTGTGGTATGCCGCATTGCTGATCTTGATCGCGATCTTGATGCCCGAAGTGGAGACGCCGTTTATCTATTTCCAATTCTAGAAGGAGCGGGCCGGATTTGAGGATGCGCCCTGCACAGTCGGGAGCCTCGACGGATCCGCTGGGGAAGGGAGCGGCGCGACGCGCTCTTTTCTCTCGTGTGCCGGGTGCGCGCGACCTCGTCATCGCCCTGCTGCTCGGCGCGGCCATCCTGCTGGGCTTCGACGCGCTCGGCGGAAGGATCGAGCTCCTGGGCCGCCTGCACCTCTGGCATGCGCAATGGCATCTCTGGGTAGAGCGGCATTTCCCGGCGTCCGCGGCCGGGATCGGGGCAGCCGCTTCGGCGCAACCCGTGGCGACGGATTTCCGTCTCAAGCGCGACCCGTTCCTTGTTTTTACCAAGGAGGACGGTCTTCGCTACCACCCCTTGATCGATTTCGCGGGCGCGCAGTTTCCCGGCGCGCGATCCTCCTACGAGAAGCGGGACTTCTTCGGGTTCCGCAACGACTTCAATGCCTATCTCAATCCGGGAAGCTATACCTATATCGTCATGACGGGGAACAGCGAGCTGGTGGGGGCGACCCACACGACGACGATCGCGCAGGACCTGGAATTCATCCTCAATACGCGGTCTGAGAGGAAATATCGCGTTCTCAATCTCGGCTTGAACAGCGCCACCTCCTCGAACGAGATAAATTTCTTCGTCAATTTGGCCTTCAATCTCCATCCTGAATTCGTCATCAGCCACTCATTCGTCACCGATATGCGCGATTGCGACAAGGAGGCGCCGGAATTCCAGAAGATCGGCATGTTTTTCCCGGACTTCGAAACGAAATGGATTAGGCTGGACGATGCTGCGAATTACGACCCAGAGGGTCCGGCGCGGTTTCGCGGCCCGCCGTCGGAAAAGTATCTACTCGAGGGCTTCGTGCGGGACTTGCAACGTTATCGGGCGATTGCCGCGGCGAGCGGCGCGCGCTTCATATTCGGGCTGCAAAAGTTCGATGAGAGCCGTGCCAAAGGGACGCCAGGCGAGGCAGACTGGGCGCGCGTCAAGCGCATGTACGAGAATTTCAAGGCCCTCCTCCGTGAACACCCATTGAAGATCGACATGATCGACTTCAATTCGGTCGCCGAAGTGCACCTCGCTTCCTCGACCGACCCGATGCATACGACGAACGCCAGCGCGCGGCGCATCGCCGAAATATACGCTGACCGCATTTTGGCCCTTGAAAGGCAACAATGAGCCGGGTCTGCGAGAACGTGCGCAACAGGCGGCAACCAGCGGAAGCCGAGGCCGGCCCTCGCGCGAGCGGAGAATTGCGGCGGGGCCGCGCGCGCGGCCGGCGGCCGGCGTCTCGACGAGGCACCTTGGTCGACAGGCATCGCCCATGAATGGCATCCGCACGATCGCGTCGGCGGCAAGGCTGCGGCGTGGATCGCTCGCGCGCATGCTGCGGAGAAAGCGGACGACCGCGCGGGAGTTCCTGCTCGCAGTGCTTCTTGCCGGAACGGTCCTCTTCGCTTTCGGCGCGGCGGGCGGCAAGATCGAGCTGTGGAACCGCTTGTATCTCTGGTATGCGTCAAAGGAGATCGCGGCACAGGACCATGCGTTGCCTTTGCAGGCGAAGGGCGAGCGGACCGCCGCCTCCGAAGACGCCGCCGGCGAGTTTCGCCTCGACCACGATCCGTTCCTGACCTTCACCAAAAGGACCGGGTTCCGTCTCCATCCGTTGATCGATTTCGTGGGAGCGAACTTTAACGACGACAAGGACATTTTTATGGGGCAAACCACGGAGCACTATTGGCAGGATCGGGATTTTTTCGGATTTCGCAATAATTTCAACGCCTATTTCGATCCCGGGGGCTATACCTACATCGTCATGACCGGCAATAGCGAGGCGGTCGGCTTCCGGCACGAGACGACGATCGCGCAGAATCTGCAAAGCATTCTGGAGGCGCGCACCGGGAAGCGATACCGCGTCTTGAATTTGGCGCTGAACAGCGCGACCAGCGCGAACGAGATCAACTATTTCATCAATCTGGGGTTCGATCTTCATCCCGCGTTCGTCATCAGCCACGGGTTTGCAATGGACATGCTCTACGGCTATCAGGTGGCGCCCGAATTTCAGTCGATGGGACTATTCTATCACGCCTTGGCGAAAATCCAAGCCGAACGCATTCATGCGGGGAATTTCGATCCGCGAGCGTTCGAGCTCGCCGAGCAATCGGTCTCGGAAGGGCATTTGCTCGAGGGCTGCATCCGCAATCTGGAGCGCTACCGCGCCATCGCCGAGGCAAGCGGCGCCAAGTTCATCCTGGGAATCCAGAAATTCGATGCCAGCCGCGTCAAGGGATTGCCAGGGCCGATCGGCGAGTCCGGCTATGATCGCGTCGCCCGCATGTACACGAAATTCAAGGAAATCCTTGCCCGCGGCCAATTGGACCTGGATGTCATCGATTTCAATACATATCCCGGTATCGAGCTGGCCGTCGCAACCGATGCGATACACACCACGGAGGCGAGCTCCCGGAGAATTGCGGAGATTTA
Organism: Alphaproteobacteria bacterium; assembly: GCA_052143835.1. GTDB lineage: Bacteria > Pseudomonadota > Alphaproteobacteria > JACZXZ01 > JACZXZ01 > DASPPM01. The sequence goes on from JBKQRV010000093.1 coordinate 22,085, forward strand.
CGCCGATCACATACTGGCATTGGAAAAGAGCGGCGCGCGGGGGCTGCTCGGCACGCCTGCGAAGTCGAACGCCGAAGCCGAATGAACGAGGTCCGAGGTGGGCGAGGGGAATGCATGTTCGTTGGAGATCACCATGGAGGCGCCGCGACGGCGCTCTGTCTAACGTACGCTCGCTCGACGCCGCCGAGACGCGTGCCACCCAAGAATTCGCTCGAATTCGTACGTTCTGAACGACGCGCATGAGGTGCTTGTACCGGCGCACGGCAAGGCCGCGGCGGCTCATCCAGGGCGCGCTCGGCGTCATGCCTGCGTCGCCGCATTGGCCTATCCAGTGAGCCGCGATTGAGCAGCGCCTTGCGGTCGATCGCGAAACAGTGCATCCTGACATCCACGGCCGCAATCCAACGGAGCATGTCGGTCGACGAGCGCACTGTCGCGAAGTAGCGCTCGATGCGAAGCCCCCATGGTCGACCCGCTTGCGTTGGCCTGCCATTCTTGGGCTCGAGGATCAAAGACCGACTTGGCAAGAGCCTTGGCATGCGCGTCGAGAAGCAGGACGGCTGAGGGATCAAGAGCAATATTGAGAATGTCGCTGCGCTCTATCCCTTCGGCTGGTCTCCCGTACCGCACGCCGCCGCGCTCTTGGGCGCAGTGGGGTAGTCTCGCCGCCAAGCTCCCCCTGCTTTACCTCGCCGCGGCGGCGCTTACCGCAATTTACGTCTGTCAGGACGAGCACATCGCCGTGCACCCGGCATGGTACCTCGAGGATATGCCCGCGCTAACCTATGGCAACGGGAAATTCGGGGCGGAGGAACTCATCAAGCAGTTTCAGAATTTCGGCGGCTGGATCGAATTTCGTCCACGGTTCTTGGCGTACTTTATTTTGACCCTTGACCAATATCTACGATTCTTCCTCTATCCGTTTTGGCGAATTCCGACGAATTTTTCGATAATGTACATACCCGAGTTGATTTCTGTTGTCTTGTTCTACAGAACAGTCTTCAATCTCACCAGTCGGAAAAACTCGGCTCAGGTCGGAACGGCCCTTTACGTGACTTCGCTCGGTTTTACGTCGGGCTTGTCCTACATGTTCTTGGCCGGCAAACCGATGACAAACGTCATCTTCATCGTTATTGCCGCCATTGCCTCGGAAATGTGGAAAAAAGACGAGACCAAGCTCTTCATTGAGCACTCGCCGGGTCATCAGCTGATCATATTGCTGACGATGTTCATCGGCTTCAATTTCGACGAGGGGGCGTTTTTCGCCCCTCTTATCGCCCCCACCCTGTTTCCCTCGCTCTTTGTACCTCGTGATCCTCGGCGACGCCTGGGCGGGCGCACGGCGCTCAATCTGCTTGTCTATTTTCTGCCGGTGTTGTGTTTTCTTTTGTTTGTTTTGGTCATCGTCCCGGTAATCACGCGAGCGACCTACGGCTACGACTTCGATTTCATTTCGACGGTTCTGGGAACCCATGACCCGCGGATGCACGAGGCCGACTATGGGCTCGCGGGGCGCTTCACGCCGACGACCCTCTATTTGAACTTCCTCGCGTTGCTCGAACCCTCCTTCATTCCCTGGCAGCTTCGCCCCTACCTGGGTTGGGGCGGACAAAGCATCGTCGGGTCGCTTTATATCGGCACGGTCGTCATCGTTGCGGTGTGGGTTGCGAGGCTGGGCTCGATATTCGACCGTCGCCTCGCGTTTCGCTCCCTCGTCCTGCTCGGGTTGTTCATTCTGTTTTCTGCGCTATTGAACGGACGTCACGCCATCATCGTCAACGGCTACTACTATGGTTCGGCAATCGCCGTGTTCGTGAGCCTTTCGCTCGCACTTCTGGTGCGCGCCGCCTCGGCTCGCGGGATCAGGGCGCAGGGAGTGGCGCTGCTGCTCGTGGCTTGGCCGATCGCGATCCAAATCGATCACTCCGTGTACGCGACCTCGCAGAGCCAAATCGGATACAACGCGCTTGCCGCAGACGACTACTCCAAAAATTCGCCCCTCGGCTTCGTCAAGCTCGATCGCCAGCGCCCGGTTTCGGGACAGGAGCTGGATTGGATTTGGCGGATGTGGAAAGCGGGCAAGTTGCTCGAAATTGGTTCGAGGCGCATTTCGCCCGGTTCCCTCTATCTCGTGGCCGAGCTTTACAGGCTCGACCAATACAAGTACGGCCCGATCCCTTCCGGCTTGATGGGGGCAGAGACAATTCGGCGATGAGGCCCCCACGCGCGAGCGTCCGCATGCCAAAGCTCGAGAGGTCCTGCGGTGATCGCTGAGCGCCTCGCCGAGCGGAGTAAGGGCGTCGGCGGCGGTGCGATATCCCGAGCGCCGCAGCGCAAGTAGGTCGGGGACCGAGCGAAGACAGTGATGAACAAAGCGAGATACAGGCAAAATCTTGTTCTTGCGATCGTCGCCCTGGCGGCGGGATTCGCCGCCGCCTGGCCCGCGCTCCATCTTGTCCTGGTCGATGCGAATTTGGCATCGGTCTATCACGAGAACATCGGCTATCGCTTCGGCTGGGTATTGCGCTTGGTCGATGGTGCCCCCGGGGACTATGTAAATCCGGGCCAGGGCGTCCTACTCTCCTTGGTGCAGGCGATCTACTACCTCGTCGGCAAAGCGCTCCATCTCGATCTCTTCGGGCAGATAGATTTATTCGCGTTGCTGACCCTCGGCGTTCCCGCCGCCGGCATGCTCGTGTTGGCGCTGTGCGTTGCTTGGGATCAAAGGCTCCACCCCGGCGTGCGCGCGGCTCTCGTTGTGACGCCGCTCGTCATGGGCCTCGGCCATACGCATACCTTCGCATACGAGACGTACCCGGACTATCTCGCCTATACCAAGCCGCTTTTTCTCCTCTTCGGGTGGCGCTGGCTCAAGTACTGCGCGTGGAAGGAGATCGGTTCGCGCTCGATCGCGCTCGAGCTCGGGGTTTTGGCGGGTCTGTTGGGCGCCCTTAAGGTGGTGTACCTCATTTTCCCCGCAGGCCTGTTATTGGCGACGCTCTGCGCTAGCGCGCGAAGTGCGCCGCGCAGGGCGGCTCGCATGGGCGCATATGTGGGCGCGTCGGCGATTCTAACGATGGGGGGCCTGTTTATCGTTCACTACGGCGGGGACCTGGGCGAGATCGTTCGCTTCTTTCGGGACATGGTCAACTTTACAAATCAATTTTCGGCGGCGCCTGCCATTTCCATCAGTCCCTTCGAGAGCTGGTCGACGCACAGCAATTCCGACCTCGCCTGGTTGACCATCGTGTTAGCCACCGTTCTTCTTTTCGGTTTCGGACGCCGCGGAAAAAACGGGGCGGTCGCTGCAGCAGCAATGGGAATTTTGGCGGCAATTGCCTTGGCTATTGCCTATTGGCGCGGAGGCGGAAGCAGTTATTTCGATGCTGTGGTGATCATGGCGATTTTGTGCGTTCTCGCGACCGCGACGTTCCGCAATCGGCGCCTGGTCGGGATCGCGTCTTTGGGACTCACGGGCGTATTCGTTCTCTGGCCGGCGGCCTGGGTCTGCACGCACTGGCAGAATTACGTCACCGAATACGATTTGCTGCCGAATCTCGTGACCGAGGGAGATTGGCAGCGCGATCTATTCCAGTGGGACGTCGCCCAGGGCCTGCCGGTCTACGTGCTGATGCCCTCAAGCAATTTCATGCAAGGGACGATCGAAGACATGCTCATGCGCGGCTTGTCGAACTTCGAGCAGAGCTCGCTCGAGTCGAATAACAATTTGACGCGCGACGCCCTCTTCCCGCAGTTTCACTTCGGCCTTTGGAACATCGAGCTGCCGCCCCAGCCGCTGGTCCTTCTTTGGGTCACTCGCGACCGGCCCTTTCCTCTGGTCGATCAGGCCATGCTCGACCAGGAAACGCAGTTGATCGCGCGCCTGCTCAAGGGACGCAAGCGGGAACGCTGCTACCATGTCACGCAGCCGCTCACGCGGGCCGTTATATATTCCTGCGTGGTGAGCGCACCCGAAAGCGAGCCATAGTATCCGATTCGACGGATGAGCGGTGACCCATGCGAGGGCCGTCGACGTTGACCTTGCGGCGACACCCCTCCGGCCATGGTCAGGGAAGGCACGACTCGCAGACCAGTCAGGCGACGGGCGGCCACGCCAGGCGGTCAATAAGGATTTTCGCGCGCTGCCACAAGCGCCTCGTCGATGAGGGCGGCGTCCTGCTCGAGGCACCGAGCCCGACTTCCGTATCCTCCGGTCCATTCCAGGCTCACGTCCGCCTTGCCCTCGAAGTAGAGTGCCAGAAGCGCTACGTCGGCGCGCAGTAGCGTCCCCGGCGGCCCGTTCCAGCGCGCCGTCCAGCAATTGGAGAAGCGAAAGGGAAGGACGATCAGGCTTGCATTACCGGCGGATCGTGCCGAAAGGTGGACGATCTGGCGTCGTGTCGCGATTTCGCTCGTCTCCACCGGCTGAAGCTCGCGGCTGGGCAGGCGCTCTAGGTCGGAATCCAAAAGCACCGCCTCAGCCTGCGGATCGAACTCCGGCCGCCTCATGCGGAGTAACGCCGCGGAAAGCGTCGCGGCCGCCTCCAGACGGGTCACGCCATAGCCTCTGATATTGGCTTTGTAGAGCTCGGCCACCACATAATCCTTCCACTCGAAGGCGATCGGCGTCGACGCCAATGTGCCGCGGTTTTCCTCCCGCGTCACCACGTATCGCACGCCCGCCAACGCCAGCCGATCGGGTCGAAACTGATAAAGCGCGGTCCAGTTAGGCGAGAAGCGGACATGAGCGCCCTGCATCAGATATCGCGTCCAAAAAAGAAAGTACAAGTAGTCGTGGCTTTGCTCATAGGTAGACGCGACCGGGATACCGTTGAAAGGCAAGGAGGCAAGCATCATGCCGTTGCCGCCATCGCGAAAGTTGCGCTCGCGCTCGGCGATCATGTCGGCGCGGTCAGGCCGCTCGGCGTCAAATGGCGAGAGATACTCGGCCCGCCCGGCAAAAGCCCCGGACGAGCCCAGTCGATTCTTCAGGAAATCGACAATAGGGTTATCGCCCGCATTGACGCCGCGCCCGAAGTCGGTATCCCGGCAGCCGAGAAGCGTCACGTGGCCGCACCGACTCGGGTAGAGGAAATACGGCTTGGTTGCCCAAATCTGGGTTGTGAGCGCGGCAACGACGGCGATAAAGCCATAACAGACCGCGTCATTCCCTAGCGTGGCGAGATTTCGCCCCGGGCGGATCGGCTCCGATGACGGATGCCACGATGCGGGCAGGAACCGAGGCGCAAACAATCTCAGCAGGTTGTAGACGAATGCCAGGGCTAGAGTCATCAGAACGACGAGAACGACAAGATCGCTCGCCGCCGAGCGCGGCGACTGGCCGCCGCTGTATTTGGCAAAGGTCGCGAACAGACCGTAGACGTTGAAAAACATATACGCGACGGCATATGACAGAATGACCGCTCCGGCACACCAGAGCACGAAGCGCCAACCGCCGTTGGCCACGAGTAATTTTGTGCCGGCACACAGTGCCACCGCGGCAGAAAACGCATAGAGTTGCGGGATAAACGTCTCGATGCGGTCGAGCGGCGGCAACGGTCGCAGGAGGTCACCGAAGATTCCCCAGGACGACAATAGGTAGAGAAGCTGGATACCCCCCACGATTGCAGCCAAGGCCAGGATCATCGAGCGCGCCATAGGCGGCACGCGGTCGACGACCAGCAGACTGGCAACCGCGCAGGCGGCAGTGAGGCGGCTAGCGATGGGTGGTGCAAACCAGTAGAGGGGCGGTCCCGACGCGAAGAAGTACGGACGGAGCTCGCGAGCAAACACAACGCGCGAGGAAACCCGCACAACAGCTTGCCACGACGCATAAGCGTCGAGTCCGGGAAGGAACAGGATCGTGCCGACCGCCGCCACCAGGCCGAAGAGATAGTAGCACGCCCACCGGCGCAGTGCTCTGCCGCCAACGATGGGAATAACGGCAGCGATGCCGATCAGCACGCCGACGGCGATAAGGGAGCCGATCGGATAGGTCATTATCAAGAACAGGAGAGACAGGAACAACGCCGCGCTGTTAGGCGAGAAAAGTCGTTGCCTTAGTCGAATTCCACGCACATAGAAAGCGAGGCAAAGGGGAAGCAGGACGGTTTCGCTGGCATTAAAGGTCCCCGCAGAGTTCTGCGTTCCCCCGACACTCATCGACAAGCAGAACGACAGGAGTACGCACAAATAGCTCGTCGTGACGGCAAGCGTCCGTGCCCCGGGAAGGACCGCCGTCGCGAACAGGTAGGTGGCAAGCCAGCACGCCGCCAGGCGAAGCGCCATGGTCAACTGAAACGCGATCAGATAGTTTTGCGCGCTTTCGTGGCCGAACCTTACGAACAGCATCGGCCAGGAAAACGGATCGAAGGCAATCGTCCAAAACAGGTTGGGCTGCCCCAAACCGTCGATCAGCTTAAAGCCAAAAAGGAGAGAGAGAGGCCGCTCCGTATTCAGGCGTTGGAGCAAAGACATGTAATTGAATGCGCCATCCTCGCCGTGCAGCGGGAATGAGAGCAGGTAGACGTAAAACCCGATCGCCAGAACGCTTATCAGGAGAAAATGCGCCCATAGCGGAAGTGTCGTCCCGTTATCGCGAAGGTGCGAGCTGCCGGGCATCAACACGGTCCTCTTGGCCAACCGAGGGGGAAGAAGCTCGATCTTTGCAGGGTTAGCTGCAGGAATTCGCCGAGAAAATAAGATATGTTTTCATCGCGCGCCTTGTCATCATGAATTATACCGTCGGCTCGAGGCGTTCAGGACAGCGATAGGGCGCGATTGAGGGCTTGCCTTGGCAGCACTCCGAGGGATATCGGCATGATAAGCGGCGAAAATTAGAACGATGCCCGGCATGACGCCCGAATCGCCGATCGAGCCTCGCCCGTACGGCCCCCGCTGCGGCGATCTCGCACTCATGACCGGGGTTCTTGCCGTGTGGCTCGTCGTGCACGCCGCATTCTGGCGTCGTCTGATCCTTCACGATGCCTGGCTATACAATTTCCCTGCACTCTTCGGCGTCAGCAAGGCCATGGCTTGCGCCGGCATGCCGGATTGGCTGGGGACGGTTGACTCCGGGACCCCCATCAGCATCTATACCTCGGCCTTCACGCTGACCAATCCGCTCCGCCTTGCCTTGCTCTTCCTCATGAGCTGCCTCAAGCCGGGCGTCGTCGGAGCGGTCTATTTTCACAAGGTCCATATTCTCCTCCTCTATCTTTCGTTCGCGTTCGGGACGTTCGTGATGGGCCGCGTGCTGTTCCAGCGCGCGCTCTCCGCCATCTATCTTTTCGCGGCCGTCCTGTTCGCCGGCTTGTGCATGGAGACCATGCATTCCGACCAGACCGTCCTCATTCTCTTCTGGCTGCCCTGGATTGTGATTTGCGTCGCTCGATTCCACTACGAGCCGGCAGGGCCCCGGGCCCATTGGTATCTGAATGCCGCCGTCCTCTTTGTCGGACTCCAGGCGCTCGATGAGACGCCGCACTTCACGGCCTTCGCCGCCGGGCTGGCGCTGGTGCTCTACGCGGCACTCGAGCCCCAAGCCCTCCTCGCCGGCGTGCGTCTTCATTGGAAGCGGCTTTGGCCGGCCGTACTGGTTCTGGCACTTACGGCCGCTCACTTGCACTATCTCCTGGGCGAGCTCGGCCACTATGCGTCCTCGCTGCGCTATGCCGTGTCCTTCCACGCGGAATTGCGGCTCGATCTGGCCAATCTGAGCGAGACCGGTTTCGCTCAGCCTAGCGCTTTCCTGGGATCCTTCCTGCCGCTCGCCTTCACGCGGACGTTCGACTCGCTCGCGGACGCCCTTCACGCCTGGTACGCCGGGCATGTGCTCGCGACCTTGTCGCCCGAGCGCCGCTTCTTCGTTTACCAGCTCGACGCGGTCATGTTCTTCGTCGGCATCATTCCCATGGTGCTGGCGGCGGCGTTTCTGTTGCAACGGGGTGCGGCTCGGCGCCGCGTGGGCTGGGGGCTTTTTGCGCTTCTGAGCCTTCTGGCGGCATTGCAGCAAAGTCGGCTCTATCTGCTGATCTTCGAGCTGCCGTTCTTCAATATCTTCCGCTCGTACCTTCTTCTCGCACTCTTCGGCATCTTTGCGGTGCTGGTGATGAGCGGATATGGCATGGATGCACTCCTCACGCTCGAGCCCGAACCGCGCCGACGCCTGGCCGGGCGGGCGCTCGCCGTCACCGCAGCGCTGGCAGGGGTTGCCGCCCTCCTGTTCCTTTGGCTCTTCACCTTGCCCGTGCCCACGACGGCCCTTCCTGCGGCTCGCTTCACGTTGCCGGAGCCGAACGTCCGGTTGCGTTACGCGGTACTCGTCGATGTCGGCATGTTGGCCTCCGGCCTCGGGGTCCTTGCCTGGGCGGCCTATGGCGCTGCCGACGTGCGCCAGGCGATGTCCGTCGCCATCCTCGTGCTGGCGCTTTCCCAGGCGGCCTACCAGGGCTATGTCTACCGCATTCTTGCCGTCCCGGTCGGCGAGGCCGTGGCGCGCTTCGGACTCGACGAGATCGACCGTAGGCCGATCCCGCAGGCCGCGGCCGACGATCCTCGCGCGCTCACCCGCAAGCTCTGCACGACGTTCGCGCAATGCTATCTCTCGACGCGCGACACGGCGTCGCTTCGCCTCGATCACGAGGGGACGTTCTTCCGCAGCCTGGGGGAGGCCCTGTTCCAGCCCGGCCTCGAACGCCCCGTGGTCGAGGCGCTCACCGCGATCGGCCGTCCCATTTTCTGGAGCAGCCGACGCGCGGCACCCTATGCCGATGACGCCGAGCTGACGCGCGAGCTCAACGACCACGCCGCAGATATCAGCGAGAGGCTCGGCGAGCTGGTCTATGTCCGGCGCAAGGACCTCGATGCGCTCGGGCGGCCGCCGGACGGGGCGGCGGACCCGGTGCTGACTGACCTCGCCCGCGGCGTGGACTGGACGCATCTTTCCTATCGCGCGGAAACGCCGTTCTATCTCAACGCCGCCATCGCCGATTTGCGCCATTGGCGGATCACTTTGGGCGGCAAGTTGGTGAGCGCCGTGCGCGGCAATTTCGGGGGGCTGGCTGCAGCTGTACCCGCTGGTGCTGGCGTGATCGAGCTCAGCTACGTCAATCGGGCAAGCCAACTCTTCTTCGCGACCCGACTTCTCATGGGGCTCTTGGGACTCTTTGCCATGGCTTGGCTTATGCGCACGGGGACCTGCCGCACAAAGGCGGCGGGACCCGACAAAATTTCCGGACCTTCCGCGCGGCACGGCTGAGGTGCGGTCGCGGAGCGCTCAATGCGCGGGCGACGTTGTAATCGCCGAAGGCTCACGCGCAAGCCTATATAGGCACGGGCGTCCCTGCTGCTTCTTGTTCCCCGGCACGCATCCGGCTAGAAGTAGCGACCAACCGCGCTCTTTGGCGCGGACGTCGGAGTGTCTTGGATGACCGCTGGGGATGAACAAGGGGAAGGGGTAGGGGAAAGACGGCGAACGGGCGTTCGCCGGTGCTGCCGCGCGCTCATCGAGAGGCTGCCCATCCTCTACCTCGCCGCCGCGGCCATCGCCGTATTCTACTTGTGCGAGGACGAGCACGTGGCGGTGCACATCGGCTGGTACAGGGACAACATGCCGTTCCTGACCTACGGCGACGGAAACTTCGGGAGCGAGGAGTTCCTCAAGCAATTCCGCAACTTCGGCGGCTGGATCGAGTTTCGCGCGCGCTTTCTCACGTACTTCTTCCTGACGCTCGATCACTACTTGAGGTTCTTCCTTTACCAATACGTGCGGATTCCAAAAGGTCTCTCGATCCTATACGTGCCGGAGCTCGTCTCGGTCTTTCTGTTCTACAAGCTGATCAGGAACATCACGGGCCACAGGATATCGTCGTTGTTGGGGACCGCTTTCTACGTCACCTCGATCGGGTTCACCTCGGGCCTCAGCCTGATGTTCATGCCGGGGAAGCCGATGACGAACGTCATCTTCATCATCGTCGCCTATCTCTGCTCGGAAATGTGGAGAAGAGATCGCGACAGGCTGTTCGTCGAGCAGCCTATCGGCTTGCAGATCGCCGTGCTGGCGACGATGTTCTTCGGCTTTAATTTCGACGAAGGCGATTTTTTCGCGCCCGTGATCGCGCCGCTGCTCTTCCCCTCGCTTTTCTGGCGGCGTGGTCGCCTGCCGGGAAACACCGCTCGAAACTGCCGCAACATTCTCGTCTATATTCTGCCGGTGCCGTGCTTCCTGTTCTTCGTGCTGGTCATCGTCCCGCACATTACGCGGACGTACTACGGCTATGACTTCGACTTCATTTCGACCGTTCTGGGTACGCACGACCCGCGCATGCATGAAGCCGATTATGGGCTCGTCGGCCGCTTCACCCTCGCGACGCTCTATTCGAATTTCCTGGCGCAGATGGGGACCGTCGTCGTTCCTTGGTGGCTCGACTCCGGCCTGGCCGTCGGAGCACGGGGCGTCGTCAAGGAGCTCTCGCTGGCGATGCTTGTCGCGGGCGCTGTCGTGCTACCGGTGCTGACGCGCTATGCCGGAGCAAGGCTCGCCTACCGCTCGCTGCTGCTGCTCGGGCTGAATATTCTGTTCTCGGCACTTCTCAACGGCCGCCACGGCGTCGTCGTGGACGGGTACTATTACGGCTCGGCCATCGCGGTGTTCACGAGCCTATCGCTGGCCCTTGCCTGTCATGCGGCGTGTCTTCATCGTCCGACCGTTCGGCGGACCGCGATCGTCCTCGCCGCCTTGCCGATCTTCGTTCAGATCGGCAATGCCGTGAAATTCGAACGCGACAATCGGAGGCTCTACGCCACGCTTGTGCTCGAGTTTTATACCAAGAGCCCTTCCGACATTCGGCCGCTCTTCGCCGCACTCGATCCGCACCGCGGCGTCTCGACCGAGGAGCTCGATTGGATCTGGCGCCTTTGGAAGGAAGGAAAATGGGACGAGCTGCGCACGGCCACCATCTCGCCGGGCGCCGTCTATCTCGTCGCGGAGCTTCGCCGCATGGACCAGCTTAAGGGGGGCCGTCTTCCCTCCGGGCTCCTCGGAGCCGAAACAATCGCACGATGACGGCACTCCAGCCAGAGGCGACAGGCCATGGCGCCTCGCCGCGCAGCTTCCAACTCGCGCTCTTCGTAATCGCCTTGCTCTCGGGCCTCGCCGCGGCGTGGCCACCGCTTCATCTCGTCATCGTGAACGCCAATCTCGCCACCTATTTTCACGAGAACATCGGCTATCGCTTCTTCTGGGTGCTGCGCGCGATCGACGGCGCGCCGGGTGACTTCGTGCATCCGGGGCAGGGCGTGCTCCTCTCGCTCATCCAGGCGATCTACTATCTGGCGGGCAAGGCGCTGGGCCTCGATCTGTGGGGCCGGATCAGTCTCTTCGGCCACCTTACTCTCGGCGTCCCCACCGTCGCGACGGCGCTGCTGGGCTTGGCCATAGCGCTCGACCGCAGGCTCGAGCCCGGCGTTCGTGCGGCCCTCGTGACGGCACCGCTCGCGATGGGCCTCGGCCACACGCACATCTTTTCCTACAGCCTGTATCCGGACTATACCGCCTATGCCAAGCTGTTGTTTCTCCTCTTCGGCTGGCGCTGGTTGGCGCTCGGGGGATGGAATGGTATCGAATCGGCGCGAGCGGCCTCTGAGCTCGGCATCCTGGGAGGGCTTCTCGGCGCGCTAAAGCTGAACTATGCGTTCTTTCCGGCCGGTCTCCTGCTGGCTTCCCTCGGCGTGACCGCGGCACTTCGCCCGCGCATGGCCCTTGGCCTCGCGGCGCTCGTTGCCGCGGTCGCTGCGGCGACGATGGGGGGGCTGTTTCTCCTGCACTATGGCGGCAGCGTCCAGCCCATCTTGCGCTTTTTCGTCGTGCTCTCAAGCTTTTCGCGCTCGCTTTCCGGCGCACCCGGCCTTTCGATCGATCCCTTCGCAAGCTGGTCCACCAACAACTACTCGGACCTTGCTTGGCGTGCGGCCCTTATGGCCGCACTCTGCGCGTTGATGATCGGACAGCGGCGGGCAAAGGCTCTGTTCTTTGCCCTCGTCTTGGCGGCCATAGGTGCCATCGCCGTGATGCTGGCCTATTGGCGCGGCGGCGGGACGAGCTACTTCGACGCCGTCGTCATGCTCAGCATCCTCTCTGTTCTTGCCGCCGCGACCTTCGCCGGCCGGCGCGCGCGGAATTACGCATCATTGGTGCTTGCGGGTATCTTCGTGGCATGGCCGGCCGCTTGGGTCGCCTCCAACTGGCAGATTTACGAAACGGACCATGGGCTGCTGCCGGACCTCGAACTTGCGGGGGATTGGCAGCGCGGGCTTTACAATTGGAACCGGGCGCAGCACTTGCCCGTCTATGTGCTGATGCCGTCGAATAGCTTTCCGCAGGGGACCATCGAGGACATGATGCTGCGCGGCATGACCAATTTCAGCGATGATTGGGGCGTCGCGAACCAGAACCCGACCCGTGAAGCGCTGTTCCCCGAGTTTCACATCGTTTCCTACAACATGTTCGACATGTTTCGGCCGCCCCCGCGCTATGTCTTCATGTGGGTGACAGGCAAGCGCCCCTTTCCACTGGTCGACCAGGCGACGCTCGATCGCCAAAACAAGGAAGTGGATCGCCTGTTGAGCGGACGGCGCCGTGAGGCGTGCTATCGCGTCACGCAGGCAATCACGGGAGCCGAGATCATATCCTGCGTTGTGAGCTTGGCTGACGATCGGCCATAGCATCGCGTCGACCGGCGCGGTGGGCTTTTCATTTCGTAGCGCCGGCGGCTCGGTCGATATAGTGTCGCTGAGGCTGCGCTCCGCTTGCGCGGGAGACCCCGCTGGAATGACAGATTCGCCGATCATGGTCGCCGTCGCCCTTGCCTGGATCACCGGTCACTTTGGCCTTTATGTGGCATGCAGGCTTCGTGGCGGCAGCCTTGGCAAGTGGCAGGACGTGCTGAGCTTCCACCTCGTCTCGGCGGCGGGACTTGGGGCGGTCATTGCCGGCCTGAGCGTGCTCGCGTGGAGCGCCAATGCGGCGATGGCGGCAGCAACAGCGCTGGCGCTGCACGGCGTCTACAGCTTGGCAATGCTGGAGAGTTGGCCGCTGCTCGAGGCGAGCCTCGCGCTCGCAGGGGCGGAGAGGACGGCGTACCGCGGCGCGGTCGGCGAGATCACGTTTCTCGACCGCATCGATGGGCTGATGCGCCGATCCGCGCGGCTGCTCGCGATTGCCGCCTTCATCGCCCTCTTCGCAGCAGTCGCTTGGTATTTGCTGCTGCGCCCGATCTACGCCGCAAGCTTCATCGAATATTATATGAAATATCTGCCCTTCCTGACCGACCACGGGTTGCGGGGCATCCTCGATCTCGCGGCCCTGGGCGATCCGCGCCCACGCCTCCTTCCCTTGCTCGGTGCCGTCGTCAACGTCGATCTTCGGCGGGCCTTGCTGCTGCTCGGCCCGATGCATCCATCGTTCGGCATCGCTTGGCTGATCTATCCCGCAGCTCTCGTAGCTCTCTACTGGGCCGTTTATCTCTTGTGCGGGCGGAGGACGCCGGCGGTGATCGCGACCCTGCTCTATGCGGCCTCGCCCGGGCACCTCGACATCCTGGTAGACTATTACATACCAGCCAAGCCGCTCGTAAATTTGTTCTTTATCACGGCGTTGGTGGGTGTGGGGTTGAGCGAGCCGCACGCCTTGCTGAACAGGCGGCCGCGCCCTTTACTCGGTACGAGCATCCTGTTTCTCTCGGCGCTCGGCGGCGTGCTTTCGGACGAGACGGCGGTCTTCCTGATCTCAACGGCCGGCATCCTCGCGCTGCCGCGCCTACTCGACCGCAGCGCCGGAGCTGTCCGGAGGCTGGCGGCGCCGGCCGCACTTGTCGCGGCCCTCTTGATCTATGTCTCGATCGGCTTCTTCGCGTTGCCGGCGATCGCCGAGCGCCACGGGTATGCGGTCGTCCCCCTCGGCGTCGTCATGTTGCGCGGCGTCTATGCGGCGATGTTCGGCACGGAGCAGCCCCTCGGCGCATTTCTGCACGGCATCCACTCCGGCAGCTTGCTCGAGACCATCGTGTCGGCGCACACGGTGCTGGGTCGCGCCGTCGTCGGAGATTGGACGTACAATCGCCCGCCGCGACCCTTTTGGGACGCAAGTGCCCGCGAGTACGGCCAACAGCTCGCGGTCCTCATCGCGTTCGCGGCTCTCCTGTTGTCGGTCAGTCGCGCGCAACGCCGGCTCCTCTGGTCCCTCGTGCTGGCGTTCGCGTTGTTCGTATACGGGCAGGCGGTGATGATCTATCCGCTTGCTCCCTATTTGGTCGAAGTGAACTATTACGCCGGCCTCTCGTCCATCTTCGTGGCCCTGCTCGTCGGCCTGCTGCTCGGCGATTTTGCCGAGCGCAAGGGCTGCCTGCCCCTCGCGGGGCTCGCGGCCGCGTGGCTCGCCTTCACCAGCTTCTCCAACTTCCTCGCCACCGCGCAGCGGCACCCCGGTTTCACCGATGCGCCGTTGACCTGGACGGACCTGCGCGAGGCCCGCGCGCGCGCGCTGGCCGGACAGCTTCTCGATATGCCGGGAGCGGCCGGCTCTCCCGACGGGCTCCCGCATCGCGGCCGCAAGTACCTTTACGCGCTCGAGGTTGCGATGGCGCGGCAGCATGCACGGGGCGAGCGCGTGGACATCCAACCGCTCCAACCGCTCGCGAGCGCTCCCCTTTATCGGAGTCTTCACCTGGAAACCCTGTTCGACACCAAGATTCCGCGTTTGGCACAGCCCGGTCCCGCCACCCTTGCGGAGGCAAGGGGCAGCGCCGGCGCTACGGCCGCGGCACTCGGCGTGGCGTCGCTACAAGGCCGCCGTCTCCGCGGCAGCACCGCCGAGTGGAACGTCGACATCACGATTGCGGAGAACGGCGTTGTCCGCGGCACGGTATGGCGCCCCGGCCTCATGCGGCTCTGGGGCATGACCGGCCGTCTCGCGCGGGGGACGGAAGGCGACTGCCTCGTCTTCGATCAGGCCCCGGCACTTTGTATGGCTACGCTCGTCACGCTCAAGGATGGCCTCTCCGCGTACGACGCCGGCGGCCGGTGGGTCCTCGCCTTCCACTACGTGCGGTGAGTCGCGGTAATGAGATCGGGGACCACGAGTGTCCGGCAATGTCCTGCCCAGCCGCCGCGAACCGGTGCCCGCGTCGCCCAGCCGGGCTTCTAACTCATTGACCCATCGAGTAGGGGGGGCTATACAGGGCGCCTTGTTGGGAGCCTCGACGGTGCGCGACTAATGCTTGAAAAGAATCTGAACATCAATGACTTGGTGGCCGAAGTCGCGAACGAGGTGCCGCGCACCTACCGCGACCTGCTAAAGGCCGCGAACTTGTCGCGTGATGAGATCAGCAAGCTCCACGAGATCCGCGACGGACGTGCCTTGCTCGATCTCCTGGGCGCACTGGCGACGGCGGCGGCGGTCCCTTGGATATATCTGGCCTTTCCCAATCCGCTCACGGCCGTGGTTTGCGTATTGCTGACGATCCACAATTTCAACAGCTTTGCCCAGGTCGTGCATGGCAGCGATCACGGAAAGTTTCTGAGCAGCGGTCGTTGGAACGACATCTTAGGATCCCTCGGCGCAGCGCTCCTCGGCTTCACCCGCGAAGGCCATGCGCTCGCGCACCAGATGCACCACCTGGAGCTCAACACCGACGAGGACTCGGATCGAATCTGGGGACGGCCGGAGCAGTCGACGCGGGAGATGCTCGGCATGTGGCTCCAAGACATCTTCATGATCTCCGCGGCAAAGCGTCTCCTTCAGTACATGCAGTTCGACCGCAAGACCTTCACCGCGACGCCGTGGCGAGGGCTGAACCTCGGCTTCTTCAGCGGCAAGATCGGCCGCGTCGTGCCCGTCGTCGCCGTGCAAGTTCTCGTCATCGCCTATTACTCGGCGGTGATCGGCCCGCAGTTTTACATCTATTTCTACGTGCTGCCGATTCTCACCATTTATCCGGCGCAGATCCGGCTGCGTACGGCCTGCGAGCATTGCTTCGAGGCCGGCTATCGGCCGCGCAACAGAGGAGAGCGCTGGGTGTCACGCAGCATTCGGGCGAACCTGTTCGAGCGCCTGGTGATCGCGCCGCTGCTCATCCAGTATCATTTCGAGCACCACCTGCTGCCCGGCGTGCCCTATTACAATCTGCCGCTGGCGCGCCGAATCCTTGCGAAGAATGGCCTGGAGGTGCCGTTGGCACCCGGCTATTTCGCCTTCGTCTTCCGCCGCTGGCGCGCCGAGCGGCAGCTCGCGCGCGCTGCCGTGGCCGTCTGAGCCGAGCGAGCGGGCGGAGAGGATTTCACCGTCCTTGGGTCGGCTGTGCCGCTCTCCGGTGCGCGTCGTCGTGCGTAAGCGCGGCCGCAACTCTCGGCGACATGGCCCAAAGGCATTCTTTGCAGGCCAGAGGAAATTCGCTAAGGGCACGAAATCCCGTCCTCGCGTCGAAGGTCGTGGCCGTTGCGGGGGCTCCCCGGATGTGCACGAGGCCGGCTATTCTAAAATTTCGTATAGATGAACGGCAGGAAAGCATGCCCGCCGCCCAACACGGCAAGCGCGATAAGGATGATCACCAGCGTCAATAGCGGGAAGAGCCAATATTTTTGGTTGGCCCAGAGCGCGCGAAGCAGGCTCTTCAAGAGGGGGGGCCGCATGTTCATTGCTTTGTCAATCGTGAGGACGTGAAGGCGGCGCTTCTCCGCGCTGCAGGGGGCGTTCGGACGCACTTCCACGGAGGAGGTGCGGCAAGACCGCGCCCTCTAGCCACGGCGCTCCGTCATCGCCCGCCGCGCGGGCGTCGGACGGAGGCTTGAGCCGAGGCCGAGCCGCAAGGATCGGTCTCTCGAAAAAATGGAAGAACAGCCACGCGAATGCGACGGTCGAGGTGATGTAGACCGCGAATTGAAGGGGCGTCGACATGCCCGAGAGGCCCTCGCGCACCAGGTAAAGGGCGTGCATGTGGAAGAGATACACGCCGTAGGATATTCTTCCAAGAAAGAAGCTGAGCGCGCGAACGGCCGCGAAACGATCGATTGCCGGCGCGGCCGCTCGAAAGAAGGTGACGGCCAGCATGCCGAACGCGGCGGCAATGAAAGGAAATGCCAGCTTGGCGGCGGGACTGCCGACCTCCGAAATGAGCGTCGTCGTCTTGAAGCCGACGAGGGACGAGAGCACGAGCAGCACGAAGGACGCGACCCCAGCGCGGCGAAAATTGAAGCGCTCGAGCAGGAGGAAGAGCAGGAACCCGTACACGATCGAATCGATGCGGAAGACGACGACCCTGCGCACCTCCGGGCCCCAGTTTCCGATATCCCCGCATGTCACGCGCAGGATCGAGACCGCGACGATCACGACGACCGCGGTTTTGACGGGCCGAGCCATGCCGCGCGGTCCGAACGTCCGGATGAGGAGCAAGAGGGCGGGGAAGCACACGTAAAACCATTCCTCGATCGAGAGGCTCCATGCGACGGTGTAATAGTCGTTCGCGTTGGATTGACGCCACAGATTCTGCACATAAAAGAGATAACGCCAAAAGTCGGACGAGCGCATCTGCTGGAACAGCACCGAGATCACGATCAGAGCAACCACGTAGGGCGGAACGGTGCGCATCCAGCGCCGCACCAGGAATCTGAGAAGTGTTGTGGAATTGCCGCGCTCGACGCAGAACAGGATCTGCGGCGCAAGCACGAACCCGCTCAAGACGAAGAAGATCTCCACCGCGAGCACGGACACGGATTCGGCGACGCCGGTTCCGTCGGCGGTGTAGATGAAGAAATGCGGAACCGCAACCGACAGGGCCGCCAGTCCGCGCAACAGATCCAGCGAAGCGACGCGGTTCAATGAGTCCGAGCGCAATTCCGCGCACTCAAATTGCACGATCCGATCGATCGCCATCGCGGGTCCTGCGGCGGCAAGCCGGTCAAGGAAGCGATGGAACGCACCCGACGTGCAGTCATTGTTATCGCCTCGACCCTTGGAATTCACGCGCCGTCTGATCGCAATACCGGTCCCAACGGGTATACCCGGCCCGCGAATGTGGCCCGGTAGATTGGCCGGGGCAAGCCCCGCGCGCAAAAGACCCGCATTCCACCGAATCGGCCTGCGATGCGCAACCTACAGCGGCCGCTTTCCCCTGTCAAAGTCGTCGCCGCGCGGGTCTGCTGGAGGCTGGTCCCGGCGTCGGCGTCGCCGCAAGGCTCTCGCGAGCGCTGCCCTTGCGAGCGCTTGCTTGAGGAACGTGGTGTGGTAACATGGCGGCGTCACCCTTCGGGTACTCGGCAAGCTCATCGGGCCGGCGCAAGCCGGTCGCCGAATCTCCTGCTCCCATTTCGTGCGTGCGCCGCTGATGCTTCACCGCCGTTTGAAACTGCTACGGACGCTCGCGGTGAACGCAGTTGTCCTGTTCGCTCTGCTCGAGCTGGCCGGCCTCGTATATTACCTGGTGCATGACGGGCATCTCTATTATCTCGCCAGAGACTCGATCGTCAGAAATCGCGTCTCCGGACCTGCTGCGGGGCTGCGCGACGTCAACGCGGAAGATTTGCGCCGCGCATTGCGGCTGGGCCTGTCGCAGACCGAATTCCGCATCAGCCCCTACTACGGCTACAACCTCGCTCCCAACGAGCGAGTTCTCGTCGGGGATTCTCGCGCGCAGGATCTGGCGCGGCCGGAGTGCAAATATCGGGTCAATGTGCTGTGCGAGAAGGGCGGCGTCTATTACGTTACGAACAATTATGGCTTCAATTCCGTGCTGGATTATCCCTACCGGAAGCAAGGCGACGACGAGTATGTCATCGGGCTCTTCGGCGGGTCCATGGCGGTCGCCTTCGCCAAGTTTACGATGCCGGAGCTGTACGACGATATCCTGCCGCAGGTGCCCGGGCTGCGCGGCAAGAAAATCACCCTGCTCTCCTTCGCGCGCGAGGGGTTCAAGCAGCCACAGCCGCTCGCGACGCTTGCCTACTTCCTGTCGATCGGCCAACGGTTCGACCTGGTCGTCAACATCGACGGTGCCAATGAAATCATTCATGCTCTGGTCAACAACCGCGCCGGCGTCGACTACTCGATGCCTTCCGACGGGCAGATCAGGGACCTGGTAAACATGTTCAGCGCGGCCGTGTATCAAGAAACCGGCCGTCCGGCCCTGTTGAGCTTCTTTTTTTGGAAGAAGGCAAGAGAGCGGCTGTTGCTTGAGATGTCCAAGATTCCGCTCGCCGGCCCCGCCCTCCTGCTCGAGCTTGGCGCGGAGCTTGCGGGGCGCCTCGAGGCACGGGCGGAAAAGTCGGCGCTCACGCTCGATCCCTCGGCGGCGCTCGCGCAGCCCGTCTTCATTCTGCCGCAGAGACCGGGCACCTCCCCGGAACAGGCCCTCGAGCAAAGCATCGCAACCTGGCGACGGTCATCGATCCTGATGGCGGGCATGCTGCGCAGCTACGGCATCCCATACCTCCACGTCCTTCAGCCCAACCAGTATCTTTCCGCGAAACCGTTCAGCGAGGAGGAAAAGCGGACTGTGCTCAGCTGGGACAAATGGTGGGCGCAACCGATGCACGACGGTTATGTGCGCATGCTTGCGGAGTCCAAGGAATTGACCAAGGCCGGCGTAAACTTCGTCAGCGCGGTGGACATCTACGATAATGTTCGCGAGACGATATATGCCGACGACTGCTGCCACACCAATCCCGAGGGCATGAAGCTGCTGGCACGGTTCATCGCCCAGCACATCCCGACGACGCCCTGAAGCGGCAGGCGGGGCTCGAAAGCTGGGACCTCAGCCTCGAGCGGATCGTGGCCGGAGACGACGAGTCGGCCTTACGTCTCGAACCGCTCAAGCCGAAAGCGGGCGAACCAGGTATCGAGCCTTGAGTGACGGAAGCGAGCAAAGGAATGAAATGAGCGATGCGCGAGCGGACCTCTTCGGGCGCAAGCGCACGATCCGTGCGCGGGCCGACCGTCAGGCGGGCGAGCGCCTCGCTTGGATCGCGCGCAACAGCTATTTCTACCGGGAGGACCACCGTTACCTGCGCTTCCTGATTCCGCCGGGGATCAAGGTGCTCGAGCTCGGTTGCGGCGTCGGACACAGCTTGGCGGCGGTGGCGCCTGCGCGCGGAGTCGGCGTCGACTTCAGCGAGGCCACCTTGGCCGTGGCGCGCGAGCGCTATCCCGACTACGAATTTCGTCTCGGCGACGTCGAGGATGCGGTGACGCTCGAGGGATTGGGCGGACCGTTCGACGTCATCCTGCTCGCCGACACGATTGGTGAGCTCGAGGATTGCCAGACGACCCTTGTCAATCTCCGTCGGGTCGCGACGCCGGATACGCGTATCGTCATCTCCTATTACTCGACGATGTGGGAGCCGCTCCTCAAGCTTGGCGTGTGGCTGCGGCAAAAGATGCCGCAGGAGCCGCAGAACTGGCTTTCGACCGAGGACATCATGGCGCTCCTCGAGCTCGCCGGGTTCGAGGTGGTGAAACGCGAGTGGCGCCAGCTCCTGCCCAAGCGCCTCTTGGGCCTGGGTCCTTTCGTCAACCGCTATGTCGCGACCCTGCCGCTCATCCGCCGTCTTTGCTTGCGCAATTATGTGGTGGCGCGGCCGCGGCCGACCGGCTCGCGCGAGGCGCTTTCGGCGAGCGTGATCATCCCTTGCAAGAACGAGCGCGGCAACATCGAGGCCGCGATCCGCCGCCTGCCGCGCTTCGCGGACGACCTCGAGATCATCTTCGTCGAGGGCGGCAGCGAGGACGGCACGCGCGCGGAGATCGAGCGCGTGATGGCGCGCTATCCCGAGCGCGACATCCGCTTGTTGGCGCAGGACGGCAAAGGCAAAGCGGACGCGGTGCGCAAGGGCTTCGCGCACGCCCGCGGCGAGGTCCTCATCATCCTCGATGCCGACCTGACGGTGCCGCCGGAGTGGCTGCCGCGCTTTTACGAGGCGGTCCGTTCGGGCCGCGGCGAGTTCGTCAACGGCTCGCGCCTGATCT
This sequence comes from Alphaproteobacteria bacterium, assembly GCA_052143835.1. Lineage (GTDB taxonomy): Bacteria > Pseudomonadota > Alphaproteobacteria > JACZXZ01 > JACZXZ01 > DASPPM01. The sequence continues at coordinate 43,098 of JBKQRV010000093.1, forward strand.
ATCCGATGGAGGAGCAGGCGATGCGCTTTCTGAACCTTGTCGCCAACCGCGTCTTTTCACGGCTCTTCACTTGGCTCTTGAACGAGCGCCTGACCGATACGCTTTGCGGCACCAAGGCGCTTTTGAAGCGCCATTACCGGAGGATCGCGGCCGACCGCGCCTACTTCGGCGACTTCGATCCCTTCGGCGACTTCGACCTCATCTTCGGTGCCGCCAAGCTCAACTTGAAGATCGTCGAAATCCCGGTGCGCTACGCGAGCCGGCGCTACGGCGAGACGCAGATCTCGCGCTTCAGGCACGGCTGGCTGCTGCTCCGCATGGTCATCTTCGCCTTCCGCAAGCTCAAGGCTTTCTGAGCCGTCGCGCGATCCCCCGCGCAGGCGCTTCGATGGCCCTTTCACCACTGCCTCCTCGCCGGCGGGCGTGCTCCCGGTGTCGATCTGCTCGCTGCGCCGGATGCATCGGCCGACCCCGGCTCGGTGTCGTCGGCAACATTCCGCGACATCGTTTCTGTTTATTTGCTGATTTCCCCGGCCCTATGGGGGCCGCTTAGAGCCTGACCGAAAAAGAGTTGAGTGATCTCAGGGTCCTTATCGAGGTGCTCACAGCGAGTGCGACAACGTACGATCCGGACTCAGTAGTTCCCAGGCGCAATGCACGTCTGTTCCGGACAATACCCCTCCAATCGTTGAGGCCAAATGCAGCAGGCGCGCGACGTACAGAGCTTGTGGTCCATCAGCTCGAACAGCCACACGTCACTCGGAGAAAACGCGGCGCGCAACTTGGTGAGGTCCTCACCCGCCTGCGCCGCCCGCCAGTACTTTACGACTTTCGCCAGGGTGAGCGTTGCGCCGGGCGTAAACGGCTCGCGCCCGCCGCCCTGCACGTACATTTGGGCGTAGGCAGCTTCATAGCTGTCCATCGCCTCTCGGTTGTCGCGCAGCAAGTTTGCGCAGGACACCCAGCCGAGATAGCAGGCGGCAAGAATGCAAGCCGCGCGAGCGGCCAGCATGCCGCGAAAGCAGCCGACCGTGATTCCGATCACGACGACGGAGAAGACCGCTATGAGAGCGCCATAGTAATAGTTGGACTGGTAGCCTCCCCCGATCGGCGCCGTGATCAGACGGGACAACACAAGACCCTCGTAAATTGCACACAGGACAAGGAGAACTATTGCCCGCGCTAGCCGCCAGCGCAATTGCGCGCTTGCCCGCGCAGCGGCAGCCCCGATGCCGACGGCGAACGGAAAAACGCTTGCGGCGGCGGCGGTCCCGACCGACCGCGGCCAGGCAAACTCAAATTTCAAGATGTTCCAAGCCGACGACAGGATCGTGCCGAGGTCGAGCTGCGCGAGCAGAGGCGACACCCACGGAGTCGCTCGCGACCCAAGATTGAACGTCCAGCCCCAGAAGTCCATAGTAGGATAGATTCCTTTGGGCCAATAGTACGTCGTAGCGATTGGAGCGAGCCAAGTGACGAACGCCAAATACAACGCGAACGTGGAGAACAGACAAATCGCCAGAGCGAGGTGCCGACGTTGGAACAGGGACGGGAACATGATGGGTAGGGCGCCATAGATAACCCAGGCGGTCTCATCGGTACAACAGGTCAGGAGCAGCGCCATATAGAGGACCACGGCCTTGGTCGAGTATGCGCGCCAATCGCCGGACTGCCAAATCTTCGCCGCCAAATATAGGCAGAAAATGACGAACGAATTAGCGAACGCCTTTGCTGGAATCGTCATCATGAGAATGGGCGAAAGAAAGCCCTCCGAGAGCGCATAGAGTCCGACGGCCAGCCGTGCCGCCATTCTGTCCCGCGTAAGGGCGAAGACGGTGCGGTGAAGAAAATACAACGAGATGAGCGAGAAGAACCATGTCAAAGACAGACTTGGATGCGGCGGCAGATATCCGGCAAGCCAGACGCGGAACATCTGATCCAAATGAAAAAAAAGGTACGCTAGAAACCGCCCTCGCCCGCAATCGCTGTTCAAGCAATCAAAGAAGTAACGACCCAACTGGTGCCAATTGAGCGGCGCGGACCTCAGCGTGATCGCTCCACGCAGCGAGAGCCAGCCGACCGTCGCGGGCCTCAACGGCTGCGATGCGCTGAATATGATTTCGTGTCTTATTCTCCATTGCGGGATAAAGTTGAAGACATCGGGCCTCATCCAATTGATGCCGTAGTCCGTCAGGAAGCATGCAAGAAGCGAGAGCGATGCTGCGAGAAATAGCAGCGCCGACCAATTTTCCAGGGACCTTGCTCTGGAGAAAGCCCGTCCCGCACTCATGATGCTCGGCCGGAACAGGATTCAAGGAATCCCGGTGCTTCCGCCGATCCTTGCGCGGAAGCGACGCTCAACGCGCTGCCCCGCAGGCCGCTCCACTAGGCCACCTTGGACAGGCCCTTGCCGAGGAAATCGATGAAATGGCAGGAAACAGCCAAGAATGCCAGAACCAGGACCAACGTGGCGGCATGGACGGCGTGGGCGTGCGACCACGGGTCGGAGTTGCCCCCAAGGCTGAAGGCGCCGGCGGCGATGCCTGCAATTCTCGGCTGTCCCGGGAATTCACGCGCGCCAGCCCTTGCGCTCCGGCAGCCGGGCTCTCGGCACGCGGCCTCCCTTGGAAGCAACGCAGGACTTGAATGGACATGTTCCGCATCTTGAGCCTGGCAACGTCGTCTGCGTGCCCATCTTTACGATAGCATGAGGTAAAGGCAGGCTGAAGTCCCTTTTGCGCAGCAACGTGACGTGGCATTCTCGCCGCTCATCTGAGGGGGGCCGGGCGGCCAAAATCGGACGTACGCACCTTCACCTCCTCGGCCCCCAAGTTCGCCGTCGATCCGGGTCCACCTTGCTGCATAGGCCGAAATGGCGCATTCTGACGCGTGCAAGGCCGGTCATTGGGGGAATGTCGGCCAAGGCACCTTCATGGATTCCTTCGGAGTGCATGACGATTTCATCGGGCAGAGACATCTCGATCGAAGTTACTCCCGTTCGCCCGCGGCAGGTGATCAAGACACCAATCGATTGTCCCGTATGCGGCTCGAACCGATACCATGTTCGCTTTCGCGACGAACTGGGCGACCTCGCCGCACACGTGGATTACGATTTTGTCCCCGAGACGCAAAAGGTCTATCAGATCGTCCGCTGCGACGATTGTGGATTCATCTATACGAATCCGGTGCCGAACCTGGCACTTGCCTATTCCGACAACGTCGATCAGGTGTACCTCTCCAGCGTGGAGCAACGGCGGCGAACCGCGACGCGCAATGTTGCCCGCCTGATGGCGCGGAATAGGGGCGGCCACGTCCTCGATATCGGCTGTGCCACAGGCATTTTCCTCGACGCGGCCGCGGCTGCGGGTTTTACCACTGAAGGCATCGAGCTGTCGCAATGGATGCGTGAAGAGGCCGGCCGCAACCACCTTGTCCACGTCAAGCCCCTGAGTGATCTTAACTGGGAAGAGCGCTTCGACATCATTACGCTCTGGGGCGTCATCGAGCACCTCAGCGATCCAGCGCGGGAGATGCATCTCGTGTTCCGCGCACTAAAGCCAGGCGGTTATGTGTTCATCTACACCGGTAATGCCGATTCCTGGCTCGCACGGATCATGGGCCGGCGGTGGTATTGGTACATGGGAATGCATCTCATGTATTTTTCAAGGACGACGCTGAAGCGATTGTTGACGAGGATCGGGTTTGTCGGGATTGAAACCGAAGCGCACACGACCTATTTTTCCCTCGCCTCGCTGTCGATCAGCTTGCGGCGCTACGCTGCGCTTTCTCCGGTGGTTCGCCTTCTCCAGCATCGGTGGTTTGCTAACCGGGTCATCGCGCTGACGCTCAGTGGCGAGATGATCATGATCGCCCGCAAGCCGACGACGGCGCCGTAGGGTCGGCACAGTACACATGACGCGCAAGGGCGCCCCGCGCTGGCTGATCGTTGCCGCATCCAATCGTTCACCGCGATCCGACGGGCAGCTTCCTGGAGCTGTTATATGGCAAGGTCTTTCTATTGTACGTCGTGCGCCCCATCTGCGATGGGATTGTTCGTGGCAGCAAGAGGCAATCGAGTTTTCTCACGGTCTGCTCGTGTTATGAAAACATCTTCAGTCTATCGTGAAATCTCGGTGTGCCGGATTTGTGGAACCAAAAACCTCGAAAGTATCCTCGACCTCGGAGTGCAGGCGCTTGCCAGCCGCTTTCCCCGTAAGGGCGAGCCGGACCCTCCGCAAGCGCCGCTCGTGCTGGTGCGGTGCACGCATTGCGGACTCGTCCAACTGCTCCATTCGGTGACGCCAGGAGAACTTTATACCCCCGGTTATGGCTACAAGTCCGGCGGCAATACCACGATGCAGGCACATCTGGCCGGATTGGCCCGTTGGGTCGAGGAACGCTGCCCGCTAAAGACAGGCGATATTATCGTCGACATCGGGTCCAACGATGGTACCTTGCTCAAGTCCTTTGCCACCCCTGGCCTCCGGCGGATCGGCATAGATCCGATCGCCGGCAAGTTCCGTGACCAGTACCCCAATGACGTGCAGCTCCACGAAAGCTTCTTCTCGGCTGAGACCTACCGCATTGTAAGCGGTGGCGGGAAGGCTAAGGTCGCAACCTCGATCGCCATGTTCTACGACCTGGAATCTCCCATGGATTTCGTCGCCGCCGTGAAGGCAGCGCTGCTCCCCGATGGAATATGGGTGTTGGAACAGAGCTATCTGCCAACCATGCTCGAAGCCAACGCCTTTGACACCATTTGCCATGAGCATTTGGAATACTACGCCTTGCGCCAGATCGAGTATCTAGCCGATACTTCTGGTATGCGTGTCTTTGACGTCGAGTTGAATTCATGCAACGGCGGCAGCTTCCGTCTAGCGGTCTGCCAACGGGATGCACCCCACGCCACGCGGGAGGATCGCATCGGGCGGTTGCGCAAGCTCGAAGGAAAGTTGAAGCTGGATACCCGAGCCCCGTACGACGCCTTCAAGCGGCGGATCGACAAAGTTTGCGAAAAACTGCGGACGTTCGTAGCGGCCGAGCGTAGAGCCGGCAAGACCTTCTATCTCTATGGCGCCTCCACGAAGGGAAATACGCTCCTCCAATATTGCAAGCTGGATGCGAGCAAAATCGTCGCTGCGGCGGAGCGTAACCCGGAGAAATGGGGCTGCCGTACGCCGCTGACCGGCATCCCAATTCATTCCGAGGAGGAATGCCGCGCTGCTAGGCCCGATTATTTCCTGGTCCTTCCCTGGCATTTTCGTAATGAGTTCGTCGAACGCGAAGCCGAGTTCTTGAGATCCGGCGGCAAGCTCGTCTTTCCTTTGCCCGATTTGGAAATCGTCTAGGAATGGGTACCGCACCTCGGGCTCTCGTCATCGGCGCTGCGGGCCAGGATGGTTCCTACCTCTGCGAGCAGTTGAGGGCGGACGGCCTGCAAGTCTTCGGCCTGACTCGCCAGGGGCTGAGCGGCCCCGACGGGGCCGAACGGCAGTCGGTCGCCCTATCTGACCGCACTGCCATGGCAGGGCTGATCGCGAACGGCGGCTTCGATCAAATCTATTACCTCGCCGCCTACCACCATTCGTCCGAAGACCGCCTCGACGCGGAAACCGACATTGTGCGGCGCAGTCTTGCGGTGCACGTGGACGGGTTGGTCAACGTTCTCGACGCCCTGGTTGCCATCCGGTCGCGCGCGGCACTGTTTTACGCCGCCTCTTCTCATGTCTTCGGCGTCGTCACGGAAGAGCCTCAGACCGAGCGAACGCCGCTGGCACCGGTCTGCGCCTACGGCATCTCCAAAGCCGCCGGCGTCCAACTCTGTCAATTCTACCGCCACGACCAAGGCTTACGCGCCAGTGTCGGGTTCTTGTTCAACCATGAATCGCCGCGGCGGCCCCTGCGTTTCCTTTCGCGCAAGGTCGCCCGCGCCGCCGTCGAGATACGGCGCGGATTGCGCCGTCAGGTGCGCCTGGGCGACCTTGCGGCGCGCGCAGACTGGGGCTATAGCCCGGAATATACCGACGCCATGCGCCGCATCCTTGCTCTCGAAGAAGCCGGCGACTTCGTCATCGCCTCTGGCCGCGGGGCTGCCGTCCGCGATTTCGTCGCGGCCGCCTTCGCCCGGGTCGGATTGGACTGGCGCGAGCATGTGGTGATCGATCCGTCGCTGGTTCAGAAGGTCAACCGCGGGTCCCTGGTTGGGAATCCCGCAAAAATCGCGCGGGCAACGGGATGGTCTGCGCGCACCACTTTGGAGGAATTGGCGGCTCTCATGGTGGATGCGGAATACGCCGCTGTCGAGGCCTGATGCGCGACCAAATCCGAACCCTCGTGATGATCCCCACATACAACGAAGCAGAGAACGTCGAACTCATCGTCACCGAGATCCGCGCCACAGGCCTCGACCTCGACCTCCTTTTCGTCGACGACAATTCGCCCGATGGCACCGGCGCCATTCTCGACCGCTTGGCCGCCGAATACCCGCGTCTCAAAGTCCTGCATCGATCCGGGAAGCAGGGCATCGGTTCGGCCCATATGGCGGGCGTCCGTTGGGCCTACGAGCACGGATATACGAGGCTGGTGACCATGGATTCGGATTTCAGCCACTCGCCATCCGATATCGGGCGTCTATTGTCGGCCGGCGACGACGTCGACGTGGTGGTTGGCTCGCGCTTCATCGGTCCCCACAGCCTCGATGGCTGGGCGTGGAATCGGAGGCTGTTGACCCATCTCGGCCATTTCCTCACCACCATCTTCCTCGATCTGCCGCTAGACTGCACCAACGCCTTCCGCTCGTATCGACTCGATCGCATTTCTGCCGGCATTTTCGAGATGGTGGGGTCGAGAGGCTATTCATTTTTCTATGAATCGCTGCACCGGCTGAATGTCAATGGAGTGAGGATTTCACAAATCGCGATCGACTTGCCGCCGCGCACCTACGGCCATTCCAAGATGAAGCTCAAGGACATCCTGCAGAGCGTCCGGTTCTTGTGGCGCCTGGGCTGGCGCACCCGGCTCAATCGCGCTTCCTTGATTTACGTGGCGCCGTTCGACGGCGTCGACACCGGCGATAAAGCCCAGGCGGCTTGGGAATCCTATTGGAGCGGCGCGGGGCACGAGGGCAAGTGGCTCTACGACTTGGTCGCCGCCATCTACCGGCGTTTTATCATCCGCCCAGCGGTTACCCATTTCCTGAGCAACACCTTCGGCACGGGCGCCAAATTGCTCCACGCCGGCTGCGGCACCGGCGTGGTGGACATCGGCGCCTACGATCGCTTCAACATCACCGCCTTCGATATTTCGCCGCGAGCGCTTACCGAATACGCCCGCCATCACGCGGGGCGAGCGGTGCTCCTGCAGGGTAGCGTGTTCGCGATTCCCGCCGAGCCAGGAAGCTACGACGGTGTCTTCAATCTCGGTGTCATGGAACATTATACCGAGGAGGAGATCGCTCGCATCCTCAGCGAATTCCGCCGCGTGCTGAAGCCTGGCGGCCGAATTGTTCTGTTCTGGCCGCCGGTCTATGGGCTTGCGACCCAGGCGCTGAAGCTCATCCATTATGTGCTGAGGCGGATCATGAAGAGGGATATCGCGCTGCACCCGCCGGAACCGACGCAGGTGAGGTCGCGCCGGCAGATCGAAGACTATTTGGGCGCGACGGGCTTTAAATTGGAAGTTTATTATTTCGGGATTCGCGACATGTTTACCCATCGCATAATCAGTGCGGTGCGCTCTGGCGAGGAGACATCCGCCGCGACGAGGAGCCGGCCGCCCACGGCGTCGACGCGCGGGAGTAGAGCCAGCGATGAGGAGTCTGGCGCGGCCGTCAAATCTCGTTGACACGGGCGCGAATTGATTCTCAATAGGCCGGCAAGCCAAACGGAGCGTTTCGAGCCGCCGGTCCTGTGTGCTCCTGGAGGAGCAGGAATAGTTTCACGGATGCGCAACCTGTTTCGTATCGATTCTTTGATGCTCGCTGTTTCCCTGCGGCATTGCATACCCACTACCTCATCAGTCGGCCGCTCCCGATCGTCGCGGCATAGGCGCCCGCGGTCGCTTTTCAGGCACGTCGATGTTTGATGGAAGGGCGCAAGGTGCGCGGTCCCGAACCTCGCGGCTCGAGCTTTACGTGGCCGCGCTTTTTTGCTTCGCATCCCTGGTCGTCGTCGCGCTTTGCGTGACGGACTACAGCATCACCTGGATGCACCCGGAAGTGTTCCTCGCGGAACGCAAGCACGTGCTGGCTTTGACCGAGCTTCATTGGCGCGACGTCGCGCGCTTTTTCGATTGCGAGGCATTATCGGACATCTGCGCGGAGGCGCGTTTTCTCTCGTACTTGACGGGCTATGTGAATTCCTTCTTCCGCCTGTGGCTCGTCCAATATATTCCGCCGCACCCCAGCATCAGCATAACGTGGCTGCTGTCGTTCGCCTCGCTTTATTTCTTCTACCGCGCGATCGTCCTGCTCACGGATGATCCACCCGCCGCCCTGCTCGGCACGGGGCTGTACGCGCTCTCCGCCGGTTACCTCTCCTCGCTGCTCATGCTCTTCAATCCCGCCAAGGCGCTGGCCGGCTTCTTCGTCAATTTCTGCCTGTTCCAGGCGACGCGGATCCGGCGCGCGCCCGACCACAGGGCTTGGTCCGCCGCGGCGGTCATCTTGTATCTTTCGCTCTTCCTCGCCTACTGCTCGGATCAGAGCTGCTGGTTCCTGTGCGGGGGCATCCCCGTTCTGTTGGTGGAATGGCAGCAGCGCCGCGACTGGCCGTTCCTCGCGTGCGTCGTCGCGACGTTCCCGCTCTTCCTGGCGTTCGTGACTTGGGCGGCACCGGTGATCGTGAGATCGCTTTGGGGTTATACGGATTTCGAGTTCTGGAGTTATGTGTTCAATGTCGGCCGAGCGGCCAAGGGGGTGCCGTTCCTGGACCGGCTGAACGTGCGGACGCTTGGCGCCATCGCGTACAACATGCTGCATAGCGAGTTCACATGGTGGCGCTCGGGATCGACGGTCGCCGCCCTCAGTCTATTGCCCTTGGCCGCGGCCATCCTCGCCGCTGCCGGCCTTGCGGGCCGGCAGATGCGGCTGCTTCTTGCCCGGACCGTGCTCCTGTTCGCGCTCTTTACCTGCTACGAGAGCCTCCTCCTGACTCGTCATTTCGTCGAGGCCGGCACTTTTTACTATGGCGCGCTCTTCCCGAATTTCGCGCTTCTCATGGTCGCCGTCGCGATCAGCTGCCTGCGCGGCGTCCGCACCGCCCGCGCCGTGGCCTGCTTGGCGGCGATCTATCTCGGCTACATCTCCTTCACTTGGTGCATGTCCTTCAACCGCTATTGGATGGGCGTACACGACCGTTTGTACGCGAGGACGGACTTGGTCCCGGAGGACTATGGCCCGCTCACCCTCGGGGCACCTTTGAGCGAGGCCAAGGTCGCCGCCTACTGGCGGGCCGCGCGGACCGGCGATGACTTTCGCCGCCTGCGGCCGTCGTTCGCGCCCAGGGACATGTGGCTCTTCGAGGAGCTGGACGCCTGGCGCCGGCGGCAGGGGCTCGATCGCTAAATCGCGACGCCGCTATGGTCATGCAGCATGCGAAATGAGGCGCGGCGGTTGAGACAAAGCTTTCGAAGAAATCGTGCTCTGCGGCGAGGCCGTCGGGCGCATGCGCGGCCCGGCTCGCCTTTCAATGGTCCACCGCGCGCAGATGGCTGATGTAACGCAGCTCGCACACGAGATAGAGGGCGCCCACGGGTATGGGCGCCTCCCGCAGGCGCTCCTCGAGGCGGCCCTGTCGCCACGCGGTCCAAAGCTCCTCGAGGATCGCATGACTGACCGGCAGCTTTTCGTCGACCGCGACGGCGTTGCCCATCTCATGGGGAACGAGGCCATTTGTTTTCAAGGACAGGAGGTTCGTCGCCTCGGCCACACCTTGCTGTGCGACGGCCGTATTGTGGATCTGCATGGCGACGATCAGGGCGGTCGCGACGACAAAGGCGACGCGCAGCCCCGCGCGCTCCCGACGGATCGCTGCGAACCAGATGCCGAGCATGAGCGCAAACAGGACAGCGAAGACCGAGCCGTAATAAAAACCGTACGCCCATCCGCCGTGGCGGCCCTGGACCGCGGCGAAAAATATCAGGAATGCCGCCATCGTGATGCCGCACCGCGCCGTCAATCTGCGGCGGGCCGGGCTCAAACAGCCGCGGCAGAGCGCGAGTGCCGCCAGCCCAAGGACGAAAAGCGGCACGCATATGATGTATGTCGCGAGCTCCGACGACGGCGCGCCCAGATCGGCTCCGGCAAAAAGCTGAAATACGTTCTTGGTCTCGAGCGGAACGATAGCGCTTCCGAAGAGGGCCAGAAAGTTGAGCGCGAGCGTGCGCAACGAAAACATGCCGAACGGCCCCGTGGTCCCCTTGCTGTTCAAGATGGCGCCCATATAGTCGAAATGATAATGAAAATAATGCTCGGTGATCATCGGCGCGAAGACGATGGCGAAGAGGAAAAACGCGGCAAGGGGTAGCGCCAGAATGGCGAGGTTGACCGCGGCGGCACTCGTGCCCCGCGCTGTCCATGCAGGCGGCAGGAAACGGCCCGGGAACAGCAAAACCAGCAAGGGATAGGCGAAGAGAGGCATCTCGTCGAGGAAGGGCCCGAAAAAGAGGAGCACCAGCAGGGCATATTTCCGCCATCTCGGTATGAAGAACAAAAAAGTCCCGGGAGCTGCCTGACGATCGAGTCCGGAGGCCAGGAAGAGGGCGACGATGTACACCACATTGGACAAGGCTTTTCCTGACGCCAAGCCGAAGGTGAATCCCGAGAGGAAGCCGACCGACGAGAGATAAACGGCCAGCGTAAGCCAGGCGGCTTGCTTGTCTCGCGTGACGTTCTGCATGAGTCTGTAAAGGCAATAAGGCCCCAAGATGAGTTGAAATAGCCATGACAGCGAAAGGGTTGGCGGTATGACGAAATAGTCGTAGAGAAAATATCGCAAGTGAAAATCAAGCAGCGCCACGAAATACATCAGAAATCTTGGCCTGTTGCCATCCGGATCTCCAAAGTTATAAAACATGTTCAAGAGATCTCCCCACCTCAGGGGAAGATGCCCCTGCATCAGGCCCAGGGCGTCGGCGATGTAAAATTGCGGGTCGACGGCGGCGTTTTCGTAGCCGGATAAATAAAACAGGGCAAAAATCGCGGCCACGATGGAGGCAGCGATCATCGCCCCTATGAATCCGTCCTGATGGTCTCGTATGCCCTGCAATATCGAATCCCACCTGGCATCCGCGCAATATGCCGACGCTTGGCCGAATCTACGCGCCCTTGGCCGCAGGCGCCAGGGTCGCGATGTCCAAGGTCACGAGGAGATAGTTTCTGGACGAAGCTGCCGCGTTCTCGCCTTCTTCACCCCAGCGACCGGTGCGCTCGAGCTACTCCCCGTACGGGCGCGAAAGGGCCAAGTCGGCCATTAGAGAATGGTGCGCGCCGCGCCCGGCGCCGGAAGCCTTGCGGAAGGCGCCTTTAGGCTTCCGCGTATCCCAGCCGAATGTTATCTTTCTTGGTCATTTGGGGACTGTCGGCAGAATGGCTTCGCCGTTCGTCGCAAGACGGCGACTGGCGGACCAGCGGCGGGTGACGTCGGGCGCCGAGGTGCGGCGATTCGCGTGAGGGGACGAGCGCAATGGTCGTTTCGAGGGCTGGAGACATGCGCGAAATCCGGGTTCCCTACGACGACGAAATCGTGTTGCGCGTGCCTGCGGGCGAAGCCGCTTCCGAGCCGCTCCTTTCGATCGTGATCCCCGCGATGGACGAAGCGGCCGTGATCGGAGAATTTCTCGGCTGGTGCCGCGAGGGAATCGCGAAGGCGGGAATCGCCGCCGAGATCATCATTGTCGACAGCTCCAGTGACCGCACGGGGGAGATCGCCCTTGCCGAAGGCGCGCGCGTGCTCACGACGCCGAAACGCGGGCTCGGACGCGCCTATATCGATGCCATTCCCTTCATACGCGGCCGGTATGTGCTGATGGGCGACGCCGACTGTACCTATGATTTCCGGGAGCTGAACGGGTTTGTCGAAAAGTTGGAGCAAGGCTACGAGTTCGTCATGGGATCGCGCTTTGCGGGCGCCATCGAGCCCGGGGCGATGCCGGCGCTGCATCGTTACTTCGGCACACCGCTCACGGGTGCCATTCTGAATCTGATATATGGCACGCGGTTCTCCGATATCCATTGCGGGATGCGCGGTGTGACCCTAGCAGCGTTGCGCGCGATGATGCTGCAGTCCCAGGGATGGGAATATGCGTCGGAAATGCTGATCAAGGCGACGCGACTGGGCCTGCGGACCGGCGAGACGCCGGTAAAGTTCCTGCGCGACCGCGCGGGCCGCGTAAGTCATCACAGGCGTGCGGGATGGCTCTCTCCCTGGGCGGCCGGATGGAACAATCTAAAGGCGATGCTGGTCAGCGGGGCCGACTTCTTTCTGATCAAGCCCGGCCTGGTGCTGCTGGCGATGGGCCTTGCGCTGATGCTGGCGCTGGTCGGTGGACCGATCACGGTCGGAAGGGTCACGCTCTCTCTGAACGTAATGATGCTGGCGCTGACGATGGCGGTGGTGGGCCTGCAGGCCTGCCTGCTGGGCGGGGTGGCGCGCTCGCTGTACGACCTGCTCGGGCGGCAACGAACGCGCTGGCTCCAAGCGTTCTCCTATACGCGAACGACTCTGTTGTCGCTCCTGATGTTCGTCGCGGGACTGTGGCTGACTGGCAATTTCGTCGTGGAATTCGTCAACGCCGGCTATGCGATGCTGCCGCAGGAAACGGCGGCCAATCATCGAGCGGTATTCGGATTGTTCATGATCATCGCGGCGTTTCAGATCTTCATGGCGATGCTCCTGATGCATGGCGTGGCGGGTTTCGCCCCGCTTTACGACGCCAATAGCGTCGCCACCAGGGAGGCAGGCGTGGCGTCAAGAGGGGAGAAATTCAATCGGGCGAAGGTGGCGGAGTGAAAAGGCTAGTAGGCCACGCCGGGCCCCACGTGCCGGCTGTTCGATGTGCGGGGCGCGGCAGGGCTAGGCGCTTCAACCTTGCGGGAGCCGTAATTCCATCCCTATAAGGAGATTGACGTGGATTGAGGGGACGCGCGTCGGAAAATACACGGTCCGCACCGAGCCAAATCTCTTTCGGACTTCCGAGAGTATTTCCGCTGACGTGTTGACATGGTCATAGGCCATCATCCAGTCAAAATTCTTCCCGAATTTGCGCTCGAAAATCCTGCGACTGGTGAGGTTCCTGCCGAGGGTATACGCAATCCCTCCCTCGCAAGGGATGACGACGCTGAAAACACCGCTAGGCTTCATCACGCGTGCAACCTCCGCAAGGGCGTGAGGGAGATTGGCAAGGTGTTCCAATACGTGTATCGCCAGGATGCGGTCGAAGGTCGAGTCCTTGAATGGAAGGCCTACGTCGATATCGGCCGCCGCAACCCTGACCGGCTCACGGATCAGCGACGTGTCGCGGTCGACGCCGAAGTAATTCTCGGATCGTTCGATCCGCGCATGGCTGCCTTCTCCGATGCCGATCTCAAGCGTTGTCGCGCGCGGGGATGCGGTGCGAAGTGGAAATCCGTGGTTGAACGCGCGCACCGGACCGAAACTATTGTTCATAATCGGTAGCCAGTATTCGTTCCATAGGTGCAATAGGTTGAGCTGGTCGGCGGACAAGGTCGGCCTTTTTTTGGGCCACTTGTACGTGCCCTTCATTGAAGACCCTGGAACTTTTTTTGAGAACAACATTCCAAAATGAACCTGATTGCGTCGGGAGTCAGTATGTTCCAACGCCGCACCGAAGCGAACGACGGCGAATGCAGAATCTCCAAAAGGAAGACCTTGTCCGTCAGCCCTGACGAAGCGAATTTCAGGATAACATCTCTCCAAAGCGATTGCGTCGTCAATCCCGCCGCGGCATCCGAGGCTTGTTCGGGTACCAGGCTTCGAGATGACCGGAGCTATCGCAAGCAAGATCGGTCTGAATATCCGCTCCGAGCCTCGGGCCGCAGCCGGTCCCGGTCGCACCGTTGGCGCGCGAGCTGGTGCGCAATTCCGGGGGCCTCGCCCTTCTCGTGGTCCGGCGGGCGCTGTGGTGGGCGCAAAGCCGCACGCTCGCGGTATCTCTGCTCGGTTTTGCTGCTGATGCTTGCCACCTGCTTGGTGTCGGCCAGCTAAAGCATGCGCTTCGAGCAGGTCATGCTTCCACTCATGCCGATGACGAGGGCGCTCGCCTTGGAGAGACTCGTTCTTGCCGTTCGGGGCCGTCTGAAGCGTCGGCATCCTGGACCGGCCGGGTCTACCGGAGGCGAGGTGCGGCACTCCGGCCAAGCCAGTGCTTCTTTGCGCGCGGGCCCCGTGGTAACGTGCGCGCGCGAGATGCCGCCGGAGTTGCGAGGCGGAAGCTGGCGAGGGCCGCGACGGTAGCGCTCCCGTGGTGTGGCCGATGGCGATGCCGGGCGGTGAGGACGTTCATTCGGGCCACCTTTGGAGAGGACGGGAGTGAAATCGCAGGAAAGACGAGGGGCCGACCGTGGCAGCGGAGCTCCCAAGCTCGACGTGGTCAACGGCTGGCGCGGCTACGCAATCCTGGCGGTTTTGATGATCCATTCGCTCGGGCGTCCTTTCCCGCCCGAGGCGTTCCATGTCCCGGCCGGGCATCTCAAGATCACCCTCGGTGCGATCCTCAACAGTGGCTGGATCGGAGTCGACGCCTTTTTCATGGCCTCCGGCTTCGTCCTCTATCTCCCCTACGCGAATCGGCGGCGCGAGATGCGGCGCGCCGCCGACTGCATCGCGTTTTTCAAGCGCCGCGCGCTTCGCCTCCTGCCGCTGTGCTTCCTCGGCAGCTTCCTCCCCTTCATCATGATCGATTTCCCGCCGATTTCGGATCACCGGTTCTGGATCTACCTGGTGAATTTTCCGCTTGCCACCTTCAGTTGGATCGCCGGATACAACGTGATGAACGCCAACGGCGCGCTGTGGTCAATCTCGATCGAAATCCTGCTCTCGGCCCTGTTCCCGCTCTTCGTCGTCGCCGTCCATCGCTGGGGTGCCTTCCGGCTCTTCGCGGCCCTGGCCGTCTTTTACGCGGCGAACAGAGAGATCACGCTGCTCACAGGTGGACGAACCGTTTTCTGGCCGCTCGTGGCGCACTCGAGCACGCTCCAGAATTTCCTGCTGCTGAGCGGCGGCGACGTCACTTGGCTGGCATTCGTCGAGTTCGCCGCGGGGATCTACTTCGCGCACCTCTACGTGAATCCCGACCTTCCCGTCATAAACCTGCTGAGAAAGTACTCGCTCGCGTGCTTCACGATCGGGCTCGTCGTGATTCTGGTATTCTGCCAACTCAATTGGCATTACGCCACGGCGAGAAATCTCGGTTGGCCCACAAGCGCGCTCGACGTACCGTTGCCCTTCATCTTGGAGGCCGGATTGTATCTGATGTTCGCCGCGCTGCTCTTTGGCTCGAACCGGGCCCTTCATTGGCTCTTTGCCAACTGGGCCATCCAGCTCATAGGAGCGATGTGCTACAGCATCTATATCTGGCACTCGCCGCTGTTCCTGAAATTTACCTTGGGCGTCAACCCGCAGCCATGGCAGCACGCCTTTGCGATATACATACCGGCCCTCGCGCTGATTTTGGCGTTCTCCGCGTTTTCCTATCGCTTCATCGAGTTCCCCAACAAGAGCCTTTCCGAGCTGTTCTTGTTGGGCAGCAGGCCGGCGAGCCGCCGCACCCCAAGCGTCCTTCCGCGAGAGCCCGCGGCACCCGAATCCCTCAGAACCGATTCCGACTGACGCGATGGCCGCTCGGCGCGCCGAGCGCCGACCGCGCTGGCGACGAACTCGCTTCCGCGCGTCGGCGTCAGATGTCGTTCCCGTGCTTGAAGAGGCGACGCAGGCGCTCGTAGACGGCCACGATTCGCCCCCCCGCCGCGGTCAGCGCCAGGCCCTCCGGGCCGGCGCTGAGAAAGCCGGCCTGGATCAAGCGGCTTATCCGCGCCTCGGTCATGTTGCGTCCGCTGTAGAGCCGTGCCACCTCATCGGGACCGAGCGGCTGCCGCGACAGCCTCGACAACAGGTTGGCCGACACGCTGCTGAGCGTGAACGTGAACAGAAATATGTAGAGATTGCAGAGGAACGCATAGGCGAGCACGCCGGTGATCAGCTCTGCCGACAAAGGGCCGTAGCGAGCGATCAGCCATAAGATCAATAGCAATCCGACGGTGCTGCCGACCGCGAGAAAGCGGAGCACGCTGTTAGCGATGAGCCCCAACCGTCCGGCCAAGGCGTGCAGGCCGAGCGAGACCAGGAAGAAAAGGAACCCCGAGATCAACGACATACGGAGTGAGGGCGGCCGTGCCTGGAATGGCGTGGGGCGGAGACGGCCACGTGGTTCTCCCTGAGGTGCCCGACCGAGTCTCGTCCCGCTGGCGGGCCGCATTGGCGAGACTGCCGCGGCGCTGTCTAGCCCGTATCCGCGTAATTGGCAAGCCAACGAAGCATGCGGATCGCACCCCCGACAAGCTCGCCTCTGCCGGTCAGGCGGTAGCGCCCATCATCGAGGCAAAGAAGACCCAAGGCGCTCAGCGACCGCAGCCGTTCCGTCTTCTTGGCCTCGCCGGTTCGGGCGAATTCGTCCACGAGCGTGTCAGGGGTCGCGCTGCCGCGGCGCCTGACTTCGGCAAGGATGGCAATCGAGTAGCTGATCTGCGACAGGGACCAAAGCTCCAGGAACGTGATGCTGTAAAGGCCGTGCAGCATGACGAGGCCCAGACCCGCGACGAGCAGCCGGTAACTCCCGGCGAGCACGCCGGGCAGCAGGACGGCCGCCGAATAGAGGCAGCTCGATATCGCATGATAGGCGAAGATAGTTGCTTCCCGTCTGAAGCCGGCAAGGTGCCGCAACAAGGCGAGATACAGCGCCAGATGAAGCACGAGATAAGCGACCGCGACGAGATAAAGCTCAACCATGGGAGGTATCTCTCCTTCGGCCGCCCGCGTGATCGGCTCGCCCGCGGCGCGTCGGCGCAGCGACAGATGGCGTCCTGGTCGACCGCTCTCCCGACGCGGCTCGGCCGACCCGATCGACCTTCGCGACGCCGCGCGCATCCTCGGCCCGGCATAGAGTTACCCCATTCATTTGGACGCGGCAATCCCATCGATGGCCAGCAGGTCCTGTGACCGGCCCGCGCCTTGTTGAAAGACGCGCCCGAACCGTGCCGACTTAAGGCTTGTGCAGCTAGGGAAAGTAATCTATAGCACCTCGCCGTGCGATCGGGGCCGGTCATTGCTCTTCAGGGTCATGAGTTTTGGCACCCTCCGGGCGTGCCACGTGCGGCATCTACGGCGATGGCGATGCCGGGCTTCCCAGGGCTTGCCGTGAAATGCTCGAGCGGACAATCTCCCCACCCCACGAACGCCCCGTGCTCGCAGCAATCCAATGGCCGCAGCGGGCCCTTTCGGGCCTGATCATCTGCGGCGGGCTTGAGGCCGCGCCTGGGCGAGCTACGAAGCGGGCAGCGCATCGAGCCCCGGAAGCCACATGAGTGATCTTGGAAGCCGCCGCGAGAGGGACGTTCGGCCGCCGGGCGGCCTAGCGACGGCCGGTCGTGGACGCACGCGGACGCCCACCCCCGCATCGGACACGCCAAGATGCAGCGTCTGCGGCTGCAGCGAGCGCGTGCCCGTGTTCCATGCCCGCGATTACGAGCACGGCGTGCCTGGCGAATGGCTGGTCGTTCGCTGTCCCCGATGCAATCTCATGTTCCTCTCGCCGATGCCGGCGGACGAGGAGCTGGCTTCATTTTACCCTTCGAATTACTCGGCCTATCAAAGCGGTTCGCCGTTGGCCTGGTTGTTTCGTAGCGTCTATCGACTCGACGCGCGGCGCATTCGGCGGCTCATCGGCGAGCGCGGCCGCATTCTCGACGTCGGCTGCGGCAACGGCGATGCGCTTCTCCAGATCGGGCCGTACGGAAAGTGGGACCTCTGCGGCGTCGAGCTGAACGGTGCGGCGGTCGAGAAGGCCAGGAGTGCCGGTGTTTCGGTCCAGCAAGGTGACCTCGCCAGCTGCAATTTTCCGGATGCGAGCATGCGGCTCATCCGCATGGGGCACGTCATCGAGCACGTGCCCCGGCCGGCCGACACCTTGCGGCGTGCCTATGCGTTGCTGGAGCCGGGGGGCGTGCTCTATGGCGAGACGCCGAGCACGGATTGCCTCGATTTTCGTTTGTTCGGCAAATACTGGGGGGCTCTCCACGTCCCGCGCCACCTTTTTTTCTTCGACGGGCGCAATCTGAGGCGCGCGTTGGAGCAGGCCGGCTTCGTCGACGTGTCGATCGCGCCGCGGCTGAGGACGGTCGGTTGGTCGTGCGGCGTGCAAAATTACCTGGCCGACCGCGCCGGCCTGCGCATACCGGAAGCGGGCCGCGTGCGCTGGTATCTACTTCTCATCATTTGTTTTCTTCCGCTCACGCTCCTGCAGTCGCTATCCGGCAAGACGGCGACCGTCGCGTTCACGGCGCGCAAACCCGGCGGCGTGGGCCGTCGATGATGCTCGACTCCAGACGGCTCATGCTGGCCGTCGCGTTTGCCTGGGCGGCGCTCCACCTCGCCTTCCTCGGACAATTCATCTATCACGACAGCTGGAAGCACAACTTTCCCATGCTCTACGACCTCGCGCAGCAGAGCAGCTGCCGCGGCCTACCGTCTTGGCTCTGGACTCCCGATAGCGGCACGCCGACGCTTATCTACGTCATCAGCACGAGCTTGACGCAGATTCTGCGCGCGCCGGCGCTTTATCTTCTGGGCTGCGTGCATCCCGGTCTCGTCGCCAGCGTTTATTACCACAAGGCGGTTACCTATCTCGGCTACTTCGGCTTGGCGCTCGGCATGTACGTGCTCGGCAGGCTGCTGCTCCAGCACCGCATGTCGGCGGTCTATCTGTTCGCCGCGACCCTCTTCGCCGGGCTTTGTCTCCAGGCGGCTCATTCCGACCAGGTCGTCACCATCACTTTCTGGTTTCCTTGGACGGCTGCCTGCGGCGTGCTCTACCACCGCCATTACGACTCCTTGAGCGGAAGTCGCTATCTCAATCTCGCCGTTCTTTTCGTCTGCCTGCAGTCGTTCGACCAATATCCCCACTTCCAGGTCATTGCCGTCGGAGCCGCGGCCGCGATTTACGCGCTCTTCGAGCGGCGGCGCGCGCTCGCGGCCCTTCGCATGCACTGGCGGCGGCTTTGGCCTTCGGCGCTCGTGCTCGGCTTGACGATCTCGCATTTCCTGATCTTACGCGGCGCCGTGAGCGGCTACGCGCCGTCCCTGCGCACCGCCCTCGTCGTCGACCCCACCCTTTTCAGCGAAAGCGGTTTCGTGCAGCCAACAGCCTTGATCGGCAGCATCCTGCCGACCAGTCTGCTTGCCGGTTTCGAGGCGCTTAAAAGCGACATGGAAAACTTCTTTGAGTATTTGCGGGTGGCCCCGCATACGGCTTGGTCAATCTTCCGCCTCGACGAGCTCGCCTTCTATGTCGGCGTCGTGCCACTCGTGCTTGCTGCCGTCTTCCTGTTGCGCCCGGGCATGGCGAGATTGAGGCTCGGCTGGGTCATTTGGATCACCGTGATCTTTGCCGTGTCGCTGGAGCAGACGCGACTGTATCTCTTCTTGTTCCACTACGTCCCCTTCTTCGATCTGTTCCGCTCGTACTTCCTGTTCATTCTGTTCGTGATGCTGGGCGTCCTCGTGATCAGCGCTTACGGCTTCGACGCGGTCCTGACCCTGCCCGACGTTGCGCGCCGCGCGGTGCTGCGGCGCGCCGGCCTCGCCCTTTTCATCATGGTTCTCGGGGCGGTCATCGCGCTCCTGTCGATGGCTGCTTTCGATCCGAATCCCTTGCATCTGTTATTGACCCTCAAGGGGCCGCTTCTCAGGGACCTTCTCATCACTGCAGCCGCATACCCGGCGCTCCTTTACGCGGCATGGCCGAACGTTCTGCCTGAGCGCCGGGGCCTTGCCTTGATCGCGGTCATGGTGCTTTCGCAGGTGATTTACACGGCGGGCACCTATTCTCAGGTCGCGATCGCGCAGCCGCGGCTTTTCGCCGAATTCGGGCTCGAGCGCTCCGAGTTGGAGCCCTTCGATGCCGCGATCCGCGGCGACCCCAATGCGGTCCAAAGAAAGCTCTGCGCGCAATTCGCCGAGTGTTACCTCTCGCGCCGGCCGTCGGTGTCGCTCCGTCGCGACCTCGAGGGCACGTTCTTGCGGTCGCGGCGCGGGGCCGTGTTCGTTCGGCACCTCAGCCTGCCCGTCGCCGAGGCCCTGCTGGGGTTGACGATGCCGGTATTCTGGACCAGCCGTCACCTCGAGGAAATCGATTCGGATGACTCCCTCGTTGAGCGCCTAAATGCCCACGATACGGACATCGCGCTCTTTCTTCGCGAGGTCGCCTATGTCAAGAAGCGCGCCTTCGAAAAGCTCGCGGCCGGCCAGGATGCGGGCGGGGAATGGGCGGATCACGTCGAGCTGCGCAAGCTGGAGTGGGGCCGGGATGTCGTCCGGCTTTCATACAATGCCGATAAGCCGGTGCTCTTGAATGCCTCGATCACCTGCACGTCCGAGTGGACGGCCAGCGTTGACGGCAAGGAGATTCCGCTCGTTTGCGCCAACGTCGATGGACTCTTGCTGCGGCTGCCGCCAGGTGCAGGGACCGTCACGCTCCACTATCGAGACCGCTGGAGCGATTTCGTATTCGACACGCGGTATGTGCTTTTGGCAATCGCCCTCTTCGGCATCATACGGTTGGCGGGAGCGGCTCTGCGGCGGCGTTCGGCCGCTTTGCGCCCCTGAGTCTGGTTCCAGCGGCACCCCTGCCCGCCTTAATCGCCAAGGGGCAGGCGCCGGCACGGCAAACGGTTTTGCAAATTTTGCGGTTTGCGTTGACATCGATTGGCCAAAGACAGAAAACTCTAGGGCTTCCTCTGAGGCTTCTTGCGCGGTAATCGGGGGAACGCTCGAAGGTCGGACATGGAAACACGGGCAAACGTGGTGGCACAGGCCGGTTACGGGTCTCCGCACAACGTGCACGCCGAGGTTTTAGCCTGCCCGCGCTGTCATGCCGGCTCGCTGCGCATGGCAGGAGACAAGTTCCGCTGCCCCCAGTGCGGCTTCGAGGGCGGCTACAGGAACGACGTCTATCTTGTCATGGACGACAGGAGCAAATCCTATTTCGACGAACTGCATGGGACGATGACCGCGCAGAACGCTAAGGAAGGCGTCAACGAGGTGTTCTACGCCAAGCAGTTCGCCTACATCGAGGAAATCCTTCAACCGGGAATGACGATCGTCGATATCGGATGCGGCCCTTCCGTCGGCTACCGGCGTCCGCCGGGGAGCCTCCTGATCGGGGTCGATCCCTCCTACGAATCGATCGCCGTGAACCGTAGCGTCGATCTTCGTATTTTCGGCGGCGCCCAAGCCCTGCCGATCGCCACCGCTTCGGTCGACGTCGTCGTCTGTTTTTATTCGATCCATCACATGATCGGCTCGTCGATCTCGGAAACCCGCGACAACGTCTCCGCCGCCTTTAGGGAGTTCAAGCGCATCGTCAAACCCGGCGGCAAGATCGTGATCTTCGAAGTGAACCCGTATTGGTTGTTCTGGGCCGCCGAGCAGCTATTTTGGGGCTTGACGCGCCGCTTGTTCGGCAAGGCCATCGATTTTTACTTCTGGTCGCGGCACGGATTGAAACAGCTCGGACGCCAATATCTTGGAAGCGCGGAGCTGGAAACCGAGCACTATCGCGCCCCGTGGCGGACGACCTTTCCGCCGGCATTCTCCATCCAGTGGCTTCGCATGCCGTTTCTCCTCTATCCCTTCCATGTCGCGCGCTACAGCTGGACCCTTTGATGCCGGCCCGATGAGGCCAATGCGTAGCGAGGCTCATGGTTGGAGCCCTAGCTTGAAATCGCGCGACACCCTCGGTAAGGAGAGTGGAGAATCGGAGTGCAGTGCGCCGGCTGCTGCGGGCAAATGGGGGGTGATCGCCTCTAGCGGTCGCGCGCGCCGCGGTCTCGACAGCGCCCGCGTCCTCAGGCGACGAGCGAATAGAGCCATCTCTTGGTGCCCATGTCGTTTCCTGGCTCTGCCCCGGCAATGCAAAGGATCATGAAAGCGTTCGGCGCGGCGGAGTTGCCGGGCTCGAGCCGGGTCACGGCCGCTGCCGAGAAGCTCGCCTGCTTGCTTTGGCCCGTGTGGGCGTCCGTCGCGGCCTGGGCGGACCGGGCCGGCAGCTGGGTAAACGACGACAGACGTTCCCTCTTCGGGATGCTGACCGCGATCGCGGCGGTCTTCTCCATCGATGCGGCGCTCGAGATCTTCGGCGATCCGTCGGTTTTGCTCATAGTCATCGCGTGCCCGTTCGTGGCTCTCTTGCTGCTGCGGGTCGACATGGCGCTGCCGTCGAAAAGCGGCGTCTCAGGCGAGAGATTGGGTGCGCTTGCCGCCTTTCTCTTCATGCTGGGGCTATGGAGAATCGTCGCCACGCTGTGGTCTCGCGCCGGAGGCTTTTTCGGCATCCGGGAGACCGGCGAATCTGCTTCGATATTTCTTTCGAGCTACCAAGTCAGGGACCTGACATCCTTCTTTCTGCAAGAGGTCGCCGCGAGCTCGGATCCGGCCGCCTTGGGCTTTTACTACATTCACCATCCCAATTTCATCTCGCGGCTGTTCACCATGGCCGGCATCGCGCTCGGCATGACGCAGGAGCGCATCATTCTCGCCTGTTTCATGGTTTCCATGGTCGCGCTGTTTTTGGGGTTCCTGGCGCTGCGGCGGCTTTTCGGCCCCGGGCTGGCGGTAGCCGCAATCGGGTTCTTCGGAACCTCCTATGGCATCTTCGTTCGTCAGGGCGGCGATCTCTTGCGCGGCTTTCACATGGCGATGTTTTGGATCCTGGTTTACCTGACCGCCCTGCAAAAAGACGCGCCGGCGCGGGGGGCCGTCGGCGTGAACATGGCGCTTGCGGTCCTCTTCGTCCTCATTGCCTCCTCGGATTGGGCGTTTCTCGTTTTCTGTTTGGCGTTCTACGTCATGTGGCACATCTACGCCTCTCGCGGATTCGCGTTCCGCCACCTGTTCTCGTGGGTTTTCCTGCCGGTGGCGCTGACCTTCACGGCCTATTTCAGCGCTGTCGTCGCGCATACGGGGTTGCGCTTTTTCGCCCTCGATACGTTGGTCAGCTATTTTGGCCGCATGGGCAACGTGCTTTCGGGACCGCTTCTCAGGCAGGTTTGGGACCCCGAGAAATTCCGGCAGCTGTACCAGTCAAAGCACATCGTCATGTGGGATGCCAACGCCGTTCCCGCCGGCACGCACCAGGCCATCGGCGCCTATTGGCGAGCCATGACTGCGGGCGGTTTCCTGCTCGCGGGTCTCTTGGTGATCGCCTTCATCGGTTGTTGCACGGCCATGGTGCTCCGCATTTCGACGGACCGGCTCGCCCGTGGCGCCATATTGGCGCTCTGGGCAGCGATATGCCTGGGAGTGGCGCCCTTCGGATGGGTGATCGTTTTGATCGGCTGTCTCATCCTTGCTCTGCCCAGATTGCGCTTGGGGCCCATTGATGCGGCGGCCGAGCCGGCCGGGCGAGACCGGCTTCTTCGCGATCTCGCGGCTTGGATCACGATTTGCCTGAGCGCCGTGGCAATCACCGCAATAGCGTTTCCCAATTACGTCTTTTGGCTTTGGGACCGCGGCGTCTCGCCCGTAGGTCTTGCCGATTCGCTCGCCTTTGCGTTGATCTGCCATCTTCTCGTCTGCGGCGCTCGACCAGAGGTATGGCGGCGTGCGCTCCGGCTGGAACCTCAGCTTGCACTATCGTCCTTCGCCGGAGGGGCGGGCGGGGAGGGCCAAGCGAGCCGGCAGGGCGAGCTCGCGTCTCTACGACCTCCCGAGGAGCGGGCTGCTCTCGGCAATACCCTCTGGCGAGGTGCGACGCCGGCCGCGGCCGCAGTGATCTTCGTGCTCGCCTGCCTCCATCTCGTCGGCAATTACGAGCTATACCGCCTCTATCCTCCGAGGGGGCCATCCTATGCCGCGGCGCTTCGCAAGCCGGAATTCCACGGCAAGCTATTCGTCGCCAACACCTACGATGCCCTGGTGTGGTACTTCACCCGCGGGACCAGTCTGATCACTACGATCGTGCCGCCCAACTCCGAGAGCACGAAACGATTCAGGCATCTCAGCGATGGCGACAACGAAGTCAAATACTCGCATCCGGACTATTTTCTTTGTGACAACGATCCGTATTTCTCGTTCCAGCGCGTGGGCATGATCAACGGCGAGCTATGCGAAATGCCGGCGCATTGCACCTGTTTTGATTTCATGCGGATCATGAGCAAGGAGGGCGATACCCCGGCGTTCGTCGGGCCCGACTACGTGATCATGAAATATCATTACGCCCGTTGAGCGGCGCCGATCGTTCTCCTCCATGGCGCAAAGGCCCTCGATCCGACAGATGATTCAATCGATACAGCAGACCCTTATGCTCGCGCGCAGTGAGAGATGGAGGGCGTTCCGCGCGGCGAGCCGGCTCCGGCTGGTGCTCGCGCTCTCTTGCGTGTTCATATTCACGCTCTATTGGTATGGCGCCTTTCTCTCATTTCCGCTGCTGGGGGAGGATGCGGCGGCGCTCTATTCCACGCTGCTTGAGACGATCAGGGAGGGTCATCTCGCCACGACCCGCTTTCCAATCGAGTGGCTCGAGGGCCTGGGACTGCCGAACCTCTTTGTCACCTTCACCTTCGATCCCTTTGCGTGGCCGATGCTGCTGCCGCTCGATCCGGCCGACTCGTTCCGCGCCTCGATGGCGTTGCGCGCCACCACCTCATGGTTGACCAGCTACGTATTCGTCATCGTGCTGTTTCGCGGCCGTCGTCGGCTCGCGCTGGCGTCGGCGACCCTCTATCTGCTGATCAACTTCATCCTGACGAGCGCCTGGGGCATCCCGACTTTTGCCGGCATCTACAATGCCACGCATGCGGCTTTGTTCCCGCTCTTGCCAACGTTGGCAACGCTGATCATGCGCCGCCCGCACCGAATCGGCGTGGCGGATCTCGGTCTTCTCGTTGCCTATCTCTTCTTCGTGCTCGATTACCCGGTCGGATCGCTGATCGGGACGGCGGTGTTCCTCGTCTATGCGGGCGTTGCGCTTGCGCTGGTGCGCCCGGCCGAGCGCAAGGCCGCGAAGTGGGGCCTCGCCAAGGTTCTGATCATCGTGGCGCTCGTGCTGCTCGGACCGCCGCTTTACATTCTTTCGTCGTGGTCGGCCTTGGTCCAGGACTCGGCCCGGGTGGTGTTCGCCGGGGAGCTCTTCAGCTACGGAGACTATTACCAGCCGCCCTTCATGTGGACGCAAGCACCCGTGGCGCTGCGACTGTGCATCCTCCTCGGGATCCTGGTGCTGCTGTTCAACCGGCGCTGGCCGCGCCCCTTGCGAACAGCCGCGGCGCTTATCGCCCTCGTCGTCGGCGGTAACCAGCTCGCCGCACTCGCCAGATCGCAGGGACTGGACGGCGGGCTCGTCGAGCGTCTTCCGCGGCTGCATTACTTCGAGTTCTACCTGCCGCTCTTCTATGCGACCTGCGGCGGCTTCGCGCTATGTCACTGGCAGAAGCTGCTGCACCCCCGGCTCGATGATCGGCGGCATGCGCTCGCCTGGGCGGCGGGCACGGTCCTGTGCCTGCTCATGGCCTCGTTCATCCTGCCTCTGGGGGTAGTCTTTCTTGGCGCTTATTTCCTGCTCGTGTCATTCGCCTTTCTGCGAGGGGAGTCGGCGGACGCCGGCCGCGTCCGCTCGTCGACACTGAGGCGGCTTTTGACATTGAGCCTGATTTCCGGCCTGGTTGCGCTCTCGATCGGGACCTGGCTGCCCCCTAGTCCGGAAATCCATCCGGTCTTCGCAAGCTCGATGCGTTGCCGCAGCGGCGCCGTCTGGTGCCGCGATCCTGCGGGACCGACCATGGATGCGGCCGCTAATCCGATCACCCGGTACTTGGGGGGCGCATTGAACGAGGGCGAGCGCTTTGCGGGACGCGCCGAAACCCTGATCAGGCCTCCCGCCAGGGTCTCCCTCACGGTCGCCGGCGAGCTGCGGTGGACGCCGGAGCTCTTCGCTCGTTTCCACGCGTGGTATGCGCGCGCGTATGACGCGCAAGTCGTCAAGGACCCCTCCGCGGACAATCCGCTGCGCCTTGCCCCCGAGCAGGTCGTCTGGTTCGGTCCCGGCGATTCGCGCGACTACCTGCTCTATGCGCTCGCCCGGCTCGCCCACAGCGACGTGTCCTTCCTCGGGCCCATGCAGGAGGACCTGGTCCTCGAGATGCAGAAATGGTTCAGCGAGCACGGTCGCAGCATCGGTGTCGCCGCCTCTGATGTAACGGACGGGTGGGAGACCGCGCGCGCGATCGAGGCCCTCGTGGACGAGCGCACCAATGCCTATTTCACCACCGGCAACGGCCTCGTGCAGCGGGCATTGCCTTTTCAGGACGTTCCGGTCGCCTCCGCCTATGAGCAAAGCCTAGGCTATCTCTATTATCTGCTGTGGACCCGCTACGTCAGCGCGGGGCACGCGGCGGCCCAGTCGATCAACATCACCGGCCTGGAGGCGCTTTATCCGGAGCGGCTGGCGCTCCTCGGCGTGCGCTATGTCGTGGCCCGCGACAGCAAGTTCTACGAGCGGCCTCCGCTCGAGCGGGTCATGGGCTGGCACGGCTACTCGGTCTATGCCTTGCGTGACCCGAATATCTCGGGGTACCGCGTAAGCGGGATCGAGTTCGGCGACACGCTCGCCGACGAGCTGAGGCTGATGCGGCGCCACGGCTTCGATCCGCGGCGGACGGCCGTCCTTCCCGCGAGCGAGCGAGGCTCTTTTGAGGGCTCGGCGGGCCGAGGGGCGGGAACTTTGCAAAGCTCGTCGGTCCGACTGGCGCCGAGCGAGCTGATCTTCTCGGCGAAGAGTTCGGAAGGGCAAAGTCTTGTCGTGCTGCCGTTCAACTGGTCGAGATGCTGGCGGCCGGAGTGGCGTCGCGGAGCGGGTCATCTTACCCGTGCGGACGTCGGGCTCATAGGCGTCGCTTTCGCGGGCGACGTCGAGCTGCATTTGAGCTGGACGGCCGGTTACGGCCGAGGGCGGGCGTGTCTGAAGGAGGATGCGGGGTTGGTCAGCGCGGCAAAGCAAGCCGCGAGCGAGGTCGGCTTCGCCGAGGCATACGAGCCGTTCGACGAGCATTCCCCGCCCTTTGCCGTGGAGCGGCTGACCTTCGCACGTGACAACGACATGGTGGCGGAGCGCGAGGCTGCGAGGCGCGGCGACATCGAGGCCGCCGTTCCCGCTTACGTCGCCGCGTCGCTTTCGCAAGATGAGCGCGACGGCCGCAGCTGGTCTCAAGCGGTCGATTGGCGGTTCACGAGGAGCGGGGAGGGCTATGAGTTCTCGGGCCGAAACGGTGGCGGCGCGAGCCTCGTGGTCCTGCCGCTCGCCTATTCCTATTGCTGGCGGGCCGCCTGGCAGGGACCGGCCGGCGAGCTCGTGCCGGTCGACCGGGATTGGCTTGGCGTGCTCTTCCGAGAGGCGGCCGCGTTGAGGCTCGATTTTGCATCAGAGGCTCCCGAGGCGGGCTGCTCGCGCCAGGACCGCATAAGGCAGACGGTCTCCGATCTGCTCGACCAAATCGGCGGGAGGACGGCCGGCGGGCGCTATGCGCTCGGCGAAACGGTCCGCTTTGGCATCGGCGGCGACGCGGAGGCTTATATGACCTCAGGATGGTCGGGACCTGAGGCCTGGGGGCGATGGTCGGTGGGCAGGACCGCACAACTTGTCCTAAGGGTCGATCCGCCGTCCTCGGGCGACCTGCAATTGGACGCGGTCGTGGGCGCCCTCATCGGCGGCGCTCGGCAGTCCGTATCGGCGACGATCGCCGTCAACGGCGTCACGGTCGGCGAGTGGCATTTTGCCGGCGGTAGCGGACCCGCCCCCAGGCAAGTCATCGTGCCGCGCCATCTGGTGAGCGGAACGGGCGACATGGTCGTCGAGTTCACGGTCGACGATCCCGTGTCTCCCGCGGCGCTCGGCATGTCGAGCGATGAGCGCGAGCTCGGACTGAGCTTCGCGAGCCTTGCGGTGAAGGCCGCGGACAAGCATTAGGCCGCGAAAGACCCTCTCCTTGCGCGCATATTGACGGTCCGCTTGCGCTCTGCCAAGCTGCCCCGTTGGTCTGATGCGGGCGGCTCCTCGAAGGAAGACGGTCGGGCGGAAAGTCGACTTGAGGATGGACCGCGAGGCAAATGCACGACGAGGCGCCGGCTTGGCAGCCGCAGCGCCCTCCAAGAACCATCGCTCCCCTCGCAATCTCCTCTGTTTCGGGCTCATGTGCATCTCGCCGGCACTACGGTCCGTTTTACATGCTGCGAATCACGATCGCATCGTCTACCACGATAGTTGCCTGGCTAACTTACCGATGATGTTCGCGGTCGCGAAGAACATTAGGTGCGCCGGCATGCCCGACTTGCTCGGGGGATCGATGAACGGCCGACCAACCCCTTTGCGGAACTGACCATGGACGGGACCGCTCGCCGATCTGACCGTTCCTGGCAGCTCGCACTGGCGATTCTCTACCTCGGATTCTACGCTTGGATGCTCGTCGCCGGCCACGGCATGCCATATGTCATGGATGCCAACGAGTCCTTCTCGATCTTCTGGCACGCTTATAATCTTTTTCATTTCAATATCGGAGACTCGCTGGGCATTACGGACGAGTCCTTCAGCCCGCACGCCGCGGCACATCCCTATCTTTACACCCACCAAGGCAATTTTCCGCGTCTTTTCGGCTTTCTGATCTATGTGCTCGGCGCGCGCACCATCCAATCCCAGGTGGTGGCAACCACGGCAATCGTCGGGACGGCGGCGCTCGTTCTCGCCTACCGCTATTTCGCACGGATCGCCGAGCCCCGCTTTGCCGTGATCTATTGCGCACTTCTGGCGACCGACTACGTTCTCTATGGGCAGTGGCACGTTGTGACGGACCGCGTCTGGTCCGGGCTTTTCGTTTTCGCGCTCTTGAGCTGTCTGCACGATGCGGGGGGCGAGCGGCGGCGTCGAGCGCTCGCGTTCCTCTTCTTGATCGGAGCCGGTCTGTTCTACAACGAGCTGGCGTTCGCCGGAATGCTGTCGATTGCCGGCGCGCTTTACGCCGTCATGATGTTCTGGCGGCGCCCGGCGTTGGCGCTAAGCGCGATCGCGAGCTTTGTCGCAGGCGGGCTCTCGGCCTTGACAATCTTGTTCGCTCAGTTGAGCGCGCGCTTCGGCACCAGTGCCGTCTTGACGGATCTCTTCTATACCTTCGCCGCCCGCAACTTCGCCGACGACCCGGCCGGTCGCGAGGCTGTCCGCTCGTTCTTCGAGACGCACAAGATCGCCTTTTGGCCGCAATACGTCAACGGCGACCTCTATCGCAATCTCAAGGAATTCATTTTCTCCCTCAGCCACTACGACCTGCAAGTCTACACGCCGATTTTCTGCCTGGTCACGGGGCTGTTGCTCGCGGGATGGGGTCTCGGGGCCGCCCGCACCAAATCTGCAATGCTCGAGCCGTCGGCGGAGCGCGTGCGGAACGACCCACCGCAGGCCCGATCGCCCGGACAGCGCGCGACCGACCTTGTTCTCCTCATTCATCTCGCGGGCGCGCTTTTTCTCGTCCTGCGGCCGATCGCGATTGGCGAGGGCGTGTTCGCGCTCTATCCGGCATCCGTTGCGCGTGGCGGTGCGCCGACGGGCCTTCACGTCTCGCCGGGAACGATCGTCGCCGCGCTGGCCGCGATCGCCGGCGCATTGTCGATCGTCAAGGCGAGCACTGGAAGCTGGTGGGCGACGACCCGGCTGTCGCCCTGGGCGGCGTTGAGGCTGTTGGCGCTCCTCATCGTGACGGGGGCCGCCCTGGGTTGGCAAAGACTGCTCTATCAGGGCGGCGGAGGGGGGGAACTCGCTGACATCTGGATGGTTCCGCTAGCGGCACCCTGGGCGCGAACCGCAGCGCGTTTGGCCGTGGCAACCGCCCTCGTCGTGGCGATCTTCATGGCAATGGGCGGCGAACGCGCACTCATCGCACGCTCATGTAAAGACATCTTCGCGCGGATCGCACGCTTCGTCATCGCCGGGCTCGCCGGCTACGCCGTGGTCTATTGGCTATCGCCGGGCATCGTCTTGAGCGGCTTTCAGTGGCGTTATGCACCCTTCGTCGTCTTTTTCCTTTGTGCGGTGCCGGCCTCGGCGTTCTATCTGCTTGTTCTCGCAACGGGGCGGCTGCGCGCCGTCTGGCATGAGGGGCATGCCGGCGAAACCGCGATGAGCCTTGCCGCGGCGGGCTTGCTGTTGGCAGGGCTCAGCTATTGGGTCGGTCTGCAGCTGAGCTATGTGCGGCTCTTGCCGCCTGACCATGGCAGCTTCTTCCGGCGGCTCGCCGCCCCGCCTTTCCGCGGCCACAGCTTCGTCGCCAACAGCTACACCGCGCCGCTGACGGCTTTCACCGACGAGTGGGGGTACGCGGATACCGTGATCGGCAAGGGCGGCGTCGTGCTGACCTCGGAGGGCTATGTGCTTCATCGTGATATGCGCTCCTACCTCTGGTTCGCGGACCGGGGCCGCAATCCCGCCTATGCCTTCCCGGACTTTTATGCATGCTTCGTGCAGCAGAACCTCGCCAGCGCTGCGGCGCGACGCGTGGCGAAACAGCACGGCTGGCAACCCGCCGGGGGCTGTTCGACGTTGCCGCTCATTGCCGAGGCCGGCCGGCCGGGCGCGGTGCTGCGCAATGAGGTGGTCGCCCGCGATGCGCCGGATCGCGACTATTGGGCGGTGATCCGCCTCGATCCGGACTACCCGCCTTTCGTGCGCACGCTTGAAGCGGCGGTGCAAGCGGATGGAGCCGGCGGGCATCGGGTCGTCTACAGCGCCGCCGCCGGGCAGCAGCAGGGCAAGCCCTTAGTGTCCCCACTCGCCGAACTCGTGGCCATGCCAGGGGACAGCTCGTGCAAGCTCGATCCTAGGCACCTCGTGACGCTGGCCAAGAGCGAGGACGGCGCGCCGTTTCCCCTGCCGCCCGATTTCACAGGCACGCTCGCATTGCGCTACACGCCGCGCACGGCCACGCGAGCCGGCCAATCGGTGCTTTCGCGACCGTGGCGAGTGACGCCGGCCGGAGCCGAGCCTTGCCCCTGGCCGACCGTCGATTACAGCTTCGCCGAGTCTGGCTCGTCGTCGACGTGGCTGTTGGACGGCTGGGGCGATCCCGAGCCCTGGGGTACTTGGACGGTCGGGCCGGCGGCGCGGCTCGTGCCGGATATTCACACGCTTCCCGACCACGGATTGGTGCTGACGATCATGGCTACACCTTTCGTGACGCCGGTGCATCCCTCCGTCGAGGCTTCGCTCCAGGTCAACGGTGTGGCTGTCGGGCACCTGGTTTTTGCTCTCGGTCTTCCCGATCGGCCCCGCTCAGTTTTCGTTCCGAGGGCGGCATTGGAGCGCAATATGCCGCCCGAAGTACGTCTTGTCATAACGGATCCGGCATCGCCGCTGGCGCTCGGCATGTCTTCCGACGAAAGGCTGCTTGGGTTGGGACTGCGCCGGATGCAGTTGGCCGAGGGAGTGGAGCAGCCGGCAATGCTCGTCGAGCCGGGCGAGGATCTCGATTTCTCGGCCGGCGGCCATGCCGTCGCGGCCCTGGGAGAGGGATGGATCGCGGCCGAGCCCAGGGGGAGCTGGAGCATTGGCCACACCGCGGACATCCGGTTCAGGCTCGCCCACCCGATCGGCGGCGATGCAGTGCTGCGGATCGTGGGCGCACCCCTCTTGGCCGCGCGCCGCACCACGGCCTCGGTCGACCTCGCTGTCAACGGCAGCGCCGTTGGCTCGATCCAGTATCGCCTCGGCGAACAGGAGAGCGAACGGGTTATCAAGATCCCCGGCGCGGCTTTGGCACAGTCGGCGCAATCGGTGGTCTCGCTTACCCTGCACATGTCCGACGCGAGATCGCCGAAGGAGCTCGGCCTTTCCGACGATCCGCGCCCTTTGGGGTTCTTCCTGCGCCGGCTGCGGCTCGATCCTGTGCAGTGAGGGGCGGCAGTCGCATGTGAGCGGAAATCAATTACGTTGGGCTGGCGAGACGTTTCATGGTTCCCGCTCCAGTCCATTGACGGGTCAGCTACCCTCTGCCAAGTTGGCTCGATCCGGTACAGGCGATTTTTATTTGGAGCGAGTTGCGATCGCGGGCGGGAGTATAGACGAGCGACACTTGAGTTAATGATGGCCCTGGAGTCACGCGCGCGACACATGTCCAGTGCGGCATTCGTGCCTTTTTCGGAAGTCCGTGCCGCTCGAGGCGATCCGTGGTGCTTCGGCCTCATGATCGGCGTCCTGGCGCTGTGGCTGATCGTCCACGGCCTATTTTGGGGGCGCCTCATTTACCATGACGCCTGGATGTACAACTTTCCAAAGATGCTCGGCATTTCGAAGGGCATGGCCTGCGCCGGCCTGCCGGAATGGCTCGGAAAAATCGACTCCGGAACGCCGGTCAGCATCTATACCACTAGCGACACCATTACCAATCCGCTCCGGCTTGCTCTGCTTTTCTTCATGAGCTGCTTGAAGCCGAGCGTTGAGGCCGCGGTCTATCTCCAAAAGGCGCATATCTTCATTTTCTATCTGTGGCTGGCCTCAAGCATGTATGTGATGGGTCGCGTCCTGTTCCGGCACCAGTTGTCGGCCGTTTATCTCTTCGCGGCCACCCTCTTCGCCGGATTATGCATGCAGACCGCGCACTCCGACCAAGCGGCGGCCATTCTGTTCTGGTTGCCCTGGATCGTGATCTGCCTCGTGAAATTTCACCGCCAGAAAGCGGAGAGGCAAGCGCACTGGTACTTGAATGCCGCCGCCCTCTTCGTGGCGCTTCAATCGCTTGACCAATCCCCCCATTTTATCGTCTTTGCCGCCGGGCTCGCATTGATCCTCTACGCCGTGATGTGCCCGCAAGCGCTCCTAGCTGGACTGCGCCTGCACTGGTTGCGTCTCTGGCCCGCGGCATTCTTGCTGCTGCTGACCGCCGCCCATTTGCATTTCTTGCTGGGCGAAATCGCTGGCTATATTCCCTCTGTGCGACGCGGTTTGAACCTCGTCCCTTCCGAGATCGGCCAAAACGCGTTGGTCCAGCCGACGGCATTGATCGGTGCCGTCTTTCCGCTCAGCTTTACGGTCGCATACGATTCGCTGGAGTTCGGCCTCCGCACCTGGCTGGCGGGGATCGGCGTGTCGGGGGGGAGCCGATTCATCTATCGACTCGATGTGCTGATGTTCTTCGTAGGGATCGTCCCAGGCCTGTTGGCCACGGTCTTTCTCCTGCGCCCGGGCTGCGGGCGGTTGCGCGCCGGGTGGGGGCTGTTCGCGCTGCTCTGCCTGCTTGTGCCGATGCAGGACACCCGACTTTATCTGCTACTGTTCCATCTTCCCTTCTTCAATTTGTTTCGCAGCTATCTGTTGCTTTTCCTCTTCGGCCTCTTCGCGGTGCTCGTGATGAGCGGTTTCGGCATGGATGCGCTGCTCACGCTCGCTTTCGCGGAGCGCCGCCGCTTGATCTGTCAAGCGCTTCTCCTTGGGGCCGTGCTAGCAGCGGACGCGGCGGTCGCATTCGGATGGCTGCTCTCGCTCCCGGACACTTACACCGCGCTGCCCCGCACGGCCGTGCTTGACATCCTGATTCTCTTGGCCGGCTTCGGCGCGCTGGCCTGGGGCGTCCTTCGCGCCGGCGATATCCATCGCGGGATGTTCGCGGTCGTTGTCGTGCTCGTGGCGTCGCAGGCCCTGTATCAAGTGGAAGTTTACCGCATCGTGGGCATCCCCGTGGCGCAGGTCATCGACCTCTTTGGCCTCGACGCGGCGGATCGGACCCCGCTTCCGGCCGCCACCGTGCGCGACCCCAACGTGCTTACGCGCAAGCTTTGTGCGCGCTTCGCCGAATGTTATCTCTCGACTCATGACACGGCATCGCTCAACCGCGACCTGCAAGGCACGTTTCTGCGCAGCCGAGAGGAGGCCGTGTTCCAGCCCGGCCTCGCGCGCCCGGTGATCGAGGCGCTGAGCGCGGTCGGCCATCCCGTCTTCTGGACAAGCCGTGGTGCCGCTAGCTATGTCGATGCTGCCGAGCTTACCCGGCGGCTCAACGCCCAATCCTCGCGAATCGCCGAGCATCTGAGCGAGGTGGTCTACGTTCGTCCCGACGACCTCGAGCGGCTCGGGCCATTGCCGAGCAGGGCGAACGACGCCGTGCTGTCCGATCTCTCGCGCGGCATCGATTGGGTGCGCTTGTCCTATGGCGCTGCATCGCCTTTCTACCTGAACGCCGCCATCGCTTACGATCCCCATTGGCGGGCGACGGTGGGAGGCAGGGCGGCGACCGTGGTGCGCGGCAACTTCGGCGGCCTCGTGCTCGCCGTGCCCGCCGGTTCCGGGGCCATCGAATTTCGCTACGTCAATCGCGCGAGCCAGCTTTTCTTCGCCTCGAGGATGATCATGGGCCTGGCAGGCCTCGCCGCTGCGGCCTGGCTTGTCTTCGCACGGTACGAGCGTCGCCTGGCCGAGGGAGGGCGGGTCGAAAACCGAGGCGGCGGCGGCGCATGACGGCGCTTGGCCATCCTCCGGAGCCGGGCCGGCAGGTGGGGCCGACGCTTCTTTTGTCGGCCAATACCCCTGGCTCCTCGTTGCCGGCCAGGACATGCCCCGCGTCATGGGCGGCGATGAATTCTCCTCGATCCTTTGGCATGCTCACCGCGCGGCGCGGACGCGTGCGAATGCCTCGGATTTGATCGAGATGCCGCAGTTCGAGTATGGACGAGCGATTTCGGCAAGCGTAAAAGAGCGCCGGCAATCTCCTTACCCGATTTGCAGCGGCTGGACGAGAGGGTACGACATGGACGACCAAGAGGCATGAGGATAGTGGGCGCATCGAGCCTGAGCGGCGATCCTCCAATGACGAGCCAATTCAGCGCTGGGCGTCTTTGTTGTCCATGATTTTGCCAGGCCCAATCTCGGCCCTTCAACGCATCATGAGAGGACTGCGTGCGCCTTGGCCGGCGATCGGCGGTCGGTTGCCGAGCGTGGCATCGGCATCGCCTCGGTCGTTGGCGTGGGACCGCATGGACGTGGCCGCGCTCTTTGCCCTCGGCGCCCTTGTCGCATGGTGGTTCTGGCCGCATCTCAGTGGGCGCGCGGTCTTCATCGGCGATTCGGACCGCATGAATCACTTCCTGACGTGGCTCCGGAATTTCACGAACGGGCTGCGGCACGGCTATATCCCGACCTGGAACGAGTCCCTGTTCGGCGGCTACAGCGTCGTCGCATTGCCCTATACCTATCCCAATCTCTTTGCCGCCCTCGCGGCCCTCTGGCCCGAGCGCCTGCTGATCGTCGTGGCGGGATGGATTTCCGCCCTCTTGATGGTGCTGGCGGGGTGGGCCGGCTACGCCTTCGTGCGCGACGTGACGCGGGAGCGCCTGACGGCCTTCACCGCGGCCGTGCTCTATCAGTCCTCCGCACTCGCGACCCTCAAGGTCAGCCAGAACGACATGAGCTTCGCGGTGCTGATCATCATTCCGTTGGTCATGTTGATCCTGCGCCGCGTGCGGCCCGGCAACATGGCGCCGTGCTTCGTCGGCCTGGCCTTGCTGCTGACCCATCTCTTGACGGTGGATTTCTTACAGAAAGCCGCTTACGCCTGCATGCTGTTCGGCCTTTATTCCATCTACCGGCTGGTGAGCACCGGCAGTTGGCGTACGCCGTTCGTCCTCGTCAGCGCCGCAGTGGTCGCCGCCGTCGCCTCTTTCCCTCGCATCATGACGGACGGCATCGAGCTCTCCCATTCGATCCGGCGCTACATCGGCGGTCAATCGGACAACCTGGACAGCGTCTATACCTCCATCGGACGCCATTTCAATTTCGAGATTCTGCGCGCATTCGACGAGCGCATTCTTGGACGCACTTTCGCCGAATCCTACAGCTTCGGAAATATCTTCAATTTGCACGAGGGACTCCTCGTCTATTCGTCGACCTTCGCCACGCTTCTGATCCTGTGCGGAACGGTGCGGTATCTGCCCGCGCTGCTGCGTGGACGCCGCCTCATCGACGAAGATGCGCCGTTCCACCTCGCCTTCGTCGCGTTCTGCGTGTTCGTGGTGCTGAGCAAGCTCGGCTTCACGATCATGTATGTGCTCATGGATCGCATCGACTTCATCCATGCCCGCATCCTCGTCGCGGCCATGCTGCCTCTTGCCACGCTCGCAGCAGCGTATCTCTATCACTTGGGGGGCGGGAGCCACCTCGAGAAGCCGATCCTGCCGCGCTGGCCCCAGCTCCTCGCGGCGGCGCTCGCAGCTGGGCTCCTGGTGGCAGGCAGCGAGCATGTCGCCGATGCCACCGCCGGCCGGCCGATCCCGCTCGGCATCTCGGAGGGCTTCACCGCGAACCTCACGGTATCGGCCGGCTCCGTGCTTCGGGTCGGCTTTTCGCTCTTCCTCTTCGCCGCGGTGCTCGCGGCGTCTCTGGGTCTCGACCGGCGCTCGCCTTGGCGCGGACCGTTGATGGCATTCCTCGCCTTCCTCATGATCTTCCAGGCCGCCGCCTTCGGAGCCTTTCAGCTTCGCGGTGACCAATTGCGCAGCGATTGGCGGCCGCTGCGGGAGCCGGCGGGCGAGACCAAAAAGCCGGAAAGCGAGCCAATGCCTTTCAAGGAGGCCGGACGCCTTCTCGCCCGAGCCGATGAGTTCAAAGGACCGACAGAGGCGGCGCTCTCGGCCATCGATCGCCGTCTCGAGCGCGACGATTACCGCACGGCCATTGTCTGCGATCCCAGCCGGATCAAGATCTTCTGCTCGCCGCACATCGCGAACTTTTGGCGCTTGCGCATGATCGAGGGCTATATCAGCTCGATCCCGGAGCGGCTCGAAATCCTGCCATGGCCCGCCAATTCGCTGAGCCAACGCTCGATCAGCTTCCCGAGCTTCGCCTCTCTGCCTTGGCCCCTGCTGAGCCTGTTGAATGTCAAATATGCGATTGCCGTTCAGCCGGCCTTGTTTACCAACGCCGTAAGGCTGCCCGACGGCACGAGCCGCGAGCTCCGGCCCGAGGATCTCGAGATCCGGCAGAGCCCGCTTCCGGTGACGCCGAGGGTCTTCTTCGCGTCAACCGTTCAATCGCTTGCCGGGCCCGAGGCCGTGCTCGAGGCGCTTTTCCCGAAGGGCCAGCTGCGTCCCGAGGGTTACGACGCAGGGCGGCTAAGCTATGTGGAAGACGCCATTGGCGGGAGCTATAGCACGGCGGGTCAGGAGGACCTCAAGGCCTCGTTCCGCGACCAATACGCGACGATCGAATTTCCGCCTGCCGTGGCCCCGCGCTTTCTCGTCGTCAACGAGCGCTTCGACCCCTATTGGCGCGCCTATATCGGCGGCAAGGCAGCGAGGATCTATCCGACCAACCTCGTGATGCGCGGCGTCGTCGTCCCGCCCGGCGCGCGCGAGGTGACTATGATCTATCGGCCCTACGATACTTCGGGCCGCGCCTTGGCCTTCTATCTCGCGGGCTTCGTTCTGTTCGGATTCGGATGTTGGGCCGTCGGCCGGACAGATCGACGGTTCCCCTCATTGAGCGCGGCGGAGATGGCGCGGCCTATGCGGCGCGCCGCGAGTTGGCTCCGGACGCGGTTAAGTGCATGGATTGCAGGCGATGCACCGGCGCTATTCCGGAGCTTGATCGCGATATCGATAATCTGGGCGATGGTCGTGGCCCTCAAATACCACCACGAGCCCAAGCTTCTGCTCATCGCCGTCGCTTGTCCGCTCGCCGGTCTCCTGCTTGTGCGGCTCGATTTGCGATTGGGGTGGCGGGCGGCCGCTTCGGCCGACCGGCTGGGCACCATCGCCGCCTTCGTCTTCATGCTGGCAATCTGGTCGGCCAGCCTCGTGCTGTGGAGGCGGGCCGGCGGCTTCTTCGGCGTTCGCGACACGGGCGAATCCGCGGCGATTTTCCTCTCGAGTCACCACGTCAGGGACATCGTGTCCTTCTTCTTGCAGGACCACGCGGCAAGTTCGGATCCGGCGGCGCTGGGCTACTTTTATATTCATCACCCCAATTTCATTTCGCGGCTTCTTTCCATGATCGGCATCGCATTGGGAATGTCGCAGGAGACGCTCATCCTCGCCTGCCTCATGCTTTCGGCGCTTTCGCTTCTGCTGGGCTTTCTCGCACTCCGCAGACTTTTCGCACCGCTTGTCGCGCTTGCGACTGTCGGATTCTTTGCAACCTCATATGGGGTCTATTTCGCCCAAGCCGGCGACCTGCTGCGCGGACTGCATGTCGTGATGCTATGGCTGCTTGTCTACCTGATGGCGCTCGAATGGGATGGGCCGCCCGAGCGCCGGCACGGCCGCGATATCGCGCTCGCGGTACTGTTCGTATTCATCGCCTCCTCGGATTGGGCATTCTTTGTCTTCTGTCTCGTTTTCTATTCAATGTGGAACGTTTACGCGCGCCGCCGCGTCGACGTGCGGCACCTCTTCGCTTGGGTCCTCGTGCCCTCTGCGCTGACGTTCCTCGCGTATTTTTGCATTATCGTCGCGCACACCGGCCTCGAGTTCTTCGTGACCGACCTGCTGGTCACGTATTTCGGACGGATGGGCAACGTTTTCTTGGGAGCAATTTTGGGGGAGGCCCCGGACGTCAAGAAATTCCTCGAGTTGTATCAGGCGAAGCACATCGTCATGTGGGACGTGAGCCCGACGCCCGTTCGCTTGCGCGATGTCGTCACCGCTTACTGGCAGGTCATGCTCGCGGGCAGCCCATGGGTTGCGCGCGTCTTGTTCGCCACATTCATCGCCTGCTGTGGCGCGACGCTGCTGCGCGTCACGAAGGTCCGCGTGGCACGGGTCGTCGCGCTCGGTATGATCGCGGCGCTCGCGTTTGGCTTGGCGTTCTCTACGCTGGTCCCGATCCTGATTCTCTATCTGCTGATCGGTTTGCCGGGACTGAGGGCTGAGGAGCCGGCTTCTTCCGGCGCTGAGCAGAGCCGTCCGGGTCGGCTCGTGTCCGACTTGGCCGCATGGGTCACGATCCTGCTGAGCGCGTCGAGCGTGGTTGGCTTCCTGTTCCCCAACTACGTCTCCTGGCTTTGGAGCCAAGGAGCATCTCCCGTCGGCTTGCCGGACGCCGCGGCGTTTGGCCTCATTTGCCACCTCCTGGTCTATGCGCGCAGCTACGCCCGGGACGCGCGCTGGCTGCAGTCGCGCGCGGCCGAGGCAAAGGCGGCGCTGACACGCCTTGCCGCCGTTCTGTCGCTCTCGGCGCAAGCGAGCACAGGGCGCCGCAGCGTCGACCAAGGCGGGAAGCCACTCGCCACAAGTGATCATTCATGGCGTTTCCGCCCTTGGGGTGGCCCCGCGGCGGTTGCCGTCATCGCGGCTCTCCATATTTTCAGCAACTTCCAGCTTTACCGGCAATTCCCCCCTCTAGGGCCGCCCTTTGCATCGGCGCTGCGTCGGCCGGAATTTCACGGCAAGCTCTTTGTCGCCAACGTGTATGATGGGCTGGTATGGTACTTCACGCGGGGCACCAGCCTCATCACCACCGTCGTGCCGCCTGAGCGCGGGAGCACAGAGCGCTTCAGACATTTGCGGGATGGGGATGACCAGGCCAAATACGCGCATCCGGATTACTTCCTTTGCGACAACGATCCCTACTTCGCTTTCGTCCGCGTCGCGAGAATCGGCGGCAAGACCTGCCAGATGCCGGCCGAGTGCAGCTGCGGGGACGTATTGCATGAGATGGCCAAGCAGGGACACACGGCCGTTGTCGTCGCACCCAACTACGTGATCATGAAGTACAATTACGTTCATTGAGAGGCACCGCGCGGCGTCGGGCGCGCAGCACGGCCTCGCTCGGACCCAAACCTTGGCAATGCAACGGCTCGGCATGGGAAAGCGGATTGCGGGTTTCGCGGGTGCGCTTGCATCGCGCGGATGGGCCTTTGCGCCGGCACTTCTGCTGGTGCTTGCCTTCAACCTCTATTGGTACGGCGCTTTTCTATCGTTCCCCGTGTTCGGGGAAGATGCGGCGTCGCTGTTGTACGTTCTGCTCGACACGATCAAGGGCGGCCACCTGGCAACCATAGGCTATCCGATGAATTGGTCGGAAGGCCTGGGACAGCCGAATCTCTTCATAACCTTCACCTTCGACCCTTTCGCTTGGGTGATGCTCCTGCCGCTCGACCCGGCCGATTGCTATCGCATTTCGATGGCGCTTCGTGCCACGGCAGCCTGGGCAGCGGGTTATTGGTTCTGCATCGTGTTGTTTCGCGGCCGGCCCATGGTCGCGATGTTCTCTGCGACGCTGTACATCCTGATCGGCTTCATTCTTACGAGCGCATGGGGCACCTATATCTGGGCCGGCATGTTCAATGCGACGCACGCGGCAATTTTTCCGCTTCTGGGAGCCTTTGCTCTCTTGATCATGCGGAGCCCGCGCCGCATAGGCATCGCGGACCTCTGTTTTCTTGTCTCGGTATTCTTCTTCATCCTCGATTATCCGGTCGGATCTCTGATCGGCATAGCCGTGTTCCTGACTTTCGCCGGCGCCGCAGCGCTTCTGGCACGCCCAGCCGAGCGCCGGACCGCAATTTGGGGATTCGCCAAAATCGCAGCAATGGTCGCTATCCTCCTTTTTGCTCCGCCGCTTCACATTTTCTCGTCGTGGACGGCGCTCATACAGGGATCGGCGCGAGTGGTGTTTTCCGGCGAGCTGTTTGCATACGGCAACAGTCATGTGCCGCCGCTCATGTGGACGCGATCGCCCTGGGCTCTCAGAGTGTGCATCCTGGTCGGTTTGTCGGTGTTATTGCTCAACCGGCGTTGGCCGCGCCCGCTCCGAGTGCTTGCTGCCACCCTCTTCCTGGTGGTTGGCGGAGTGCAGCTCTTGGCACTTGTGAAGTATCTCGGGCTTGACGCTGGGCTCGTGGACCGTCTTCCGCGACTTCACTATTTCGAATTCTACTCGCCGCTTTTTTATGCTGCATGCGGGGGCTTCGCGTTGAGTCACTGGCGGGATGTCGCCTTTCCGGGCCTCGCTGATCGGCGGCATCTGCACGCGTGGACGTTACGGACGATCATGTTCCTGGCAATCGCGCTCTACATCCTGCCGACGATCGTCGTTGTCGTTTCCGGCATTCTTCTGATCGTCGCGCACGCCTGGCTGCGCCGGGAGAGAAAAGGTGTTCGCAGCGTGGTGTCGCCGGTGGGGGGTCGTCTTGTTGCCCGTGCCGTTTTTGTGGCGCTCATCGCCGCCGCGATCGGAACTTGGCTGCCTCCCAGTGAGAAGATCTATCCTATCTTCTACGCCGAGAGCCGCTGCCGAGACGGCGTGCTTTGGTGCCGCGACCCGCCGGGCGCCACGATGGCTGTCGGCGACAATCCGATTACGCAGTACTTGCGGCGGGCCTTGAGCGCGGATGAGCATTTCTCCGGGCGCGCCGAGACTTGGGTCAGGCCGCCCGTCCGGATCGGCCTTTATGCGCAAGTGGACATGCGGTGGACGGACGAGCTGTTCGCGCGCCTTCATGCATGGTACGCGCGGGCTTACGAAGCTCAAGTCATAAAGGGCTCGTCGGAGGACGATCTCTTCCGGCTTCCGCCGCAGCGAGTCGATTGGGACCGCCGCCAGTATCTGCTGGACACCCTTGCGAAATTCGCCCGCGGCGACCTTCCGTATAACGGCCCGGCCCAGGAGAACCTGGTGCTCGAGATGCGCGACTGGATCGTCAGGCGCGGCCAGATGTTCGGCTTATTCGTAAAGGACTTCACCGATCCGTGGCAGGGCATTAACTCCGTCCAGGCCGTCACCGAGGAACGTACGGCTGCGTTTTTCGCCACGGGAAATGGCCTCTTGCTACGAGCAATGCCGTTTCAGGGCGTTCCTGTCGCGTCGTCCTACGAGCAGGCGCTCGACTATCTTTATTATCTCTTCTGGACTCGGTATGTCAGCGCCGGTCAAGCAGCGTTCAAATCCATCAACATGACCACTTTGGAGGCACTTCATCCGGACCGCCTTGCGCTTGCGGGAATACGCTTTGTCGTGGCCCGCGACAGCAGCGCTTACGAAGCTCCTCCCCTCGAGCGGATCATGAGCTGGCAAGGGTATTCGATCTATGCGGTGCGGCATGCGAACGTCGCAGGCTACGCGGTAAAGAATCTCGAGTTCGGCAATACGCTGACCGAGGAATTGCGCCTGATGCGCCACCATGGTTTCGATCCCCGGCGTACCGCCGTACTTCCGGCGCGCGCGCGCCGTTCGTTTGCGGACTCTACATTCCACGCGCCGGGGATGCTGGCGAGTTCATCCATCAGGTTGGCGCCAAACGAATTGACCTACTTGGCGAGGGGTTCCGGCGGTCCCGTTTTTGTCGTGCTGCCGTTTAACTGGTCGCATTGCTGGCAAGTGGAGTGGCGCAGGGGAACCGGAAATCTCACCCGCGCCGACATCGATCTGGTGGGAGTCGCCTTCGAGGGCGACGTCGAGCTGCATCTGCGTTGGACCGCCGGCTATGGCGCGCGTAGCCAGTGTCTCGGCGAGGATCAGACGCAGATCCCCGAGGCAAAGCGCGCGGCGGCCGCGGTCGGATTCGGCCAGGCCTATGAGCCGCTCGATCGGGATTTTCAACCCTTCGCCGCCGCGCGGCCTCGCTTTGCCGCCGACGCAGTCGATGAGCGCGAGTTAGAAAGGAGATCCGATTACAGTAGCGGCAACGAAATGGTGGTGCCGAGCAGCGTGGTGGCGCTGCTGTCGAACGACGAGCTCTATGGGGGGGCGTGGACGACGTCGGTTTCCTCGGAATTCCGCCGGGACAACGGGGAGTACGAGCTCGTTGCCACGAACGACGGGGGTGCAAGCCTCGCGGTCTTGCCATTGCGGCATTCTTACTGTTGGCAGGCGGAATGGCGGGGCAAGGCCGGCGCCCTCCTCCCGGTCGACGCGGACCGGCTTAGCGTGCTGTTTCGCGGATCCACATCGGTGCGGCTTCTCCTTCCGCCCGCGGACGAGCGCTCGAGCTGTGCGCTGCGCGACCGCGCGCGCGCGGCGGTTTTTGATTTTCTCGCGAACGACCCTGTCAAGTCCGACGCGGCTCGCTACCGTCTCGGCGAGGCCATCGCCTTCGGCAGCGGGGGAAACAGCGAGTCCTTCACGGTGGAGGGATGGGGGCAGCCGGAAGCCTGGGGCCGATGGTCGCTTGGCTCGACCGCCAAGCTCGTGTTGAGAACGAATCCGCCGCCGACCGGTGATCTGATACTCGACGCATCGGTCGGTGCTCTACTCGCCGGAAGCCGGCGATTCGCGCGTGCGACGATCGTCGTCAACGGCGTCGAGGTCGGCAAGTGGGAGTTTCGTCCCGAGGATACGCCCGGGCGCCGTCAGGCAACCGTGCCGCGGGATTTGGTGGCGGATATCGGAGTGATGGTAATCGATTTCAAGGTCGACGAGCCCGTCTCGCCCGCCGAGCTCGCAGTGTCGCTCGATACTCGGCGCCTTGGCCTCAGTCTGCAAAGACTCACTGTGAGAGCCGCCGACAGCTATTAGAGTATTTTCATAATTGCTGGCGATAACCGGCGTTGGCGGGATGCTCGGCGCATTCGGCGGAAGACAATCGCATTTCTAACGCGGCTTGTTCACCAGCTGCGCGATAATCGCCGAGCGAGAATTCGGAAAAGGCTGTGGCCGACCGATACGAAATTGCGTAGGCGCAAAGCCTTCGACCCTGGCGACGCGGTCGCTGGCAGGACGAGCTCTTTGTAGCTAGCTCCTTCTCCCACCAGACGTGTAATGAGCTCGGCCTGGAATCCGAATCCGGTCGACTCGACGGCAAAGCGCATCACCTGCCACCGTCGGTAGGCGGGAAATCCGTTGTAGTACTCGATCCTGATCCCCGAGATCTTATTGACAAGCCAGGTGTATAGGCGGGACAGGCCCTTACGGAGCACGCCGCGCCCGCGCACGTCGCGATAGACGGGGATGATGATGTCTGCCTCGCCAAGACTGCGCATGATTGCGTCATGCGCCTCGGGCAACTCGTAGTTATCCCCGGCGACCGCACGGTAGTACGTGCCCTTCCCAAGGAACGCGCAGTCGGTGAAGTTGCGGCCGAGACCGCGATTTCGGGGCAGCGTAATTAGTCGTATGTTCAGCTCGGGATGCCTCCCTTGGTAGGTGCGGACGACCTCGCTAGTCCGGTCTGTTGAACAATCGTCGAAGACGATCACCTCGATTGTCGTGCCGGTGCGCCGCGATGCGGAAAAGACGTTCTCAAGGGCATTGACCACATGCCCCTCCTCATTGAGGCACGGCATGAAGACGGTCAGCTCGATGGGCCACTCGCCCCCCAAGGCCTCTTCGAGAATCCGATCCACCTCGAGTCCTCTCTCCCA
This sequence comes from Alphaproteobacteria bacterium, assembly GCA_052143835.1. Classification (GTDB taxonomy): domain Bacteria; phylum Pseudomonadota; class Alphaproteobacteria; order JACZXZ01; family JACZXZ01; genus DASPPM01. The sequence continues at coordinate 87,704 of JBKQRV010000093.1, forward strand.
GCCACCTGCAAGAGACGCCTCACGCGGCCTATGTCGCACGGGTAAGACGCGGTCGTGGCCGTCGTCGTCCCGGACAGATGAAGTTCGCGTGAGGACGCTGATATCGGATCAGTCACATGCGCCGCTGCAGGCTCCGATGCGACCTTGCCTTCGCTGTATTCGGCTATGCGTGCAAGGTGAACGCCGTATCGTCCTCGCGAATAAGGTCGAGGTATTTGCGTCCCCAGGCAATCATGTCCTTGATTCCAACCTGAAGACTGATTTGGGGTTGCCAGCCAAGCTCCGCGAAGATGCGCGAGCTGTCGAGCCAATACTGCGGGTCCTCGCCTGGCCGCCCCTCTGTCGTCTCGGTCAATTCGTCCATTGCGATACCGAATTGCTCGGCGAGAATGGCGACGAGATCGTGCACGCTGATGGGTTCCTTCGGGCCCGCATTGTAAATTCTTCCCAACGGCGCTCGCTCGCAGATGAGGTAAATTGCATGGGCAAGATCCCGCGCGTGAATAAACGAACGCCGCGTACGGCCGGCGCCCTCGAGCGGCAGCTTTTGCCCGGTTAGGGCGCAGAGCACCGCACGAGGTAGTACACGATGCAGTTGCTGGCCGGGGCCATAGGCATTCGACGGTCGGATGATGTTCATCGGGAACTTGAAAAACTTCCAAAGTGAAATCAAGTGCAAGTCCGCGGCCAGCTTCGAGACGGCGTATGGGCTGGCCGGCAAGAGCGGAAAGTCCTCCGTCGCCGGCGACTCGGTGTGGCCATAGAGCTCAGACGTTCCAATTTGCAGGAAGCGCTCCAAATAGTCCCGCTTCAAGAGCTCTTCGCAAGTCTGGGCGAGGCAGGTGACATTGGTCTCGTAATATCGCCATGACTTGTGCCAGGAACTCGAATGCGCGAGCGCTGCGAAATTAACGATCACTTCCGGCTTCTCGCGATCGAGCAGCTCGAAGAGACGATCCTGCTCGAAGACCATATGGATCTGCTCGTATCGGTAGCGCGAATCGTCCTTGCCCACATCGAGCGTATAGGCCGCGGAGCGCGGGATGTTTCTTCCCACGCAGATAACCCTTCGAGGGTTGGCGTGCTCAAGAAGATACTTTGCAGTATGTACGGCAAAGACGCCACCGCCGCCAAGCAAGACAAAGGTCCTCAATGAGTTCTTCCTTTCAGAAATGTGTAGGGAACGTTCGACCCGCTGTAGGGCGGCTAAGCTAAGAGAATCCCCCTTCCTTGTAAATAGGACCGGACCGCGGATAAAGGCGTCGGCTTCCCCCGCCCAGCGATGGGGCGGCGAAAAGCCGTGCTCCTAGCTTCGCACGCGTCTCAAATCGTCGATCTGGCTGGTTGTGCCCGCCAGATCACATGCTCGCGAAGAGGCTGCTACGCGGGGCGCCACCTCGCAAACCGCACAGCAGCTCAACTGCATATGGCGGCGCGCAGAAGACGGAGCTGATATGCCGAAATCTGCGCCCCCGCGACACGACTCCGATCCGAGGCTTTTCGGCGCTTGCGGGCCTTTCGCGGGTCGCCTTTCTAGCGAAACGGGGCATGGTTGGTAAGTTGCTTGATTTACCGAGAAGATCGGGTATTCAGGTGCGCAATGCCTCAGAACTTCAAAAGCCGCCCCGACCGTTCGGGCAGGCGGGTGCGGGCAGGCAAGTGCCAATGCCCGTATATCTCGTTGACCGGTTCAGGCGATGGAACTATAGATTGAGGTCACTTCACAGAAAAGTAAGTCGCGGCGGGATATCGTGGTACAGAATGATCCGGCCCAAGGCGCGGAGCACGTAACTCCGCGACGCCTCGCCCGCAACCTCGACCCTCTGGCATCACTTGCGGCCGCCGGAGGGGCACTCTTACAATCTTCCGGCCATGCGGCGCATCCTGGGACAGAAGGGCGTTGTAACGCCGCTCGCGGTCGGTCATCTGGGCCACAAATTCCATCGGTGCCGTCCGGAGCCGCAGTTCGCGCGCGGCGCGTCGGCGGCGTGAGGCGGGTCGCGCTGGCCCGGCAACCTATCCCACCCCAGGGGGGCTCGCTCGGCCGTCTGGGCCGCCGCGGCCGATCCGAGAGCCGTCGCCCCCGGTATCTGCGCGCACTTCCGCGCGACTTGGCCTTGTTCCTGCGAGTCTGCGCATGAGCGAGCCGTTAGCGTAGCTGAACCAGGCCGTGCGGCGAACCACACTGACCCCCTATCTCGACAACCTTGTCCGCCTCGTCGCCTCGGACCGGCGCGCTTTTCCGCTCGCTCTCCTGCTGGTGCTGGCGTTCAACCTCTTCTGGTACGGTGCCTTCCTGTCGTTTCCGCTCTTCGGCGAGGATGCGGGAGCGCTATTCTCCAACCTCCTCGAGACGATCAAGGACGGCCAGCTCGCGACCACCCATTTCCCCATCAAATGGCTCGAGGGCCTGGGGCAGCCCAATCTCTTCGTCACCTTCACCTTCGATCCGTTCTCGTGGGCGATGCTGCTGCCGCTCGAGCAGGCGGATTCGTTCCGCCTCTCGATGGCGCTGCGCGCGAGCGCGGGTTGGCTCAGCAGCTACTGGTTCGTGCTCGTGCTTTTTCGCGGCCGGCGCGGCGTGGCGCTGACCGCGGCGACGCTCTATCTCCTTGTCGATTTCACGCTCATGAACGCGTGGGGAATTCATACTTTCGCCGGCATGTACAACGCGACCCATGCCGCGCTGTTTCCGCTCCTGCTGGCGCTCGCCCTTCTCGTCATGCGCAGCCGGCGCTGGCTCGGGCCTGCCGATCTCGCCCTTCTCGTCGCGCTGTTTTTCTTTCTGCTCGATTACCCGATCGGCTCCCTGATCGGCACCTGCGTGCTCCTCGCCTACACGGTCGTGGCTCTCGGACTGACGCGCCCAGCCGAGCGCGCGGCCGCCGTGCGGGGCCTTGCGAAAATCGTGGCGATGGTGGCGATTCTGCTGCTGGCGCCGCCGCTTCATGTTCTCGCGTCATGGTCGGCGCTGCTGCAGGATTCAGCCCGAACAGTCTTTCCCGGCGAGCTGTTCGCTTACGGATATGACTATGTGCCACCGGTGATGTGGGCGCGGACGTCACCCGCTTTGCGCGCCTGCATTCTCCTTTGCCTGTCGGTGCTGCTGTTCAATCGGCGCTGGCCGCGCCCCTTGCGCATGGCGGTCGGAACCCTGCTCATAGTAGTCGGTGGCGTGCAGCTCGCCGCACTCGCCAAGTATCTGGAGTGGGCCCCGACGCTCATCGACCGCCTGCCGCGCTTCCAGTTTTTCGAGTTCTACGCCACGCCCGCTTATGCGGCGTGCGGTGGCTTCGCGCTCTATTACTGGCGGGACCTGCTGTTTCCGCGCCTGGCGGGGAGGCGGCGCGTCGTGTCGTGGCTGCGGGGTGCCATCCTTTTCTTCCCTCTCGCCGTCGTCGTCTTGCCGCTTGGGGCGGTTGCGGTCGGCACCTATGCGCTCCTCGCCATCGTCGCGCGCGCGCGCGGCGAGGCTCAGCGCGCCGACTGGACGGCGTCGCCCGCATCGCAGCGTCTGGTTGCGCGGGCGGCCCTGATCGCGCTCGTGTTGGCCGCGGTCGGGGCCTGGCTGCCTCCGACCGCGTATATTTATCCCATTTTCTATCTCTACGGCCGTTGCCAGACCGGCCTCTTTTGGTGCCGCGACCCGGCCGGCGTGACGATGGGCATGGGCGACAATCCCATCACCCGATATCTGCGCCGGGCGCTCGGCGGGGAAGGGCCGTTCGCGGGGCGCGCGGAGACCCTCGTCAGGCCCCCCGTTCGGTTCGAGCGCGCGCCTGCGGGGGAAATCAAATGGACGCCCGAGCTCTATGACCGCCTCCACCGGTGGTACGCGCGCGCGTACGACGCATTGGCCGACAAAGGCTCACCCACCGGCGATCCCTTTTGGCTGGCGCCGCAGGATTTCACCTGGGAGGCGCGCTGGCCGCTCCTGGTGGCGCTGGACAAATTCGGCCACGGCGACGTGGAGTTCGACGGTCCCTCCCAGGAGGATCTGATCTTGGAGATGCACAAGTGGTACGACGAGGAGGGCCGCAAGTTCGGCCTGCTTGCGCGCGACTTCATGGACCCATGGGAGGGCATGCTCTCGGTTACTGCCGCCGTCGATGAGCGGAACGCGGCGTTCTTCGGTACCGGCAATGGCCTCATGATGCGGGCATTGCCGTTCCAGAATGTTCCGGTCGCCTCCTCGTACGAGCAGAGCCTCGGCTATCTCTATTATCTGCTGTGGACGCGCTACGTCAGCGCCGGCCAGCGCGGGTTCAAGTCCATCAATATGACCAGCCTGGAGGCGCTCCACCCGGAACGGCTGGCGCTCTTGGGCGTGCGTTACCTGCTCGCGCGCGACAGCAAGGTCTACGAGCGGCCGCCGCTTCCGCACGTCATGAGCTGGAACGGCTATTCGATCTATGAGGTGCCCGGTGCGAACGTCGCCGGTTACGGCGTGAGCGGGGTCGAGTTCGGGAGCACCTTGACGGACGAGCTGAGGCTCATGCGGCGACATGGCTTCCACCCGAGAGACACGGCCGTACTGCCCGCGAGCGAGCGCACTTCATTCGAGGGTAGGCCGGCCCGAGCTTGGGGCACCTTGCAGAGCTCAGCGATCACCCTCACGCCCGGCGAGTTGACGTTTACGGCCGTCGCTTCCGGCGGAGAGAGTTTCGTCGTGCTGCCGTTCAACTGGTCGCATTGCTGGCAGGCCGAGTGGCGTAAGGGATCCGGACGCTGGAGCCGCGCGGATGTCGATTTGATCGGCGTCGCCTTTACGGGCGAGATCGAGCTGCATCTACGGTGGACGGCAGGCTACGGTTCCGCGAGCGCCTGCTTGCGCGACGACCGGAAACAGATCGCCGAGGCAAAGCGCGCGGCGGCCGAGATCGGCTTCTCACAGCCCTACGAGCCTTTCGACGGCCGCTCGCCGCCCTTCGCCGCGGTCCGGCCGCGCTTCGCCGCGGATGCGGTCGAGGCGACGGTGCTGGAGCTGAAGTCGATGTACCAGAGCGGCGACGAGGTAGTGGTGCCCATTTCCGTCAAGCAGTTGCTGTCGCCCGCCGAGCTCGATGGCAGCGCCTGGTCGACGGGGGTCAACTCGGATTTTCGGCCGAGCACGGACGGGTACGAGCTCGTGGCGCGCAATGAGGGTGGCGTGAGCTTATTGGTCTTGCCGGTGCCCTACTCGACCTGCTGGCAGGCGGAGTGGCAGGGAAGCCCCGGCGCCCTCGTCCCCGTCGACGAGAGCTGGCTCGGCGTGCTGTTCCGCGGCGCGGCTGCACTCCGGCTTCGTCTCCCGGCCGAGGCTGCGCAGGCAAGCTGTGCCCAAGCGGACCGCGCGCGGGAGCGGATCGTCGATCTCCTCAAAGGCGACGCCGGCAAAATCGTCGGTGGACGCTATACAATCGGCGACACCATCAAGTTCGGAGCCGGCAGCGGCTCTGAATGGTACACGACGCGGGGATGGTGGGGCGCTGAGTCGTGGGGAAGATGGTCGGTCGGCGACGACGCGCGGCTGGTCCTGCGGCTGGGGGCACCGCCGCCGGGCGACCTGGAGCTCGATGCGGATTTGACGGCTTTGATTCTGCCCAATCGACCGGAAGTGCGGGCGACGGTGCGCGTCAACGGGATGAAGCTCGCCGTGTGGGACTTCCGTGCCGATAACACGCCCGGCCGACGCCAGGCCATCGTGCCGCGCGACTTGGTGGCGGATGCGAGGGTGATGATCGTCGATTTCCGGATCGACCATGTGGCCTCGCCGCTCGAGCTCGGCGCTTCGAGCGACAAGCGGCCCCTGGCACTCGGCTTCCGCAGCCTGACCGTGCGCGTCGCGGGGGCCCATTAGGAAGGCGCGATGGACGCCTGCCCTCGGTCCGCGACCACGCCGCCCGACCGCGCAAGGCACATCTGCGCTCCGAACCCGCTCGCATCGCCTGGCCGCAGCGCCTGCCGATAGGCCGATTTCTTGCGTTCGCCGAGCGGAGCGCCCGACGTAACGGGCCGTATCGATTGCCAAGAGCGGGGGAGTGGACGTCGTCGGTTCTCCCGATCCTGCGGCGATTGATCGCGCTTAGGCCGGAACGCTCGCATTATTGCGAAGCTTCCGTGACGACGCAGGAGTGCACGGCAATCCCGCCGAAAATGATTTGCCAGGTTCGACAGCGGTCGGTGCCGAGCAGCGCGAGATAGCCCTCCCGCTCGAGATATTCATGTTCGGCTTGTGCGGTTGCCAAATCGCCGGCCCAACTGTGCGGATCAACCGGCGCCATCCACATGAACACATAGCGCTTGGGCATGGGCATCTTGCGCCCCATTCCGATGTCGATCCCGTCGCGTCGGGTCGCGCGGTAGTCAACAAACCAATATTGCGGGAAAAATCGCTCTCGCGTCGGATTCTCGTTGGCATCAAAGGGGGGAGGCGCAGGGAGGGGGGTGAGCCCCCGGGCCATCATGTCCTCAATCGTTCCGACGCCGAAAAAATTATTGGGGATCAAGGTGACGATGGGCAGGCCGTGCGAGCGGTTCCAGTCATAGACACGCTGGTTCCATAATCCGCCTGCCCGCTTGTCGGCCTCGGCCATTATCGAGATCATGCCGGCGTTGTCACGGACCAGGGGAAAGCTCTTTATTGTCCACAATGCCGCAAGGGCCAAGACGCCGATTCCAAAGACCGCGAGCATGCCATTCGCATCACGACTGGGCCGCAGACGCGAGACGAGGATAAGGGCGACGGTGGGGACCGCAAGATAGAAGTCGATCGCGGAAGTCGCGGCGCCGCGCCTCAATACGAAATAGAGGTTGGCTGCGATTGCGGTCAAGCCCGCCCAAACGATGGGGTTGCGGGCGCCATGGGGATGCCGAAGGAGGGCGCCCGCAATGGCGACGAGGCAAAAGCCCGACATCATCCATATGGGAACATAGGAGCCACTGCCGAACCACGGATGCGCCAGATTAAGCAGCTCGGCCGCAAATGATGAAGATCCTGTTAAGCCCGACATCCAGCCGTAAAGGAGCACCACGAACCGAACGGCGTACCTGACATTGCCATGATAATAGACGAGGAGACATAGCGCGTAGGTGGCGCCACACGCCGCTGCGAGCATCGCGACGTCCCGCGCACGATGCCGGCTCGTGGCGAAAATCGAGGCGCCAAGCATCAGTGCAGGCGTCACGATATAAATGATCTTCAATCCAGCCAACAGGCCCATGATGGCTCCCGAGAGTGCCACCAGCTTCACCATGCGTCGCTCTGTCAGGGCCGGTCCAGCAAGAGCCAAGCTGACAAATGCCATGAGAATGAGTAACGGTTCCTGAAGGACGTAATAATCGGGGAGCAGTGTGAACCAAAGGCCATAGTACGACCCATATTCATAGACCAGCGGGAGAGCGAAAAGCGCAAGTTTGGAGGGAAAGTCGATCGCCCGGCTACGCGCGATCGCAATTAGGACGAGTGCGAGCAGCACGGTCGCACTCAGGCTGGTCGCAAGCGCGAACAAGTTTGTCTTCTCCACCAGGGCGTTCTGCGGCGCCGGGTCGACGAGCCTAAGCGCCAAATAGATCGCCTGTTGGATGATGCCAGTCAGCGTCCCTTGGATTGGATGCGTGAAGTCGGCCGGATTCTCGATTGCGCGCAATATATTGAAGTAGCGGTAGCCGATGTTTTCGTTGAAGGCCGGGGCAACGCTCGTGCCAGCGACGATGAGGTGCAGTAGCGGAGCTGCGTAGACAATAACCACCGCCAACGCAAGCAAGAGCACGCCTGGAGTGGCGGCAACGAACCGGTGCGCGATCCCTGGCCTTTTCGATGCAACGCCGCTAATCCTATCCAACATCTCCCCAACGGCTCTCCTTGGTAACGCTCTCGGCAATGGAATGTCCGATGCGGTTCAGTATAGGTGGTCGTTCTCCGCTTGGAAAAAGCTTGTTCCTTGACACGGTAGCAAAAGCTCGTCCTTGCGAGGTGGGAATTCCACTTGGCTCAATTCTTCCTCTCATCTGGTGCCCGAGCATGAGGCAGAACGGGCGCTCGACAAGAAGCATCCCGCGTGCGCAGCCGCCCGCGCTACTGCGGCCGGTCGCAATAGAAGACCAAGCGCTCGTTGTAATTGATCTCCGTGAGACGTTCCGCGAGCTCCCGCCGCCACGCCTCGTCGCCGGCGCGGTAGGCTTGCCATTCGCGCAAGGTGAAGGGGACGAGCTTCTCGGGATGCAGCATCGGCAGGATGGTCAAGCCCGAAAGCCCCGCGGCCCGCGCGATTCCCTCGATCTCCTCGAGCACGACGTCGCGCTCGATCCAACTCGGGTCATGGGCCTTCTGCTGCTTGAGGAAGGCGATCGTCTCGGGCGAGCTGCTGTGCCGCGCGCCGGGCTCGACGAAGATCGCTCGGCCGCCGGGCTCGAGCACGCGCGCGAACTCGGCGAAGACGCGCGCATAATCATGCATGTGGTGCAGCGTGTCGTAGCAAAGCACGTGGCTGAAGAAGCCGTCGGCGAAGGGCATCGCGTGCCCGTCGCCATGCTGAAAGGAAATCAGCTCGGGCCGTATACGAAGGTCCGCGTCGACGCGATGCTGCAGGCATGCTTCGAGATCGCCATGGATGTCAAAGGCGACGACGCGCCGTCCCATGCGGGCGAGCAGCTCGGTGATCCATCCCGAGCCCGCGCCGAAGTCGAGCACGGGCGCCTCGGAAAAGGGGGGATTCATGCAGGCCGCCATCATCGAAAAATCGAAGAGCAGACGGGCTGCCGAGCGGGGAACGCCGAACGGCTCGGTAATGGTGGGATTGCCCAGATAGTCGAATCCGGTCGGTCTTTCGGAACGCTTGAGCATGAACGTCGTCGCCTGAGGTGAATTTGACGGGAGGCGAGTGTTCTAACATCCCGGCGTGCTTCGGCAAAGCCGTTTGGGGGGACCCGAAGAGGGGTGCTCAAGACGCGCGGGCAATTGCCGCTGGACAACGCGCTGTTCCGGCTTTACCAAATCGCCCGTAGAGCCGCCAACGCCCTAGCGAACGAGTACTATGACACCGGGATGAGCCACACGCCATTGGAGCATGCGACCGTGATGGTCGATCTGACGCCGCTTTTGCCGGGCGGCGGGAACGGCGGCGCCAAGTGGTTCGTGTTGGCACTTCTCTCCGAGATGGGAGAGAGGCGCGCCGGCTGGCGCTGGCTCCTCCTCACGACCGCCTCGAACGACGCCCTCTTGGGCGAGGCATTGCCGTCGATGGCGCGGCTCCGCGTGCTCGATGAGCACGGCCGGGCACTCCTTCGCCCCGATCCGACCGCTCTTCCCGGAGGCGGCCGCGCCGACCTGCTCTATTGCCCGTTCACGGCGCCCTTCTACGCGCGTCCCGCCATGCCGACGGTTGCCACCGTCTACGATCTGCAGTTCATCGAGTATCCGCAGTTCTTCAGCCGTGCCGAGGTCGAGGAACGGGCCGCCAATTTCTTTCGGGCCGCGAACGTGGCCGACCGCTTGGTGTGCATTTCCGACTACGTGCGCGATCAAGTTTGCCGCGCGACCGGCCTCGACGGGAGCTGGGTGCGGCGCGTCCATATCAGCCTGCCGGACCGGCTCGGGCCCGTCGATCGCGCGGCCCTGCCTGCACTCCTTGCCCGCCATGGCCTCGCGCGTCAGCGCTATCTGATCTATCCGGCCAACACCTGGCCGCACAAGAATCACGACATGCTGCTGACGGCCGCCGGCATGTATTTCGCGCGGCATGCTACGAGCGATCTCAAGATCGTCTGCTCCGGCGTGAGCGACGATGCGCGCGGCCGGGCGCTCAAGGCGGCCGCGAGGCGGATGGGGCTCGGCGAGCGCGTGATATTCCCGGGCTTCCTCGCCGACGGCGACCTCGCAGGCCTGCTCGCCGCCGCCCGCGCCCTCATCTTTCCGTCCTTGTTCGAGGGCTTCGGCATGCCGCTTCTCGAAGCGATGGCCCAGGGCGTCCCGGTGCTGAGCGCCAACACCACGAGCTTGCCCGAGATCGCGGGCGACGCGGCACTCCTCTTCGATCCGCGCCGGCCCGGCGATATCCTCTCTGCGATCGAGACGATCGAGGAGGAGCCGCAAGTCGCCCTGCGGTTGGCCGAAGCGGGACGCGCGCGCGCGGTGGCGTTGGGGAACGCCGCCACCATGGCCGAGGCCTATCTCGGGCTCTTCGACGACATTATCGCGGAACAGCGCCGGCTGCTTGGGCCGCTCCGCCGCCGGCTGGGCTTGGCTCGCCGCGAAGTATCGCGTGCGCTCGCAAACGACCCGCGGGGCCTCGCCCGTCAAATGCGCCTGGGGCTTTACGCACGCATCCGGCGGGAGGCCGCTTGGCTTTGGGGCCGCGTGCAGCTGGCGCGCGCCGTCCTCGGAGGCCGGCTGCCGCAGTTGCGAGCGCTTGCCCGCCGGCTGCGCCGCGCCCTTCCGGGGGCCAAGTCGTGAGCGCTCCGCGCGGCAATCGGCGTCCGGCGGGACGTCGCCGCAGCGGGGCGAGAGTGGGCGGCGAATGAGCGCCGCGATTTCCGTCATTACGCCGTCCTTCGCGCAGGCTCGCTTCATCGAGCGGACCATCCGAAGTGTCATCGATCAAGGCGTTCCCGACATCGAATATGTGGTGGTGGACGGCGGCAGCAGTGACGGCACGGTCGATATCCTGCGCCGCTACGAGGATCGGCTGCGCTTCGTCTCGGAGCGCGACGCAGGGCAGGGCGATGCCGTCAACAAGGGCCTGATGATGACGACGGGCCCGGTCATCGGCTGGCTCAATTCGGACGATATTTACTATCCCGGCGCGCTCGGCGCGGTGCTCGATTATTTCGCGCAGCACCCGGAAGTCGACGTGGTTTACGGCGACGCCCGCCATATCGACGAGAACGACGCCGTGATCGAGGACTATCCGACCGAGCCGTGGAATCTCGCGCGCCTGGCCGAGGTATGCTATCTCTGCCAGCCCGCCGTGTTCTTTCGCCGGCGCGTCGTCGAGCGCTTCGGTCTTCTCGACCAATCGCTTTACTTCTGCATGGATTATGAATACTGGCTGCGCCTCGGCCACGGCGGCGCCCGCTTCACACATTTGCCGCGTCTCCTCGCCGGCTCGCGCTTCTATCCCGAGAACAAGACGCTCCGAGGGCGTGCCGCATTCCATGCCGAGATCAACGGCATGCTGAGGCGCCGGCTCGGCCGCGTGCCGGACCGGTGGCTTGCCAATTATGCCCATGTCGTGGTCGAGGAGCGCGGCATCGCGCGCGACAGCGGGCCGCGCTTCGCCTTCGCGGTCAGCTGGGCGACGCTCAAGGCGGGATGGCATTGGAACCGCATGCTCAACCCCTCGCTTTTGGCGCTCACCTTGGGCTGGCTGCGCGGCGCCGTCGCCCAGACGCTGGCCTTGCGCCGGCCCGGAGCCATCCCTTGAGAATCGGCTTCGACGTCAGTCAGACGGGTGCGGACAAGGCGGGCTGCGGCTTTCTCGCCGCAAATCTCGTCCGCCAGCTGCCGGCGCTCATGCCCGCGGACGAGTTCCTGCTATACCCGACCTTCGGTGACCTCTACTGGGACGAGCGCTGGCCTTCCGACACGGCCTTTCCCGAGGGCCACAACGTGCGGCGCGGCTTCCACCATGCGGACTTCGAGGCGGCGCGCGACTTCTGGCGCTTGCCGCCCGACGATCTCGATCGGCTGCTCGGCGATCCCGACATCGTCCACTCCAACAACTTCTTCTGCCCCTCCGGCCTCCGCCGCGCCCGCCTCGTCTACACGCTCTACGATCTCAATTTCCTCGAGAACCCCGAGTGGACCACCGAGGCCAACCGGATCGGCTGCTTCCAGGGCGTGTTCAATGCCAGCGTGAACGCCGACTTCATCATTGCCATCTCCGACTTCTCCCGTCGGCACTTCCTCAGCTGCTTTCCGCATTATCCGGTCGAGCGCACCGCCGTGGTCCACCTTGCGAGCCGCTTCGACGATGATTCCGCAGACGCGGCCGCGGCGGAGGCGCCCGAGCGGCTCGCCCGCCTCGGGCCCGCGGGCTTCTGGCTTACGGTCGGCACCATCGAGCCGCGCAAGAACTACGACGGCCTGCTGGAGGCCTACGCCCGCTTGAAGGCGCTGGAGAGCGTGGTGCCGCCCCTCGTGATCGCCGGCAAGAGCGGCTGGATGATGCAGCATTTCGAGGAGCGACTCGCCGAGCTCGGCCTCGCGGACGATGTGCTGAGGCTCGGCTACGTGAGCGAGACGGAGCTGCGCTGGCTCTACCGGAACTGCTTCGCCTTCGTCTACCCGAGCTTCTGGGAGGGCTTCGGCTTGCCGGTCGTGGAGGCCATGAGCCAGGGGGCGCCTGTGATCTCCTCGAACGTCAGCTCGATCCCGGAAATCCTCGATGACGCCGGCCTCCTCATCGATCCCCGTGACGGCGAAGCCTTGCTGCGCGCGATGCGCCATCTTGCGGGCTCGTCCGCATTGCGCCGCGAGCTCGGCGCGCGCGCGCGTGCGCATGCGGCCCGCTTCTCCTGGCAGGCGGCGGCGCGCCGCGCGGCCGAGATCTATCGCGAGACGCTCGCCCGCCCGCGCTACGCGGAGAGCCCCGACTGACCTCCTAGCCGCGCAATCGCCATGCATCGGGGCTATGCTTGCGCTGGAAATTCAATGTGCGTGCGGCACGAGGTCGACCGTGACCTCGCAGGGAATGCGCACGGCTCCGGTGAAGGGCAGCGGCGCCTCGCCCTCGGTCACCTCGATCGGCCCCAGCCCGTCGTGGCGATCGCGCACGAAGGCCATGTTCGGGTCGGGCGTTCCCGCGAGTTCGCCGCTGTTGATCGAGAGCGTATAGAGCCCCGGCCGCACGGCGAATTGCAGGGTGAAGCGCACGATCGCCGAGCTGCCCGCCTCGAGCGGCGGCAACGGCCGGCCGAGATGAATGAAGCTCGTGGAGAAGACGAGGCCGCCCGCGCTGTCATAGAGCTCGAAGCCGACGTTGGGTTTCGCCACCCTCTCGCGGACCGCGACGAGCGCCTCGATCACGAGGCGGTCGAGCGCTGGAACGCGCCGGCAGTCCTCGCCGGAGGTATTGGCGAGGCGTACCGCCGCGATCTCGAACGACGACGCGCCGAGGCGCTTCCCTCGGGGGATGAGCGAGTGCGCAGAGAGCCGCTCCGCCGCGTCGGCGTCGGCGACCATGACGCGCGCCGGGGCGGGAGCGCGGGCCGTGGCGGCGGGCTCGAGCGCGCGCCCGGTCTCGACGATGTAGCGCCCGATCGCCTCGTCGGTCGAGCCGTCGAAGTCGATCGCCCCGCCGCGCAGCAGGATGGCGCGGCTGCACATGGCGCGCACGGCCGCCATGTCGTGCGAGACGAAGAGGAGCGTGGTGCCGCGGCCCACGGTCTCGCGCATGGCGCCGTAGCATTTCTGCTGGAAGAAGATGTCGCCGACCGCGAGCGCCTCGTCCACGATGAGCACGTCGGGGGCAAAGAAGAGGTAGGTCGCGAAGGCGAGACGGATCATCATGCCCGAGGAGTAGATCTTGAAGGGGTCGTCGATGAAGGGGCCGATCTCGGCGAAGGCCAGGATGTCCGCCATGCGCGCCTCGGCGTAGCCTGCGGGAAAATCCAAGAGACGGGCGAGATTGCGCACGTTCTCGCGCCCGCTCAGCTCCGGGTGGAAGCCGGCGCCGAGCTCGAGCAGCGCGAGCGTCGAGCCGCCGATCTCGGCGCGCCCCCCGCTCGGCGTGAGCACGCCCGCGAGCAGCTTGAGGAGCGTCGTCTTGCCCGCGCCATTGAGGCCGATGATGCCGACGCTCTCGCCGCGGCGGACGCGGAAGCTCACCTTGCGAAGCGGCCAGATCTCCTGGCGGTAGCGCGAGCGCCCGCGCGTAAGCCAATCCGCCAAGCGGTGCCAGGGCTGCTCGTAGAGCGCGTAGCACTTCGACAGCCCCTCGACGACGACGGCACCCGGCCCGGCGGTCATCTCGGAGGCCTCGCTTCATGGCCGAGGGCAAGGCGGCGGCGACGCGACAGACCGTGATAGAACCCGCGCCCGCGCCCGGGGTAGAGGAGGAGCGAGCGGCCGAGGCACCAGGCGGCCTCGAGCGCGCGGCCGTGATGGTAGTAGGCGACCCCGCGCTCGTACCAGATCGTCGAGCGCAGCAGCCGTTGCGCCCGGTGCGAGTGTCGGCCCGCGGCCTGCCGGTGTATTTCCCAAATCCGGGCCACGGAGGCGTTGACGGCTGCCACGCTCGGCCATGTCCGGCCGGCATGGATGACGGCGAGCGGCTCGCTCAGGGAAGCGATCGGCCGCTTTGCCGTGTAGCGCAGCAGCCAGTCCCAATCCTCAAGCCGCGGAATGGCCTCGTCGAACGCGCCGAACTCCTCGAAGGCGCTACGCCGCATGAGCGCGCAGGAGCCGAAGCTCACATTGCAGGCGAGAAGCAGGCGCAGATACCAGTCCTCAGGCTCGAGCAGCGGCCGCGCCTCTGCTTCCGTCCCCTGGTCGCGGCTGAGCGCATAGCCGCAAAGTGCGAGCGAGCGGCTCTCGCCGGAAGCCGCGAGGAGCGCCCGCTGCCGCTCGAGCTTGGCCGGCAGCCACTCGTCGTCGGAATCGAGAAAGGCGATCGTTTCGCCGCGGCTCTCCCGAATGCCCGTATTGCGCGCGGCGGCGGTCCCGTGATTGCGCTCGTGGCGCAAGACGCGTAGACGCGCGTCCGCGAATGGCTGAAGCGCACCCTTAAGGTCGTCGGTGGAGGCGTCGTCGACGATGACCAGCTCGAAATCACCGAAGCTCTGGTCCAGCACCGAGCGCACGGCCCTGGCGATCGACCACGCGCGATTGAATACCGGGATGACGACGCTGATCTCAGGCGGGTTATTCATGACCGGCGGCGGCGCTCCGACCTTCGCTCGGCGCATTCCGAGACAGGCTGATTTCTACCATGGTGGGGGCGAGCGCGTCCCGCGGCCCGCCGCCCCGCTCCGCACGTGCCGCGGACGGCGGCGGCCGCAGCGGCTTGCCTTCCGAGATCGTTGTAATAGCAATTATTCGCCGGTACCATCGCCTGCCGATGCTGCCTGAGGGGAGAGGATGACATGGACTTCGGCTATTTTACGTTGAGCGACAACCACTACCCCGACAATCCGCGCAGCGCCGAGCGCTTCATCCTCGATATCCGCGAGCAGGCGCTCCTTGCCGACGAGCTCGGCATGCACTCGGTTTGGATCGGCGAGCATCATTTCGATTCCCTCGGCGTCAATTCCTGTCCGGGCACGCTGCTTGCCAGCATCGTGCCGCTGACGAAGCGCGTCCGCTTGGCACCCGCGGTCGCCGTGCTGCCGCTTCACCATCCCCTTCGCGTCGCCGAGGAATGGGCCACGCTCGATCTCTTGAGCGGCGGGCGCGTCGACTTCGCCGCCGGGCGCGGCTATGACCGGCGCGAATACGAGCCCTTCGGGGCCAATTTCATGGCATCGATCGAGCTCTTCGCGGAAGGGGTCGACATCCTGCTCAAGGCATGGAACGAGCCTGGACCATGGTCCTACGAGGGCAAGCATTACACCATCAGGGACATGGCGATCACGCCGAAACCCGTGCAGAAGCCGATCCCCTTCTTCATCGCCTGCTTCTCGCGCTCGAGCATGGAGATCGCCGCGAGGAGGGGCCTCAACATCATTTTCGCCCCCTTCGCCGCCGCCATGACCTTCGGCGACCTTGCCAAGGCGGTCCAGGCCTACCGCGAGGAGTGCGCCAAGGAGGGTACGCGGCCCGGCAAGGCGATGTGCAGCTACTTCATCCATATCGCCGACACGGCCGCCGAGGAGGACTACGGGCGCGAGACGTTGATGAGCTACTTCCGGCATTGCGTGCTGCCCGCCTTCCCCAAGGATCCGGCCAAGGCGCCGCCGACCATGCAGTACTTCATGCGCATCGTCGAAATCCTCAAGGGCATGCGCAAGGAGGATCTGAGCGACAAATCGATCCTGCTCGGCTCGCCGCAGAAGATCATCGAGACGCTCAAGCGGGTCGAGGCGGCCGGCATCGAAGAGGTGATCCTCTATTTCAATGTCGGCAACAAGCCGCACGCCCTGGTCAAGGAGCAGATGGCCAAATTCATGGCGAGCGTGGCTCCCGCTTTCGCAGGGTCTCACCAACATGTTCGATCTCGCATCGTATCTGCCCTACCTGGTTAACCGCATCGGCGTCCGCCTCGCCGGCGCCTTCGGCAAGGAGCTCGCGGCCCGCGGCATAACATTGCCCATGTGGCGCGTGCTGGCCGCGTTGCGCCACAGCGGCGGCCAACGCGTGGGCCGGCTCGCCGCGGCGACCTCGATCGAGGTCTCCACCCTCTCGCGCCTCCTCGCCCGGATGGAGCGCCGCGGCCTCGTTCGCCGCGAGCGGGGGAGCGAGGACGCGCGGAGCGTCCTCGTCGAGCTCACCCAGGCGGGCGCCCGCCTCACCCAAAGGATCATCCCGCGCGCGCTTCACTACGAGGAGGTGGCACTCAGGGATTTCAACCGGGCGGATGCCGAAGCGCTCAAGGAGATGCTGGTGCGGGTCTACGACAATATCGGCGCGCTCGAGGAGGAGGGCCGGGAGAAGGCCCGGCGGAGCGCCTGAGCCGGCGCGGACGGCGCAGCAAAGCGGTTTCCGTGCCCGGCAAGGTCGAGTAGACTTGGCTTTCGCCGCTGCCAAGACATCAGGGAGGATAACGATGAACAAGCAACTGATCGCGGCTGCCACGGCGCTCTGCCTCATCGCGGCACCCGCACTCGCGGCCGACAAGGTGAAGATCGGCTTCGTCAGCACGCTTTCGGGCCCGCAGGGCGTGATCGGCAAGCACCAGAAGGACGCGGCCGACTTGGCGCTCGAGATGCTGGGCGGCAAGATAGGAGGGCTCCCGGCCGAGATCATCTACGGCGACGACCAGTTCAAGCCGGACGTGGGCCGCCAGGTCGCCGAGGAGATGCTCAAGAAGGATAACGTCGATTTCATGACCGGCTTCATCTGGTCGAACGTGCTGCTGGCGGCCTACCAGCCGATCATCAAATCGGGAACCATCCTGATCGGCGCCAACGCCGGGCCGCACGAGATCGCGGGCGCGATGTGCGCGCCCAATTTCTTCTCGACCTCCTGGCAGAACGACGAGACGCCCGAGGCCATGGGCAAGTACATGAGCGACCAGAAGATGACCGATGTCTATATCATGGCGCCCGACTATGCCGCCGGCAAGGACATGCTCGCGGGGTTCAAGCGTTACTTCAAGGGCAAGTTGGTCGACGAGGTCTACACCAAGCCCGGCCAGGCGGATTACCAGGCCGAGATCAGCCAGATCCGCGCGGCCAATCCGAAGGCCGTGATGGTCTTCTATCCGGGCGGCATGGGCATCCAGTTCATCAAGCAATACGCGCAATCCGGACTGCGCGAGAAGATTCCGCTCTATTCGGTGTTCTCGGTCGACGAGACCGTGTTGCCCGCCATCGGCGACGCGGCGGACGGCAATTACGAGACGGGCTTCTGGTCGCCCGACCTCAAGAACGCGCGCAACCAGGAGTTCGTCGCCGCCTTCCGCAAGAAGTACAACTACTATCCCTCCTTCTATGCGGCCGAGAGCTTCGATGCGATTGCGCTGATCGACAGCGCGGTCAAGGCGGTCAAAGGCGACCTCACCGACAAGAAGGGGCTGCTCGCGGCATTCGACAAGGCCGACTTCGCTTCCGTGCGCGGACCCTACAAGTACAACACCAACCACTTCCCGATCGAGAACTTCTACCTCTTCAAGATCGTCAAGGACGCGGAGGGGAACCACGTCCGCAAGCTCGAGAGCACCGTCTTCACCGACCACAAGGACGCTTACTACGAGGAGTGCAAGATGCAGTGAAGCGTGCCTCAGTGCCCACTCTCGAACATTCGAGCGTCACCCCCTCCCCATCGGCCGCTCCTCAACGGGCGGCCGATCCCCCCATCGAGGGGGAGGGGGAAGTTGTTGATGGCGCTCCTCTTTCCCCTCCCCCCTTGAGGGGGAGGGTAGGGAAGGGGGTGTATCACGTCTCGATGATTCCGAGTACCAGCACGACCCTATCGCGCTTGCGCGAGAGGGTGGCCGCAAAGCGGCCGGGTGAGGGAGCGTCCCGGCTTCGCCCATTCATGCTCTAGCATGCTCTAGACAAGGTGCTGTCGATGCAGCCGCTTCTCGTCCTCGAGCAGGGATTGAACGGCGTGCAGTTCGGCGTCATGCTGTTTCTGATGGCGGCCGGGTTGACGCTCGTGTTCGGAATCATGAATCTGATCAACCTCGCGCACGGCTCGCTCTACATGATCGGCGCCTACGTCTGCGCCTACGTCTTCCAGGCGAGCGGCTCCTTCCTTCTGGGCATCGGCGCGGCCCTCGCCGCGGCCATCGTCGTCGGCATCGTCATCGAGGTCGTGGTGTTCCGCGCGCTCTATACGCGCGAGCATCTCGATCAGGTGCTCGCCACCTTCGGGCTCATCCTCTTCTTCGACGAGATGGTGCGCATCATCTGGGGCCCCACGGCGCTCTACGCGAGCATTCCCGAATTTCTTTCCGGTCAGGTCGAGATCCTGCCGGGCGCGCCCTTCCCCTCCTACCGCCTTGCCATCATCGTCGTGGGCCTCTTGGTGGCGCTCCTTCTCTATCTTCTGGTCGCCAAGACGCGCTTGGGCATGCTGATCCGCGCGGGTGCGAGCAACCGCGTCATCGTGGGCGCGCTCGGCGTCAACGTGACGCTGCTCTATACCTTCGTCTTCGCCTTGGGCGCGGCACTTGCGGCTTTCTCCGGCCTCATGGCCGGGCCGATCTTCACGGTCGAGTCCGGCATGGGCGAGAATGTGCTCATCCTCGCCTTCGTGGTGATCGTGATCGGCGGCATCGGCTCGATCCGGGGCGCCTTCGTCGCGAGCCTGCTCGTGGGCATCGTCGACACCATGGGCCGAGCCTTCCTTCGCCCGCTGCTCGCGACCGTCATGGCGCCGGCGGCGGCCGACAACGCGGGGCCGGCGCTCGCCTCCATGTTGATCTACATCCTGATGGCGACCGTGCTGTTCTTCCGGCCTCAGGGCCTGTTCCCGCCGCGTGTGAGATAGGCCATGCGGCTCGGCAGAGGGGCGCTCACCGTGGCCCTCGGGACGCTCGCGCTCGCCGCGGTGCCGCCGCTTGCCGCCGTGTTCGGCCAGCCTTTCTATCTCGACCTCTTCACGCGCATCCTCATCTTCGCGATCGCAGCCTTGAGCCTCGATCTCATCCTCGGCTACGGCGGCATGGTGAGCTTCGGCCACGCCGCCTATCTCGGTATCGGCGCCTATTCGGTCGGCATCCTCAGCCATTACGGCATCACCGACGGCCCCTTGCATTTCGCCGTCGCGGTCGCGGCCTCGGCGCTTGCGGCGCTTGCCATCGGCGCCGTCTCGCTGAGGACGAGCGGGGTCTACTTCATCATGATCACGCTCGCCTTCAGCCAGATGATCTACTTCCTCGGCGTCAGCCTCAACGTCTACGGCGGCGACGATGGCATGAACATCGCCGCGCACAGCGAGTTCGGCAGCGCGCTCGACTTGGACAACGCGAGCGTCCTCTATTACCTGGTGCTCGCGATCCTGCTGCTCTTCTTCTTTGTCGGCCGGCGGCTGGTCGCCTCGCGCTTCGGCATGGTGATCCGCGGCGTCAAGTCTAACGAGCGCCGCATGCACGCCATCGGTTTTCCCACCTTCCGCTACAGGCTTACCGCCTTCGTGATCTCGGGCGCCATGTGCGGGGTGGCCGGAGCTCTTCTCGCGAACCTGACGCTTTTCGTCTCGCCCTCGATCATGCATTGGACCCGCTCCGGCGAAGTCTTGATGATGGTGATCCTCGGCGGAATGGGCTCGCTCTTCGGACCGGTGCTGGGTGCCGTCGCCTATCTCGTGCTCGAGCAACTGCTCTCCGGCTTCACCTCGCATTGGCAGGCGATCCTCGGCCCGATCCTCGTCCTGGTCGTGCTCTTCGCCAAGCGGGGCATCTTCGGGATCTTCGCGGGCGCGGAGGAGGCCGGTCGTGGCTGAGGCGTTGCTCGCGATCGAGGGGCTCGTCAAGCGCTTCGGCGGCCTCACCGCGACCGACCAGGTTTCGCTCGAGGTTCCCGCGGGCGAGCTCCACGCCGTCATCGGACCGAATGGCGCCGGCAAGACCACGCTCATAGCCCAGCTCGCCGGCGAGCTCATGCCCGATGGGGGCAGCATCCGCTTTGCCGGCGAGGACGTGACGCGGCTTCCCACGTACAGGCGCGTGCGCCGGGGGCTCGCCCGCTCGTTTCAGATCACGAGCGTCTTCAGGGAATTCACCACGCTCGACAACGTGGCCCTCGCCGTCCAGGCCCAGGCCGGGCACAGTTTCCGCTTTTGGCGTCCGGCGCGCGCGGAAGCGGCCTTGCGCGAGCCGGCGCGCGCCATCCTCGAGCAGGTCGGCCTGGGCGCGCGCGCGGACGTGCCGGCTGCGATATTGGCGCATGGCGAGAAGCGCGCGCTCGAGATCGCACTCGCGCTCGCCGGCCGGCCGCGGCTCCTCATGCTCGACGAGCCCATGGCGGGCATGGGGCCCGAGGATTCGGCACGCATGGTGCGCTTTCTCTCGACCCTCAGGGGCAAGCTCACCATCCTACTCATCGAGCACGACATGGACGCCGTGTTCGCGCTCGCCGACCGCATCACCGTGCTCGTCTACGGCCGCGCGATCGCCAGCGGGACGCCCCAGGCGATCCGGAGCAACGCCGAGGTGCGAGAGGCCTATCTCGGCGAGGAGACCACGCCATGATGCTCGAGGTCTCCGGGCTCGCGGCCGGCTACGGGGAGAGCCAAGTGCTCTTCGGCATCTCCTTCGAGGTGCGCCGCGGAGAAGTGGTGACGCTTCTGGGCCGCAACGGTATGGGCAAGACCACCACCATCTCCGCGATCATGGGCATCGTGCCGCCCCGCGCGGGGGAGATCCTGTTCGAGGGCAAGGCGATCCAGGGGCTGCCCTCTTACCGCGTCGCCAAGCGCGGCCTCGGCCTGGTGCCCGAGGGACGCCAGGTCTTTCCCAACCTGACCGTGCGTGAGAACCTTGTCGCGACCGCCGCCAATCGTGCCGGCGCGCTGCGGCCCTGGACGCTCGAGCTCGTGCTCGAGCTTTTCCCGGTGCTCGCGGAACGGCTCAACAGCATGGGCGGGCTGCTCTCGGGCGGGGAGCAGCAGATGCTGTCGATCGGCCGCGCGCTCATGACCAATCCGCGGCTGCTCATTTTCGACGAGGCGACGGAGGGGCTGGCGCCGCGGGTGCGCGCCGAGATCTGGCGTTGCCTCCGCACGCTCAAGGCGGCGGGCCAATCGATCCTCGTCATCGACAAGAACATCGATGCGCTGACCCGCATCGCGGAGCGCCACTATATTCTGGAGAAGGGCCAGATCGTCTGGCAGGGGACGTCGGCGGCGCTGCGTGAGAACGTCGAGCTGCAGCACCGCTATCTCGGGGTGTGAGAGGCTATCGGATTCACACATCACGGCGACGGCGCTAAGCCCCTCGCCCGCGCCAGCGGGAGAGGGGCTTAGCGCGATCGGCGCCTCCGCGAACATCTGCGAAGATGTGTGAATGCGATAGCCCTCGGAGGGGGAGAGGGATGCGGAGGCTTAGCGAGACAAAGTCGACCCCGGACTTGATCCGGGGTGGGTGAGGGGGTGATTCCGCGCCATCGGAACATGGCTTAGCCCGCGGCCGCCCGCGTCCGGCCTGCGGCATCAAGCATCGAGGGGCGGGGAGAGCTCGCGGTCCGCGGCGGCGATCTCGGCCGCGACGCGCGCGATCGCCGGACGCGCTCTCACGCGCTCGTACCACGCGGCGAGTGCCGGGAAACCGTCAAGGCGCGGCCCCTTGAGGCGGAGCGCGTAGAGCACGGTCATGAACACGGCAATGTCGGCGAAGGTGAAGTTGCCGCAGAGATAATCCTTGTGCGCCAGCCGCTCGTTGAGATGGCGGTAGTGGAGGAGGATCGCCGCCTCGGCACCCCTCGCTGCTTCCTTGCGGGCGCGCTGGCGCGCGGGCTCGGGGTCGGGCGGCTCGGTGCGGTACATCAGAGAGCGCACGTCTGCCAGCAGGATCTCGTCGGCGTAGAGCTCGAGGAGGCGGCAGCGGGCGCGCTCCACGGCTGTCGCCGGATGGAGGGGCGGCGACGGGTAGGCGTCCTCCAAATATTCGAAGATCAGCGTCGAATCGAAGAGCGTCAAATCGCCGTCGACCAGCACCGGGACCTGGCCCTTGGGATTGGCGGCCAGCACCGCGGGATGCTTCGGCGCGTAGCCTTGCGCCTGGCTGAAGGGCACCATCACCCGCTCGAAGGGCAGGCCTTTCTCGTAGAGCGCCATCTCGACCTTGCGGGAGAAAAGACTGAGAGGGCCGGAATAGAGACGCATGGGCGTTGCCTCGAAGGAGCCGGGTCAACGGAACGCTACAAGAACATGCTCGGCGCGGCAAGACGCCAGCTTAAGGGTGCTCAGACTCGCTCGCCTCGCGCCGCCGCCATGGCACGCCGTCGAGGCAATAGCCGAGCGAGACCAGTGCCGCCGGGATCACCGGCAGCACATAGCGCATCTCGAGATGGAGCAAGGCAAAGGCGCCGATGACGCCCATGAAGGTGAGCCAGAGGAAGGCCGCCGCTCTATGGCGGCCGCGGGGCTCGGAGCGCCGTCGCCCGAGCGCCATGAGCGGGGTGCCGATCGCAAGGATCGCGAGCCCGGCGAGAGCCACGATCTCGAGCGCGAGGAGGGGTGGGCCGAAGGTCGCGGCATTCCAGAAGAGGCCCACGCGCGGCATCTCGCGCAGCTCGCGCACGCCGGGGATCACGCGCGCGGACGCCCTCGGACCGAGCTGGAGGAAGTCGTTGAGGTTCGCGAGTGGATTGAGGAGGAGGTTGGCGAGGCGCTCGAGCTGGAGATTGTGCACGACGGTCGCGAGATAGGCGAAGGGATGGCGGCCCAGCATCGCGAGGAAATGGCTGAAGGTCGCGTGTCTGATCTCGAGCGGATCGAGGCTGTACTCGCGCCACAGGATGTCCACGAGCTGGTACATGCCGGCGAGGCCCGGCGCTACGTCGTGGCTCACGGCGATGCGCGAGACGAGGTCGGTGCCGTCGAAGGGATTGCCGAGGCCCAAGGCTTCGATATTGATGGAGGGCCAGAGCCAGTTGACGCTGTCGGTAACGCTCAAAAAGGCATGGCCGGTGCGGTGCGCGTTCCACAGCATGTGGATCGCCACGAGTGCAACGACGGGCAGGAGAAAGGCGGCGAGCGAGCCGAGCAGCGCCAAGATGCCCTTGGCGCGCAGCCTGTCGCACAGGACGAGCCCGATAAGCGGGAAGAGCGTGAAGTAGAGCCCCACGTCCCGCATCCAGATCGAGCCGCCCCAGGCGATCCCCAGCCCCAGGAGCGCGCCCGTTCCGAGCCGCAGTTGCCCGGTCATCTCCATGACGATGAGAAAGACGACCGCGATGAAGAGGCTCGCATAGAGGCTGTCGCTCAGGACCACGACGTCGTAGAGGCTCGAGCCCGAGATGGCGACGAGCACGAGGATCGCGTATCGGAGTGCGGTGCTGCGCACGAGAGCGGCAAGAGCGGCCGCGACGAGGGCGAGTGCTGCGACCGAGGCGACGCATTGCACGGTGGCTACTAGCAGCGCGAAGTGGCTGGGGGAGACGAGCTTGGCAAGGGCGATGAGGAGCGGATAGCCGTAGGGCCTGACGATGGCGAGAGGCTGCGGCCCGCTGAGGAAGGCGCCGTCGTCGAGCCAGCGACGGCTCGCCAGAATGTCGTCGCCGAGTGTCAAATAGCCGTAACTGTCCGGGAACAGCGAGGCGCCGAGCCAGAAGAGCAGCAAAAGCTTGAGCGCAAGGATGGCGCCAAGCAGCAACCCCGCCTTGAGCGCGTAGTCTCTCCCGGCCGCGTCCGCCGCCGTGCCGCGTGTCATCGGCTGCGCCCGAGCGGGGGGCGGCGGCACTCGCCTGGCATGAGCCGGATCGGCGCCAATTCGCGAAAGATGCGGCAGCTCGCGCGAATGCGCGCCCCGTCGTCTGCGCCCCAGCCGAGGCGTGCCGCCAGGAACTCTCGGAACTCGCGGGAGAGCCAGCCGCGCCTGCCCTGGCGCCGGGCGTAGTGCCAAGCGCGGCCGGCGGCGCGCTTGAGCGCGTAGCGCTTGAGCTCGGGCGCAAGCCCAGGTGTGGTGGCCACGAAATTGGCGAGGGCCAAGTTCACGTCATGGAGCTCCTGGGCGCCGTGCTCGGACTGGCGGCCGGGCGCCTCCTCGGGGGCGAGGAACACGGTTGCTCGCGTGCGCGCGAAGCGCGCGAGCCGCGCCATACGCAGTTCGATCGAATAATCCTGCACGAGGACGCCGGGGTCGCAGCCCCCGCTCGCACGGACGAGCTCGGCGCGCGCAAGCCAGGCCGAAGGTGTGGTCTGGGCGCGGCGCAGGCATTCCCGAAGCGTGTCCGCGAGCGGCTCGGCAGCGGCCGTTTGCCCGATCTCCGCCGCCGCGGCGCGGGCCCGCTCAAGCCCGTCCCCGCTGCGGTAGGTGCCGCCCGTGCCGAAGGCGAGCCCGCAACCCGTAGCTGCGACGGCGTCGAGGAGGAGCGAAGTGGCACCTTGCGTCAGCATGTCGTCGCCGTCGAGGGCCTTGACGAAGTCGCCGCGCACGGCGGCGAGGCCGGCGTTCATGGCGAGCGAGGGCCCCGCGTTCGGCTGGGAGATGATGCGGCAGTCGGCCCAGCCCGCGGTGAGCGCGCGGAGCGCCGCGAGGCTGCCGTCGCTCGAGCCGTCGTCGACGAAGATGAACTCGCGCGCGAAACCGCCGCGTTGCCGGGCGAGCCCGTCGAGGACGAAGGGAAGGTAAAGTGCTTTGTTGTAGACGGTGATTACGTAGCTGACGCGGATCATTACCTGCCATGGGCGGCGGCCGCCGGCTTGGCGCGCGCCGCTCTCGGGGCAGCACTTTTCGTGCGCGCGGGCCGAGGGGCCCCGACCTCGACCGTCTTGAACTTGGCGGGGAGGGTGATCTCGATCAGCTCGAGGTCGTCGGAGTGGTCGAGCTCGGCGTGGCGTATGCCGGGCGGCTGGTGCACGCAGGAGCCCGCCCGGGCCACGACCTCGCCCACACCCTCGTAGTTGAACTTCACCCAGCCCTTGAGCACGTAATACATCTGGAAGTCGAGCTTGTGCTTGTGCCAGCCGAAGCCGCCGTGGTCGCCCTTCTTGGCGCGGATGACATGGGCCATGGCGCGGCCGCCGGTCGCCTCGTTGATGCCGAGGTCGCGGTACTCGAAGCAGGCTCTCAAGCCGTCGCTCTTGAAGACGGCGTCCTTGGCGTGGGATGCCGAGAACTCGAGCTTCTTGGCGGCCATGGCAGATACCTCCCAGGATCGTCCGCCGCGAGGTTGCGGCGCTCGCGGGCACCGACTATACAACGCGGCCGCGCCGCCCGCCAATGCGCTCGCCGGGCTCTCGCTCGCTTGCGCGCTCAGATCCGCCGCGCGCGGCCGGCCCAGTAGAGATCGCGGATCTTGTGCTTCTGGATCTTGCCGACGGCACTCTTCGGCAGTCCCTCGACGAAGGCGACGCGGCGCGGGCGCTTGTGGCGGGGCAGCGCCTCGAGGCAGAACTCGATGATCTCGCTTTCGCTCGCGGCACATCCCGCCCGCAGCACCACGTGCGCGGCGGGGACCTCGCCCAGGCGCTCGTCGGGAATGCCGATGACCGCGCACTCGAGCACGGCCGGGTGCCGGTAGAGCACCTGCTCGATCTCGAGCGGGAAGATGTTCTCCCCGCCCTGCACGAGCACGTCCTTGGAGCGGTCGACGAGCACGATGAAGCCGTCCTCGTCGGCGTAGCCGAGATCGCCCGTCCAGAACCAGCCGTCGTTGTTCTTGTAGGCGGCGGCGGTCGCCTTGGCGTCCTTGTAATAGCCGAGCATGAGATGCTCGCCGCGCGTCGTCACCTCGCCGACCTGGCCGGGCGGGAGCGCCTTGCCGTCCGGCCCGCGGATCTCGATCTCGACGTTGAAGGCCGGCCGGCCCACGCTCCCCGCCTTCGCCGGCAGGTGCCGGGGCTGCCGCGCACAGAGCGGCCCCGCCTCGGAGGTGCCGTAATGATCGGTGAGCCCGAGCCAGGGCATCGTCTCTTGCACGCATTCGATGAGGGCCACCGGCATCGGCATGCCGGCGTGGTTGACCTTGACGAGCGTGCGCAGCCTCTCGGGCGCAAACGACGGGTGCTTGACCAGGTCGTTGATCTGCGTCGGCACGAGCAACGCGGCGCTGACGCGGTGGCGCTCGACCATGGCGATGAAGCGCTCTACGTCCCAGTGCGGAAGGAACACGCTCGTCGCTCCGCACATCACCGCGGGATGGAACCAGATGTAGAGTGCCGCCACGTGGAAAAGCGGGGTCGCCACGGCCGCGATATCCTCCTCGCGGAGGTTGAACTCGACGAGCGTGGTGAGTGCGGCGAGCCCGCGCGCGCGATGGGAGGCGAGCACGCCCTTGGGCAGGCCCGTGGTGCCGCCGGTGAAGGTGAGCCCGAGCGGATCGTCCTCGCCGAGCGCGACCCGAGGCTCGCTCGCGTCGCTCTCTGCGAGCAACTCGTCCAAGCTTGTGCTGCGGCCAACGGGGCGGGGGCCGGCGCCGAAGGCGACGATCTCGGCCCTGCCGCCTGCCTCCTGGCGGGCCGCCTCGGCAAGGGCCACGAGGCTCGCCTCGACCACGATGAGCTTCGCCTCGGTCGAGGCGAGGATGCGCGCGGCCTCGGCGGCGCTGGCGCGGGCGTTGATGTTGGCGAGCACCGCGCCCGCGCGCGCGGCGCCGTAGTGGACGATGCCGTAGGCCGGGTAATTGCCGCTCATGATGGCGATCGTCTCGCCCTTGGCGATGCCGCGCGCGGCAAGGGCGTTGGCGAAGCGGTTCGCCGCGGTGTTAAGGGCGGCGAAGTCGAGGCTTTCCTCTCCGCAAAGAATGGCGGCCTTTCGCGGCAGCCGGCGCGCGGTGCGCCGCAGTATGTCGCCCGCCAAGAGAAACATGACCCCCCAACCTCTCCTTGTCCGTCCGCTCGCGCCCATTGTGGCGGGAAGCCGTGCCGGCTGGCAAGGCGGGCGGGCAATGCGCACCCGCCGGGCATACACCCGACAGACTGCAGTGGGAAAGAGATTTGCGGCCGCTCTTTGGGCTCGGCTTCGCGTTTACGTTGGCTTCGCCGGCGGCTTGGAAGGGGAGGTCCGAGCGGGCCGCCGTTTCTTCTTCACTGTCACGGCGGTCTTTGGCACAGGCGTCAAGCGATGCTGCCGGATGAGCTCCGCACACTCGCGCTGGAACCGCTGGTGCGTATTTGTCTCGAGCAGAACGACCTTATCGGCAAATTGGATGAGAAACAGGAGAGTGGACGATCCCGCCCCGCCGAGATGCAAGTGCATCACGCCGTAATCGGCCAGCAGCCGATCGGCATGACCCGCGGTGGCGCTGTAGAATCGATTTGGCACTTCCCGTCCGCTGCTGATCAAATCGATCAGCAGCAGATAATCCTCCTCCTCCTTCGGATTGAGCGCGACGTGCTTGTGAAATTGGCCGCCCTCGATGACGTCCTTGCCGGTGCCTGTATAGACGATCCTCGCGGATCGCAGCGGCCCGGCCACGTCAATCTTCGTCGATGACGGGGGCGGCGCGAAGCCGCGAAAGCCGCTGTTGCCGCGTAAGACGCGAGAGGTTGGTACCTCCCTCCTTACCGCTTGTCACTGCCCCGGTCCTGGCAATGAGACGGTCGAGCAAGGGCGTCGCGACCCGCACTTGTTCCTGTGGTTTCGGCGCCGCGGCGGCTTTCTTCGCGCCGCCATGGGATGCCTTGCTCCTTGGCGCTTTCGCAGCGGGAGGCGTGTGATTGAGCGCGAGCTTGGACGATTTAGTCATGTCCTTACAATAATCCCTTTGCCGACGTCTTCAAAGGCTATCGCCAGAGGTGCCTCTGATGGCCATGATAGGCGCTCGGCCGCGAACGGCGGGGGAGGCGAGAAGTGGCAGGCGAGCTCGAAGGGCGGGTGGCGCTCGTCACCGGTGGAGGGCGGGGCATCGGCCGCGCGATCGCGGAGGTGCTTCACGGCCGCGGGGCCGCCGTGGTGATCGCCGACAACGGCACGTCGATCGACGGTCTCGGCGCCGACCCTCGCGTCGCAGCGGCGGCCGCCCGGGCGCTCGGTGAGCGCGCCTTAGCCTTCAGCGAAAGCATCGCGAGCCCGTCGGCCGCGCGCGCCGCGGTCGAGCTTGCGCACCGGCGCTTCGGCGGCCTCGACATCCTCGTCAACAATGCGGCGATCGTGCGCGACGCTTTCATCTTCGAGGGCGATGCCGGCGACTGGGACGCCGTCATCCGCAACAATCTCTCGGCCGCCTATTATCTCATGACGGCGGCGACGCCGCTCATGTGCGAGGCGAGCAAGGCCGGCCGCGGCGGCGGGAGTTGGGGCCGCATCGTCAACATCGTCTCGACCGCCGGCTTCTACGGCAATTACGGCCAGGCGAGCTACGCCAGCGCTAAGGGCGGGCTCGTGGCCCTTTCGCGCATCGCCGCCCTCGACTTGGCACGGCACGGCATTACGAGCAATGCCGTCGCCCCTTTCGCCGCGACACGCGTGAGCGAGGCCATCAAGCCGGCGAACGAGGCGCAGGCGCACTATAAGGCGCGGGCGCTCAAGCTCTCCGCCAAGCACGTCGCGAGCTTCGTCGCCTATCTCGCGGGCCCCGCCGCGGCGAAGATTTCCGGCCAGCTCTTCGGCGTGCGCGGTCGTGAGATTTTCCTCTTCTCGCAACCGCGGCCACAGGCGCGCCTCGTGAACAACGACGCGGATTGGACTCCCGAGAGCTTGGCGGAAGCCGTCGCTACCGAATTCACCCCATACATGACGGAACTTTCGACCGACCTCGAAGCCTTCAACAGCGAGCCGGTGGTGTAATTGGCAGTAGGCTGGCACGGCAGGGATATGTCAGAATCGCGCGACGGAGCGGCCTTGGGGGCGGGCCGGCCGAGGACGGAGGAGTAGCGATGGAAGCGCAACCGCAGCGAACGCCCGAGCGCGAGGCCTATTACGCGCGCATTGCCGCGGGAAACATGGCGCCTCTGTGGGAGGTTCTGCGCGGCCTCGTCACCAAGGAGCCGGTCGTGCGCGAGGTGCCGGCCGTGTGGCATTACCAGGCGATCCGTCCGGCGATCCTCGAGTCCGGCCAGCTGATCACGGCGAAGGAGGCCGAGCGCCGCGTGCTCGTGCTCGAGAATCCGGCCCTTCGCGGGCTCTCGCGCATCACCATGAGCCTCTTTGCCGGGCTCCAGCTCATCCTCCCGGGCGAGGTCGCGCCGAGCCATCGCCATGCCGCCTCGGCGCTGCGCTTCATCATCGAGGGCAAGGGCGCCTACACCGCGGTCGACGGCGAGAAGACCGTCATGAGCGAGGGCGATTTCGTCATCACCCCGCCCTGGACCTGGCATGACCATGGCAACGAGAGCGAGTTGCCGATGGTGTGGATGGACGGGCTCGACCTGCCGCTCGTCAATTTCCTCAATACGAGCTTCATGGAGCCCTATCCGGAAGACCGTCAGCCGCTGTCGCGTCCGCTCGGCGATTCCCTCGCGCGCTACGGCCAAGGCATCCTGCCCGACGGTTACGCGGCCAAGGGCAAATGCTCGCCCGTCTTCAATTACCCCTACGCCCGCACGCGCGCGGCCCTCGAGGCCATGCGCAAGAGCGAGGAATGGGATGCCTGCCACGGCCTCAAGGTGCGCTACGTCAATCCGGTCGACGGCGACTATGCCATGCCGACGATCGGCGCCTTCATGCAGCTCATCCCCGCAGGCTTCGCAGCACTACCCTATCGCTCGACCGACGGCACGATTTTCGCCTGCGTCGAAGGCGGGGGCCGTACCCAGGTAGGCGACGCGAGCCTCGAATGGGGTCCGCGCGATGTCTTCGTGGTGCCGAGCTGGTCCTGGTACCGCCACGAGCCTATGGAGGACACGGTGCTGTTCAGCTTCTCCGACCGGCCGGTGCAGGAGAAGCTCGGCCTCTGGCGCGAGCAGCGCGGCAACACGGCGCCGCGCGCCTGAGTACCAGGGTGAGAAGCCTGCGGCCCGCTTGGAAACAAATGAATTCTTTCTGTTATAGTCATGCCCGCGAAAGCCGGCATCCAGGGCTGCCAAAACGGTGCGTGTCTGAACCCCGCGTACGCAGGCGTGGACACCCGCTCCCCGCCTTCGCGGGGACAAGCTTCGCGGGTGTGACGAAGGTGGGAAAGAGCGTGCAGCACCCATTTCCCAACGAGTCCTTAGCTCGCTCTCGATGACGCCCGAGGAAGTGCTTGCCTTCTGGTTTGCCGCCGTCCCGGGGACGCCGGGCTATGGCCGCATGCGCGAGGTCTGGTTCGAGAAGGACGCGGCCTTCGACGACGAGGTGCGTCGCATGCTCGCGCGCCCGCACCAGGCCGCTTGGGCGGGCGCTTTGGACGGCTGGACGTCAACGGGGCGCGGCGCGCTCGCCCTCGTGATCCTTCTCGATCAGGTGCCGCGCAATATCTTCCGCGGACTAGCGCGCGCCTACGCGTGCGATGCCAAGGCGCGCAGCGTAGCCGCGGCCGCCGTCGCGCGCGGCCACGACCGTGCCTTGCTGCCGGCCGAGCGCCTCTTCCTCTATCTCCCTTTCGAGCATAGCGAGCTGCCGGCCGACCAAGCGCGCGCGCTCGAGCTCTTCGCGGCCCTCGAGGCCTTTCCCGAGACCACGGGCGTCATGAAAACGGCCAGGCGCCATGCCGAGATCATTCAGCACTTCGGCCGCTTCCCCCACCGCAATGCCGCCCTCGGCCGTACCACCACGCGGGAGGAGGCGGCGTTCCTCGCGGAGCCGGAGTCGTCGTTTTGAAGGAAGCGCTCGCGGCCGCCGCTACTTGAGGGGTCGCACCCAGCAGTCGGGTCCGGCCGCGTGCAGGCCGGCGCAGAGCTCCTTGGCCTGCGTCTCACTCTCGAAGGGACCCAAGGAGAGACGCGCGACCCGCATGCCGCCGACGGTGGTGACGGTGTCGATCCGCGGCTTGAGCTCGCCGAGGAGCCGCGGAAGACGCGTGCGGAGCGCATTCCAATCGCGGGTTGCCTCCGCGGGCGAGCGGAACGAGACATATTGCACGAGGTATTTTCCGGCAGCACTCTCGCGCGGCGGCGCGCTCACGGCTGCCGGGCCGGGCAGTGCCGCCAATTGGGGCGCCGCGGCCGCAGGCGGCTTCGCTACAGGAGCGGGTGCCGCGGCCTTCGCGGTCGCGGCGGGTGCCGCCGCGGTCTTTTTTGCCGCAGGTGCGGGCTTTGCCGGCGTGGCCGCCTCAGGAGTGGGTGCGGGCTTTGCCGGCGTGGCCGCCTCAGGAGCGGGCGCGGCCGTTGCCGGCGTGGCCGCCTCGGGAGCAGCGGGAGACGTGGCCGCCGCCGGCGCCGCTTGGCCGGCCTCGTTGGCCGCGGGCTCGGCCTCGGCTGGCGGTGGTGTCAACGGCGTCTCGGCCACGGCGGTCGTGGGCACTGGAGGGGGTGCAGACGGCGCCGTGGCCGCGGGCTCCGCCGCCGCCTGCCCTGCTGCGGCAGCTCCCGTCTCACCCTCTTGCCCCGGCTTTGGCGCTGCCGCGATCTGTGGCGGAGGCACGCCCGTCTTCTGGTAATCGGTGAGCGTGAAGCGCTCGACCTTGGCGCCCGCGTCGCGCTCGCGCAGCACGACGGCGCCGATTTCGGGCGCGTAGTAAAGCGTCTCGCTGGCCTCGCCGCGCCGGCAGGCAATCTGCCACGCCGTGAAGGTCCCCGCCTCGACCGTAATCTTGTCGGGCCGGCTCACCTCGCAGAACTCGCGCTCTTCACGCGGCGGAGCGTCGCCTTCTTGTGTCACGACCTTGTAGGAGACTTCCTTGCCGGCCACGAGAGGGAAGACGGTGGGATTTGCCGGATCGAAGGTGCGCGTGAGTGACGGGCCGCCGCCGGCAGGGGTCTCGGAGCGGGGCGGAACGGTTGGATCGCGGAAAGAAATCCACTTGGCATTCGAGTTGTCGATCCAGCTGATCTCGTCGCCGTTTACCGCGGTGACGAAGATCGGGCGCTCGTCGCCGTTCTCCTCGAAGGTGAGACTGTCGCCGACGCGATAGACGGGCGGGGAAGCGCTATCGGGAGCCGCCGCCGTTGACGGCGAGGGCGCCTGCGCGGCCGGTTTCATCTCGCATGCCGCAAGCGCAAACGCGAGCGCCAGCCCGAGGGGCAAGCTTCCGAACGCGCTCACCAGGCGATTTGATCGAGGCTCAACCGGCATCCGGCCCCACTCCAGGCGCTCTTGCTGCACCCCGCGATCGAATGTGCCAAAGCGGGCGCGGGCGGGCAACAGGACCGTGGTCGCGGGCAGGCCCGCCGCAGGCTCCGGCACGGCCCTCGCTCAGCCCTCGGTGACCTTGTTGCGCAGGACGCCGATCCCTTCGATCTCCATCTCGACCACGTCGCCCTTCTTCATAAAGACGGGCGGCTTGCGAGCGAAGCCCACGCCGTGCGGCGTGCCGGTCGGGATGAGATCGCCCGGCTCGAGCGTGGTGAAGCCCGAGCAGTAGGCGACGAGCTCCTCGACCGGGAAGATGAGCTGGGCCGTGGTGCTGTCCTGCAAGGTCCGCCCGTTGATCTTGGTGGTGAGCCTGAGCCTCGAGGGGTCCTTGAGCTCGTCGCTCGTCACCAGCCACGGACCCACGGCGCCGGACTTGGGAAAGTTCTTGCCCGGCGTGAATTGGGAGCCGTGGAACTGCCAATCGCGCACCGAGCCGTCGTGATAGATGGTGTAGCCGGCGACATGCTTGAGCGCGTCCTTGGCCGAGACCCGGCGCGCCCGCTTGCCGATCACGATGCAGAGCTCGACCTCGTAATCATATTGCTCCGAGTCCTTGGGCTTCACGATCGCCTGCTCGTGACCCACGTGACTGTCGGGGAAGCGCACAAAGACCACCGGCTTGCTCGGGGCCTTGACGCCGGCCTCGGCCGCGTGATCGGCATAGTTGAGGCCGATCGCGAGGATCTTGTCGGGGGCCGTGATCACGGGGAGGAAGCTCACCTGGCTCAGGCGCAGATCGGGCTTCGCCCCTTTGACGAGACGGCGCGCTGCGGCAAGCCCGTTGCCGGCGAGGAGTGCCTTCAAAGTGGGAAACTTCTTGCCGAGACGGCGCCCGAGATCCACCACCCCTCCGTCCACGACCGCACCGTAGCTGGCGCGGCCCTTGTGCTTGAAGCTCATCAGTTTCATGGCGAATTCCTCTTCCGAGACAGACCCCCTCCGCGCCATCGCGCACCTGAGGAGAATCACAGGGCGGTCGCCGGGTGTCAATCGCCTCGCCGCTCCCCAGGCCCTCAGTCGTAGGGCACCGCAACGGCCTCCGGGTCGCTCTCGTGCAGCGCCCAGTAGACCTCCCTCAAACGCATGGTGAGGGGACCGGGCGCGTCGTTGCCAAGAATGCGGCCGTCGAGCCGAGTCACGGGGATGACGCCGCCGGCCGTCGAGGAGAGAAAAATTTCATCGGCTTCGGCGAGCTCGGCTGAGGCAAGCGGACGCGTCGCGGCCGGCACGCCGAGGGCGGCGCAGAGCTCGAGCACGGAGCGGCGCGTGATCCCTTCAAGGATGCCCGCCTCCGGCGTCGCTACCTTGCCCTCCGAGACCGCGAAGACGTTGAAGCCCGGACCCTCCGCGACATTGCCCTTGAGGTCGAGGAGGATGGCTACGTCGGCGCCGCGGTCATAGGCCTGCCATTGGCTCTGCACCAGGTCGAGCCAGTGGTAGTTCTTGACCCGCGGATCGACCGAGCGCGCGGGGATGCGGGCGTAGGAGCTGACGATCGCGTGGATGCCGCGCTCCTGACGCTCGGGGGTGGCGAGCCAGACGAAGGGGAGGGCATAGGCGATGAACTGGTTCCGGCAAAGACGCATGTCGCGGCTGCCGGCCGGCGGCTGGCCGCGCGTGCACACCATGGCGACATAGGCGTTGCGGAGGCCCGTGCGGCGCACGCACTCGATGAGGATGGCGCGCATCTCGGCACGGCTCTCCGGCGGCGCCAAGCGCAAGGACCGCATCGAGGCGCAGAAGCGCTCGAGGTGTGCCTCGAGCCGGAAGAAGCGCCCCTGCCAGACGTGGACGACGTCATAGGTCGCATCCGAGCGCGTGAAGCCGAAATCGAGCACCGAGATCTTGGCCTCGGCGATCGGCACGAAAGCCCCCCCGATATAGGCCAGCCCGCTAGCCGAAGCGTCCGTCGCCCCCGCGACGGTGCGCGGAGCGGCGTCGTTCTGGAGGCGGATGCCCTTCACCGCGAATTCGTCCTTGATCGAGATCGTCGAGCCCAGCTGAGCGATAGCATAGGGCGCCAGGTTAGCTGCGATCTGCGGCGAGCCGCAAGAGGCAAGGGCGCGGCGGGACTTGGCGGGGGAGCGCCCGGCCTGCTATGGTTTCTCCTCAACGCATAAGGCCGGAAGGCTCGAACTGGGAGGATGCAATGCGATTTTGCAAGCTATTGGCAAGCCTTGCGCTTGCGCTCGCCGTGGCGACCACCGCCAGGGCCGAGACCATCAAGGTCGGCGTGGTGCTGACCTATTCGGGCGTCAATGCCGAGCTCGGCGATCTGATCACGAAAGCCATGGAGCTTTACGTCAAGCTTCACCAGAAGGAGCTCGGCGACAACAAGATCGAGATGATCAAGCGCGATTCGGGCCCGCCCACGGGGGCGGGGGCCAAGACTCAGGTCACCGAGCTGATCACGCAAGACCACGTCAATCTGCTGATCGGCTTCATCTTCTCGCCCGACGCGATCGCCAGCGCCCCGGTGGTGACGCAGGCGAAGGTGCCGATGATCATCGTGAACGCGGGCACGGCCTGGATCACCAACCTGTCGCCCTATATCGCGCGCACGTCCTTCTCCATGTGGCAGTCCGGCTATCCGATGGGGACCTACGCCGCGAAAACCCTCAAGTGCGCCACGGCCGCCGTGGGCTATACCGACTACCCGCCCGGAAAGGACGAGCTCGAGGCCTTCTCGAAGGGCTTCGAATCGGCGGGCGGCAAGGTCATCGACGCGATCCCGATGGGCAATCCCTCGCAGGTGCCCGACTTCACGCCCTTCCTCCAGCGCGTCAAGGACGAGAAGCCGCAGTGCTTCTACGTCTTCGTGCCGTCGGGCGTGCATGCCGCGGCCCTCGTCAAGACCGCCGGCGAGGTCAACCTCAAGGCGGCCGGCATCAAGATCATCGGCCCGGGCGACGTCATCGAGGATACCAAGCTCCAGGCCATGGGGGACCCGGCGGTCGGCTTCATCGCCATGGGCAATTATGCCGCGGATTACGACAATCCCGCGAATAAGGCCTTCGTGAAGGACTGGCACGACGCCTACGGCGCCGACTCGACGCCCGAATTCATGGCGGTCGCGGGCTGGGACGGCATGGCGGCGGTCTTCCACGTGATCAAGACGCTCAACGGCAAGCTCGATCCGGACAAGGTGATGGCGGCGTTGCGCGGCTGGAGCTTCGACAGCCCGCGCGGACGCATCACCATCGACCCCGCCACGCGCGACATCATCCAGGACGAGCACGTCGAGGAGGTCGTCAGGCTGCCCAGCGGCAAGCTCGGCGTGAAGGTGCTCGAGACCATCCCGGCGGTGAAGGACCCGTGCAAGGAGCTCAAGATCGGGAAGTGCGGGAGCTGAGCGCTCTCGAGACATCGCTCTCCGCCCATGGCACCGCTGCCGCGCGCGAGCGCGGCGGCGGTCGCCGCGCATAAGAGGCGCGGGTGCAGCACGTCGCGGACGTCGCCGTCAGCATTCTCTTCGATGGCCTAGCCTACGCCATGATCCTCTTCGTCATCTCCGTGGGCCTCTCGGTCACCATGGGGTTGATGGGATTCGTCAATCTGGCCCACGGCGCCTTCGCCATGGCGGGCGGCTATCTCACCGTGACCCTGACCGTGCGGCACGGCGTGCCCTTCCTTTTGGCGCTCGCAGTGGCGTTCTTGGTGGTGGGCGGAGCGAGCGTCGTCATCGAGCGCCTGCTCTATCGCCGGCTCTATGGCGCGGGCGAGCTCGACCACGTGCTGCTCACCATCGGCCTCGCCTTCATGGCGGTCGCCGGCTACACCTTCTTCTATGGCCCGGTGCCGCAGCCGGTCAAAGTGCCCTCGTATCTCGAGGGACAGATCGACCTCGGCATCGGCGTCTTTCCGGGCTATCGGGTGTTCATGATCGCGGTGGGTGCTGCGCTCATCGCGGGGCTGTGGTACGGCTTCGAGCGCACCAGCTTGGGCGCCCGCATCCGCGCCGCCGTCGACAACCGACGCATGGCCCAGTCGATCGGCATCGACGTCGACCGGCTCTTCACGCTCACCTTCGCGCTCGGCAGCGGGCTCGCGGCCCTCGGAGGCGGCCTCGCGGTCAACCTCCTCGGCCTCACGCCCAGCTTCGCCATCCAGTACCTCGTGCTCTTCCTCATCGTCGTCGCGGTGGGCGGGCTCGGCAGCATCAAGGGCACGGTGCTCGCGGCCCTCGTGCTCGGCATCTTCGACAACGCCGGCAAATATCTCTATCCGGACGGCGGCGGCTTTTTCATCTACGCGATCACCGTGCTGCTTCTGCTCCTCAAGCCGGCAGGGCTCTATGGTCGCGAGTGAGCCGCTCGAGGGCGCGCGCGCGCGCGCGGCGGAGTTCCTGCTGCGGCGGCACCGTTTGCGCGCGGCCGAGGCGCTGCCCTGGCTTGCCGCCGTCCTCGCCTACTTCGCCTTCCCCGGTCACCTGGCGTTCGGCACGCAGCTCCTCATCATGGTGCTCTTCACGCTCTCGCTCGACCTCATCCTCGGATATGCGGGTATCGTGAGCCTGGGGCATGCGGCCTTCTTCGGCACCGGGGCCTATACGGCGGGCATGCTCGCCGCGCGCTATGGTTGGGGCGAGCCGATCACCGGCCTCCTTGCGGCGGGCGCCGCGGCCGCCCTCGTCGGCTGCATCTCGGGCTGGTTCCTCCTGCGCTATCGGGGCTTGACGCTCCTCATGCTGACGCTTGCGACCGCCATCATGCTGCAGGAGCTCGGCAACGCGCGTGCCG
The DNA here is from genome assembly GCA_052143835.1 of Alphaproteobacteria bacterium. GTDB lineage: Bacteria > Pseudomonadota > Alphaproteobacteria > JACZXZ01 > JACZXZ01 > DASPPM01. Next base: position 124,842 of record JBKQRV010000093.1, read on the forward strand.
ACATCACGGGCGGCTTCGAGGGGCTCACCGGGATCACGATAGCGCCGCTCCTCGGCCGCTTCGATTACGACCTCTACGGCCGTACCACCTACGTCTATGCGCTCGCCGTGCTCTTCCTCATCTTCCTCCTCGTGCGACGCATCGTCTACTCGCCCTTCGGCCAGGCGCTCACCGGCATCCGCGAGAACGTGCGCCGCATGCACGCGCTCGGCTCGCCGGTGCACCGCCGGCTGGTCGTCGCCTACACGATCGGTGCCGCCATTGCGGGGATCGCTGGCGGGCTCTTCGCGCAGTCGAACGCCTTCGTCACCCTCGGCGTGTTCGGCTTCGACCGTTCGGCTGCGGTCCTCGTCATGCTCATCCTGGGTGGTGCTGGGCGCCTCTACGGTGCCTTCGTGGGGGCTGCCGTCTACATGCTGCTCGAGGACAGTCTTGCCAAGCTCAGCCCGGAATTCTGGCAGTTCGGCATCGGGCTTCTCCTCGTGCTGACCGTGCTTTTCGCGCGCAGGGGGCTCCTGGGGCTGATCGAGGACCTCGGCCGGCTCCTCAGCCGGAGTGCCCAGCCGTGAGCGCGCCGGCACTCGAGACGCGCGGGGTCAGCATGAGCTTCGGCGCGCTTGCCGTCGCGCGCGACATCACCCTCACGCTTCCGCGCGGGGCGCGCCGCGGGCTGATCGGACCCAACGGTGCCGGCAAGACGAGCCTCGTCGATCTGATCACGGGCGTGCTCAAGCCGTCGGCGGGCCGCGTGCTGTTGAACGGCGAGGACATCACGCACCTCTCCCAGGAGGCGCGCGCGCGGCGGGGCCTCGCGCGTACGTTCCAGATCAATCAGCTCTTCCGCGGCTTGAGCGTGCTCGACAACCTCTGCCTGGCGATCGGGGAGCGCACCGGCGCCTGCAACAACCTCTTTCGGCCCGCGGGCTCCAAGCCGGCGGTGATCGAGGAGGCGCTCGAGCATCTCGCGGCGCACCGGCTGGTCGAGGATGCGCTCAAGCCGGTCCGCGAGCTGGCCTACGGCCGCCAGCGCCTGGTCGAGATTGCGCTCGCGCTGGCGCAGCGCCCGCGCGTGCTTCTGCTCGACGAGCCCGCGGCCGGCGTGTCGTCGAGCGAGAGCCATCTCATCCTGGACGTGCTCGAGCGGCTCGACGAGGAGATCGCCATCCTCATCATCGAGCACGACATGGATGTGGTGTTCCGCTTCGCGCGCGAGATCACCGTGCTGGTGGGAGGTGCCGTGCTCATGGAGGGCTCGCCCGAGGAGGTCGCCGCGGACGCGCGCGTGCGCGCCGTCTATCTCGGCGAGGAAGTGCGGGAACACGCGCGCCATGGCTGAGGCCGGGTCGGCACTCGAGCTCGAAGGGGTCTCGGCCGGCTACGGCGAGACGGTCGTGCTCGATGACGTGAGCCTCAGCGTCCGCGAGGGGGAGAGCATTTCCATCATCGGCCGCAACGGCGTCGGCAAGACGACGCTGCTCGCGACCGTGATGGGCCATACCAGCCTCCACCGCGGCGCCGTGCGTTTCAAGGGCCGCGACATCTCGCGTATCGCCGTGCACCGCCGCTCGCTTGCGGGGCTCGGCTACGTGCCGCAGGAGCGCGAGATCTTTCCCTCGCTCAGCTTGCGCGAGAACCTCGAGGTCGCCGCCCGCCCGGGACCGTGGACGACGGAGGCGGTGTTCGAGCTCTTCCCGCCCTTGCGCGAGCGCCAGGCGAACGGCGGCCATCAGCTCTCGGGCGGCGAGCAGCAGATGCTCGCCATCGGCCGCGCGCTCATGGGCAACCCCTCCGTCATGCTGATGGACGAGCCCTCGGAGGGCCTCGCCCCGGTCATCGTCGAGGAGCTCGCCCGCGCGGTACGGCGCCTCAGGGAGAAGGACGCGTTCACGCTCGTGCTCGTCGAGCAGAACATGCGCTTGGCGCTCGAGCTCTCGCCGCGCGCCGTCGTCATGGAGCGCGGCCGCATCGTCTATGACGGCGCCAGTGCCGCGCTCAAGGGCGACCCGGCGGCACTCGACCGGCTCATCGGCGTGGCGCGGGGATGAGCTGACGCCTTGCGCACCATCGACTCGGTCGACGTCATGCCGGCTCCGCCCGCGCCGAGGCGGCGACGCGCGAGATCAGCGGGACATCGGCATTGACAGTTGCGGCGCGCCATGCACAAGCTTGCGCCGACCGCCGAAATTTGCGCGCTTCGGAACGGCCTCGGGCCGAGAACCAGAAAAGCGGGAAAATTCGGCGGCAGGGACGAGCTTTCGCGTGTCTGGCACGGGGTGCCGCCGGGGAGAGGGCGGCGGCCCCGGCGACCACTGGGAGGGAACCATGAAAAGGCTTTGCATCATCGCGGCCGGCGCCTTGCTGATCGCGGCCCCGGCATTCGCCGCCGACGACACCATCACCATCGGCATGACCGTGTCGCAGACGGGCTCGCTCAACGTCGATTCGGTGGCCCAGCTCAAGGGCTCCGAGCTATGGCGCGACGAGGTCAACGAGGCGGGAGGCATCAAGGTCGGCGACAAGCGCTACAAGATCCGCTTCGTCGAGTACGACGATCAGTCGCAGGGCGGCCGCGTCCAGCAGCTCTATACCCGGCTCATCGTCCAGGACCATGCCGAGTATCTCTTCAGCCCCTACTCCTCGGGCCTCACCGCGACGGCCGCGGTGATCAGCGAGCAATACGGCAAGATCATGGTGATCGCCGGCGGGGCGGAGGGCAAGATCTTCCAGCTCGGCAACAAGTATCTCTTCCAGGCCATCACCTCCGCCGACCACTATCTCTCGGGCGCCATCCAGGAGCTCAAGGAGAAGACCTCCCACGCCGATATCGCGTTCGTCTATTCGGACGATCCCTTCTCCAAGGCGGTAGTAGCCGCGGCGCGCACCCAGGCCGCGGCGGCCGGGTTCAAGGAAGCGCTCGTCGAATCCTATCCCGCCTCGACCACCGATTTCAGCCCGCTCATCAACAAGATCATCTCTTCCAAGGCCGACACGTTCATGGGCGGGGGGCACTATCCCGACGGGGCCACGCTCGCGCGCCAGCTCTACGACCAGAAGGCCGGACTCAAGTGGGTGACGATTCTCGTCGCCCCCGACAGCCCGAAATTCGCGAGCCTCGGACCCGCGGCGGCGGGCATAACCGTACCCTCGCAATGGGAGCCGGGGGTCACATACAAGCCGGACTTCGGCCCGACGCCGGCAGCGTTCGCGAAGGAATTCGAGACCAAGGAGAAAGTCGGGGTCGACTACCACGCGGCCTCGGGCTACATCGTGGGCCTCCTATTGCAGCACGCGATGGAGGAGGCCGGCTCGATCGAGCCCGACAAGGTGGCGGCGGTGCTCAATAAGCTCGACGTCACGACCTTCTTCGGCCGCTACAAGATCGCGACGGACGCCCAGAATCACGGCCTGCAGATCGCCCACCAGATGGTGCTGGCGCAATGGCAGACGAAGGACGGCAAGCTCGATTTGCAGATGGTCTGGCCGGACGCGGCCAAGACCGCCAACCCGCTCTACCCGATCAATTAGGACCAGGACATGCCGGGGGGCCGGGGCCGCAACCGGCCCCCTTCGCATGAGCCGGGCGCATGATCGGCCTCCTCGCCTCGATCGTGGACGGCTTGCTCGTCGGCTCGGTCTACGGGCTCGCCGCGATGGGGATCTCGCTCATCTGGGGCGTGATGGACGTGATCAATCTCACCCACGGGGCCATGATCGTGGCCGGCATGTTCGGGCTCTATCTCCTCGTCAACGACGCCGGCTTCCCGGTCTACGCGACGCTCCCGCCCGTTCTCGTCGCCGGGCTTCTCGTCGGCATCGCGCTCTATTGGATCGCCGTCCACCGCATGGTCGGCCGGCCGCCACTCATGAGCCTGCTCTCCACCTTCTCGGTCAACCTGGTGTTGATCGGTCTCGGCACCGCCAAATGGGGCACGGTGCTCTTCAACGTGCAGGTCTCGCTTCCCGGCCTCAGTCTCGGGCGCTACACCTTCCCCGGCACGCACATCATGGCGGCCGTGCTGACCGCGGTCATCGCCGGAGTCCTCTATCTCTTTCTCTTCCATACCCGCCCGGGCAAGGCCGTGCGCGCGGTGTCGGGCAATCGCGAGGCGGCGGAGCTCGTCGGTATCCCGACGACGCGGGTGCTGGCGCTTGCCTTCGGCCTCGGCGTGGCGCTCGCCGGCGTGTCGGGCATGCTGATCGGGACGCTCTTTCCCTTCACCGTGCTCTCCGGCGACGCCTACCAGCTCAAGAGCTTCGTGGTGACGGTGCTCGGCGGTCTCGGCAATCCGACCGGCGCCTTGATCGGCGGCTTGGCGCTCGGCCTCTTCGAGGGGCTCTCGACCCCGTTCATGCCGGTGAGCTGGACCCTCGTCTTCGAGTTCGTGCTCTTCGTCGTGGTGCTGATCGCCTTCCCCGGCGGGCTCCTCAATCTGCGCTGGCGTCGGCGCGCGGGATGAGCGCGCTCATGATTCTGCGCCGCCCCTTCTTCTGGATCGTGGCACTCGTCATAGCGCTCTTTGCGGCAGCACCCACGATCGGCAACAACGTCGAGCTGCGCGAGAGCCTGCTGCTCGCCGCCGTCTACATCACGCTCGCGAGCAATCTCAACCTGATGCTCGGCTACGCGGGCTACGTCAATTTCGGCAGCATCGTCTTCTTCGGGCTCGGCGGCTATTTCTGCGTTTACTTCATCAGCGCGCTCGGCTGGGGCCTGGCGCCGGCAGCGCTCGCCGGAGGTGCCGCGGTGAGCGCCTTGGCGCTCGTCTTCGGCCTCGGCATTCTGCGCCTGCGCGGCGCCTACTTCGCGCTCGCGACCATCGGGGTCAACGAGGCGGTGATGGCCTTCGTCACCAACTTCGAGCCCTGGGGCGGGGGGACAGGCATCTATCTCTCGACCGAGCTCTTCAAGCCCTTGGGCGGCCCCGCGCGGGCGCTTTGGACCATCTACTACATCCTCGTCGCCGTGATGGGCCTCTCGCTTTATTTGAGCTACTTCATCAAGGTCTCGAAGTTCGGCCTGGGGCTGCTCGCCATCGGCCAGAACGAGGACGCGGCCGCGATCCTGGGCGTGCCCACGCCGCGCTACAAGGCGTTCGCCTACTGCGTCTCCGCCTTCCTGCCCGCGATCGCGGGCGGGCTCTATTTCTTCAAGGGCGCCTTCATCCAGCCGACCGACGCCTTCGACCTCCAGTTTTCGACCGAGGCGATCGTGGTCGCGATGCTCGGCGGCCAGGGCACGGTCATGGGTCCGGCGCTCGGCGCCTATCTCTACGAGCAGCTGCGCGGCTGGCTCCTGACCTCCGACACCTTCGCCAATTTCCAGCTCGTGATCGCGGGCGTGCTCCTGCTCATCATCGTGCTCTTCGCACCCGGCGGGCTCATGGGCTGGCTCTACGGCCGCTGGCCGCGCCTCAAGAAGGTGCTCGAATGACGGCCCTCCTCGTCATAGAGAATCTGAGCAAGAGGTTCGGCGGCCTGGCCGCCGTGCAGGAGCTGAGCTTCACCGTCGAGGAGCACGAGATCCTCGGCCTCATCGGGCCGAACGGCGCCGGCAAATCGACGCTTTTCAACCTCATCAACGGCGTCCTTCAGCCGAACGGGGGGCGGATCACGTTCCGCGGCATCGACATCACCGGCATGGCGCCCTATCGCGTGGCGCGCGCCGGGCTCGCGCGCACGCACCAGATCGTGCAGCCGCTCCTCGGCATGACGGTGCTCGAGAACTGCACCGTCGGCGCCTGCTTCGGGCGCGAGAACCTGTCGTTCGCGCGGGCGCGGAAGGTCGCCGAGGAGGTCGCCGCCCTCGTCGGTCTCGAGGACCGCCTGGGCACGCCCGCAGCACAGCTCACGATCGCGGGCAAGAAGCGCCTCGAGCTCGCCCGCGCGCTCTCCGCGAGCCCCACGCTCCTCCTTCTCGACGAGGTGCTCGCCGGGCTCAATCGGGTGGAAGTCGAGCGCATGATCGAGGTCATACGCCGCGTGCGCGAGCGCGGCGTCAGCATCCTCATGATCGAGCACCTGATGCAGGCGATCATGACCCTCTCGGACCGCATCGTCGTGTTGAACACGGGCGAGAAGCTGGCGGAGGGCTCGCCCGCGGAGGTGGCGAACGATCCCGCCGTGATCGAGGCCTATTTGGGCGATCCCAAGATGGCCGAGGAGCTGCACGGAAGCGCATGAAATGAGCGAGCCGGTATTGCAGGTCGAAGCACTCGAGGCGGGCTACGGCGAGGTCCAGGTCCTATGGGGCATCTCGCTCTCCGCGGCGCGCGGCCAGCTCACCACCATCGTAGGCGCCAACGGCGCCGGCAAGACCACCACGCTCCGCGCGGTCGTCGGCAGCATCCCGCCGTGGCGCGGGCGCGTCCTCTTCGAGGGAGAGGATGTGACGCGGCTCGCACCCCATGCCAAGGCGGCGCGCGGCCTCGTGCTGGTTCCCGAGGGGCGCCAGCTCTTCGCCGCCATGACGATCGGGGAGAACCTCGAGATGGGGGCCTACTCCCCGCGCGCCGCGCGCAAGTTCGCCGCTCGCCTCGAGCAGGTCTTCGCCCTTTTCCCGCGCCTCAAGGAGCGCCGCCATCAGAAGGCCGGCACACTCTCCGGCGGCGAGCAGCAGATGTTGGCGATCGCGCGCGGCCTCATGTCCGGTCCGGATATCCTGATCATCGACGAGCTCTCGCTCGGCCTGGCGCCCCTCGTGGTGTACCAGCTCTTCGGCACGCTCAAGGAGCTCAAGGCTTCCGGGCTCACCATCCTGCTCGTCGAGCAGAACGTCCATCTCGCCTTCGCCACGAGCGACCATGCCTACGTCATCGCCGACGGGCGTCTCTTCACCGAAGGCCCGCCCGCCGACCTCGCGGCACGGCCGGAGATCAGGCAGGCGTATCTCGGGCTGTGAGCGAGGGAGCTCGTCCTCCTCGCGTCACCCGCTTTGAAGCTCGCCGGTGAGGGCAGGGCAACTGCATTTGAATATTTATGAATGCGATAATCCGTCGTCCCGGCGAAAGCCGGGACCCATTCGTGAGCAGGTGCGGCGTATTTCCATTCTCCAACAATGGCGATCCTGATCAATGGATACCGGCTTTCGCCGGTAATGACGCGGTCGGTAGCGTGCGGAATCACCAAATGCGGTTACCCTGCCTCTCGAGGCGGCGGGGAGATGCCGCTACGCCTTGCCCTCCAGCCCGTCGCTCACAGCGACGTTCTCGGGCTCGAGTGCCAGGCCCGCGGCCTTGGCCTCGAGTGCCAGGAGGGCCGCGAAATCACAATCCACATAGCCGTTGCCGATGAGGCTCTGCACGATCTCGCGCACCGCGGCCGCAAGCGGCATGGGAACCGCGAGCTCGCGCGCGGCGGCGAGGCCGAGATCGAGATCCTTCCTCAACAGCACGGGCGTGAAGGTGGGGGTGAAGTCGAGGTTGACGAAGGCCGGCGTCTTGTAGCGGCTGAAGGCCGAGCCGAGCACGCTCTTGTTGACGAAGTCGAGGAAGGCGTGACGCTTGACGCCCGCCTTCTCGGCCAAGACCATGATCTCGGCGAGCGACTGTGCTAACACGCCGAGCAGCACGTTGTGGCAAATCTTGACGATGCGCGCGCGCTCGCCCTCGCCGACGTAGCTCACCCCTTGGCCGAGGGCCGCGAGATAGGGCGCTACCTCCTCGTAGGCGGTCTTGGGACCCGAGACGACGAGGCTGAGCCGGCCGGCCTTGACCGCCTTGGCGTTGCCGCTCACGGGGGCCGCGAGGAAGGCCGCACCCGCCGCCGCGGCGCGCGCGCGCGCCTCGGCCGAGGCCTCTTGGGAGACGGTCGAGCAGTCGATGATGATCTTGGGCGCCTTGCGTTCACGCGAGAGCAGGCCCGCGGGGCCGGAGAGCACCTCGAGCAGATCGGCCGAGGCCGACACCATGGTGAAGACGATTTGGCACTCGGCGAGCTCTGCGGGTGTTGCCACGATCTTTGCGCCCAAGGGGGCGAGCGGCTCGGCCTTGCTGCGCGTGCGGTTGTAGGCGGCAAGCTCGCAGCCCCTCTTCAAGAGGCGCGAGGCCATCGAGAATCCCATGCGGCCGAGGCCGATCCAACCGAGCGTGTGCTTGTCGAGGGTCGCGTTCGTCATCGCTCGAGAACTCCTCTTGGTTGCTACTCTCGCAAATTCAAGCGTCACCCCCTCCCCACCCTCCCCCTTCAAGGGGGAGGGGGAAGTTGTTGAAGTCGTCTACATAACCCCTCCCCCCTTGAGGGGGAGGGTAGGGAGGGGGGTATGACAAGCCCTAATACGGATTGGCGATCGGCAGCTCCTCGGCGGGGTAGAGCGTGATCACCTTGCAGCCACGGTCGGTGACGACGATCTCCTCCTCGATGCGCGCGGCGGAGATGCCGTCCGTGGCCGGGCAATAGGTCTCGAGCGCGAAGACCATGCCCGACTTGATCTCCGTGGGGTCGTCGAAGGAGTTGAGGCGGCTGATGATGGGCCGCTCGTGGAGCCCCAGGCCGAGGCCGTGGCCGAATTCGAGGCCGAAGGCCTCCATCTCGTCGCTGAAGCCGATCTCCTCGGCCTTGGGCCAGCACTCGGCCACCTCGTCCGAGCGCACGCCCGGCCGGATCATGGCGATGGCGGTATCGATCCACTCGCGCGCGCGCTTGTAGGCGTCCTCTTGCGCGGGCGTCGCGCGCCCCACGTTGAAGGTGCGGTAGTAGCAGGTGCGGTAGCCCATGTAGGACTGGATGATGTCGAAGAAGGCCTGGTCGCCCGGGCGCAGGAGCCGGTCGGTGAAGTTGTGCGGGTGCGGCGAGCAGCGCTCGCCGGAGATCGCGTTGATGGCCTCGACGCAGTCCGAGCCCTTCTCGTAGAGGTCGTGATTGGCGAGCGCCACGATCTGGCTCTCCCGCACGCCCGGCTTCAAGGCCTCGGCGATGCGCTGGTAGGTGCCGTCGACCATCGCCGCCGAGATGTTGAGCAGCATCAGCTCGTCGCGGCTCTTGATCTCGCGCGCGTCGAGCATGACCTGCTGGCCGTCGCGCACCTTGATGCCGAGCCGCTCGAGCTCGAAGAGCATGGGGAGCTCGGCCATGTCGACGCCGAGCGGCATTTGGGCGACGCCCTCCTCCTCGAGGATCGCCTTGATCTCCTCGGCCGCGCGCTTGAAGAGGCCGACCTTGGGATGCACCGCGCCCCTCAAGCCCAGGAGGCCGGCGCGGCAATGGTCGGGGTGCAGCCAGGGGGCATAGAGGCGATGGTGCTTGGCCGCCGAGCCGAAATCCCACACGTAAGGGTCGCCGTTCCCGCTCAGGAGGCAATAGCGCGTGAGCTTGTCGCGCGCCCATTCGCCGATCACGGTCGAGGAGATGTAGCGGATGTTGTGCTGATCGAAGGTGAGAATGGCGCCGAGGCCCGACTTGGCGAGCGCTGTGCGCGTGCGCGCCAGGCGATAGTCGTGGAGGCGGCGGAAATTGACGCGCTCCTCGAAGTCGACCGCCATCTGGCCGAGTGCCAGGAGCGGGCGGCTCCAGTCGTGCCGCGGATCGAGGTCCTCCGCCTTGACCAGCTTCGGCTCGCTTCGCTTCGTCGTCATCTCGAGCACCTCCCTAGCGGCAATAGTCTTCACTCACGCCGACCCAGGCGCGCCGCGCCTTCGGCTGGTTGGCGGCACCCCTCTCGATGTCCTGCACGAAGTAGCCCACGGCCTTGGAGTAGCAGCCGTTATACCAGTTGCCCGAATAAGTGCCGCCGTTGGCATCCGTAAAGGTTCCCTTGCCGTTCGGCAGGTCGTTCTGGAACTCGCCCTCGTAGCGTCCGCCGTCTTTCTTCGTGTAGACGCCCTGACCCTCGCCGATGCCGCTCTTGAACTCGCCCTCGTAGCGGTCGCCGTTGGCGTGCACGAGGGTTCCGTGGCCGTTGGGATTGCCGCGCAGCCAGGGGCCCTCGTAACGGTCGCCGTTCGCCCAGACCTCGACTCCGCGACCGTTGCGGTCGTCGTCGCGCCACTCGCCCTCGTAGCGGTCGCCGTTCTTCCACACCATGACGCCCTGGCCGTTGCGCCTGTCGTCCTTCCACTCGCCCTCGTAGCGATTGCCGTTGGCCCAGACATAGACGCCGCGGCCGTTCTTCTGGTCGTCCTTCCATTCGCCGTCGTAGCGGTTGCCGTGGGCCGATACCACGATGCCGTGGCCCTGCTCGTGCCCGTCGCGGAACTCGCCCTCGTAGCGGTCGGTAGGCTTGCCGCTGACGTACCATTGCAGCACGCCCACCCCGTTCGCGAGGCCCTTCACGCACGCCCCGCTCCAGCTGACACTCTCGTTCGGCTCCGGCACCGGGTCCCACACCCGGCAGCCTCCCTTGTCGGTGATCCAGCCCGAATCGCGCCCCTGCTGCGCTTCGGCCGCTCCCGACGCAAAGAGTACCAGGGCGATGCCCAAGGCAAGCCGCAACATCCGAGGGTCCTCTCTCAACTGCACTGCTCATGCCGCGGCGGAGGATAGCACGGGACGGGGATTATTCCGCAGCCTCGGCGAGCCGGGCCGCCTTCGGCATCACCTCGCGGGCGAAGAGCCGCATCGAGCGCCTGGCGTCCTCGAGCGAGACCAGGTTGAAATTGACCTGCATCGAGGCGCTGTCGAAGCCGCCGACGAGCGCCTGGTAGGCGCGGATTTGCTCGACGATGCTGTCGGGCGTGCCGACCCAGGCGGCACCCTTCTCGACCTGGCTCTCGAAGGTTTCCTCTCTGAGGCTCGCGATGATCTTGTCGTAGTTGGGATAGTCCTTGGAGCTCAGCCCCTCGGTCCAATCCGACGCGGCGGCGACGAGGGTCTCGAGATAGCGGTTGAGCGGCCCGCGCGCGATCCGCACGGCTTCCTCGCGCGTCTCGCAGCAGAGCATGTGGAAGGCAAGCATGACGCGGCCGCGGCCCTGGTGTCCGGCCTTGCGCCACGCCTCGCGGTAGAGTGCGATGAGCTCCTTCATTTTGCCGCCGGCGAGCGGGATCGCCATGATCGAGTGTCCGGCGGCCCCGGCGGCGGTGAAGCTCTCGGGCGTTGCCAGGGCCGCGATCCAGAAGGGCGGGCGCGGCTTCTGCGTCGGGCGGGGGAGGGAGGTCACGTTGCGGAAGCTGTGGAAGCGGCCTTCGTGCGTGACGTTCTCCTCCTCGAGCAGGCGGCGCACCTGCTCGAGCCCCTCCTCGAAGCGCGCGCGGCTCTCGTTCACCGAGACGTTGAAGCGCGCGAACTCGTGGGGCAGGAAGGCGCGCGCGAAGCCGACCTCGAGCCGGCCCTCCGAGATCGCGTCGAGCATGCCGATCTCGCCGGCGAGCTTGAGCGGGTGATTGAAGATCGGCAGCACCGCACCGGTGACGAGACGCGCCTTGCGGCTCTGCATGGCGGCCGCGGTCAGGAAGACGATGGGGTTCGGGCTATAGCCGCCGTAAGGGTGGAAATAATGCTCGACCGTGCGCACGTGGCCGTAGCCGAGCTCGTCGCAGAGGGAGACGAGCTCGAGCGCCTCCTGCCAATATTGCCGGCCCGACTTCTCGGCCGGCCCCACGTCCGGGAAGAACTGGATGCCGAACTCCATGGGCGCCCTCCTTCTTGCGGCGCACGTTACCACATAAAGGAAGCAAGGTTCACCACGGAGGACACGGAGAGCACGGAGAAGGAAACGACCTGGAGAATTCTTCTTCTCCGTGCCCTCCGTGATCTCCGTGGTGAAACCTACTGCTGTTTATTTCGCAACGTCGGCGAGGGCGATGCGGACGCGGCGGTTATGGCGGCCCTTGTTGTCGATCTTGAGGATGCGGATGGGCGGGGAGGCGCCGGTCGAGGCGAGATGAGTGCCGCCGCAGGCCTGGCGATCCAGGCCGGCGATCTCGACGATGCGTATCTTGCCGTCGGGCGTGGGGGGCGGTGCCACGGAGCGGCTGCGGATGAGGCCGTGCTGCGCCTCGGCCTCCGCGAGAGGGACATAGGCGAAGCTCAAAGCGATATCCTGACGGATCGCCTCGTTGATCGGCGCCTCGAGCGCGCGCAGGCGGTCGTTGTCGGCGAGGGGCACGTCGAAGTCCATGCGCGCGCTGCCGTCCGCGTACATCTGCACGCCGGTGACAAGCGCGCCGTCGAAGGCCTGGAAGACGAGCGCGTTGAGGATGTGGGTGTCGGTATGGAGCTGGCGCATGAGGTTGCGGAAAAGCGGATCGACCGCGGCCTCGACCCTGCCCTTGGCCACGGCCCCGCCCTCGAAGAGGTGCCAGAGCAAACCCCCCTCATACTCGAAGCCGGTGACCGCTGCCTCCCCACCCTCCCAGCGGATGACGCCGCGGTCAGGCGGCTGCCCGCCGCCACCCGGATAGAAGGGCGATCGCGCCAGGAGCACGGCGCCGGGACGCGCGTCGATTACCTCGCTCTCGAGCGTGAGGGTCTCGGGATAGTCGTGGCAAAAGAGGCGCATCGCTCCTCCGGGTTAAGGGCCTCGGACGTTCGAGCTCGGCGTCATTCCGGAAGCTTAGGCGAGCCCGGGAAAAGCGGAGCTTTTCCCGGTCGCGAGCCTTGCTATCCGGAATCCATGGCTCCCACTCGCGCTGTCCGGGGCATGGATTCCGGATCGCGCAAATCATCGTTGCCACGACGATTTGCTTGTCCGGAATGACGACTCGAAGGTCCACAGGTCATGATCGGCCTGCTAATGAGACTAAGCCGACGCCGCCTCCCCGTATTGGCGAAAATTGCGCGGGGGCCCATCGCCCTGGCCGCGGGCCGCCCGCGCGAACTGCAGCGGCGTGATGCCGAAACGGCGCTTGAAATGCTTGGAAAGGGCGCTCTGGTCGTAGAAGCCGCTCGCAGCCGCGACATCGGCAAGGGGCAAGCCGCGCCTGAGATGGCGGCAGGCCATGTTGAGACGCAGCTGGGTCAGATAGGCGTGGGGTGTGAGGCCCGTGGTGCGCCGAAACAGGCCGATGAGCTGGAAGGTGGTGAGCCCGATCCCTTGGGCGAGCTCCTCGAGACGCAAGGGCTCGGCGTGGCGCGCGCGCATGAGCTCTCTGACCCGGAGGAGGAGCGAGCGGTCGCGCGGAGGAAGCTCGATGCGGCCCCCACCGCTGCCGTGGCGCGCGAAGAGGCGGCCGCAGCAGCCGATCAGGAGCTCGCGCTCGCGCAGGCCGTCGCTCCCCTCCTCGAGCGCCTTGTGCAGCGAGAGGAAGCCGCGGATGAGGTCGGCGTCGGTGAAGCGGTTGCGCGTGAAATAGGGCACCTCCTCGATGCCGAGACCGCGGGCGACCTCGTCTATGGCTCCTTGCGCGAGATAGAGGCCGCGATAGCGCCAGCGCGCGCTCCAGCCCATCCAGCCCGCGTGCGGCTCGGCCGGGTTGAAGACGAAGAGGGTCGAGGCTCGCGCCTCCTCGACGCGGCCCCGGCTCTTGATGATGGAGCCGCCCGTCTCCGTCACCGCGACGACGAAGGCCTCGTGGCTATGCGGGGGATATTCGTGCGTGGTGAAATCGGCGCGCAGCAGGCTGAGGCCGGGAACGTGCCGGTCCCACCAGTAGCGCGAGAAGTTCCTGCCGTCGCTGCGGGCCACGCGGCAATTTTAACCAATACCGGCTGAGAAGGTCCATGCAGGATTGGCGAAGAGAGGAGACCTGCCGACATGATCGCACGCATCTGGCGCGGCTCGGCCAAAGGTGAGGATGCCGAGGCCTATCGCCGCCACGTCACCGAGACGGTGTTCCCGGCCCTCCCGGCGATCGCGGGGCACCGCGGCGCCTATCTTCTGCGGCGCGAGACTAGAGAGGGCACTGAGTTCCTTGCCGTGACGCTCTGGGAATCGCTCGCGGCGATCCGGGCTTTCGCGGGCGACGATCCGGAGCGCGCGGTCGTCGAGCCCGCGGCGCGCGCCGTGCTCGCCGATTTCGACGAGTTCGCGCGGCATTATGAGGTGATCCACGGCCCCGCTTGCGCGGGCAATTGAGCCTCGGCGCTCGATCATCCTGGGCTTGCGCGCGGCCCTGGGTTGTCACCCATGTCTTAGGTACGTTCCGTTACCCATGTCTCCGGGCCGGACACAATCGAGCGCTGGTGCCGGGTGAGGGATTTGAACCCCCGACCTCCGGTTTACAAAACCGCTGCTCTACCTCTGAGCTAACCCGGCATTAGTGAGTTATTTCAGTATGTTACTTAGTATCGGCTTTTCTCTTTGGCATCCATTTGGCATCCAGACCTAAGCTTTTGGGGCACACCGGACGCTATTTTACGCGAGAGTGCGGGCCGGTGCACCTAGCGAGGCGCACCAGCCGGAAGGTGCTCTTTAACGCCCCGCGCCTAGTGGCACAGGAGCCACCGGTGCTTCGGCTACTCCTGGACGGCCGCCTCGAAGGCGCGGACCGCTATCGTGAGGTTCCCGCAGGCCGCCAGGACGCGGACCAGGGTCTCACCCTTCCCACTGGCTGCGCGTGATAGCTCAGCGCGCCACGGAGCTTGCAAAGCTCGGGGCCGGCTATGGGGTCGAGGAGGTCGGTGAGGCAAGTGGTCGAAGAGGCAAACTCTTAATCAGCGGGTCGCAGGTTCGAGTCCTGCTGCGCCCACCAATAAAATCAAGAAGTTAATCCATACGCTCGGACCGAGTTAGTCGCGCTATAGTCGCGCTTTTCGCGGTACGTGCTCCCTGACAATTTGCGCCGGGTGGCATAGAGGCCAGCGGTGCTCCGGGTACTTCTGGATGGCCGCCTCGAAGGCGCATATCGCGATGGTGAGGATGCCGAAGGCCGCTATGATGCGGACGAGCGTTTCCCCCTCATGATTGCGCCGATGGTGCTTCGGCCCATTTCTTTTAAGGCTGAACGGAAAGACTGAGTATTCTTATTCTGAGTATCATTAACTGCATATTCTTAAAGAGCAATTCGGCGGGCCGAAAACTGGTGTTCGGCGGGCCGGATTCTAGATTTCGATATATCGAAATCAGGAATTCGGCCGGGTTGGCTGGGGCGCCTCTTGACCACAAAATTAACCTTGTAGAGGTTGGTCCTCCCCTGCCCGCGCCGCGTGATCTCGATAAGCCCGGCCGTTTCGAGTTCCTTAACGTATTCGTTCACGCGCGACGTACTCATCCCCAGGTGCTCGGCTAGGCGATCCTGGCCAGGGAAGCAGCGGTCATTGTGCCAGCTGTAGTGCAGAAACATCGCATAGGTGACCTTAGCGCCGATGCCCAGCGAGTCGTCGCGTAGGATGAAGTTTGGGACTTGCGTAAATCCACCGCGGACGACGGGATCGGTCGTCGCGAGCTTGATATTCCTCTCAATGATCTTGCCAATCTGTGTCAGTCTCCCCTCTCGCCAATCCATGGAGCCATTCTAGCATTAGTGAAATTCGAGCACGTCGCGAATGGGGATAACGATCGAGGTGCGGAATGAAGGGGTGCTACCATCTTTCTTATGGCCGACCTGTCGCGACCTGTCGCGACCAGCCCCGACAGCGATTTCACTCTCACGGTCGAGGAAGCCCTTGAGCGCTACTCGCATGCCGGCCTTCCTCGCACGCCGCGCAGCGTCCAGCGTTATTGCGCCAAAGGCCACCTCGAGTGCCGTCTGATCGAGACATCGTTCGGCGAAAAATATCTGATCACGCCGGCATCGGTTGGTAAGCACATCGCCTACATCGAGGAAGTTACGCCTGCGACAAGTCGCGACACGTCGCGACCTGTCGTGACGGATGTCGCGGGGCAAATTAAGGGTAAAGGCGGGGGCCAAGGAGCAGCGACAAGGGACGACCTGTCGCGACGTGTCGCGACCGAGCTAGACACACGCTACGTGACCCAATTGGAAGGGGAGAACGCGCTATTGCGTAGTCAGCTGGACGTGAAGGACGAACAAATTAAAGACCTGACCGAACGGGCGCGGGAAACGAATCACCTAACTGCGGGCCTTCAACGCATGCTTTCGCCATTGCTGGGCACATCTCGCAGAGACACCTCCGCTGAAAAAAAGGGGTTCGAACACGAAGCTGCCGAGCTTACGTAAAGGACGTCGGCACTGGGTCAGCCCAAGAAGCACCAACGATGTTCGGTGGTGCGTATGCGAGGGTTGGAGTTCGTTTATTGCAGGAAAGCAGAGGACGTGGTTAAGCTCCACCGTTGGGGGAGTCTTGAGGTCGGCGGACCTACCAACGAATTAGGGTACGAGGACGCTTAGCCATGGAAATTGACGATAAGATCGTTGCCCTGCGGGAGAAGGTGACCGCCGCTCAGCAAGAATTTGATATGGCGGTTATGTTCCACGAGGTCTGGAAGCCAGCCGCCTACGACAAGGACCTCCATAGGCGTATGGGAAAATCCTATGCTTCCCAGGCTTTCCTCATCACGCGGACCGCACTCCGGCGCGAGATGGTGCTCGCGGTAATCCGCCTGTGGGACACGAACAAGCAAGCCATTCGGATGCAGTCCGTCGCGGCCACCCTGCGCGAGAAAGAGGTGATCGATGTCCTAGCTGCGGCAAGGGTGAAGGGCCTCGGCTTGCCCGAGGCCATCGGCCAAATGCGGGCGGACCTCGGAAAGCGGGCGGCCGAGGTAATTCTACTGGTCAACAAGTACATGGAAGGTGGCTCACACGATGCTGTATTGAAGACGCTGTTGGCTTTGCGGCATGAGCGCCTGGCCCACCGACAGGTAGCCCCGGCCACAGCTACGGGAGCGAACGCCACCGACGAAGAGATCGAAGAATTTTACCAGGATAACTCGAAGCTAATCCACATCCTGCTTAGTCTTGTCAACGCGATGGCTTATGACCCGGAGGACACCGCCAAGGTCTACCGGCACTATGCCAGCCACTTTTGGGCTGGCGCGCGTGGAGAACAGACCGAAGACCATCCGAACTACCGGCCGCGCCCGACTGGATGATCCGGGAATTTGGCAGTGACACCCGATCATTTCATCGCCAAGTGGAAAGTCGCCGAGCTGAAAGAGAGATCGGCTGCGCAGTCGCATTTCATCGATCTATGCTCGATGCTCGGCGAACCGGCACCCACCGATGCCGATCCTACAGGGGAGTGGTATGCGTTCGAGCGGGGCGCAACTAAAACCACGGGCGGCGAAGGCTGGGCCGATGTTTGGAAACGCGGATATTTCGGCTGGGAATATAAGGGCAAGCGCAAGGACTTGGACGCGGCGTTTTCACAACTTCAACAGTATGCGCTGGCCTTGGAGAATCCACCCTTGCTGGTGGTGTGCGACCTGAATCGCTTCCGCATTCGCACAAACTGGACAAACAGCGTTTCCGAGGTCCACGAGTT
>JBKQRV010000094.1:0-37920 GCA_052143835.1 Alphaproteobacteria bacterium
GCTCTCAGCCCTTGCAACAGCTCTGTCCGTCTCATCCTCGCCCCCTGCTTTGGAGCGATTCAAAAACCGGACAGATCGCGTGTCACAAGGACCGGACATATCGTATGTCAGCGACACCACAGCGCCCGCAGGGTTGACAGCGCGCCTCGGCGCGGCCATGCTCGCGTGTCTTCGATATCAAACCATTCCGGGACATACCCGGGATGCCGCGACGGGGCGACAAGGGGGGCGAGGATGCGGGCGGCGCAGTTGAGCCGGCGGTCTCTTGTGGTGTTATCGGGCGGTATCCTCGCCGGACTGCTCGTCTCCATCTGGCTCGGCGAGGTCGCTGCCCAACATGTGATGAAGGTGGACCCGCCGGGCGGCTTGGCCGAGGCCGATGCGCGCGCCAAGGCGGCACTCGCCGGCGACCGCTGGTGGCAGAATCTCAACGACAACCAGCTCGCCATCCTGCTGCCGACCGTGAGCCTGCCCTCTCACCTCTCCGATCAAGCCGAGCACACGGCGCTACCGTCCAAGCAAGCAGCGCGCCCCGCACTTCCGCCTGACCGGAACGAGCGTCCTTCCTATCGGATCGACATGCTGGACACGCTCGTTCCTCCTTTCGATCGGGACGACAACGCCGCTCACGCCGCCGACCCGATCACGCACGGCGCGCGCGCAGCCGCGCCGATCGAGCTCGCCTCGTTCGCTCCCTTTGACCCGTCGCCGCAGGCGCTTGCCCATGGCACCGGCGCGCCAATCGAGCGCAGCGTCCTCATCGGCAGAGGCGACACGCTCAACGACATTCTCCTGCGCCAAGGCGTTCCCGCCTCCGAGGCGCACGATGCGGCCGCCGCCATGAGGAGCATGCTCGATCTGCGCGCGCTCAAGCCGGGCGTCGAGATCAAGCTCACCTTCGAGCCGGACGCGAAGGGCCGGCTCGACAAGGTGAGCCTGCCCACGAGCCCGGATCAGACGGTGAGCGTCGAGCGCAACGGCAATGACGAGTTCAGCGCCAGCAAGATTGCTCAACCTTTGACGCGGCAGCTCGTGCGCACGGAGGGCGTCATTCGTTCCAGCCTCTACGAGGACGCGGTCGCCGCCGGCATTCCCGCCCCGCTTCTCGCCGAGCTCATTCACGCCTTCAGTTACGACGTCGACTTCCAGCGCGAGATCCAGCCGGGCGACCGCTTCGAGCTCGCCTACGAGCAATTCACGAACGGCGAAGGCCAAGTGGCCAAGACCGGCAACATGGTCTACGCGGCCCTCACGCTTTCGGGACAAGTGCTCAAGATCTATCGCTTCGAGGTCCGCAAGGGCCTCGTCGACTATTTCAACGCCAACGGCGAGAGCGTGCGCAAGGCGCTCCTGCGCACGCCGATCGACGGCGCCAGGATCAGCTCGGGTTACGGCATGCGGCTGCACCCGATCCTCGGCTACACCACCATGCACAAAGGCGTCGACTTCGCGGCCGCGACCGGCACCCACATCATGGCGGCCGGCGACGGCGTGGTCGAGCTCGCCGGCTGGCGCGGCAATTACGGCATCTACCTGCGCGTCCGCCACAACCGCGATTACAGCACCGCCTACGCCCATATGAGTGCCGTCGCGCGCGGCATCAGGGTCGGCAGCCATGTGCGCCAGGGCCAGGTGATCGGCTATGTCGGTTCAACCGGCCTCGCCACCGGCCCGCACCTTTATTACGAGGTGCTGGTGCACGACCGCCAGATCAATCCCTTGAGCGTCAAGCTGCCGACCGGCATCAAGCTCGCAGGCACGGAGCTCAAGAGTTTCATCGCCGCCAAATCCGCGACCGATGCAGCGCTCGCCTCGCTCCCCCAAGCTACCAAGCTCGCCAAGAGGGCGTTCTAATCACGCCGCCTTGTCGGTGACGGCCGTGCCGTTGATGGCGAGCGCCTTGCCCTTCACGCTCACCCGCACCGTCTCGCCCTCGCGCATCTTGCCCTCGAGGATCAGGGTGGCGAGCGGATTCTGCAGGCTGCGCTGGATGACGCGCTTCAAGGGCCGCGCCCCGTAGACGGGGTCGTAGCCCGCCTCGGCGAGCCAGTTGCGCGCGCGCTCGTCGAGCGAAAGCGTGATCTTGCGCTCGGCCAAAAGCTTGGCGAGCCGTGCTAACTGGATCTCGACGATGCCCGCCATGTGCTCGCGCGTGAGGCGGTGGAAAAGGAGAATCTCGTCGAGCCGGTTGAGGAACTCCGGCCGGAAGTGGCCGCGTACCACCTCCATCACGGCGTCGCGCACGGCCTCGGTAAGCGCACCCTCGGGTTGGGCGGCGAGAATGTCGCTGCCGAGGTTCGAGGTCATCACGATGAGCGTGTTGCGGAAGTCGACGGTGCGACCCTGGCCGTCGGTGAGGCGGCCGTCGTCGAGCACCTGGAGCAGCACGTTGAAGACGTCGGGATGCGCCTTCTCGATCTCGTCGAAGAGGACCACCTGATAAGGCCGACGCCGCACCGCTTCCGTGAGCGAGCCGCCCTCCTCGTAGCCGACGTAACCGGGGGGTGCGCCTATGAGGCGCGCCACCGAGTGCTTCTCCATGTATTCGGACATGTCGATGCGCACCATCGCGGCCTCGTCGTCGAAGAGGAAGGCCGCGAGCGCCTTGGTGAGCTCGGTCTTGCCCACCCCGGTCGGACCGAGGAAGAGGAAGGAGCCGAGCGGCCGGTTGGGATCCTGGAGCCCCGCGCGCGCGCGGCGCACGGCGTTGGCGACGGCGGTGAGCGCGTCCTCTTGGCCGACCACGCGCTTGCGCAGGCTCTCTTCCATGTGGACGAGCTTCTCGCGCTCGCCTTCGAGCATGCGGTCGACCGGAACGCCGGTCCAGCGCGAGACCACCGAGGCCACATCCTCGGCCGTCACCTCCTCCTTGAGCATGGCCGCACCGCTCACTTCCTCCGCAGCCTTGAGCTTGCGCTCGAGCTCGGGAACCACGCCATAGAGGAGCTCGCCCGCGCGCGCCCAGTTGCCTTGGCGTTGCGCGGTCTCGAGCTCGCTCTTCGCTTGGTCGAGCTGGGCCTTGATCTGCTGCGCGCTTGCAAGCTTCTCCTTCTCCGCCTGCCAGCGCGCGGTGAGCTCGGCCGACTGGGCCTCGAGCGCTGCAAGCTCGCCCTCGAGCCTCTTGAGGCGCTCCTTGGAGGCGTCGTCCGTCTCCTTCTTGAGCGCCTCGCGCTCGATCTTGAGCTGGATGATGCGGCGGTCGAGCTCGTCGATCTCCTCGGGCTTGGAGTCCACCTCCATGCGCAGCCGGCTCGCCGCTTCGTCGATGAGGTCGATCGCCTTGTCGGGCAGGAAGCGGTCGGTGATGTAGCGGTGCGAGAGCGTCGCCGCGGCCACGATCGCGGCGTCCGTGATGCGCACGCCGTGGTGGACCTCGTACTTCTCCTTGAGCCCGCGCAGGATCGAGATGGTGTCCTCGACCGTGGGCTCGGAGACGAACACCGGCTGGAAACGCCGCGCGAGCGCGGCATCCTTCTCGAGGTGCTTGCGATACTCGTCGAGCGTGGTGGCACCCACGCAATGGAGCTCGCCGCGCGCGAGCGCCGGCTTGAGCATGTTGGAGGCGTCCATCGCCCCCTCCGCTTTGCCGGCTCCCACGAGCGTGTGCAGCTCGTCGATGAAGAGGATGATCTCGCCCGCGGCCGCACCGATCTCGGCGAGCACGGCCTTGAGCCGCTCCTCGAACTCGCCGCGGAACTTGGCGCCCGCGACGAGGGCGCCCAAATCGAGCGCCATGAGGCGCTTGCCCACGAGCCCCTCGGGCACGTCGCCGTTCACGATGCGCTGCGCCAGGCCCTCGACGATCGCCGTCTTGCCCACGCCCGGCTCGCCGATCAGCACCGGGTTGTTCTTGGTGCGCCGCGCCAGAACCTGGATCGTGCGCCGGATCTCCTCGTCCCGCCCGATCACGGGATCGAGCTTGCCGGCGCGCGCCGCCTCGGTCAGATCGCGGGCATATTTCTTGAGCGCGTCGTAGGAGGCTTCGGCACTCGCGCTGTCGGCGTGCCGGCCCTTGCGCACATCCTCGATCGCCTTGTTGAGCGACTGGGGCGTCAAGCCGGCGTCCTTGAGCACGCGCGCCGCCGCCGTACCCGCGGAGAGTGCTAACGCAAGCAAGAGACGCTCCGCGGTGACGAAGCTGTCGCCCGCCTTGGCCGCGATCGCCTCGGCCTGCTCGAAGACACGGGCAAGCTCGGGCGTGAGGTAGACCTGCCCGGCACCGCTGCCCTCGACCCGCGGAAGCTTGGCGAGCTCGCGCTCGAGGGCGGCAAGGGCAGTTCCCGGATCGCTGCCGGCTGCGCGCATCAGATTGGCGGCGAGGCCTTCCTTGTCCTCGAGCAGAACCTTGAGCAGATGCTCGGGCGTCAGCCGCTGATGGCCGCTGCGCAACGCCAAAGTCTGCGCCGATTGGATAAACCCCTGCGAGCGCTCGGTATATTTCTCGAGATCCATCGCGTGGCATCCTTTCCTACGGCCCCCTCACGAGGCGGGCGGGAATGCTGGGCCCCGGGTTAGCGAAATGGGCACCCACGACTTCATATGGCGGTGAGGCCGGGCTCACTCAAGGGCCGCGACGGCGCCGCGCGGCCCCCGATTTCGGCCATCCTGGGGCTCCCGTCATATCCAAAATATTGCAATGCACAATAATTTCACTTGCGCCCGGCAGAGAGTTAGCCCAAATATGCTGCAATGCAATATGAGCTATCCAAACTGCTCGGGTGGCTTCGTCGCGGCTGGCGCAGCGCCCTCATGGCCCTCCGCCTCGCCAAGCGGCAGCGCTTGCCGAGCGTCTTCGAGCCGCCGAGCCCCGCTCCGCCCTGGGCGCGCGCGTGGCTGACGACAAACCCGGCGTGGCCCTTCGGCTTCGCGAAGAATTCCTGCCGTTTGGCCTTAGCACTTCAGGGCGGCGGTGCGCACGGCGCCTTCACCTGGGGCGTGCTCGATCGCCTCCTGGAGGTGCCCGGTTTTCGCATCGTCGCGATCAGCGGATCGAGTGCGGGTGCCATCAACGCGGCAGTGCTCGCCGCCGGCTACCTTGAGGGCGGCCCCGTGGCCGCGCGCGAGCGCCTCGAGGCGCTGTGGCGCAAGCTGGCGCAGCTCGCAGCGTTCAGCCCGCTGCGGCCGACCCCCTTCGAGGCGCTCGTCCTCGGCCGCAACAGCGAGTGGTCGTTCTCCCACCTCGCCTTCGATCTCGTCTCGCGTCTGTTGTCGCCCTATCAGCTCAACCCGCTCGGCCTCAACCCCTTGCGCCAAGTGCTTGTCGAGCTCATCGACTTCGAGCGGCTGCGCGGCAGCGATGCGATCCGCCTCTTCGTCGCCGCGACCTGCGTGGAGAGCGGTGCCGCGCGCCTCTTCACCAACAGGGAGCTCACGCCCGACGTGCTTCTCGCCTCTGCCTGCCTGCCGGCGCTGTATCCGGCGGTGAAGCTCGAGGACAGGCATTACTGGGACGGCGGCTTCACGTCCAACCCCGCACTCCTGCCGCTCGTCGAAGAATGCGACGCCAGCGACATCGTGCTCGTGCGCCTCAATCCGCGGCAAGAGGTGCCTGTGCCGACGACCGCGCGCGGCATTCAGTCGCGCCTCAGCCGCATCGTCTTCGATAACCCCTTGAAGCGCGAGCTCGAGAGCATCGACTGGCTACGCCGCATGGCGAAGAAGGCGGGCATCGCTGCGGGCGGTCCGGCCGGGCGGCTCGTATCGCTCCGTCTCCACACGATCGGCGACGATGATGCGCTCAGCAAGCTCGGCAGCGCGAGCAAGCTCCATCCCGATTGGCCGCTCGTGCGCGCACTCAGGGATGCCGGACGCGAGGCCGCCGAAGGCTGGCTCTTCGCGGGAGTGACGCCTCGGCCCGCGGCGAACGACCAGGACGAAGGCGCTGCCAGCATCGCCGTTTGACAGGCCGCGCTCAATTGGGACTAAGATCGCGCCCATGACAGCCACGCTTGCCCGCATCTACCGCTATCCCGTCAAGGGGCTGACCGCCGAGCCGCTTGCGCGCGTGCGGCTCGAGCCCGGCAAGCGCCTGCCTGGCGACCGCCGCTACGCCATCGAGCACGGCGGCGGTACGAACCACGAGGCCAGGGAAGAGTGGCAGCCGAAGGCCGGCTTCCTCAACTTGATGCGCGATGAGCGCCTGGCCCTCCTCGAGGCCCGCTTCGAGGAGGCGAGCGGCGTGCTGGTGCTCTATCGCGGCGGCAAACGGGTCGCGCGCGGCGACCTGAGCACCTCTCTGGGGCGCACGCTCATCGAACAGTTCTTGGCCGCCTTCATGAAGGAAGAGCTGCGCGGTGCCGCCAAGCTCGTGGAGGCGCGGGAGGGCGGGTTTACCGACGCGCCCGAGCCGTGGCTCTCGCTCGTCAATCTCGCCTCCGTGCGCGACCTCGGCGAGCGCATCGTCGGAGGCGAGATCGATCCGCTGCGCTTCCGCGCCAATCTCTATCTCGAGGGGCTTGCCCCTTGGCGCGAGCTCGATCTGGTCGGCCGCGAGATCGGCATCGGGCCGGTGCGGCTCAAGGTCGAGAGGGCCATTACGCGCTGTGCCGCGGTCAACGTGAATCCCGCGACCGGCGCGCGCGATCTCAACCTTCCGCGCGCGCTCGAAGGCGGCATCGGCCACGCGAACATGGGCGTCTATGCCGAGGTGCTCAGCGCGGGCGAAATCGAGTGCGGAGCTTCGTGCGCCGTTGCCGCGGCCTGAGCGGCAGGGGGATCAGAACGGCTGCGGTTCGGTCCCGTCGTTCGAGCCGTTGATCGGAGCGCCCTGGCCGGGGCCGGGACGGATCTCGGGCTGCTCCGCGTCCGCGCCCTCGAAGGCATCGAAGTCGTGGCGGGACATGGGACCGCCGTTGCTGTTGATGATGCGGAAGTAGTGCTCCGCATGCTGGAAGAAGTTCTCGGCCGCGATGCGATCGCCCGAGGAATGGGCGTCGCGCGCGAGTGCGAGGTACTTCTCATGCAGCTGATAGGCGTTGCCCCGGAGCTTGCCGTTGGGGCCGCTGCTATCGAGCGTCTGCAGCCGCAACGGCACGTTTTGCTTACGCCCGCCGTTCCCGCGGCCACGCGAGCGTTTCGCGTTGGGACCTTGTCTCATCGCACCATCACTTGATATTCGAACGGTTGGTCTACTGTGGCGTTTGTCTTATTGAGATCCCCTTGAGATCCCCGCGCTCTGCCTTTCGAGCCTTGTTCGCGGAGATCCTCTCGGAGCCCCACGACCGCGCTCTGATTGCGGCGTATTGTCTGATGTGAGCGTGGTGCCTCTTACGCGCACCATCCCCCTCTTAGCAGAAAGCGATCCGCCGCGCCACCGCTTTTCCCCTGCGTCCGCGCTTTTCTGCCCTCGTGTCCCCTCGGCTGGCGCGGCCGACATAATAAGGCATCGCTCGTTTCCCGCAAGGTCGAAACGTCGGGCGAGCTCGCGAAGTCCGGCCTCGGCCATGATGCCCGCCACCTCGTCCCCCTGGCCCGCGCCGAGCTCGACGAGCGCGTGGCCCCCAGCTGCGAGACGGCGCACAAGGGCGGGCGCCAAGCTCCGGTAGCAGGCGAGCCCGTCCGGCCCGCCCGCGAGCGCTATACGCGGCTCAAAGCGGGCCACCTCGGGCGCCAGCGCGGAAATCTCGCCTTCGGCCAGGTAGGGCGGGTTCGCCAGCACGAGGTCGAAGCGCCCTTCGAGTGCGCTATCCCAATTGCCGACCAGAAAGCGCGCGCGCGAGGCGAGGCCGAGTGCCGCGGCATTTTCGCGCGCCACGCGGCAGGCAGCCTCGCTCACATCGACGCCAATTCCCTCGGCGGCGCTCAATTCCATAAGCAACGCAAGCAACAGGCATCCGGTTCCCGTGCCGAGATCGAGCACCTTCAGCTTGCGCCCAGCGGCGCGGGCAAAGTCAAGCGCCGCATCGACGAGCGTCTCGCTCTCCGGACGGGGTACCAGCGTCTCGGGCGTCACCCGAAAGGAGAGGCTCCAGAACTCGCGGCGGCCGAGGATTTGAGCGATCGGCTCGCGCCCGATGCGTCGCGCGAGGAGGGCCTCGAAGCGCCTCCGTTCCTCTCCGCTCAGCACCCGACCGGGATGGGCGACGAGAGCCTCCAGCGAGCGCCCGGTCGCGCGGGCCATGAGCAGCCGCGCATCGAGCCGCGGTTCGCCCACCGCCGCGGCCTCGAGGCGCCATGCCGCCTCTCTGAGGAGAGTGCGGGGGGTCCCGGGCTCTTGCGTTTTATTCATGGCAGATCTGCGAGGCGTGCAGCCTCGTCCTCGGCAATGAGGGCGTCGATGATCTTATCGAGCGCCTCGCCCGACATCACGCGATCGAGCTCGTAGAGGGTGAGGTTGATGCGATGATCGGTGCAGCGCCCCTGCGGAAAGTTGTAGGTGCGGATGCGCTCGGAACGGTCGCCCGTGCCGACCTGGCTCTTGCGCTGCGCGGCCCGCTCGGCCTCGCGCTTGGCGCGCTCGGCCTCATAGAGCCTCGCGCGCAGGATCTTGAGCGCCTTGGCCTTGTTCTTGTGCTGCGACTTCTCGTCCTGCTGCTGCACCACGATGCCGCTCGGCAGATGGGTGATGCGCACGGCGCTGTCGGTGGTGTTGACCGACTGTCCGCCCGGGCCGCTCGAGCGGAAGACGTCGATGCGCAGGTCCTTCTCGTCGATCTGGATGTCGACCTCCTCGGCCTCGGGAAGCACGGCGACGGTCGCCGCCGAGGTGTGGATGCGGCCGCTCGCCTCGGTCGCCGGCACGCGCTGCACCCGGTGCACGCCCGATTCGAACTTGAGGCGCGCGAAGACGCCGCGCCCGTTGATGGAAGCGATCACCTCCTTGAAGCCGCCGAGCCCCGTGTCGCTGAGCGCCAGGACCTCGACCTTCCAGCCGTGGATGTCGGCGTAGCGCTGGTACATGCGGAAGAGGTCGGCGGCGAAGAGAGCCGCCTCTTCGCCGCCCGTGCCGGCGCGGATTTCGAGAATGGCGCTCTTCTCGTCCGCGACGTCCTTGGGCAGCAGCATCCGCTGCACCTGGCGCTGGAGCGTGGGCAGGCTTCCCTTGAGCGTGCGGTATTCTTCGTCGGCGAGGGTCCGCATCTCCGCGTCGGAAGCCGGATCGCCCATCAGCGCCTCAAGGTCGGCGAGCTCCTTGGACCTCCTGCGCAAGGTCTCGATGCTCTCCACGATCGGCGTCAAGTCGGAGTATTCCTTCGAGAGGCGCACGTAGTCCTGTGCGCCGAGGCCGCCCGCGGCGAGCGCGTGCGCCACGTCCTTGTGGCGCGCGACGATGCCTTGCAATTTCTCCTCGAAATTCACTTGCTCTTCTCCTCGTCGCTCGCATCGCCCTCGTCCCGCGCAAGGCGGAAGAGCCGGCGGATAAGGCGCTCGGCAAGGGCCCGGCTGGCGCTCGACCCCTCCTCCGCGGCAATGGCACGCAAGGCCTCGGAAGGCTCGTGCAGCATGCGGTTGACGAGGAGCCGCGTCGCCTCGGCGGCGTTCCCTTCGCCGATTTCCGCCAGCACCTGCTCGCGCACTTGCTCGAAATGCCGGCGCAGCGCCACGAGCGTCGGCACCGCCCCCCGCTCCGCCCGCGCGCGCGCGAACAGGGCCAGCGCCTCATCGAGGATGTGCCACGCCTCCTCCGCGGCCGCCGCGCGGTTCGCCTGGCCGGCAAGCGCCGCCCGCTCGAGATCGCCGAGATCGTAAAGATAGGCGTCGTCTATGCGGTTGACCGCGGGCTCGATGTCGCTCGGCACGCCGAGGTCGATAAGATAGACCGGGCGGCGGCGGCGGCGGCGCAAGGCCTGCTCCATCATCTCCCCCGTGACAAGGTATCGCCCGGTGCCCGCGCACGCGATCACCACGTCCGCCTCGACCAGCGCCACGGCGAGTGTCGCGAAATCCGTGTAATGGCCGTCGAGCTGGCGCGCAAGCGCCTCCGCGCGCGCCGCCTGCGGTGCCGCAACCGTGATGCGCGCGAGCCCGGCGCCGAGGAGCTCCTCGGCCATGAGTTGGCCCATGTCGCCGGTGCCGATGAGAAGGCCGCCGAGGCTGCCGAGATCGCCATGGACCTCGCGGGCGAGCTCGACGGCGGTCGCCACGATCGAGACCGGTCCCTCGGCGATGCGCGTCTCGTTGCGCACGCGCTTGGCCGCCGCGTAGGCGGCCTGGAGTGCCGCCTCCAGCTCGCTGCCGATCGTGCCCGCGTCGCGCGCGGTGCGGTGCGCCGCCTTGAGCTGCCCGAGCACCTGCGGCTCGCCGACAACGGCGCTGTCGAGCGAGGCGGCAACCGCGAAGATGTGCCGCAACGCCGCCTCCTCCGTGTGGAGGTAGAGCTGGCGCTCGAGGGCCGCTTGCTCAAGCCCCGCGCGCTCGGCGAGCACGCGGGCGACTGCGGCGTGCACGAGCTCAGGCTCCTCGGCGACGCCCTGGACCTCGACCCTGTCGCAGGTCGAGAGCACGAGCGCCTGTCGCAATCCCTCCTCGCGAAGCCGGCCGAGCACGACCGGTGCCGCGGCGTCCTCGACGAAGATCCTGTCGCGAAGCTCCACGCTGCTCGAACGATGATTGGCGCCGACCACGACGAATTGGGCCGGCGCATGCGCGCCGCCGCCCATGGCTTGGCTATCGCTCTGCGGCAAGACGGTCGACGAGGCTGTCGAGCGCCACCTCGCTTTGCGCGCCCGTGTCGAGGTCGCGCAGGCTCCCTACGTTGCGCTTGAGCTCGTCCTCGCCGAGGAGGACGGCAATCCGCGCCCCCACCTTGTTGGCGCGCTTCATGCGGCGCGAGAGATTGCCGTGGAAGCCGAGCTCGACGGCAAGCCCGCGATGGCGGAGGTCGCGCGCGATGCGGAGGGCAGCACTTTCCGCAGCACTGCCTATCGGGATGACCGCGATGGGCCGCGTCGAGAGCTGCACCTCGCCCGCCAGCATGGCGAGCCGCTCGATGCCGCCCGCCCATCCCACGCTCGCGGTCGGCGGACCGCCCATGGTCTCGGCGAGCCCGTCGTAGCGCCCGCCGGCGATCACGGCCCCCTGCGCGCCGAGCTCGTTCGTGGTGAACTCGAACACCGTGTGGCAGTAATAATCGAGTCCGCGCACGATGCGCGGGTTGAGCGCATAGTTGATCCCGGTCGCCTCGAGTGCTGACGTCACCTTTGCGAAGAAGCTCCGCGACGCGTCATTGAGGTAGTCGAAGAAGACCGGCGCATCGGCGACGATGCGCTTGTCGGCCGCATCCTTCGAGTCGAGCACGCGCAGAGGATTGCGCTCGAGGCGCGCGCGGCTGTCGGCGGAGAGCTTGTCGAAGTGCTTGCCGAGATAGTCGACGAGCGCCGCGCGATAGGCGGCCCTGCTCTCCGTGTCGCCGAGGGTGTTGAGCTCGAGCGTCGTCTTGTCGAGAACGCCGAGCGCCTCGAGAATGTGCGCACCCGCCGCGATCACCTCGACATCGCCGAGGGGGTCCGGCACGCCCAAGAGCTCGATGTCGATCTGGTGAAACTGGCGGTAGCGTCCCTTCTGCGGCCGCTCGTAGCGGAACATCGGCCCGGCGCAGAAGAACTTGAGCGGGAGATGCTGGGCGAGCCCGCCAGAGATCAGCGCGCGCATGATGCCGGCGGTCGCCTCGGGTCGCAGCGTCAGCTGCTCGCCGCCGCGGTCCTCGAAGGTGTACATCTCCTTGGTGACGATGTCACTCGTGTCGCCGAGCGTGCGCCGGAACACCTCGGTGAACTCGAAGACCGGCGTCGAGACCTCCTCGTAGCCGTAGAGCGCCGCGATCTCGCGCGCCGTCTCCATGACGCGGCGATGGCGCCGGCTCTCTTCGGGCAATAGGTCGCGGGTGCCGCGGACCGGCTGCAGCGACGACAAGGGAATCTCCGTGGTTATTCCGCGGCGGAGCGCGGCGCTCTCTCTTCCTTGGCCTTCTCGGCTTCGATCTCGGCGGCCCGCTTCTCCACGAGCGCCACGAGGTGGCCGACGATCTCGTCGTCCGTGCCGTGCAGCACGTGATGCTTCTCGCCGTTGATGTAGACCTGGTGCGAGCGCTTGCCGCCGCCGGTAAGCCCGATCATGGTCTCGCGCGCCTCGCCGGGCCCGTTCACCACGCAGCCGATGACGGAGAGCGTCATCGGGGTCGTGATGTGCGCGATGCGCTTCTCGAGCTTCTCGACCGTGGGAATGACGTTGAAGTTCTGCCGCGCGCACGACGGGCAAGAGACGATGTTGACGCCGCGGTGGCGCAGGCCGAGGGACTTCAGAATATCGAAGCCGACCTTGATCTCCTCGACGGGATCCGCCGAGAGCGAGACGCGGATCGTGTCGCCGATCCCGGCCCAAAGGAGCGAGCCGATGCCGATCGATGATTTGATGGTGCCGGCGCGCAGTGCGCCGGCCTCCGTGACGCCGAGGTGTAGGGGATAGTCGCACGCCTCCGCCAAGCCCTGGTAGGCGGCGACGGCGAGGAATACGTCGGACGCCTTCACGCTGATCTTGAACTCGGTGAACCCCTCGTCCTCCAGCATCTTGGCGTGGTTCAAGGCGCTCTCGATCATCGCCTCGGGGCAAGGCTCGCCGTAGCGCTCGAGCAGCTCCTTCTCGAGACTCCCGGCATTCACGCCGATACGCATGGAACAGCCGTGGTCGCGCGCGGCCTTGACCACCTCGCGCACGCGCGCCTGCCCGCCGATGTTGCCGGGATTGACGCGCAGGCATGCCGCACCTGACTCGGCGGCCTCGATCGCGCGCTTGTAGTGGAAGTGGATGTCGGCCACGATCGGCACCGCGGTCTCGCGCACGATCGTCTTGAGCGCTGCCGTCGATTCCTGGTCCGGGCAGGACACCCGCACGATATCCGCACCCGCGGCCTCGAGCGCCTTGATCTGGTCGACCGTCGCCTTGACGTCCGACGTCAGCGTGTTGGTCATGGACTGGACCGAGATCGGCGCGTCTCCGCCGACGGCCACCTTGCCCACCATGATCTTGCGGCTCTTGCGCCGGACGATGTCGCGATAGGGGCGAACGCTCATGCCATGTCCCTCGGGGAATTCGCGCGGCACGCCGCAGCCTCCGGCCCCCCGCGGCCCGGGTTATAACGCAAAAGCCGGCTTGAGGCCAGGGTGCCGCCGCCGGCACCCTGGTGATATAGGGCGGGGGGCGCGCTTGCGGCAAGGGTGCCGGGCCCGCGCCCGGGTGCTCGGCGCCGACGGCTATTGGCCCGGCAACGTGCCGCTGGCGAGCTTGTCCGGGTCGAGGGGTATGTTGCGCCGGACGACGCCGTTACCGCCCAAGGACGGTGTGGCCTTGCCATCGACGCTCACGTCCAGCGCACCCGCGTTTCCGGTTACCAGCGTGAGACCCAGCTGATTGGGCACGCGATAGCTCTCGCCGGCGCGAAGCGTGCGGGTCCAGACCACGTTGCCGTCGCGGTCCCGCACCTGCAGCCAGCTGTCCTGCCGGGCGGTCAACGTGACGCGGGAATCGACGTTGTTTTCGCCATAGACCCGCGCCTCGCCGGGCTTGAGCGCGGCGAGCTGGTCGGGGACGGGCGGCGCCAAGGGCGCCAACTGCGGGCCGCTCCCCGGCACCGCGGATGCGCTGCCCGCTTGCGCGGGGGCACCCCTTGCCGGGTCGCTAGTGACCATGCCCTCGGCGGGCTTGAGAGCAAGCTTCGGCGTCGGCGACGCCGGCCCCGCGGCGGCCGGGCTTGGCGCCGCGGCCGCAGGAGCGGGGGACGGCAGCGGAGCCCTCCCTGCGGGCGCGCTCGGGTTCGTCTGGGGGGGTGCCGCGGCGGGAGCGCTGGCTCCTCCGCCCGTATTGCTGGGCGCAATCTCGCCCGGCTCGACCGTGGTGGCACTGCTCGCCTGGGCTTCGGAGGGTGTTGGCGCCGGTTGAACCGGCTGCGGATTGTCCGGCACCATTTTCGCCAGCTCGGCCGGCACCTGGGAAACCTCGTCCGATGCCACCATCTGGCGGTGCTCATAATAGTACCAGCCACCATAGATCGCGGCGGCAAGGATGAGGGCGACGAGGAGGACGACGCCGCCGGGGAAGCGGCCCTCCTGCAAAGGCTCGGGGAAGACGAGGGCCTGGCGCCGGCTCAGCCCGCGGACCTCGTCCTTGAATTGACGGATGATCTGCTTGCCGTCGAGCCTCAGAAACTCGGCATAGGCGCGCACGAAGCCGATGGCATACGTCGGCCCCGGGAGGTCCTCGAAGCGGCCATCTTCGATGGCCTCGAGGTAGCGAGCCTGGATACGCAAGGCGCCTGCCACGTCGACGAGGTCGAATCCGGCCTGCAACCGGGCCGCGCGCAGCAGGGCGGCCACCCCGCCCGCCTCGGCGTAGCGGTCCCCGGGGCCGCGCGCGCTTCGGCGGCGGTCATCGCCCTCGAGGTCCTGACGCTTCGGCTCAGCCATGGTGCATACCCTGCCCCTTGCCCTCTTGCACCATCAGCCGACCTTGAGGAGGAGCGGCCGCGGGCTGCCCCACGCCGCGCAATCAACCGGCCGGCTCGACACGCACTTCCAGCCTCCCAAATAGCTCTAGCAAAGGACGGTGCCCGAGATCAACGGATTAGATGGCAATGCCGTGGTCCGAGGCATAATCCTTGAGCTTTTTGCGCAGCGAGTGGTCGGATTGGCCGAGGAGCGCCACGAGATAAGCGGCGAGCGGCCCTACCTCGAGGCTCCTCACCATCAGCTTGACCGCGCCGATCGCGGGCGAGGCGACCGAGAAGCTGCGCAAGCCCAGGCCGATGAGCGCCATGGCCTCGAGCGGCTGCGAGCCGGCCTCGCCGCACAGGCTGACCTCCACGCCGAGCTTGGCGCAGCCGATGATGATCCGGCGCATCATGGTGAGGGCGGAGGGAGACAGCAGGTCATAGCGCTCGGCAAGGCGCGGATTGTTGCGGTCGACCGCGAAATGGAACTGCAGGAGGTCGTTGCTGCCGATCGAGATGAAATCGGCGCGCGCGAGCAACTGCGGCAGCTGATAGACGAGCGACGGCACTTCCAGCATGGCCCCCACGCGCAGCTTGGACGGCAAGGCGCCGCCGAGCGCCCGCTCGCGCTCGAGCTCGAGCGCAAGGACGGCGCGGGCGCGCTCGAACTCGTCGACCTCGGCAATCATCGGGAACATCACATCGAGCTCGCGCCCGGCCGCGGCCCTGATCAGCGCGCGCAGCTGCTGGCGCAGCATGGCAGGCCGGTCGAGGCCGACCCGTATGGCGCGCCAGCCCATCGCCGGATTCTCCTCGCCCTCGTCGGGCAGATAGGGCAGCGCCTTGTCGCCGCCGATATCGAGGGTGCGGAAGACGACGGGCTTGCCGCGCGCCAGGTCGAGCACGCGGGCGTAGACGTGCGTCTGCTCCGCAACGGAAGGAAAGCTGCGGCGCACCATGAAGAGAAGCTCGGTGCGATAGAGCCCGATGCCGTCGGCGCCGCTCTCGTGCAGGTGGGGCATGTCGATGAGAAGGCCGGCGTTGATGTGGAGCCCAATGTGCACGCCATCGAGCGATGTCGCCGGCAGATCGCGCGCCGCCGCATAGGCCGCGGCGCGCGCGCTCGACAAGCGCACGCTCTCGGAGAAGCTCTGCTGCACGTCCTCGGCCGGGCGCAAGTAGACGACCCCGCGATCGCCATCGATGACGATTAGATCGAGCGTGTCGATCTTGCTGAAGGCTTCTCGCACCCGTCCCACCACCGGAATGTCGAGGGCGCGCGCGATGATCACGACATGCGAGGTGGGAGCGCCATCCTCCAGCACGAGGCCTTTGAGCGTGCGCCGGTCGTAGTCGAGGAGCTCGGTCGGGCTCAACTCGCGCGCGACCACGACGATCTCCTCCGGCGTCTCCGGAAGCTTGGGCTGCTCGTCCACCGCGCCGAGGAGGAGGAGCAGGCGGTTGGTGAGGTCGCCGAGCTCGGCGAAGCGCTCGCGGAAGAAGGGATCGCTCACCTGCGCCATGCGCGCGCGCATCTCGTTCTGCACGCGCTGAACGGCGGCCTCGGCCGAAAGGCCGGTCAGGATCGCCTCGCGCATCCGCCTCAGCCAGCCGCGGTCGCCAGCGACCATGCGGTAGGTCTCGAGCACCTCGCGATGCTCGCCGTGAGGCGCCATGTCGGGCGAGGCCGCGAGCGCCTCGAGCGCGCTCCTCAGGCTGGCGAGCGCCTCGTCGAGGCGTGCCAGCTCGACTTGCGGATCTTCCGCCACGACTTCGCGGATCTGGATGCGCCGATGGTGCAGCACGGCGCGGCCGATGGCGACGCCGCCGTTGAGGCGGACACCCTCCAGGCGCAGAGGGAGAAGGGCAATGCCGTCGGTCGGCGCGAGCTCGGCCGGGCTGACGAGCTCGCCGGTCGCCAGCATCTCGGCGAGCACCATGGCGACCGTCTCGAGCGTCTCCACCTCTTCGTCGTCATAAAGGCGCTGGGTGCGGTTCTGCACCACCAACACGCCGAGCACGCGGCCGTCGCGCAGGATCGGCACGCCGACGAGGGAGTGGTAGATCTCCTCGCCGGTCTCGGGGCGATAGGCGAATTTGGGATGGTGCTGGGCGTCGGGGAAGTTGCCCGGCTGCGCGTGGGCGGCGATGTCGCCGACGAGACCCTCGCCGAGGCGGAGGCGCGTGCGGTGCACGGCCTCGCGCTTCAAGCCTTCGGTCGCGAAGAGCTCGAGCACCTCCCCCGCCCGCATCACGTAGATCGAGCAGACCTCGGCGACGAGCTCGGCCGCGATCAGGCGCACGATCTGGTCGAGGCGGGCCTGCGCCGGCCCTCCCGCGGCCATGATGTCGCGCAGTCGTTTGAGGAGTTTGCGCGCACCGACCAGGCCGGCCGATTCGCTCATCGGCCTGCGGCTTCGAGCCGCTCCCTTGTCATGAGCGCCGCGAGCGCCTGAGCGACGAGCTCCTCTATGATCTCGGCCGTCGATTGCTCGCGCGTCACCATGCCCACGCTCTGGCCAGCCATCAGCGAGCCGCTCTCGACGTCGCCGTCGATGACGGCGCGCCTGAGCGACCCCGCCCAGAAATGCTCGATCTCGAGCTGGGCCGCCTCCTTGCTGAGCTCGCCGCGATTGTAGCGCTCGATCACGTCGCGCTGCGTCTCGAGGAAGCGCTCGGTGGCCCGGTTGACGATGGCCCGGACAGGGATCACGGGAAAGCGCCGATCGAGTTGGATGGACGGCATCGCGTCGCGCGCGGCGGCCAGGATGAAGGCCTTCTTGAAGTTGGCATGCGCGATCGATTCGCGCGCGCACACGAAGCGCGTGCCGAGCTGGCAACCCGATGCTCCCATCTCGAGATAGGAGAGGATCGCCTCGCCCCGTCCGATCCCGCCGGCGACGAAGACCGGGACCTCGCGCACCGCCGGAAGTATCTCCTGGGCGAGCACCGAGGTCGAGACCGGGCCGATATGCCCGCCCGCCTCCGCCCCCTCGATGATGATGCCGTCGATCTTCATGCGCACGAGCTTCTTTGCGATCGGAGGACCGGGTGCAAAGGCCATCGTCTTGGCACCCGCGGCCTTGATCCTCTGCAGATACGCGGCACTCGGCATGCCGCCTGCGAAGACGACGTGGCTCACCTTGCTGGCGACGCACGCCTCGACGAGTGCGGCGAGCTCCGGATGCATCACGATCAGATTGACGCCGAAGGGCCGCTTCGTCATCTCCTGGGTCGCCGCAATCTCGGCCGCGAGTTGGTCCGGCGACATGGCGCCGCAGGCGATCACCCCGAATCCGCCCGCGTTGGAGATCGCCGCCACCAAGTGGCGCTCCGACACCCAGGTCATCGCACCACCCATGATGGCGTACTCGCAGCCGAGGAATTCGGCGCCGCGTCGCCAGAGCTGATCGAGACGCGCGCGCGCGCTTCTTAGGTCCATGGCCTTCAGGCAGCGTCCAATCCGTACGCCGAGTGGAGCGCCCTCAGCGCGAGCTCGGTATACTTCTCGTCGATGAGCACGCTGACCTTGATTTCCGAGGTCGAGATCACTTGGATGTTGATGCCTTCCCGCGAGAGTGCCTTGAACATCTGCTGCGCGACCCCCGCATGGCTGCGCATGCCGACTCCGATGACCGAGACCTTGACGACGTTGGGGTCGGGCGAGAGGCGGGCATAGCCGACCTTGTCGCGCTGGCCCTCGAGCACCTTGACCGCCTGGGCGAGGTCACCCTTCGCCACCGTGAACGTCAGGTCGGTCGTAGCCCCGTCCTCCGACGAGCTCTGCACGATCATGTCGACGTTGATGTTGGCGTCCGAGAGCGGTCCGAAGATGCCGGCGGCGACGCCCGGCCGGTCGGCGACGCCCGCGAGCGTGATCTTGGCCTCGTTCCGGTTGTAGGTGAGGCCGCTGACGACTGCTTTTTCCACGATCTCATCCTCGTCCACGACGAGCGTCCCCGGCTCGTTGTTGAAGCTTGACAGCACTTGCAGGCGCACGTGGTGCTTCATGGCCATCTCGACGGCGCGCGTCTGCAACACCTTGGCGCCGAGGGAGGCCATCTCCAGCATTTCCTCATAGGTGATTCTAGCGAGCTTGCGCGCCTTCGCAACGATGTGCGGGTCGGCCGTGTAGATGCCCTCGACGTCCTTCAGGATGTCGCAGCGATCAGCCTTGACGGCCGCGGCGAGCGCCACCGCCGAGGTGTCGGAGCCGCCCCGCCCGAGGGTGGTGACGCGGCCGTCGGAGCCGAGGCCTTGAAACCCCGCCACCACCGCGACCTGCCCATCGGCCATGCGCCGGACCAGCTCGCTCCCTTCGATCCCCTCGATACGGGCCTTGCCGTGCACGTCGTCGCAGCGGATCGGAATTTGCCAGCCGAGCCACGAGCGGGCCTGCACGCCGATGTCCTGGAGCGCGATCGCGAGCAGGCCGGCGGTGACCTGCTCGCCCGAGGAGACCACGACATCGTACTCGCGCGCGTCGTGGAGGGCCGCCGTCCGCTCGGTCAGCGCCACGAGCTTGTCGGTCTCGCCCGCCATGGCCGAGACCACGACGGCGACCTCGTGGCCGGCGTCGACCTCCGCCTTGACGCGGCGCGCCACGACCTTGATCCGCTCGATGTCGGCGACCGACGTGCCGCCGTATTTCTGTACGATTCGCGCCATGCGCCTAGACCCCTCGCCCGCTCTCGCGCTTTGCTCGCTGGGGAACCTCTTGAGTTCGGCAACGGCCCCCGCCGGGCCGCGCCATCGGCCGCCTCGCCTGTCGAGAGAAGGCCCGCGACCCCGCCGCGGGCGCGAGGCCGAGCCCAGACCATCGCATTTCCTCGTTCCGAGGAGGCGGCGGGCGCCGCCTCGAGAAACGCGAAAAGCGATCGCCCGAATGCACGCGGGTTGCCGCTGAAGCGGCGCCCATACATACTTAATTTGCCGAGGCCGGCGCAAGCCCGCGCTCGTGAACTTTAGTGGAAGGAGGGTCGGGTGAGCGCTCACCGCGAGAGCAAGGCGAGGGAGGCCCAAGCCGCCGGCGAAAGCCCCAGCGTGGACGCGGCCGAGATCGCCCGCTTCTCGGCCCTTGCCGAGGAATGGTGGGACCCCCTCGGCCAGTTCCGCCCGCTCCACAGGCTCAATCCGCTGAGGCTCGCCTATGTGCGCGACCGTGCTGCGGCCCATTTCGGCCGCGACCCCAAGGCCGGCCGGCCGCTCGCGGGGCTTTCGCTCCTCGATATCGGCTGCGGCGGCGGGCTCTTGTGCGAGCCGCTCGCGCGCCTAGGCGCACGGGTCACCGGGATCGACGCTTCCGAGCGCAATATCGCAATCGCACGGGCGCACGCGGCTCAAAGTGGGCTCGCGCTCGATTACCGTGCCGCCACGGCGGAAGAGCTCGCCCGCGAGGGACCGCACTTCGACATCGTCCTCACTATGGAGGTGGTCGAGCACGTGGCCGATGTGCGGAGCTTCCTCGAGGCCGCCTCGGCACTCGTGGCGCCGCAGGGAATGATGGTGATCGCGACGATCAACCGCACGCCCCAGAGCTTCGCCCTGGCCATCGTCGGCGCCGAATACCTCATGCGCTGGCTGCCGCGCGGCACGCACGACTGGCGCAAGTTCCTGCGCCCCTCCGAGCTCGCCGCCCATCTGCGCGCGAGCGGCGCCCGGCTCGCGGAGCTTAAAGGCGTGCGCTACAGCCTGATCACCGACCGCTTTTCCCTCTCCGATGATCTCTCGGTCAATTACATGGCGCTCGCGCTCAAGGGGTGAGCTCGCGCACGGCGCGCACGACCTCGAGGGGCGCCTCGCGCGGCAAGAAGTGCCCGGCCATGGAGACGACGCGACGCTGGTAAGGGCCCGAGAAGTGGCGCGCGTCATGCTCCGAGTCCGCGGCCGGGTCGACGCCATCGGCAGCCCCATGCAGCACGATCGTCGGCACGGCGATGGGCGGCTGCGCTGCCAGGCGCTCCTCGATCGCCTCGAGCGAGGGATCGCCGGGGGCGGCACCGTAGCGGTGGCGGTAGGAGTGGATGACGACGGGGACGAAGTCGGGATTGTCGAAGGACTTGGCCGTGCGCTCGAAGGTCGCCTCGTCGAAACGCCAGTTGGGCGACCACAGCCGCCACAGCAAGCGGGAAATCTCGCGCCGGTTCGCGTCGAGCCCCGCCCGTCCGCGCTCCGTGTGGAAATACCATTGATACCAGAAGCGGTGCTCCTGCTCGGCCGAGGCGGGGGTTCCGGACTTGGCGATGTTCTGGATGTTGTAGCCGCCGATCGAGACGAGGGCCGCCGCCCTCTCGGGCCATAGTGCCGCCACGACGCAGGCGGCGCGGCCGCCCCAGTCGTAGCCCACAAGGGTCGCGCGCGCGATGCCGAGGGCGTCGAGGAAGGCGTTGAGGTCGTGGCCGAGGGCGGCCTGCTGTCCCGAGCGCGGCGTGCCCGCGTCGAGAAAGCGCGTCGGCCCATAGCCGCGCAAATAAGGGACGAGCGTGCGGTAGCCGGTCGCGGCGAGCGGGGCCGCCACGCCGTCCCAGGTTCGCGGGTCATCGGGAAAGCCGTGCAGGAGGACGACCGGCCGGCCGGTCGGAGCCCCGCTCTCCTCGTAGGCGATCTCGAGCGTCCCGGTGCGGGTGCGTTTGAGCGCGGGGCTGAAATCCATCTCGCTTTCCTCCATGAGCGTCCGAGAGCGGCCTCAGAGATAAGCCCTCCTGCGGGGGGCGTCATCTCCGCCATGGGCGAGTATTGTCGCAGTTTGGATTTTTTCGACCTGAAGCGGGACTACCTCCCTCTCCTCCTTCAGGAGGAGAGGGTCGGGGTGAGGAGGCGGCTGCGCGAGACACGCCATCGGCCGCAAAAGCTCGCTGCGCTCGCCCTCCTCACCTTCCCATCGCTACGCGATGGGCCCCTTCCTCTCCTCCTGAAGGAGGAGAGGAGAAGCCCGCCTCACCTCCGCTTGCCGAATTTCAAACCGAAACACCGCCCATGGCGGCCGCCGCTTAGCGCCGGCCTCGACTATCGGCTACAATGACACGCGCGCAGGTCGCGCGAGCCGGCACCCGCGACAGGAACGAGCGATGCAAGAGAAAAGCGAGACTCGCGACGGCATGCGCATCGACTGGGACGTGCCGATCACGATGGACGACGGCCTCGTGCTTCGCGCCGACGTGTTCCGGCCGATCGCCGCCGGCCGCTATCCGGTCATTCTCAGCCACGGGCCTTACGCCAAGGGACTTGCCTTTCAAGACGGCTACCCGAGCGCCTGGCGGCTCTTGAGCACCCAGCACCCGGACGCCGTGGCGGGCTCGAGCAACAAATACCAAAGCTGGGAGGTCGTCGACCCGGAGAAGTGGGTGCGCGACGGCTATGCCTGCGTGCGCGTCGATTCCCGCGGCGCCGGCCGCTCCCCCGGCTATCTCGATCCCTGGTCCCCACGCGAGACGCGAGACTTCTACCTCGTCATTGAGTGGGCCGGGGCCGAGGCGTGGAGCAACGGCAAGGTCGGGCTCAACGGCATCTCCTACTACGCCATCAACCAGTGGCAGGTCGCTCAGCTGCAGCCCCCTCACCTTGCCGCCATGTGCGCCTGGGAGGGTGCCGCCGACTTCTATCGCGACATGACCTATCATGGCGGCATCCTCTCGACCTTCATGGCGAACTGGTACGATGCGCAGGTCAAGACCGTGCAGCACGGGGTGGGGACGCGCGGGGCCAGGAGCCGGGTCACGGGCGAGCTCGTCTGCGGGCCGGAGACGCTCCCCGAGGAGGAGCTCGTGCGCAACCGCGCGGACTTCGGCGCCGAGATTCGCTCACACCCGCTCGACGACGACTATCACCGCGCGCGCTCGCCCGTGTGGGAGAAGGTGACGGCCCCTTTCCTCTCGGCGGCGAGCTGGGGCGGCCAGGGGTTGCATCCGCGCGGCAATTTCGAGGGCTTCATGCGCGCCGCCTCGAAAGAGAAGTGGCTCGAGGTGCACGGGCTCGAGCATTGGACGCACTTCTACACGGACTACGGCGTGAAGCTGCAGAAGCGATTCTTCGGCCATTTCCTCAAGGGCGAGGACACCGGCTGGAAGAGCCAGCCTGCAATCCAACTCCAGCTGCGCCATCCCGGCGAGAGATTCGTCGAGCGCCACGACGAGGCGTGGCCGATTGCGCGCACGCGCTGGACGAAGCTCTATCTCGATACCGGCAAGCCGGCGCTCGCCCGCGAGCCGGCCGCGTCGGAGGGCGGGATCACCTACGCGGCACTTGGCGACGGCGTCACCTTCTCAACACCGCCACTTCCAGAGGAGATGGAGATCGCCGGTCCCGCCGCGGCAAAGCTCTTCGTCTCCTCGGCGACCGCGGACGCCGATATCTTCCTCGTGCTGCGCGTCTTTGCGCCCGACGGCCGGGAGGTCGTCTTCTCCGGCACGGTCGATCCGCACACGCCCGTGGGCCAGGGCTGGCTGCGCGCCTCCCATCGCAAGCTCGAGCCGCGGCTCTCACTGCCCTATCGGCCCTACCATAGTCACGACGAGGTCTCGCCCTTGCGTCCCGGCGAGCCCGTTGAATTGGACGTCGAGATCTGGCCGACCGGCATCGTCATTCCGCCCGGATATCGCCTGGCGCTCACGGTGCGCGGCAAGGACTATGAGTGGGACGGGCCGGGCGTGCGGCTCTCGAACTTCAAGAACGAGCTCAAGGGCTGCGGACCCTTCCTGCACGACGATCCCAAGAACCGTCCGCCCGAGCTGTTCGGCGGGGCCGTGACGCTCCATTCCGGCCCCGGACGGCAAAGCTATCTGCTGCTTCCGGTCATCCCGCCGCAGCGCTGAGGGGAAGGCGCGGTGTTGAACTAGTAATTGGAATCGCAAATGCCTGATACACGCTCGCTCAACGTCATGGCCGGGCCGGCCGCAGGCCGAGTCCCGGCCATCCACGTCTTGCGACGGACGCATAAAGGCGTGGATGGCCGTGACAAGCACGGCCATGACGGTTTGAGAGAGCAACCCGAATCAAGTTTTTGCGGTAGCCGGTACTAACTATCGCTGCGCCGGAGCCAGGGGATGCGGTGGAACTCGACCCCTTCCTCGGTCAGCGCCTCGGCCTCCTCGTCCTTCGCCTCGCCATAGATGTCGCGCCGCTTCACCTCGCCGTAGTGGATCTTGCGCGCCTCCTCGGCGAAGCGCTCTCCGACATACTCGCAATTCGCCTCGATTTGCCGCATGAGGGCCTTGAGCGCCTTCTGCGCCATGAGCGCGGGGCCGCCTGGCGACTCCTTTGCCGCCGGCGCTGGGGTCGTCGCAGCCTCTGCGGGTCGCTCCGCCGGCTCACCCTCGGCGCGCGGCCCGCGCGCGAGGCGCGGCGCCATCGGCGCCTTGCTCACCTTGGTGCTGCCGCACTCGGGGCAGGCAACGGCACGGCGCGAGGCCTGGGCCTCGTAGGAGGCACTGTCGCGAAACCAGGCCTCGAACGTGTGATGCTTCGCGCAATTGAGGCTGTAGACGATCATGGATCAGGCATGCCATTCGTAATGACGGTCGAGAGAACCTTATATAGAGCAACTTCCCGCGTTTTGAAACATGGTCATCCCTGAAGCGCACTCACCCGGCGATCCTCACGGCAAGAACCCGCCCTCGGCCTGGGTGCGCCGCTTCGCGAGCCTGGTGAGGTACGAGGGTGCCGTGCTCGACATCGCTTGCGGCTCTGGGCGCCACACGCGGCTCTTCAGCAGCCTCGGGCACCCCGTGACCGCGGTCGACATCGATCTCGCGCGGCTCGAGGACTTGCGCGGGAGAAGCGGGATCGAGCTGGTCGAGGCCGATCTCGAAGCCCGGCCGTGGCCTTTCCCCGGCCGCCGTTTCGCCGCGGTGGTGGTAACGAACTATCTCTGGCGCCCGCTCTTCGCCGAGCTGCTCGCCGCCCTCGAGCCGGCCGGACTGCTCATCTACGAGACCTTCGCCCGCGGCAACGCCCGTTTCGGCAAGCCCGCCAATCCCGCCCATTTGCTCGAGCCGGGCGAGCTGCTCGAGCGCGTGCGCGGCCGGCTCCATGTCGTCGCCTTTGAGCATGGCATCGTGCGCGAGCCCCACCCCGCCGCCATCGAGCGTCTTGCCGCCATCAGCTTTCCCGCCGACCCGGACGCGCTCAACGAGCTCCCTGGGCCGGTCGCGGGGCGTGACGCCGAGCCCCTATAACGGCAAGATCCTGTAAAATTTGAATATTTCACACAAGGCGTCTTGAGCTTTGGCCGCCGACAGCTTAAGTCAGAAGCGCACTGCGGCAGCCACAGCACGATGAATGGGAGGATGAGACCATGACCCTTCGTCTTGGCGACACGGCCCCCGACTTCGAGGCGGATACGACGCAAGGGCGCATCCGCTTTCACGATTGGATCGGCGAGAGTTGGTGCATCCTGTTCTCGCATCCCAAGGATTTCACGCCGGTGTGCACGACCGAGCTCGGCTACGTCGGCAAGCTCGCCCCCGAGTTCGCGAAGCGGAACGTCAAGGTGATCGGCCTCTCGGTCGATCCGGTGAGCTCGCACGCGGGCTGGGTCAAGGATATCGAGGAGACCCAGCGTGCCAAGATCGCCTATCCGATCGTTGCGGACCCGGACCGCAAGGTCGCCAATCTCTACGGCATGATGCACCCCGCCCACGACGAGGTGTACACCGTACGCACGGTCTTCGTGATCGATCCCAAGCGGAAGATCCGCCTGATGATCACCTATCCGCAGACTACGGGGCGGAACTTCGACGAGATCCTGCGCGTCGTCGACTCGCTTCAGCTCACCGACAAGTACCAGGTCGCCACCCCGGTCAATTGGAAGCACGGCGAGGACGTGATCATCGTGCCTTCGGTGACGGACGAGGATGCCAAGAAGAAGTTCCCCAAGGGCTGGAAGACGCTCAAGCCTTATCTCCGGCTCACGCCGCAGCCGGGCAAGTAACGCCCGCGCGGCGAGGATGACGCGCGGCCCCGGCGCTTAGCGTCTCCGGGGCCACGTCCGCAACCGCGCGCGGGTGCGCGCCGCAATCATTCATCATGGTGCCGAAGATCGAGCCGCGAACCTCGGCCAACGCATCGATACGACCCGGCATCGGGGCATTCAATCGCGCGTGACGACGTGATTGATGGGCGCCACGCGGCCGGAGACGGCGAGCGCCATCTCCTGTGCGCTCGTCGTCATTCGATCGCCTCGCCCGTTCGGACGAGCGGCTCCGGCGCGACGCGCAGCACCTTATCGAACCACTCCGAGAGGGGGCTTCGACCATGCCGGGAGATGCCCGTCATGAATGGCTGCGGCCGAATGTCGATGGAAGCAAGGCGTCGACAAGATAGTGCCGCACCCCATCCTGTTATCATAAGATCGACGTTTGTCCGGGTTCGCTCGACGCTTGCGTCAGACCGACCTTCGGATGCCGCGTCGCTATGCTGAGCGAACGGGCCGCTGGCCCGAGGGAGGAGAGACCATGCAACGGAGCACCGAGCGCTTCCTGACCACGCACACCGGCAGCCTGCCACGCCCAGAGAGTCTCATTCGCGCGATGTACGCCAAGGAAGAGGGCGTTCCGGTCGATCGCGAGGCACTCGCCGTCGAGGTGCGGGCGGCCGTGGCCGAGGTCGTGCGAAAGCAGAGCGCGGCCGGAGTCGATCTCGTGAGCGACGGCGAGATGTCCAAGCCGAGCTACGCCACCTACGCCAAGGATCGGTTGACCGGCTTCGGCGGCACCGGCAACACGTTCGTGTACCAGGATCTGGTCGAGTTCCCCCGTCTCGCCCAGCGCGTGTTCGGCGATCCGGGCCGCTCCCGCCGCAAGACCCCGGCCTGCAATGGTCCGATCGGTGTGCGTGACCGGGAGGCGGCAGCGGCAGACGCGGCTAACCTCGAGGCGGCGCTTCGACAAGCGAAGGCGACCGGCGCCTTCATGAGTGCCGCCTCGCCGGGTGTGATATCGCTCTTCTTCCGGAACGACCATTACCCGAGCCAGGAGGCGTATCTCTTCGCCATTGCGGACGCCATGCGCCACGAGTACGAGACGGTGGCCAAGGCCGGCATCGTGCTGCAGGTCGATTGCCCCGATCTGGCCATGGGCCGCCATATCCAATATGCAAGTCTCACGCTCGAGGAATTCCGCAAGCGCCTGCGCCTGCACGTCGAGGCGCTCAACCACGCGCTCGCAAACATTCCGCCCGAGCAGCTCCGCATGCACGTATGTTGGGGCAACTACGAGGGCCCTCACCACTGCGACGTGCCGCTCGCCGATATCATCGATATCGTGTTTCTCGCGCGGCCATGCGCGATCTCCTTCGAGGCCGCAAATCCGCGCCACGCTCACGAGTGGGCGCTGTTCGAGCACGTCAAGCTGCCGGACGGCAAGTTGCTCATTCCCGGCGTGCTCGAATCGAAGTCGAATTTCATCGAGCATCCCGAGGTCGTTGCGCAGCGCCTCGCGCGCTATGCCAAGCTCGT
Source organism: Alphaproteobacteria bacterium (assembly GCA_052143835.1). Classification (GTDB taxonomy): domain Bacteria; phylum Pseudomonadota; class Alphaproteobacteria; order JACZXZ01; family JACZXZ01; genus DASPPM01. The sequence continues at coordinate 26,871 of JBKQRV010000094.1, forward strand.
AGGCCGCGAGAACGTCGTCGCAGGCACCGATTGCGGTTACGGGACCTGGGTCGGCCAGGCGGCGGTCGATCCCGACGTCGTCTGGGCCAAATTGGCCGCGCTGGCCGAGGGCGCGCGGATCGCGTCCAAGAAATTCTGGAAATAGCTTGCGCTCGTCATAACCTCACGCGCCGGAGCCTGAGCGAATTGCCGATCACGAGCAGCGAGCTCGCGCTCATCGCGGCACTCGCGATCATCGGGTTGAGGAGAAGCCCGGTGAACGGGTAGAGCACGCCCGCCGCGATCGGCACCGCGAGCGCGTTGAAGACGAAGGCGAAGAACAGGTTCTGGCGGATGTTCCGCATGACGGCGCGGCTCAGGTGGCGCGCGCGCACGATGCCTCGGAGATCGCCCTTGACCAGCGTGATGGCAGCACTTTCCATCGCCACGTCCGCGCCCGTGCCCATGGCGATGCCGACGCGCGCTTCGGCGAGCGCAGGGGCATCGTTGATGCCGTCGCCCGCCATCGTGACGGCGCGGCCCTCTTCCGCGAGACGCCTGACCATAGCCGCCTTCTCCTCGGGCAGCACCTCGGCGAACACCTCCTCGATGCCGAGCCGGCGCGCCACCGCCTCCGCCGTGGTGCGGCTGTCCCCGCTCAGCATGACCACGCGCACGCCGTCTCGCTTGAGCGCCTCGATGGCCTCGCTCGTCGTCTCCTTGATCGGGTCCGCGACCGCGACGAGGCCCGCGGCCTCGCCGTCGACGGCCGCCATCATCACGGTCTGCCCCTCCTTGCGCTGCACCTCGGCCCGAAGCGGAAGATCCCGCGGCGCGATCGACAAGGCACGCAGCAGAGCGACACTCCCGGCCGCCACCTTCCTGCCGCCGATGGTGCCGACCACCCCCTTGCCCGCCAGCGAGCGGAAGTCGGAGACCGGGGCGAGCGCGATCCCGCGCACCTCCGCTCCTTTCACGATGGCGGCGGCGAGCGGGTGCTCGCTGCCGCGCTCGAGGCTCGCCACGAGCCGCAGCAGCTCGTCCTCTCCGATATCTCCGATCACGGCGACGCTCATGAGGCGCGGCTTGCCCTCGGTGAGCGTGCCGGTCTTGTCGCAGACCAGCGTGTCGATCTTCTCCATGAGCTCGAGCGCCTCGGCATTCTTGACGAGGACGCCGGCCACGGCCCCGCGCCCGGTGCCGACCATGATCGACATCGGCGTGGCCAGGCCAAGCGCGCAAGGGCAGGCGATGATGAGCACGGCAATGGCGTTGAGAAGGGCAAAACTCATCGCCGGCGCCGGGCCGTAGACGGCCCAGAAGACGAAGGAGGCAAGCGCCGTCAACACGACGCCGGGCACGAACCAGCCGGAGACCCGATCGGCGAGGCTCTGGATCGGCGCCCGCGAGCGTTGCGCCGCGGCCACCATGGCGACGATCCGGGCGAGGAGGGTGTCGGCGCCGACCCGCTCGGCGCGCATCAGAAAGCTGCCCGAGGCGTTGAGCGTGGCTCCGGTCACCCTGTCGCCGGCCGCCTTCTCGACCGGCAGCGCCTCGCCGGAGATCATCGATTCATCGATCGAGCTATGGCCTTCGAGCACGACGCCATCGACCGGGACCTTCTCGCCTGACCGAACGCGAAGCTTGCAGCCGGGTGTCACCTGATCGAGCGGAATATCCTCCTCGCGGCCGTCGTCGCGCACGATGCGCGCGGTCTTGGGCGCCAAGTCGAGGAGCGCGCGGATGGCGCTCGAGGTCTCCGAGCGGGCCTTGAGCTCCAGCACCTGGCCGAGAAGCACGAGCGTGGTGATGACGGCCGCCGCCTCGAAATATATCCCGACCTCGCCGTCCGGCCCGCGGAAGGACTGCGGAAAGATCCCCGGCAATAGAGCGGCCACGAGGCTATAGGCGTAGGCCACCCCGGTGCCGATCGCGATCAGGGTGAACATGTTGAGACGCCGGGTCAGAAGCGAAACCCAGGCGCGCGCAAAGAAGGGCGCTCCGCCCCAAAGCACGACCGGCGTCGCGAGCGCCAGCTGCAGCCACGTCGAAGCGCGCGGCGTGAGGACTTGCGCGAGCGGACGGCCGACCAACTCGTCGACCGTGCTGAGGAAGACGAGCGGGAGCGAGAGTGCAAAGCCGATCCAGAAGCGCCGCGTCATGGCGGCGAGCTCGGGGTTCTCCTCCGCGGCAGCGCTCGGCAGCATGGGCTCAAGCGCCATGCCGCAGATGGGACAGCTCCCCGGCCCATTCAGCACGATCTCCGCGTGCATGGGGCAGGTCCACAAGCCGGCCCGGGGTGCAGCCGCGGCCGCCCGGTCCGGCGTGCGACTCGCGTGATCGCGCCCGCCCAAATATGTCGCGGGCTCGGCAAGGAATCTCTCGCGGCACTTGGCGCCGCAGAAGTAGTAGCGCTGGCCCGCGTGCTCACCGCTGTGCTCGGCCGTTGCCGGGTCGACCAGCATGCCGCACACGGGATCGCGCGCCATGGCGGTCGCGGGCGCCGCTGCGCCGTGGCGAAGGCGATGAGGGCCGTGGCCGTCTTGGGATGCGGTCATGGTGCTGGACTGTCGGCCGACGAGGGGCGAGGTCCCATGGAAAATGGGCCTTCCCGCCAGGGGAAGGTCAAGCCCTCTGGTCTAGGGCGGCGGGGTGCTGTCTACTCGCCGGCTTGCGCGAGACGCACGGCGGCGGCCGCGCTGGGGCCGCTGAAGGCGCGGTCGTGCTCGAGCGAGGGGATCATGCGCCGCACCTCCGCGATCTTCGAAGGATCGACCTCCGCGATGACGTAGCCCGGCGCCTCGCCGCCGTCCGCCAGGATCTCGCCCCAAGGATCGACGACGAGTGAATGGCCGTAAGTCTTGCGTCCGCCCGCGTGCTGGCCGCATTGGGCGGGAGCGAAGACGTAGGCGCCCGTCTCGATGGCGCGGGCGCGCACGAGGGTGTGCCAATGCGCCTGCCCCGTCGTCTTGGTGAAGGCCGAGGGAATCGTGAGGTAGCCGGCGCCGGCCTGCGCCAAGGCGCGGTAGAGATAGGCGAAGCGCAGGTCGTAGCAGACGGTCATGCCGAGGAGACCCCACGGGGTCTCGGCGATGACGGCGCGATCGCCCGGCTCGACGGTCGCCGATTCCCGGTAGGTCTCGCCCGCCTTGAGCTGCACGTCGAAGAGATGCAGCTTGTTGTAGCGCGCGACGATGCGGCCCTCGGGGTCGACGAGATAGGAGCGGTTGTTGACCTTGCCGGGCGAGAGCTTGATGGTGAGCGAGCCCATGAGGAACCAGACGCCGAGCTCCTTGGCAAGGGCGGTGAAATGCGGCACGGCCGGGTGCTCCGCCTCGGGCAGCGCCTTGTCAAGCGAGCGCTCGGCACCGAACTCGATGCTGGTGAAGTTCTCGCTCGTCAGGATGAATTCCGCCCCCGCGGCACTCGCGGAGCGCGCCAGGCGGTCGACCTCGCGGATGTTGGGTAGGATGTCGGGACCCGCATTGTTCTGGATGCAGGCGACCTTGAAACGCTCGCTCATGCGGCCCTCTCCAAGAGCTGGTCGAGCTTGCCCTCGGCCTCGAGTGCGACGAGCTCGTCGGAGCCGCCGATCGGCTCGCCCCGAATGAAGATTTGCGGCACCGTCTCGCGCCCCCCGGCGCGCGCGCTCATCTCGGCGCGCTTGTCGGGATCGTAGGTCACGTCGATCTCCTCGAACTGGACCCCCTTCTTCTCCAAGAGGCTTTTCGCCCGGTGGCAATAGGGGCACCACATGGTGGTGTAGATCACGACATCGGGCACGGCGGTCCCCGCTTCGTCCATTGCTGGCTCCCTAATTAGGCGCCCCTGGCCATAAAGTAAACACGCTCCCAGGTTAGCCGGGAAGCTCTAATCCCTCCCCGCCTTCGGGCCCGTAGAAGACGACCCAAGTAACGAGCTCTTGCCCGAAGCCCTCGAAGCGGTGCTCGACGCCGGCAGGCGCAAAGAGCGCATCGCCGGGGGCGAAGGGGCTGCGGCGCCCCCCGCAAAGGAACGTCCCCTTTCCCTTCTGGACCACGTAAAGCTCGTCCCGCGTATGCGGCGTCTGCGGGTCTGATTTGCGGGGATTGTAGAGCTTGAGGGTGAGGGAGCCGTGCTCGAAGACGGGGACGGAGCGTGGCTGCGCATCGGCCGCGATGGAGCCGAGCGCGCCTTCGATCCCCCAGCAGAGCTCGCCCTGAGGGGCCGGATGCGGGGCCGAGGCCTCGCCGCCATCGGCGCCATAGAAGACGACCCAGACGGCGAGGTCGCGGCTGAAATACTCGAAACGGTGATCCACGAGGGCGGGCACGAAAAGCACGTCGCCGGGAGCGAAGGGGTGGCGCCTGTCGCCGTTCACGAAGCTGCCGCGGCCGCGCATCACGACGTAGAGCTCGTCCTGCCTGTGCGGACGCTGATTGTCGCGCCCCACGGGAGCGTAGATCTCGAGGCTCATGCTGCCGTGGGCGAAGACCCTGGCGTAGGGTACCGGGACGCCGGAGGGGATCGCTTTGAGAGCTCCCGCGAGCGTGAAGCGGACGGCCGGCAAATCCTCTTGTCGCATCTCGCGCGCTGTCGTCTTTTCCATGTGCTCCTCATCCGAAGGACTGCGGCCGCACCACGCGGGCGAGCGCCAGCACATCGACGTGCGCTGCCCCCGACTCGATCAGCACTTTCGCGCAGGCGTCCACCGTGGCGCCCGTGGTGAACACGTCGTCGATCAGAAGCACGCGCGCGCCTCTAATGCGGCGCACGGCACCGGCGCTCGGCGCGAAGGCGTCGCGCACGTTGCGGCGCCGCTCGGCGGCATTGAGCCGGCCTTGCGAAGGCGTGCGGCGCTTGCGCAGCAGGAGGTCGGGGATGCAGGGCACGCCGCTTGCCGCGGCGAGCGCATTGGCGAGGAGGGCCGCCTGGTTGTAGCGACGCATGAAGAGGCGGGTCCAATGGAGAGGAACGGGGACGAGAAGGCTCGCGTCGGCGAGAAGCTCGGCGCCGGCGCGCGCCATCCATGCGGCGTAAGCCTTCGTTCCCTGCAGCCGGTCGCCGTGCTTGAAGCCAAGGATGAGCCGGCGGCTCGCCTCGCTGTAGCGGAAGACGGCGCGCGCCCGCGCGAAGTGCCTCTTATGGGCGAGGCATACCCCGCACAGCGCCGCCTCGCCTGGATCGACCTCGAAGGGCATGCCGCAGCAGGCGCAAAGGGGCGGCGCCAGGAAGTCGATGGTGCGCCAGCAGGCCGGGCAAAGCGTCCCCGGCCGCTCGACCACGACGCCGCAGCCGAGACAGCGCGCCGGCAGCACCGCGCCGAGGGCGACATTCGCCCAGTGGCGCAGGCTTGGCACCGCGATGTTCGCGCGCATGAGGGACCATGAAAGTCCCGCCGCGGCGGGCTGTCAATGAGCGTGCGGTCTCCAAGCCCGGTCCGGACTTGGTCGAAAAGCGGCGGCCATGCCATATATAGAGGCATGACCCAAGCGGGGATGGAGGTCTTCGACCGCCGGCTTGTGCGGCGCCACCGCGAGCGCGCCGCCGCGCGGCTCGAGCATCACGACTTCCTCTTCCGCGAGGTGGCGGAGCGCCTTGCCGACCGCCTCGCGGACACCAAGCGCCACTTCCCCCTCGCCCTCGATCTCGGCTGCCGCGGCGGCGAGCTGGCCCGGCTCGCGCTTGGCCGGAGCGGCATCGAGCGCCTCGTCGAAATCGGTTTGACCCTCGGCCTCCTCAGCCGCGCCGAGGGCTTGGCCGTCGTCGCCGACGAGGAGGCGCTGCCCTTCGCCGATGCGAGCTTCGATCTCATCCTCAGCAATTTGGCGCTCCATTGGGTCAACGACCTGCCGGGTGCGCTTATCCAGGCCCGCCGCGCGCTCAAGCCCGACGGGCTCTTCCTTGCAGCCCTCCTCGGCGGCGAGACGCTCCGCGAGCTGCGCGCGGCGCTGCTCGAGGCGGAGGTCGAGGTTGAGGGGGGTGCGGGCCCACGCGTCTCGCCCTTTGCCGACGTGCGCGACGGGGGCGCGCTCCTGCAGCGCGCCGGCTTCGCGCTTCCCGTGGTCGACCGCGACACCATCGCCGTGACCTATCCGTCGGCATTGGCGCTCATGCGCGACTTGCGCGGCATGGGCGAGACGAACGCGGTCGCGGCATTGCGGCGCGGCTTCAGCCGGCGCACGACGCTTCTGCGCGCGGCGGCGCGCTACGAGGAGCGCTTTGCCGGCCCCGATGGGCGCATTCCCGCGACCTTCGAGGTCATTTACCTGACTGCCTGGGCGCCGCACGCCTCACAGCAGAAGCCGCTCAAGCCCGGCAGCGCCACCGCCCGCCTCGCGGCGGCGCTCGACAGCGAGGAACGGCCGGCGGGCGATAAAGTCCCGCGCGGCGCGCGCTGAAGCCGGCCTGTTGACTTAGGTCAATGCGAAAAGCAGGCGGCAAGCTTAACCTGCATCTCGTCGAGTAGGCGCCTTAGGCGGGCGCACAGCTTGCGAGGCGCATATGGAAAAGGCTGCGTTCTTCTTTCTGCTCGCGATCTCGCTGGTACCCCCTGCTCTCGCACAAGAGAGCAAAGTTACGGGCGATGCGAACAGGGGCTACACGCTCGCGCAGCGTTGGTGCTCGGATTGTCATCTCCTCAAGGGCGAGAACCGCGCCGTTCAAGGCATTCCGCCCTTCCAGGCGATCGCGCGCGACCCGAGCAAGACGCCGGAATATCTGCGCGCCTTCCTTGTCAAGCCGCACGGGTCGATGCCGCCGCTCGAGCTCGACCGGCGCCAGATCGAGGACATCATCGCCTATATCGGATCGTTGCGGGCGCGCTGAGAGGGCCAGGCCGACTTGCCCTCGACAAGGCGGCGGCTCGCTCCCGAGTGCCGATGCTCACCTTATCACTTCAATGGCGATGCCGAGCGGCCGCGCGAGGCTCTGCCAGGCCCGGTCGGCCGTGAGCGCCTTGACGCCCCTTTGCCGCGCGAGCGCAAGGCACGCCCGGTCGCCGAGCGACAGCCCCGCCGTCTTCGTCGCCGGCAGGAGCAGCCCGGCCGCATAGGCCAATTCCTTGTCGAAGACGACGTGTTCGATGCGCAGCGGATCGATCATCAGACGAATTTCCGCCTCTGCAGAGCCTCGCCGCGCGAAGTATCCGGCAACCTCGGCCAAATTGACCGTTGTCATTGCCGAGCGCTCAAGAGTCGCTTCGACTAGGTCTGCCCCAGCCTCTCGGAGAATCAAGGCGACGAGCGCGGACGCATCAAGAACCGCAGTGGTCACTCGCGCTCCGCTTCGCGACGGCGCTCGGCGATGAAATCATCGACGGAGACTTTCGACTTTCCCTTCAAGAGGCGCCGGGCGATCGCCTGTGAGCGCGCGACCGCCTCCGCCGTCGTCATGATGTGCATCTCGCGGCCTTCGAGCGCAATCACGACATTGCCGCCCCGCTCGAGCCCGACGGCCTTGCGGAATCCCGCGGGTAGGCTGAGGCGACCGGAGGTGGAGACTTTGGCGTGTGCGTATTTCATGGCGAAAATTCCTTGTAAGCCGTCTTTTGAGAAATATGGCGCGAATCCCGGCGAAAGCAAGCGCTTTGTCGGCTACAACAGCTCCTCGAGCACCGGGATGAGGGGGGCGTCCGCGGGCGGCATGGCGTAGTTGCGCAAGTCCGCGGGCCGCACCCATTTGAGGCGCTGGCCCTCCTTCGCGCGCGCGGTGCCCTTCCACACCCGGCATACGAAAAGCGGCATGAGGAGATGGAAGCGCTCGTAGCGGTGGGAGGCGAAGGCGAGCGGGGCCAGGCAGCTCTCCGCCGTGTCGATACCGAGCTCCTCGCGGAGCTCGCGCACGAGGGCCGCCTCGGGCGACTCGCCGTCCTTGACCTTGCCGCCGGGGAACTCCCAGAGGCCCGCCATGCTCTTGCCGGGCGGGCGCTCGGCGAGGAGGACGCGGCCGTCGCGATCGACGAGGGCGGCAGCCGCCACCAGCACGAGCGGCAGCGCTGCGGCGGGCGGCTGGCCAGGGCCGGCGCAGCCGCTGATCGCGCCTTCCCCTTCAGCTTCGGTAGCTGCCATTGATGTCGACGTAGCCGTGGGTGAGATCGCAGCTCCACACCGTGGCGCGGGCGCGCCCGACGCCGAGATCGACCGCGATGTGGATGTTGCGCCCCGCCATGTGGTGCTGGACCGGCGCCTCGTCATAGCCCTCGACCGCGCCGCCCTTCTCGGCGATGCGCACCCCGCCGACGGCGATCGCGAGGCGGTCGCGCTCCGCCCGCTCGCCCGCCTTGCCGACCGCCATGACGATGCGGCCCCAGTTGGCGTCACCCGCCGCGAGCGCCGTCTTGACGAGGGGCGAGTTGCCGATGGCGAGCCCGACGCGCCGCGCGGCACGGGCCGAGAGCGCACCCGTCACCTCGATGGTGACGAACTTCTGGGCCCCCTCGCCGTCGCGCACGACCTGCTGGGCGAGATCGATCGCGACCTCCTCGAGCGCGCGGCGGAAGTCCTTGAGCCGCGGGTCGCCCGCGCGCGTCACGCGCTTGTGCTTGGCCTTGCCGGTCGCGGCGAGAAGCAAGGTATCGCTCGTCGAGGTGTCGCCGTCCACGGTGATCGAATTGAAGGAGCGCTCGTTGCTCGCCTTGAGAAGCGCCTGCAGCACCGCTGCCGGGATGGCGGCATCGGTGAAGATGAAGGCGAGCATCGTCGCCATGTCGGGCGCGATCATGCCCGAGCCCTTGGCGATGCCGTTGATCGCGACGGCCGTGCCGTCGATCGCGGCCCGGCGCGTGGCCCCCTTGGCGAAGGTGTCGGTGGTCATGATCGCCTGGGCGGCTTCCGGCCAGGCTCGCTCCGACAACCCCTGCACTGCCGCGGGCAGCGCCGCCACGATCTTCTCGCCCGGCAGCGGCTGGCCGATCACGCCGGTCGAGGCGACATAGACCTCGCGCGGATGACATCCGACGAGCCGCGCCATGGCCTTGGCGCTCTCCTCGACCACCTTGCGGCCGCCGCGGCCGGTGAAGGTGTTGGCGTTGCCCGAATTGACCACGAGCGCCCGCGCCTTGCCGCGCGGAAGGCAGGCGCGGCACCATTCGACCGGCGCTCCGGCCGTGAGCGAGCGCGTCAAGACCCCCGCCACGGTGGTGCCGGGATCGAGCACCGCGACCAAGAGGTCGCTGCGGTCCTTGTAGCGGATGCCGCAGGCGGCGGCGGCGAGCCGCACGCCGGCGATCGGCGGCAGATCCGGGAAGCGCGTTGGAGCAAGCGGAGAGCGCTCGGGCATGCTGTCCTCGTCTCGTGCCTCACGGCGGGCGCGACCGGCCGGGCCTCCGCCCAAGCGGACCGCAGGGCGGCCTATTGCTTCTTGGGCTCGGCACCGCCCTTCTTCTCGTCGCCTTCGGTCTTGGGCGAGCCGTCCGCATTGAAGCGCGTGATGGCGGCCTTGCCGCGCAACTCGTTGACGATTTCCGTGATCGTGTCGCGGCTCGCCTCGCGCTCGAGCTCGTCCTTTTGCTCCTCGAAGGTGGGCGGGGTGGATTGGCGCACCTCCTCGACCTTGATCACGTGCCAGCCGAACTGGGTCTTGACCGGCGTCTCGGTGTATTGGCCCGGCTTGAGCGCGAAGGCGGCGTCCGCGAACTCCGGCACCACGTCGCCGCGCTTGATGAAGCCGAGATCGCCGCCTTTGGCCGCGGACGGGCCGCTCGAGCTCTTCTTCGCGAGCTCGGCGAAATCGGCCCCGCCCTTGAGCTCCTTGATCACCGCCTTGGCCTCGTCCTCGCTTTTCACGAGAATGTGGCGGGCATGCACTTCGGGCTCCGGCGGGTTCGTCTTGAGATACTCCTCGTAGCGCTTCTTGAGCACGTCGTCCGTGAGCTTCGCCTTGACCGCGCGCGTGAGATAGACGCTTTGAATGACCTGGTCCTCGAGCCGCACCATGCGCGCCTTGACCTCCTGGTCCGTGGCCAGGCCTTGCGCGCGGGCCGCCGCGACGAGCAGCTTGCCGTCAATGAGCCGCTCGAGCAGGGCCGGGTAGACGATCTCGAAGGGGAAGGACTGGTATTGTTGGGGCAAGTCCTGCCGCGCCGCCTCGACGTCCGAGCGGTGGATCTCGCTGCCGTTGACGGTCGCCACCACCGGGTCGCCGGCCGCCGCACCGGCGGCGGCCGGAGGGGCGCCGGCGGTTTGCGCCGCGGCGGCGGAGGCCAAGGCTGCGACTGCCAGCGTGCCAAGGACGGCCGCCGCGCGTGCCGCCCGGGCGGTTTGGGAAAACATCGACGCACCTCCAAAGGGACGGCGGGAGTCTTGCTCTCGGGCACCCCGCCGTCCGACGTGGTGCCCCTGATGCCGCGAAATGCGGCTCGATAATGCACAAAGCGCCCCGCGGTACAAGAAAAGCTTGGCGACGCGCCCGATGGGCGCCTTCGCGGCAGCCCGCGCAAGAGATACGCGCAGGCGCTCCACCGCATGCGCGACACCCCCCGCTGCCGGCGCCCAAATCATTGACAGCTACGGCCGAGCCTCTTATCTGTGCTGCGGGCCCGCGCCGTGCGGAGTGGGCCCCCGTCTGTCCGCCTTCGAGGACCGCCCCATGTTCGGCGCCATCGCCCGGAAGCTGTTCGGCTCCGCCAACGAGCGTTTTCTAAAGAGCCTGCAGCCGCATGTCGACGAGATCAACGTGCTCGAGCCCGCGCTCGAGAAGCTCGCGGACGCCGAGCTGCGCGCGCGCACGGACATGCTCAAGGGGCGCCTTGCGGCCGGCGAGAGCCTCGATGATATCCTCCACGAGGCCTTCGCCACGGTGCGCGAGGCGGCCAAGCGCACCCTCGGCCAGCGTCACTTCGACGTGCAGCTCGTGGGCGGGATCGTGCTCCACCGCGGCATGATCTCCGAGATGAAGACGGGCGAAGGCAAGACGCTGGTCTCGACCCTCGCCGCCTATCTCAATGCGCTGGCCGGCATGGGCGTGCACATCGTCACGGTCAACGACTACCTGGCGCGCCGCGACTCCGAATGGATGGGCCAAATCTACAGCTTCCTCGGCCTCTCCGTCGGCTGCATCGTGCACGGGCTCAGCGACGAGGAGCGGCGCGCGC
>JBKQRV010000095.1:0-13323 GCA_052143835.1 Alphaproteobacteria bacterium
GCTCGCCTTCGAGATGCCGCCGCGGCAGTTCTCGACGGGGAAAGTGGAGCGGGCGAGGCCGAGCGTGTCGCCGAGGTCCGCCGAGTGGGCGGCGAGCGAGACGAAGAGCACCGAGCTTTCCGCGAGGTTGCGCCCGAAGCCCGCGAACATCGGCCGGTAATGGACCGGCTGCGGCGTCGGGATCGAGGCGTTGGGATCGCCCATGGGTGCTGCCGCGATCGAGCCGCATTTGAGCACGAGGTCCGGCTTCACGCCGAAGAAGGCGGGCGACCAGAGCACCAGATCGGCGAGCTTGCCGACCTCGACCGAGCCCACGTAGCGCGAGATGCCCTGGGCGATCGCCGGGTTGATGGTGTACTTCGCCACGTAGCGCTTGCAGCGGAAATTGTCGTTGTCGCCCGTCTCCTCGGGGAGTCGCCCGCGCTGGCGCCGCATCTTGTCCGCCGTCTGCCAGGTGCGGATGACGACCTCGCCGACCCGCCCCATGGCCTGGCTGTCGGAGGAGAGCATCGAGAAGGCGCCGAGGTCGTGGAGAATATCCTCGGCCGCGATCGTCTCGCGGCGGATGCGGCTCTCGGCAAAGGCCACGTCCTCGGCGATCTTGGCGTCGAGGTGGTGGCAGACCATGAGCATGTCGAGATGCTCGTCGAGCGTGTTGACCGTGTAGGGCCGCGTCGGGTTGGTCGAGGAGGGCAGCACGTTCGCCTCCCCGCACACGCGGATGATGTCGGGCGCGTGCCCGCCGCCCGCACCCTCGGTATGGAGGGCGTGGATCGTGCGGCCCTTGAACGCGGCAATCGAGTCCTCGACGAAGCCCGACTCGTTGAGCGTGTCGGTATGGATCAATACCTGCACGTCCATGGCGTCGGCGACGGCAAGGCAGGTATTGATCGCGGCGGGCGTGGTACCCCAGTCCTCGTGGAGCTTGAGACCGCAGGCGCCGGCCTCGATCTGCTCGACGAGGCCGTGGGGCAAGGTGGCATTGCCCTTGCCGTAGAAGCCGAGGTTCATGGCGAAGCCCTCGGCCGCCTGCAGCATGCGCCCGATGTGCCAGGGGCCCGGCGTGCAGGTCGTGGCCTTGGTCCCCGTGGCCGGACCCGTGCCGCCCCCCATCATCGTCGTGATGCCGCTATAGAGGGACTCCTCGATCTGCTGCGGGCAGATGAAGTGGATGTGCGCGTCGATCCCGCCGGCGGTCAGGATCTTGCCCTCGCCCGCGATCGCCTCGGTGCCGGGGCCGATGGTGATGTCGACCCCCGGCTGCACGTCGGGATTGCCGGCCTTGCCGATCGCGAAGATGCGCCCCTCCTTGATGCCGACGTCGGCCTTCACGATGCCCCAATGATCGAGGATGAGGGCGTTGGTGATGACCGTGTCGACGGCACCCTCCTGGCGGCCGACCTGGCTTTGGCCCATGCCGTCGCGGATCACCTTGCCGCCGCCGAATTTGACCTCCTCGCCGTAGATCGTGCGGTCCTCCTCGACCTCGATGAAGAGCTCGGTATCGGCAAGCCGCACCTTGTCGCCCACCGTGGGGCCGAACATGTCGGCATAGCGGGCGCGCGAAATCCTCTGGGCCATCGCCGTCCCCTCAGAGCTTGGCGTTCACTTTGCCGTTGAAGCCGTAGACGGTGCGAGCACCCGCGTAAGGGATGAGCGTCACCTTGCGGGTCTGCCCCGGCTCGAAGCGCACCGCCGTCCCCGCCGGGATATCGAGGCGCATGCCGCGGGTCCTCTCCCGCTCGAAGGCGAGTGCCGCATTCGTCTCGTAGAAATGGTAATGGCTGCCGACCTGGATCGGACGGTCGCCGCGGTTGGCGACTTCGAGCGTGAGCGTCTCCCGGCCCTCGTTGAGGACCAGCTCGCCCGCCTTCGCGATCACCTCGCCGGGGATCATGGCGCCCTCCCGGAGCGGATCGGATGGTGCACGGTGACGAGCTTGGTGCCGTCGGGGAAGGTCGCCTCGACCTGGACCTCGTCCACCATCTCCGCGATCCCTTCCATCACCTGATCGCGGCCGATCACCCCCGCACCGTCGCGCATCAGTTCCGCGACGCTGCGCCCGTCGCGCGCGCCCTCGACGACGAAGTCGCTGATGAGGGCGACCGCTTCCGGATAGTTGAGCTTCACTCCGCGCTCGAGGCGCTTGCGCGCGACGATCGCGGCCATCGCGATCAAGAGCTTGTCCTTTTCCCGTGGCGTGAGATTCACCTCGTCCTCCCTCTTCTATTCGCTCATGTGGCCGACGCGCGCGGCAGCCGCGGCGGCAGACCCGCGATCACCGCGCGCAGCGACTTGGCGAGATGGGCGAAATCCTCGCGCACGGCCAGCGCCTCGCGGCCGATGAGGCGCGCCAGCAGCACGCCGTTCACGACCGACGCCGCGGCACGGCTCGAGGCTTGGGCGAGGAGATCGCGCGCGGCGTCGAGCCAGCGCGCCGCATCATCCGCCGCATAGAGGAGCAGCGCAACCGCGGCGGCACCGTCGCAGCCGGCACGCTCGGCGATGAGCCGCCCCACCTCGCCTTCAAGGTGAAGCGCATCGGCCCAAACGAGCCTGCCGCCCAAGCGCACGCGCCAGGCATCGTGCAGCCGCGCGCGCGTGAGCCGCTCTCCGCGCGCGCTGCGGCCGAAGGTCAGCATCTCCCCCGCGAGGAGCCGTCCGCCAGGTGCGAGGGTCACCTCGTTCCACCGCAAAAGCCGCGCGCCCTCGAAAAGGATGGTCTCCTGCGGCAGCCACTCGAGCCAGGCGCCCTCGCCCACGCCGAGGGCCACCTCGATCCGGGCGTCGCTCTCGAGCGAGCGATAGATCTTCTCGGCGGCTTGCGTGGTGACCGAGGCGGAGGCGCCGGCAAGCGCCTCGATCGAAAGGGCCAGGCTGTCGCCGCCGGTGAGCCCGCCCGAGGTCGTCAGCAGGACCGCGCTCAAAAGATCGCCCTCCTCGGCGCGCGGAAACAGCACGCGGCAAGGCGTCTGCTGATAGAGGCGGCGGAGGACCGCCCCCCTCCCCGCGTTCGCGCGCGCGAAGGCGAGCTCCGCCACGCCGTGACAGCGCTCGAGGCGTTGCTCGAGCGGTATCTCAGCAAGACCGAAGTGCTGGACATCATCCCGCATCTCGCCAGTATGGCGCCTTCGCGCAATCCGTGCCATGTCATTGCGAGCCGACCTGCCTTCGCCGAAGCGAAGCCGCTTCGGCTTCGCGCAGGCAGGAGGCGAAGCAATCCAGGTGCCCGCGGCCGATCCTGGATTGCTTCGTCCCCCGGATCCAGTCCGGGGTCGCCTCCTCGCAATGACGGCTTGCATTGGAAGCCGAACCTTAGACGGTGAGGTAGCGCCGAACCTCGGCTTCCACCATGTCCTCGACGGAGCCGGCAAGCACCACCTCGCCGCGCTGCATGACGGCGAAGCGGTCGGCGAGCTGGCGCGCGAACTCGAAATACTGCTCGACAAGGAGGATCGCCATGTCGCCTCGCCCGGCCAGCTTGCGGATGACGCGCTCGATCTCCTTGATGATCGAGGGCTGGATGCCCTCGGTAGGCTCGTCGAGGATGAGAAGCCGAGGGCGCATGACGAGCGCGCGGGCAATGGCGAGCTGCTGCTGCTGTCCGCCGGAGAGGTCGCCGCCGCGACGCGCTGCCATCGCCTTGAGCACGGGGAAGAGCTCGAAAATCTCTCCGGGGATGTTGCGGAGCGCGCGGGGCAAGGCCCCGAGCCCGGTCATGAGATTCTCGAACACGGTCAGGCGCGGGAAGATCTCGCGTCCCTGCGGCACCAACGCGATGCCGAGCCGCGCGCGCTCATAGGGCTTGAGCTGCTTGAGATCGCGCCCTTCCCATTCGATGCGCCCGCTGGCGATGGGATTGAGCCCGCAGATGGCGCGCAGGAGGCTCGTCTTGCCGACCCCGTTGCGCCCGAGGAGGCAGGTGATCTTGCCCACCTCGGCGGTGATGCTCACGTCCCTGAGCGCGTGGCTCGCGCCGTAGTAGAGATTGACGCCCTCGACGGCCAGCATCTCAGCGCCCCAGATAGACTTCGATGACGCGCGGGTCGTTCTGCACGTGCTCGACCGTCCCCTCGGCGAGCACCGAGCCCTCGTGAAGCACGCTGATCCTGGCGCCCAGGCGGCGCACGAACTCCATGTCGTGCTCGACGACGACGACGGTGCGCGGTCCCGCGATGGCAAGAAGAAGCTCGACCGTGGTCTCCGTCTCGTGATCGGTCATGCCCGCGACGGGCTCGTCGAGCAGCAGGAGCTGCGCGTCCTGGATGAGCAGCATGCCGATCTCGAGCCACTGCTTCTGCCCGTGGCTGAGCGTGCCGGCGACCGCCCTCGTCCGATCAGTGAGACCGATGGTGACCAGGATATCCTCGATGCGGCCACGATGCTCCCTCGCCATGCGGTAGAGCAGCGTGCGCCAGATGCCGCGCGACGTCCTCAGCGCGAGTTCGAGATTCTCGAACACCGTGAGGTTCTCGAAAACCGTCGGCTTCTGGAACTTGCGCCCGATGCCCAAATTGGCGATGGCGCTCTCCTCGAGCTTGGTAAGGTCGATATTGCCGTCGAAGAAGACCTCGCCCTTGTCCGGCCGCGTCCTGCCGGTGACGACATCCATCATCGTCGTCTTGCCGGCGCCGTTCGGACCGATGACCGTTCGGAGCTCGCCCTTGTTGATGACGAGAGAGAGCTCGTTCAACGCCTTGAAGCCGTCGAAGCTGACGGAAACACCGTCGAGATAGAGATGCGTGTCCGCCGCCGGCCCCGGAGCCGCCGCGGTCAAGGTGTCTCGGGACGCCTCGGACGGCATCAGCACCAGCGCCTCAGTCATCGCCGCCCCGCGCGAGCACCGCCCGCCGCGCGCCCCGCCATTCCCGCCACTGGCGCGCCATGCCGGCAATGCCGCGCGGGAAGATGAGCGTGACCAGGATGAAGAGGGCGCCCAAGAAGAAGAGCCACACCTCGGGCGCCGCGTCCGTGAAGTAGGTCTTCGCGAGGTTGACGAGCACGGCGCCGACGGCGGCACCCGCGAGCGTGCCGCGCCCGCCGACCGCGACCCAGACGGCGACCTCGATCGAGCTCGCCGGCGAGAACTCGCTTGGGTTGATGATGCCGACTTGCGGCACGTAGAGGGCCCCCGCCAGTCCCGCGAGCATGGCCGAGACGGTGAAGACGAAGAGCTTGGCGTTCGTCACCGAATAGCCGAGGAAGCGCACCCGCGCCTCGGCGTCGCGGATGGCGAGCAGCACGCGGCCGAGCTTGGAGGTGACGATGAAGCGGCAGAGGAGAAAGGCGAGCCCGAGGGCTATGGCGGAGGCGAGATAGAGGCCCATGCGCGTCGCCGGCGCGTGCACGTCGAAGCCGAGCAGCGTCTTGAAATCGGTGAGGCCGTTGTTGCCGCCGAATCCCATGTCGTTGCGGAAGAAGGCGAGCTGGAGGGCGAAGGTCATCGCCTGGGTGATGATCGAGAGATAGACGCCGGTCACGCGCGAGCGGAAGGCGAACCAGCCGAGCGCCAAGGCCAAGAGGCCCGGGACGAGGAAAGTCATGGCGACGGCGAAGGCGAAATGGTCGAAGCCGTACCAGTACCAGGGCAGCGCCTTCCAATTGAGGAAGACCATGAAGTCCGGCAGGATCGCGTTCTTGTAGACGCCGAGCGTGCCGATCGAGCGCATGAGATACATGCCGAAGGCATAGCCGCCGAGGGCGAAGAAGGCGCCGTGGCCGAGGCTGAGGATGCCGGCGTAGCCCCACACCAGGTCCATGGCGAGGGCGAGGATGGCGTAGCAGAGGTATTTGCCGAAGAGCGGGATGAGATAATCGCCGAGGTGGAAGGCGGAGGCCCGCGGCACCGCCCCGTTGAGGAGCGGTATGCCCAGGACGAGCACCAGGCCGAGGCCGAGAAAGCAGGCCCAGCCGCGGAGGTCGAGGAGCGTGGTGAAGCGTCGGGCCGCGTAGCCCATGGCCTAGCTCTCCGCCGCCCGGCCCTTAAGCGCGAAGAGCCCGCGCGGCCGCTTCTGGATGAACAGGATGATCGCCACCAGGATGAGGACCTTGCCGAGGATGGCGCCGGCAAAGGGCTCGAGGAACTTGTTGGCGATGCCGAGGCCCATCGCCCCCACGAGCGTGCCCATGAGGCTGCCGACGCCGCCGAACACCACGACGAGGAAGCTGTCGACGATGTAGAGCGAGCCGAGGTTGGGACTGACGTTGCCGATCTGGCTCAAAGCGACCCCCGCCATGCCGGCGATGCCCGAGCCGAGACCGAAGGTAAGCGCATCGACGCGGGCTACGCGGATGCCCATGACCGAGGCCATGTCGCGGTTCTGCGTCACCGCGCGGATGTTGAGGCCATAGGACGTGCGCTTCAGCATGAGGGCCAAGGCGCCTAAGATGAGGAAGCAGAAGATCACGATGTAGAGCCGGTTCCAGGTGACCGTGAAGCCGCCGATGAGCTCGAAGCCGCCGGTCATCCATTCGGGGTTCGATACTTCCTTGTTGGGCGCGCCGAAGACCGAACGCACGAGCTGCTGCAGGATGAGGCTGATGCCCCAGGTCGCTAGCATGGTCTCGAGCGGGCGGCCGTAGAGGAAGCGGATGATGCCGCGCTCGAGGGCGACCCCCATGGCGCCCGCCGCGAGGAAGGCGACCGGAATCGAGACGATGAGGTAGTAGCCGAACATTCCCGGCGGCAGGAAGGCGCGGAACGCCTGCTGCACCACATAGGCGCTATAGGCGCCTAGCATGATCATCTCGCCGTGGGCCATGTTGATGACGCCCATCAGGCCGAAGGTGATGGCAAGGCCGATCGCGGCGAGGAGCAGCACCGAGCCGAGGCTGATGCCTTACACGATATTGCCGCCGAGCTCGACGAACTTGAGCTTCGTCCCGATCCGCTTGGCGGCCGCCTCGGCGGCGGCCCGCACCTCGGGCGTTGCATCGGGGGCCGCCGCCACGTCCAAGAGCATGCTGCGGACGTCGGGATCCATCGCGTCCGCGAAGCCGGCGATCGCCTTGATGCGCTCCTCGGGCGTGCCGGTCCTGAGCTTGATGACATTGAGGCTCGCCGCGATCGCCGCCTTGACCTCGGGCACGGTCTCGTTCGCGAGCGCCTTCTCGAGCGTCGCCGCCATCTGGCGGGTCGCGGTCTTTCCCGCGTCGCGCGCCGCGGCCAGGCGCTGCTGCGCATTTCGGCTGAAAATCTGCAGCCCGGAGAGCGCCGATTCGATGCTGCCGCGCAAGCGGTTGTTGACGAGCACGCGATCGACGTCATCGCTCTTGGCCGTGCCGAGCGCCTCCCCGCTCGCGGCATCGGTCAGCCTGTAATGGTCGCCCTCCGGCTCGGCGATGACGACGCGCCTGCCCTCCCCCTTCGCCGCGAGCTTGCCCTCGGAGAGGGCCTGCAGAACGACGATCGCGCGCGCGTCGCCGAGCGCCCCCAAGCCGGCGACCGCCGCCTCCTTGTCCGCGAAGCTCTCCGAGCCGAGCTTGGCGACGAGATCCGCGAATGGGTCGGCGGCGGCGGTCCGCGGCAGCAGGAGAAGCACGGCGACGAGCAAGGCGGCGGCGAGCGGCCATAGGTGCGCGCGCATGCGAGAAAAAAAGGGGCCCACGGCGAGAGCGCCGCCGGCAGTGTTGGGAGGAACGCACCTTGGATCGGGCATGCTTCGCTTGAATTTGGTGGGGGGTATCGCGCTTCCGAGAGCCTGCACCCGGATGGACCCGTCCGCCCCCCAATCAGACGGGCCCGCGCTTGGTCGAGGGTTGTCAGTTGGTGACGACCCCGTCCTTGTACTTGGGCTCGGTGCAGTTGCCGCAGACCCACGGATAGGTCCAGTCGGCGACCTTGCCCTTGTCCTCCGCGAGATAAGGGCTCCAGGCGTCCGCCTTGATCGCGTTCTTGGTCTGCCAGACGATGTCGAACTGGCCGTTGGCCTGTATCTCGCCGATCATCACCGGCTTGGAGAGGTGATGGTTGGTGTTCATCACCGCTACGAAGCCGGAGGGCGCCTGCACCTTCTGGCCGTACATGGCCTGGCGTACCGCATTGACGTCGGTGGTGCCGGCCTGGCGCACGGCCTGCGTCCACATCTTGAAGCCGATGTAGGTCGCTTCCATCGGGTCGTTGGTGGTGCGCTTGTCGTTCTTGATGAAGGCGTGCCACTTCTTGATGAAGGCCTCGTTCATGGGGTTCTTCACCGATTCGAAGTAGTTCCAGGCGGCGAGATGGCCGACCAGGTTCTTGGTATCGATGCCGGCGAGCTCCTCCTCGCCGACCGAGAAGGCGACGACCGGAATCTCGGTCGCCTTGATGCCCTGGTTGGCGAGCTCCTTATAGAAGGGCACGTTGGCGTCGCCGTTGATGGTCGAGACCACCGCCGTCTTCTTGCCGGCAGAGGCGAACTGCTTGATCGCGGCGACCTCGGTCTGCCAGTTGGAATAGCCGAAAGGCGTGTAGTTGATCTTGATGTCCTCCGGCGCCACCCCCTTGGCCTTGAGGAAGGCCTCGAGAATCTTGTTGGTGGTGCGCGGATAGACGTAGTCGGTCCCTTCGAGCACCCAGCGCTTCACGTCACCCCCTTCCTTGCTCATGAGGTACTCGACGGCCGGAATCGCCTGCTGGTTCGGCGCGGCACCGGTGTAGAACACGTTGTTCGAGCTCTCCTCGCCCTCGTATTGCACGGGGTAGAAGAGAAGGCCATTCAGCTCCTCGAACACCGGCAGCACCGACTTGCGCGAGACCGAGGTCCAGCAGCCGAACACGACCGCGACCTTGTCTTTCTGGATGAGCTCGCGCGCCTTCTCGGCGAAGAGCGGCCAGTTCGACGCCGGGTCGACCACCACCGCCTCGACCTTCTTGCCAAGCAGCCCGCCTTGCTTGTTGAGGTCGTCGACCATCATGAGCACGGTGTCCTTGAGCGTCGTCTCGCTGATGGCCATGGTGCCCGAGAGAGAATGCAGCACGCCGATCTTGATCGTGTCGTCGGCTGCCCGGGCCGGCTGCGCGGAAAGCGCGCCGGCGGCGAGCGTTCCTGCCGCCGCGAGCGCCAAAAGTCCCCTGGTGAATTTCGCCATCAACCCCTCCTCCATGTGAATGCGTTTCGCATCGCACCATGCAGCGCAAAGGACGTGCCAACTTGGAGTCGCCCTCCGATCGCGCGCCTAAGCGCCTTCTCGGCTTGAAAAATCCAAGACGAGGAACGGACTGTCCGCGAATTGGGCGACAGCGAGACGCGATTGAGACTTGTGCAACAAAGATGGGATTGCCCAAAAATTGCTCAGAGGTGAGAATCCATTCGAGGGGGCATAGAATCCGGGGAGCGGCCTTCTCGGTCTCGCCGTTTGACAGAGCAGGGCGGTCCTGCTAGGGATTGGCCTTACCACTTGACCAATCAAGAAACGCCGAGGGAGGAGACTTGACGGCTCGAGCGACCGGCGCCAAAGGCGCCCCTCTGCGGCTTCATCCGGACCGCCTGTTTCCGCCCGATCCGACCGTGCGCGGGATCGCGCGGCGGCTCTACCACGAGGTGAGGGGCCTCCCCATCCTGAGCCCGCACGGTCACACCGATCCGCAGTGGTTCGCCGACGACGCGCCCTTCCCCGACCCGGCGACCCTCTTCATCGTGCCGGACCATTACATCTTCCGCATGCTCTACAGCCAAGGCATCCCGCTCGAACGCCTGGGCGTGCCCGCGCTCGACGGCAGCGCCACGGAAAGCGAGCCGCGCAAGATCTGGCGCCTCTTCGCCGAGAACTACCATCTCTTTCGCGGCACCCCGTCGCGTTTATGGTTCGAGCACGCGCTCGCCGAGGTGCTCGGCGTCAAGACGCGGCTTTCGGCCGCGACGGCGGATGCGATCTACGACGAGATCGCCGAACGGCTCGAGAAACCCGACTGCCGTCCGAGAGCCCTCTACGAGCGCTTCAACATCGAGGTGATCGCCACCACGGAATCGCCGCTCGACGCCCTCGAGCATCACAAGAAGCTGCGGCAGAGCAACTGGCGCGGCCGCGTGCTCACCGCCTATCGTCCCGATCCCGTGGTCGACCCCGAGTTCGACGGCTTCCTGCCCAATCTCGCCAGGCTCGGCGAGATCACCGGCTGCGACACGGGAAGCTGGCAGGGCTATCTCGAGGCGCTCATGCGCCGCCGGCGCTATTTCGCCGAGATGGGTGCTACCTCGACCGATCACGGCCATCCGACCGCGCGCACCGCCGATCTTTCGCGCGCGGAGGCGGAGGCGCTTTTCCGCAAGCTGCGGGGCGGCGGCACCACTGCCGAGGACGCCGAGCTTTTCCGCGCCCAGATGCTGACCGAGATGGCGCGCATGAGCCTCGAGGACGGGCTCGTCATGCAGATCCATCCGGGCTCGCTGCGCAACCACAGCCGCGCGGTGCATCAACGCTTCGGCCGCGACAAGGGCTTCGATATCCCCACCCCGACGGACTACGTCCGCGCGCTTCGCCCCCTTCTCGACAAATTCGGCCATGAGCGCAGTTTCACCCTCATCCTCTTCACGCTCGACGAAGGCGCCTATTCGCGCGAGCTGGCGCCGCTCGCGGGCGTCTATCCCGCCCTCCGCCTCGGCCCCGCCTGGTGGTTCTACGACAGCCCCGAGGGCATGCGGCGCTACCGTCAGGCCGTGACCGAGACGGCCGGCTTCTACAACACGGTCGGCTTCAACGACGATACGCGCGCCTTCCTCTCGATTCCGGCGCGCCATGACGTGGCCCGCCGCGTCGACTGCGCCTATCTGGCCGAGCTCGTGGCCGAGCACCGGCTCGAGGAGGACGAGGCGCACGAGGTCGCCGTCGATCTCGCCTACCGGCTCGCCAAGAAGGCATACAAGCTGTAAACGAGGGATCGCCTATGACAGGGAGGAGACCATGAAAAGGTTAGCAAGCTTTCTTGTTGCCGCGGCGCTCGTGGCACTGGCGCCTTTGCCCATCCGGGCCGCGGAGCTTCCGGCGCTGCCCAAATCGCCGGTCGTGATCAACGTAATCGACGTCGCCGGCCAGCTTGCGCTCATGCAGAAGGCGATCGAGGCCTTCGGCAAGGCGCATCCCGAGCTCGTCTCGCGCTTCACCTTCACCAAGGCGCCGGCACCCGAGCTGCCCGCCAAGCTCAAGGCGATGCAGGACGCAGGGCGCGTCGATATCGATCTCGTGCTGAGCGGCACGGACGGGATTTCGGCCGGCATCGAGCAGCACCTCTGGCTCAAGCTGCTGCCGGCTTACGCCGCGAAGTTCCCCAATCTGATGGAGCGCTACGTGCCGGGTGCCGGCGACATGCAGAAGCCGACCGAGGGCGACGCCATCGAGGTCGTCTACACGCCCTCGGGCCCGCTGCTCGAATACGCGCCCGACCGCGTCAAGGAGGTGCCCAAGACCACGGACGCCCTGCTCGCCTGGTGCAAGGCGCATCCCAACCGTTTCTTCTATGCGCGTCCCGCCAATTCGGGTCCGGGCCGCACCTTCCTCCAGGGGCTGCCGTATCTCCTGGGCGACAGCAACCCGAGTGATCCCGTCCACGGCTGGGATAAGACCTGGGCCTATCTCAAGGAACACAACAGCTGCATCGAGTACTATCCCTCGGGCACCGGCGTCACCATGAAGGAGCTCGGCGAGGGCTCGCGCGACATGATCGTCTCCACCATCGGCTGGGACATCAACCCGCGCGCGCTCGGCACCGTGCCCAAGTCGGCCCAGGTCACGATTCTAAGCGGCCCCAAGGGCTTCCACTGGGTGTCGGACGCGCAATACATGGCGATCCCCAAGGGTGTGGCGCCCGAGCGGGTCGCGGTGGTGCTCGAGCTCATCGCCTTCGTGTTGCAGCCGCCGCAGCAGGCCTTCAGCTATGACGAAGGCTACTTCTACCCGGGCCCCGCCATGAAGGGGGTACCCCCCTCGCTTGCCCCCAAGTCGAGCCAGGACACGCTCAAGGAGTATGGCCGGCCGGAGTACGACGGGCTCATCAAGCAATACCCGATCGTGCCGCCGCTCTTCGGCAACGACCTCGTCGTCGCCTTCCACAAATGGGACGAAGAGATCGGCACAAGCAAAATGAAGTGACAGGCCTTCGCACGCTCTCGTGCGGGAGCACGACATGGGGGGTAGAGAGGCACAAGCCTCCGGCAAGACCGGCAGCGGCGGCTTCGCGGAGCTGAGACTGGAGTCCGTGAGCCGCCGCTTCGCCGGCACCCTGGCGCTCGACCGGCTCACCCTCGCCATAAGGCGCGGCGAGTTCATAGCACTCCTCGGCCCCTCCGGCTGCGGCAAGTCGACCGCGCTCAATTGCGTGGCGGGCCTGCTGCCGCTCAGCGCCGGCAGCATCTGGCTCGACGAGCGCCGCATCGATACGCTGCGCCCCGAAGCGCGCGGCTTCGGCATGATCTTCCAGAACTATGCACTCTTCCCGCACATGACGGTGCGCAAGAACGTCGGCTTCGGGCTCGCCATGCGCCGTCTCCGCAAGGAGGAGATCCGGCGCCGCGTCGACGCGGTGCTGGCACTTGTCCAGCTCGAGGCCCATGCGGAGAAGCTCCCCGGCCAGCTCTCCGGCGGCCAGCAACAGCGGGTCGCGATCGCGCGCGCGATCGTGGTGGAGCCGCCCGTGGTGCTGATGGACGAGCCGCTCTCGAACCTCGACGCCAAGCTGAGGCTCGAGATGCGCTCCGAGATCAAGCGCATCCACCAGGAGCTCGGCCGCGCCACGGTCTATGTGACGCACGACCAGGAGGAGGCCCTCTCGCTCGCCGACCGCATCGTCGTGCTCAAGGACGGCGTCACCCAGCAGATCGGAGCCCCCGAGGAGCTCTATGCCCGCCCGGCGAACCTCGAGGTCGCCCTCTTCATGGGCTACCGCAACGCATTCGCCGTGCACGTCGAGCGCGCGGACGGCGAGCGCGTCTTTCTCGCGGCGGCGGGCTTGCGGCTCGTAGGCTGGCGCCAGGGCAGCCTCGCCACCGGCGACGCCATGGCGGCGATCCGCCCCGACGATCTCGTGCTCGGCGACGGGGCCAATGCGATCGAGGGCCGCGCCGAGACGGTCGAGTATTGCGGGCGCGACTACCTCATCGATTTCGTGACCGCGGAGGGCTTGAGGCTCCACGCGCGCAGCGCCCTGCGCGTGAGCCCCGGCGAGGTGATGCGCTGCCACATCGCCCCCGAGCGCCTGCTCGTCTACGAGAGGGGCTAATGCACCGTCGCAGACGTCATTGCGAGCCGAAGGCGAAGCAATCCAGATTCCTCCTGGGTTGCTTCGCCTGCCTCCGCCGAAGCGAAGCCGCTTCGGCTTTGCGCAGGCAGGTCGGCTTCGCCTCCTCGCAA
>JBKQRV010000096.1:0-56283 GCA_052143835.1 Alphaproteobacteria bacterium
AGGAGGAGAGATGCTATGGGGCGGGCGGCGAGGTATGGCACCATCGTCGTTGCAAACAACCGATGGAGCGTCCCATGCCAAAGCCTAACGACTTGAGCAGGTCCCTCACCGCCCTGGATCAGGATAGCACGCTGATCGCAGTGATCGAAATGAGCCAGTCGCGTTGGGTGGTGGGCGCGCTGGTGCCGGGCCTCAAGCGCGATCCGCTGAAGCATCAGGGTCCGGATGCGGAGGCTCTGCTCCGGCTGCTGCATCGCTGGCGGGATGAGGCGGTGAGAGCCGGGCGGGTGATCGAGCGTATCTGCGTGGCCTTGGAAGCCGGCCGGGACGGCTTCTGGCTGGTGCGCTGGCTGCGGGCGCGCGGGATCGAGGCCTACGTGATCCATGCCTCGAGCATTCCGGTCCAGCGGGAGCACCGGCGGGCTAAGACCGACCGGCTGGACGTCGGGTTGCTCAAGCGGGCCTTCCTCGGCTGGCTGCGCGGCGAGGCGAAGCACTGCAGCATGGTTGCGATCCCGACGCTGGCGCAAGAAGACGCCAAGCGGCCGAGCCGCGAGCGGGAGAATTTGGTTGGCGAGTGCAGCCAGATTGTGAACCGGATGAAGGCAACGCTCATCCGGCTCGGCATCCGAGGCTTCAATGTGAAGCTGCGCCAGGCACCGAAGCGCCTCGCGGCGCTGCGCACGCCGGAGGGCGAAGGCCTGCCGCCGAACACGCTGGCCGAGCTGCGGCGCGAGACGGCGCGGCTGGACTTCGTCAAGGCGCAGATCAAAGCGATCGAGCTGGCGCGGCTGGAACGGCTTGAGCGGGCCCCGGCGGAAGGGGCGCATGCGATGGTCTTGCTGCTCGCCAAGGTACGCGGCATCGGCATCGAGACGGCCGACATGCTGGTCCATGAGGTGCTGGGGCGCAACTTGCGCGATCGCAGAGCGCTGGCGCGCTACGGCGGCATCACCGGCTCGCCCGACGAGAGCGGCACCAAGCGCCGCGAGAAGGGGCTTGCCAGGGCCGGCAATGCCCGCGTCCGCCGCGGCATGATCCAACTGGCCTGGCGCTGGCTCATGTTCCAGAAGGACAGCGCTCTCGCGCAATGGTACAGGGAACGCACCGCCGACGCGCGCGGCGCCACGCGCAAGACCATGATCGTCGCCTTGGCACGCAAGCTGCTGATCGCGCTGTGGCGCTTGGCGACGAGCGGGCAACTGCCGAGCGACGTCGTCCTGCATCCGGCCCCATGAACGCGCCGGCCGAAACCTTCATCTGCGTTCTCGCGGCGGGCAGGCTTCTGCCCCTGCGGGCATGACGATCCGAGGTGGCGGTGACCCGACCCCCTCCATGGCCTCCGTGCCGCAGGAGAGAATGGGCCCGCCGCCCCGGAGCTTCGCTGCCGATGCGCATGACTGCATCATGGTCCCGGGTCCCATCAACCCGACCGAATACAAGGTTGTGGCGCGAGCTTCGCGCCCGCGGCAGAGCTCCCCTCAGATCGTCCAACTCGAGGGAATCCGAATGGTCTTGACAACAAAAGCCCCATACAAGGGAGGGGCCCATCGCGAAGCGATGGGAAGGTGAGGAGGAAATTGCCGCGAAGCGACGAAATGAGACGCTCTGACATGGATCAGTCCGCCCTCTATCGCCTCCTGGCGTGGCTCTCGCCGGCTTATCCCACCGGCGCCTTCAGCTACAGCCACGGCATCGAGTATGCGGTCGAGGCGGGCCTGGTGACGAGCCGCGAGAGCCTTCTCGCCTGGGTCAGGCACATCCTCGCCGAGGGTGCCGGGCGGGTGGATGCGCTGCTCTTCCGCGCCGCCTACGAGGCTGGCGATGATACCGCGGCCCTCGATGGCGTGGCCGAACTCGCGGCGGCATTTCGCGGCACGGCCGAGACCGCACTCGAGAGCGCTCAGCAGGGGGCCGCATTCCTCGCGGCGACGCGGGCCGCTTGGCCGGACGCGCGGCTCGACGCGTTTGCCGCTCGGCTCGGCGAGGGCGTCATCGCACTGCCCATCGCGGTGGCACTCGCTTGCGCGGGCCGGGTCAGCCTCGAGTTGGCACTTGCCGCCTACCTCCAGGCCTTCGGCGCCAATTTGATCTCGGCCGGCGTGCGCCTCATTCCCTTGGGGCAGACCCAAGGGCAGCAGGCGCTCGCCGCCCTCGAGCCCGTCGTCGCGCGCGCGGTCGCTGCCGCACTCGCCACGCCGATCGAGGAGATCGGCTCCTCGGCACTCATGGTCGATTGGACATCCATGCGTCACGAAACCCAGTACTCGAGGCTGTTCCGCTCATGACCCGCTCCCCTCACGGACCCTTGCGTGTCGGCATCGGCGGCCCGGTCGGCTCGGGCAAGACGGCCCTCGTCGACCGGCTGTGCAAGCACATGCGCGCGAGCTATCGCCTCGCCGTCGTCACCAACGACATCTACACCAAGGAGGACGCCCAGTTCCTCACGCGCGCCGGAGCACTTCCGCCCGAGCGCATCATGGGCGTGGAGACGGGCGGCTGTCCGCACACGGCGATCCGCGAGGACGCCTCGATCAATCTCGCGGCCGTGGCCGAGCTCAGCGCGCGCTTTCCCGCGCTCGACCTCGTCTTCATCGAATCGGGCGGCGACAATCTCGCCGCCACCTTCAGCCCCGAGCTCGCCGACCTCACCATCTACGTCATCGACGTGGCCGCGGGCGACAAGATCCCGCGCAAGGGCGGGCCCGGCATCACCCGCTCGGACCTTCTCGTCATCAACAAGATCGACCTGGCCCCCTTCGTCGGCGCCAGCCTCGAGGTGATGGAGCGCGATGCCCGCAAGATGCGCGAGGTGAGGCCCTTCGTCTTCACCAATCTCAAGGAAGGCCAGGGCGTTGCCGAGATCGCCCTATTCCTCGTCAAGGCCGGCGGGCTGGCCGAGACCGCACTCGCCGGGAACGGCGGCCGGGCACTTGAGGCGTAAGCCGTAGCACGTCCCTTGCCGAAGACGCCAAGCTGGGCCATCCTCCCGCCTTCAGCTCGAGGGGGATGCACATGCCGACCAATCATGAGCTTCTGGAGCGGCGCAAGAACGCGGTGCCGCGCGGGGTCGCGAGCGCCACGGGCGTCTTCGCCGCACGGGCCGAGGGAGCCGAGGTGTGGGACGTCGAGGGCAAGCGCTATATCGACTTCGCGGGCGGCATCGGCGTGCAGAACTCCGGCCATCGCCACCCCAAGGTGCAGGCGGCCGTGCGCGAGCAGATCGAGCGCTACACCCATCCCTGCTTCCAGGTGACGCCCTACGAGCCTTACGTGGCGCTCGCCGAGAAGCTCAACCGGTTGGCACCGTCGCAGCCTCCGAACAAGACGATCTTCCTGACGACCGGTGCCGAGGCGATCGAGAACGCGGTCAAGATCGCGCGCGCCGCCACCAAGCGGCCGGCGGTGATCTCCTTCGTGGGCGGCTTCCACGGCCGCACCATGATGACGTTGGCGCTGACCGGCAAGGTCGAGCCCTACAAGAAGGGCTTCGGGCCGTTCCCGGGCGAGGTCTATCACGTGCCCTACCCGAACCGCTTCCACGACGTCACGGCCGAGGATTCGCTGCATGCGCTCGCCTTCCTCTTCAAGGCGGACGTCGAGCCGAGCCGCGTCGCGGCCATCCTGATCGAGCCGGTGCAGGGCGAGGGCGGCTTCTATATCGCCCCCTTCGACTTCCTGCGCTCGCTCCGGAAGCTCTGCGACGAGCACGGCATCCTCTTGATCGCCGACGAGATCCAATGCGGCTTCGGCCGCACCGGCAAGATGTTCGCGATAGAGCATGCGGGCGTTAAGCCGGACCTTGTCGCCATGGCCAAGAGCTTAGCTGGCGGCTTCCCACTCTCCGCCGTCACCGGGCGCGCCGAGATCATGGACGCGGTCGATCCGGGCGGGCTCGGCGGCACCTACGCGGGCAACCCCGTCGCCTGCGCCGCGGGGCTCGCCGTGCTCGAGGTTTTCGAGGAGGAGAAGCTGCTCGAGCGCAGCACCAAGATCGGCGAGAAGATCGTGCGGCGCATGACCGAGCTCGCCGCCTCCAACCGCTTCCCCTGCATCGGCGAGGTGCGCGGGCTCGGCGGCATGGTCGCGGTCGAGCTCGTCGAGGACCGCACCACGAAGAAGCCCGCCGCGGCGCTCGCCAAGCGCTGGTCCGAGCGCAGCTTAGCTAACGGCCTCATCCTGCTCAACTGCGGCGTCTACGCCAATGTCGCGCGCGTGCTCGTGCCGCTCACCGCGAGCGACGCCATCGTAGAGGAGGGGCTCGGCATCCTCGAGCGCTCGCTCGAGGAGGCGATGGCGGCGTAACTCCCTCACCCGGCGCGCTCACGCGATGCCGATCTCCTCTTGATGGGGGGAGGGCTATCGCATTTGAATACTTATGAACGTGATAATCCGTCGTCCCGGCGAAAGCCGGGACCCATTTCAGAGCAGATGGTAATCCTGGTCAATGGATACCGGCTTTCGCCGGTAATGACGGAGCCGGTAACGTGAGAGAGAGGGAGAAGGGAGGGGGTGATCGAGGACTCCGCGCTGTCCCTCAATACGACTTCGGCAGGCCGAGCACGCGCTCGGCGATGTAGTTGAGGATCATGTGCACGCTCACGGGGGCGATGCGCGTGATCCAGGCTTCGCGCAGATAGCGCTCGACGTGATACTCCTCGGCGTAGCCCATGCCGCCCAAGGTCAGCACCGCCGTCTCGCAGGCCTCGATCGCCGCCTCCGCCGCGAGATACTTGGCGGCATTCGCTTCCGCGCCGCACTCCTTGCCCTGGTCGTAAAGGTGGGCCGCCTTGAGCGTCATCAGGTTGGCCGCCTCGAGCGCCATCCAGGCCTTGGCGAGGGGGTGCTGGATGCCCTGGTTCTTGCCGATGGGCCGGCCGAAGACGACGCGCTCGCGCGCATAGGCCGCGGCCTTCCTCAATGCCGCGCGTCCGATGCCGACCGCCTCGGCGGCCACGAGCACGCGCTCGGGGTTCATGCCGCGGAGGATCGAGCGGAAGCCGTTGCCCTCCTCGCCGATGAGGTCGTCGGCCGGCACCGCCATCGCGTCGAAGAAGATCATGTTCGAATCGACCGCGTGCCGCCCCATCTTGGGAATGACGCGCACCTCGGCCCGGCTGCGGTCGAGATCGGTATAGAAGAGCGAGAGGCCGTCGGTCTTGCGCTTGACCGCCTCCAAGGGCGTGGTGCGCGCGAGCAGCAGGATCTTGTTGGCGACCTGGGCGGTCGAGGTCCAGATCTTGGTGCCGCTCACGACGTATTGGTTGCCGCGCCGCTCGGCCTTGGTCTTGAGCTCTGTGGTGTTGAGCCCGGCGTCGGGCTCGGTCACGCCGAAGCAGGCCTTGTCCTCGCCGCGGATCAGGGGCGGCAGCATGCGGCGCTTCTGCGCGTCGCTGCCGAAGACGACGACGGGCTCGAGGCCGAAGATGTTCATGTGGATCGCGGAGGCGCCCGTCATCGCGGCCCCCGATTCCGCCACCGCCTGCATCATGATCGCCGCCTCGGTGATGCCGAGCCCGCTGCCGCCATAGACCTCGGGCATGGCGATGCCGAGCCAGCCGCCGTCTGCGATCGCCTTGTGGAACTCGACGGGGAACTTGGCCGCGCGCTCGCAGGCGAGCCAGTAGGCGTCGCCGAAGCTCTCGCAGAGCTTGAGGATCGTCTCGCGGATCTGCTCCTGCTGGGGACTGAGCGAGAAATCCACCTTGCTGCTCCACACTGGCGCTTGCTGCCAGCATCGCAGAGCCCGAGCACGTCTTTCAATGGAAACTTGCGGCGTGCGGGGTGGGGGGATGAGCGCGCGGGTGCTGCATTCGCGTCGAGTGCGCCTCAGTTCGCCGCAAGCGCGACACAGCTTCCGGTCCTGTTGCCGTCGGCAAGGGCCTTGGCGAGCAACTGCCCCAACAGGGTGTAACCCTGCCGGTTGAGATGGCGCCAATCGCGCGGACCATGCAGCTTTTCCAGGGCGGTTGCCGCCCGTATGGCGCCCCGCGTGTCGAGGAACCCTACTCCCTGCCGCACCGCCTCGGCCTGGATCATGCGGCAAATCTCGTCGCTTCGCACAGGCACCCGCCAGGCGTCATAGACGTGCTCGAGTCCGTCGCGCTCTCTTTCATGGGCGACGACCTTGACCTTTTCGGAAACCAAATCGTAGGCGCTGAGCGGTGAGGGAATGTAGACCACCGTCAGCGGCACGCCGGGAAAGTAGCCGCGGAGGAATGCAAGGCTCGCGCGGAAGACCGCGATGCTGATCGCCGTCTGCTCCGGCGAGAGTGACAAGTCGGGATCCAAGAGGCCGTCGGGCAGCGGCACGATCCGGCCGCCGATGCGCGCGGCGGTGACCGTGCCCGGCGGCACCATGGGATAAGGGAGGGCCGGCGGATTGCTCCCCATCAGCTCATGCCAATCGTAGCGTAGGAGCTCCAGCGCGAAGACCAAGAGGGTGAGCCTTCGCCAGGGGCGCCAGTCGTGTCGAATCCGCTGGGTGTGCTCCGCCGCTACCTCTTGCACATAGGCGGCAACGTCGCGGTCGGAGGGGTGGCCTTGCGTCCGGGCAACGAGCTCGCGGGTCTCGTAAATGTTGTTGCCGAGGTTGGTGCCCTCATAGAAATAGGCGAAGATCTGCTTCGGCGGGTCGAGGTGGAAGGTGGTGTCGTCGTTGATGCTCTCGAAGGCCTCGACCGGCAGGACGACGAGATTCTCGAGCTGGCCGGTGCCGCCCTTGCCGAAGGTGATCACGTCCCGTCCGGTGAGGCGGTGAAGCACGTGGGTCGCCTGGAAGTCGGGATTGCCGCGATTGCCGACCTCGTACAGCCAGTCGCCGACGCCCTCGGCGTAGGAGTCGCCGAAGACCGCGATGTAGTCGTGGGGGATCGGCCCGGCCTTAGAGCTCTGCCCGAAGATCATCGCTCGGCCGAGGAATCTGTTGAGCCTGAGCGGCACATGGTCGATGAAGTGGTGAAGCACGCCAAAGTCGAGCACGAGATAGGTCAGCAGCAAGGACGCCAGCACCAATCCGGCATTGATGAAGCGTTCGCGCATATTTGCCGCACTCCGACGACTGAGTGACCCGCTCGTGTTATTTCCAGCCGACGCGCGAGCTTGACCGAGGACGGGTCGCCCGCATACTAATTCACGAACCTCCGCCATACATTGCCGAAAGCCTCGATCGCGCGCTCGACCTCGGCGTCGCCGATATGGCGGTGGGTGACGAGGCGGAGGCGGTGGCGCCGCGCGGGGCCGGCGAGCACCTCGTGCGCCTTGAGCGCTTGCGCCCACTCCGCGGCCGTGCGGCGGCTCGCGGCCACCTCGACCATGACGATGTTGGTCTCGACCTCGCTTGCCGCGACGAGGCTCGGGTCGATGGCGTCGAGCCCTTGGGCCAGGCGCTTGGCGCGCGCGTGGTCGTCGGCCAAGCGCTCGACCATCTCCTTGAGCGCCACGATCCCCGCCGCCGCTACGACGCCCGCCTGGCGCAGATTGCCGCCGACCATGCGGCGGAAGGCGCGGCTGCGCTCGATGAAGGCCGCCGAGCCGCAGAGGAGCGAGCCGATCGGCGCCGAGAGGCCCTTGGAGATGCAGAAGCACACGCTATCGCCGTGCGCGGCGATGCGCTCGGCGCCGACGCCGAGTGCGACCGCGGCGTTGAAGAGGCGCGCGCCGTCGATATGCACGGGAACGCCTTGCGCGTGCGCGATCCGCGCGACCGCCTCCATGTGCGAAAGCGGCAGCACCGCACCTCCGGCCGCATTGTGCGTGGTCTCGAGGGTGACGAGCGCGGTTGCGAGGCGGTTAGGCGTGACGCCGGGGCTGATCGCCTCCTCGAGTGCCGCCAGGTCGAGCGCCCCTCGCTCGGCGGGGAGTGGGCGATGGAAGAGACTGGCGAGCCCGGCGACGTTACCCATCTCCGAGCGCGCGATGTGGCACTCGGCATCCAGCAGCACTTCGCCGCCGCGCCCGGTATGGGCGAGGAGGGCCACGAGATTGGCCATGCTTCCGCTCGGCACGAAGACGGCCGCCTCCTTTCCCGTGCGCTTGGCGGCGAGCGCCTCGAGCGCCTGGACCGTGGGATCGCCGTCGCGTGAATCGTCGCCGAGCTCGGCGTCGCGCATGCGCTCGCGCATCCGCTCGGTCGGCAGCGTCACCGTGTCGCTTCTGAGATCGATCGCCGTCATGAAGGCACCCTTCTCGTCAGAGCAAGGACATCTCGTAGCGCCGTACGAGGCGGTAGATCAAGGCGAGGGGCAGAAGCGTGAAGAGGATGAGCACCGAGGCCGCGGCGGCGGCCACGCCGGGTCCCTCGCCCTCGAGCGCCTGGAACATCACGACCGTGAGCGTCTGCCACGGCGCGCTGTAAAGCACCACCGTCGAGCTCAGCTCGGAGGCGACGGTGACCCAGGTCAGCACCATGCCGCCGACGATGCCGCCGAGCATCATCGGCACGACAAGCCGCGCGAAGGTCGCGGCCGGCGAGACGCCGAGGTTGACCGAGGCCTCCTCGAGGCTCGGATCGATCTGGTGCAGAAGCGCACTCGCGGAGCGCACGCTGAAGGGCAGCTTCCGCACCACATAGGCGATTACCATGATGAGCCAGCCGCCGGTCAGGACCAGCCATCCGGCATTGAAGGAGACGACGAGCCCGATGGCGAGCACGGTGCCGGCGACCGCGAAGGGGGTGGTGGCGACCACGTCGAGCACGGCGGTGAGTGCCGAGCGGCGGCGCACGAGCACATAGCCGATGGGAACGCCGAGCAGAGCCGCGAAGAGGGCGGCTAAGGTCGAGAGGAGGAGCGTGTTCACGAGCGGCTGGGTCGAGCGGCCCAGGAGATCGCGGAAATTGTCGAGGCTCGGTTGCGCATAGAGCACCGGGCCGCGGAACTGCAGAAAGGAAATGGCGACGACGGCGAAGAAGGGGACGAGGGCCAGGAGGACGACGCCCCAGCTCCATCCCGCGGCGAGGAGGCGCCAGCCACGCCCGACCGCGATGAGGGGAGGCGCCGAGCGCGCGGCCGTCGAGAAGCGGCGCCGTGCCAGATAGCGGCGCTGGACAAGGAGCACCAGAACCGCGGCAGCCACGAGAACCACGCCGAGCACGCCGGCCGAGGCGGGATTGGTGTCGGTCTCGCCGACGAAGAGCTTGTAGGCCTCGACCGCGAGGATGGGCTTGTCCTCCGCGAGCACGAAGGGCACCCCGAAATTCTCGAGCGTCTCGATGAAGACGAGGAGCGCTCCCGACAGCAGCGCTGGAACGACAAGCGGGAAGGTCACGGTCCAGAACGCGCGCCAACGCGAGGCGCCGAGGTTCTGGCTCGCCTCCTCGAGCGACACGTCGATCGCCTTGAGCCCCGCGAGCGTCGGCAGCAGCACATAGGGATAAAGCGTCAGCGCATAGACCAGCACGATGCCGGGCGTGCCGTAGATCGAGGTGAAGGGGACGCCCAACGCCTGCAGCGCCTTGGTGACGAAGCCCGCGCGTCCGAGCATGAGCACGAGCGCATAGGCGCCGACGAAGCTCGGTAGCACGAGCGGGAGCGACGCGAGCGAAAGGAGTGCTGCCTTGCCGGGCACCGGGAGACGCGCGAGAGCGAAGGCGATGGGCACGGCGAGCCCCACGGTTACGAAAGTTGCCAGCGCTCCGATCGTGAGGCTGTTCACGAAGCTCGCGCGATAGAAGGCGCTCGCGAACACCTTGGCGTAGTTGGCAAGGGTCGCGTGCGTCCCGCTCGGATCGAAAAAGCTCGCGCTGAGCACGCCGTAGAGCGGATAGACGAAGAAGAGGCCGAGAAAGGCGAAGCCGGCCGCGGTCACGGCTTGCGGAAAGGGATCGCGGGGAAGCCTCAACCTCATGGCACGCCGAAGGCGACGAGCCGCCTCGGGTCGTAGGCGAGGCGGAGCACATCGCTTTCGCCGATACCTTGGACGGGGCGGTCGAGAAGAGCCGCGCGCAGCGGCGTGCCGTCGGAAAGGCGCAGCTCGAGGCGGGTGAGCGCGCCCAGGAACTCGACGCGCGCGGGCGTCGCCGCGAGCGTGGCCCAGCCGTCGGGCACCGACTCTCCGGGAGCGAGAAGCCGCAAGGCCTCGGGCCTGAGGCAGAAGGTGAGCGGCGTGCCGGCGGCGGCGGCGATGCCGCCGAGAGGGAATTCGGACTCGCCCACGGACACCACGACGCCGGCACCGTCGCAATTGACGACCGTGCCGGTCAGGAGGTTGGTGATGCCCATGAACTCGGCGACGAAGGGAGTAGCGGGACGGCGGTAGATCTCGTCCGGCCGGCCGATCTGCTCGAGCGAGCCGCCGCGCATGACGGCGATGCGGTCGGAGATCGCGAGCGCCTCCTCCTGGTCGTGGGTGACGTAGATCGTGGTGATGCCGAGGGTCTGCTGCAGCTGGCGGATCTCGCCGCGCATCTCGACACGGAGCTGGGCGTCGAGATTGGAGAGCGGCTCGTCGAGCAGCAGCACCTCGGGCTCGATGACGAGCGCGCGCGCGATCGCCACGCGCTGGAGCTGCCCGCCCGAGAGCTGGTGCGGCCAACGTCGGTCCATGTCCTCGAGATGGACCAGTCTCAGCGCCTCCTCGACGCGCCGCGCGATCTCGCCTGCCTTGACGCGCCGCGCCTTGAGGCCGTAGGCGACGTTGCCGGCAACGTCGAGGTTGGGGAAGATGGCGTAGTTCTGGAAGACCATGCCGGTGTTGCGCCGGTGCGGCGGCAGGCGGTCGATGCGGCGCTCGCCGAAGGAGATGCTGCCGGCATCGAGCTCGGCGAAGCCCGCGATCATGCGCAGAAGCGTGGTCTTGCCGCAGCCGGACGGGCCGAGGAGCGTGAAGAACTCGCTCTCGCCGATCAGGAGCGAAACCTCGCGCACCGCGCGCACGGGGCCGAAGGCCCGGCTCACCCCCTCGATCGCGATGCTGGTCAAGGCCGCTCAGCCTCTAACATTCTGCTGCGGAGAATCGAGAAGGATGCACCACGGAGACACGGAGGCCACGGAGAAGAAAAAAGCGGACCTTGGCGCAGAGGCTGCAATCTGTACGACCTTCGCGCTTAAGGATACCTGTCCAATTTCGTTCTTCTCCGTGTCCTCCGTGTCTCCGTGGTGAAAAATAATTTCCTACCGCGTCTCCTGGATGATGTCCCGGATCTTGTCGAGGGTCTCCTTGCGCTTCGCGGTCCAGCCTTCCTCGTCGTATTTGAGGATCTTGAGGCTGGAGAGTGCCGGCATGTTTCCGGGCAGATGCGCCAAGTCGAGGTCGCCACGCGCCGGGCGCCGGAAGAAGGACTTGAGGATCATCTCGCGCACGTCCTTGCGGTTGACCCAGTCGACGAATTTCCTGGCGGCCTCGCCGTCGGGCCCGCCCTTGATCACGGCGCAGCCCTCCATCATCGGCACGGTACCGTCCGAGGGATAGATCACCTTGACCGGCGCGCCGTTGTGGGCCCAGAGATAGCCCGCGTACTCGAGCGAGATGCCGAGCGGATATTCGCCGTTGCCGACCCCTTCGAAGACGAGGGAGGAGCGGTTGAGCACCTTGAGATTGGCGAAGAGCCGCTTCACCTTGCTCCAGCCCGCATCGCCGCCGCCCCACAGATCCACGAGCAGGGTCACGGTCGTGTAGGCAGAGCCGGAGTTGGCCGGGTCGGTGAAGGCGATCTTGCCCTTCCACTTGGGTGCAAGAAGATCCTCCCAGCTTTTCGGCCCCACCGTCTCGCCCAGCGCCTTGCTGTTCTCGAGGATCACCGCGAGATGCACGTTGTTGCCGATCCAGAGATTGTCGGGGTCGCGGAACTCGGGCGGTATGGCATCGATGTTGACGGACTTGTAAGGCGCGAAATAGGCCTTGTTGGTTTGCAGGAGCGAGCGGCTCACGCCCCACACCACGTCGCCTTGGGGCCGATCCTTCTCGGCCTGGATGCGCTTGAAGACGACGCCCGAGCCCGCCGAAACCGGCTCGACCTTGATGCCGGTTTCCTTGCTGAAGGCCTCGAAGGCGAGATTGTTGAGCGTGTCGTCGTTCGCGGTGTAAATGACGACTTTCTCTTCTGCGCGCGCGCCCGTCGGGCCCGCTAGAACGGCGAGTGCCAGGGCCGCGAGCGCCCACTTGACGAGTTGCCTGATTGTCACGCCATCCTCCCTCTCGCCCTGCGCCCTTTGAGCGGCTCCGTGCTCGGCCGCCGTGCCACTTCGCGCATTTGTTCGGCGATGGCCTAGAGCATAGACTGCGCCGGAAGCGAGTCAACCCTGCGGCCCCGCAAGGTCACTTGATCAGGCGGGGTGTGAAGGGCCATGCTGCGCCCGGCACGGACGCAACGATGAGAGAGGAGTCAAAAGCGATGGCAACCGATCTATTCAAGAAGGGCCTGAGGGTGCGCCGCGCGGTCTTGGGCCGCGCCTATGTGAACAAGAGCCTCGCCTCCGCGACGCCCTTCACCATGCCGTTCCAGGAGCTCACCACCGAATATTGCTGGGGCAGGATCTGGTCGCGGCCGGGTCTCTCGCGCAAGACGCGCAGCTTCCTCAATCTCGCCATGCTGTGCGCGCTCAATCGCCCGCACGAGCTGCGTCTTCACGTGAGGGGCGCCCTCAATAACGGGATTACGCCGAGCGAGCTCCAGGAGGTGATGCTCCAGGTCGCGATCTATTGCGGCATTCCCGCCTCGCTCGACGGCTTCCGCGTCGCGCGCGAGGTGGTGGAGGAGGTCGCGGGTGCGAAGGCCGCGGCGCGCAAGCCGCGCCGGACGAGGCGGGCGAGCTCAAGGAGCAAGAGGTGAGCATGCGCGCGGCTATTCTCGACGACTACCAGGGTGTGGCACTCGCCTCCGCCGATTGGGCGAGCCTCAAGCCGGCGGTCGAGGCGACGGTCTTCCGGGACACGCGCGCGGACGTGGACGAGGTGGCGAAGCGGCTCGCCGATTTCGAGATCGTGGTCGCCATGCGCGAGCGCACGCCCTTCCCGAAAGCGCTCCTCGAGCGCTTGCCGAAGCTCAGGCTTCTCGTCACCACCGGCAAGCGCAACGCCTCGATCGACTTGAAGGCGGCCGCGGCTAAGGGCATCGTCGTCTGCGGCACGGACATGCTGCCCTACCCGACGGCCGAGCTCACCTGGGGCCTCATCCTCTCGCTCGTGCGCAACATTCCGCGCGAGGAGCGCAACATGCGCACGGGCGGCTGGCAGACGACGGTGGGGGTGGGCCTCAAGGGCAAGACGCTCGGCGTCTTCGGCCTCGGCAACCTCGGCAGCCAAGTGGCGCGGATCGGCAAGGCCTTCGGCATGGAGGCGATCGCCTGGAGCCAGAACCTGACGGCGGAGCGCGCGGCATCCGTGGGTGCCGCGCTCGTGAGCAAGGAGGAGCTCTTCCGCCGCGCGGACGTCGTCACCATCCATCTCGTGCTGAGCGAGCGCACGCGCGGGGCCGTGGCCGCCGCCGAGCTCGCGCTGATGAAGCCGTCGGCCTACCTCGTCAACACCTCGCGCGGGCCGATCGTCGACACGGCGGCACTCATCGCGGCACTCGAGCGCCGCCGCCTCGCGGGTGCGGCACTCGACGTCTATGACAGCGAGCCGCTGCCGGCCGACCACCCGCTGCGCAAGCTCGACAATGTGGTGCTGACGCCGCACCTCGGCTACGTGACCGCCGAGAACTACCGGCAAGCCTACGGCGACGCGGTCGAGGATATCCGCGCCTTCCTCGACGGCAAGCCCGTCCGCGTGCTGAGCGCGGGGTAGTGCGCGGCAGCACGGATGCGCGATACACCCCCCACCCTAACCCTCCCCCTCAAGGGGGGAGGGGACGTGCATGGCATGGCAACGAAGTTCCCCAACCCCCTCGAAGGGGGAGGGTGGGGTGGGGGTGACGCTCGGCCTCTTGAAGGGTGGCACTGGCCCCTCACGCCGCCAGCGCCGCCGCTGCGGCGGCGATGCCGGCACCGCGCTCGAAGCGGTGGCCGAGCTCGGCGAGCACGTCCTCGAGGTGGATGAGGTCCGTCAGGATGTCGCCGTCGAAGAGATGGCCCATGGTGCCGATGCGGATCACCTTGCCCGCGAGCTTGTTGCGCGCGCCGGCGATCACGGTGCGGTGCTTCTCGTGGAGCCGGCGCACGACGGCGCCGCCGTCGAGGCCGTCGGGCAGCTTGAAGACCGAGACGGTATTTGAGAGCCGCCCGTCTTTTGCGAAGGAGGGTAGCCCGATCGCGGCGCAGCCCGCGCGCAACGCGTTTGCTAGGCGGCGGTGACGCGCCAGCACGCGGTCGAGCCCCTCCTCGTGGATCATGCCGAGCGCCTCACGGAGGCCGCGGATGAGGGTGACGGCCGAGGTATAGGGGGTAGCACCCTCTGCGATCTCCTCGCCGTAGCGGCGAAAGTCGAAGTAGAAGCGCGGCAGCCCGCCCTCGCGGCGCACGACCTCCCAGGCTTTTTCGCCCACGCTCGCGATGCCGAGTCCGGGCGGGCACATGAGCGCCTTCTGGGAGGCCGAGACGAGAATGTCGACGCCCCACGCGTCCTGGCGCATCTCCACCCCGCCGACCCCGCTCACGGAATCGACGAGGAGGAGCGTCGGTCGGTTGCGTAGCACGGCCGCGATGCCGGGAAGGTCGGCGACGATGCCGGTCGAGCTCTCGTTGTGCACCAGGACCACGGCCCGGTAATCCTTGTCCTTGATGCGCCGCTCGACGGCCGCCGGGTCGACCGCCTCGCCCCAAGGGACGTCGAGCGTGTCGACAATCACTCCGAGCGCCTTGCCGATGGCGGCGAAGCGTTCGCCGAACTGGCCGTTGACGACGACGAGCAGGCGCTCGCCGGGTGCGAGCACGTTGACGAGGCAGGCCTCCATCATGCCGGTCCCCGTAGAGGCCACGAGCAGCATGCGGTTCTTCGTGCCGAGCACGAGCCGCAGCATGGCCTCGCTCTCGACGAGGACGGCACGGAACTCGGGCCCGCGATGCGCCAGCACCGGCTGCGCAATCGCCTGGCGCACGCGCTCGGGCACTGCGGTGGGCCCGGGAAGACGCAGGCGGTAGGGCTCGGGGGCCAGATTGGCAAGGGTCGAGATTTCGGTTGCGTCGCTCATGGTATGTGCGCTCGTCGGCGGAGACTATTGCTGGAAACCGGCTCGTCCGGATGCCCGGTTTGTATGCAGTACGACGGGGCCGCGTCAACCTTGCTGCGGCACTTTCACAAAGCGGGCCTGTAGCACTCCTATTTCGCCTTCCGAGTGGGGGCGGCTTGATGTAGGGTTGCCGTAGGCAGTCGCACGCGAGCGGACGATGCGGGGCGCGAAGCCTTGAGGAGCTGCGGATGAGCGGGACGGGGAAGAGCATCGTCGGACTGGGCCGGGAAGGAACCTATCGCCACGTCCTTCTGGGCAGCCGGCACATGGTCTCGGCCGCGCACTTCGCCGCCGCGCACGCGGGATTTCTCGTCCTCGAGGCCGGCGGCAACGCCGTCGACGCCGGCGTGGCCGCAGGCTTCATGCTCGGCGTGGTGCAGAGCGACATCGTCAATGTCGCGGGCGTGGCGCCGATCATGCTCTACCTTGCCGAGAGCCGCGAGGTGGTGACGATCGACGGGCTCGGCGTATGGCCGCGCGCCGCCTCGATCGAGCACTTCGAGCGGGAGCACGGCGGTCGGATCCCGGAGGGCTTGCTGCGCACCGTGTCGCCCGCAGCCCCCGCCGCCTGGCTCGCCGCCCTCGAGCGCTACGGCACGATGAGCTTCGGCGAGGTCACCTCCGCCGCCATCCGCCTCGCGCGCGAGGGCTTTCCCATGCATCCGCCGATGGCGGACTATATCGCGCGCAACGAGCCGCGTTACGCGCGCTGGCCGCAGAATGCCGCGATCTATCTGCCGCGCGGGCGCGCGCCGGCCTCCGGCGAGATTTTCGTGCAGAGCGATCTCGCGGCCAGCCTGCAATACATGGCGGATGAGGAGAAGGCGGCGAAGCGGCGCGGCCGCGTGGCCGGAATTCAGGCCGCGCGCGACGCGTTTTACCTCGGCGACATCGCCAAGCGCATCGCCGCCTACCATCGCGCGAATGGCGGCTGGCTCACGGAAGAGGATCTCGCGGAATATCAGGTGCGCTTCGAGCCGCCCGCGCGCTGCCGCTTCGGCGAGGTCGAGCTCTATACCTGCGGCCCCTGGTGCCAGGGACCGGTCTTGGCCGAGACCCTCAACATCCTGGACGGCGTCGGCCTCGCGGACCTCGGCCACAATTCGCCGGCTTACGTGCACATGCTGACGGAGGCGATCAAGCTCGCCTTTGCCGACCGCGAGGCCTATTTCGGCGATCCGCGCTTCGTCGACGTGCCGCTCGAGGTGCTCCTTTCAGAGCGCTACGCCGCCGAGCGCCGCGCCGAGATCGACCCCAGGTGCGCGGCACTGGGGATGCCGCCTGCCGGCCGCGCCTGGCCCGATCAACCGGCCCCGCGCCTCGAGCTCGCCGCCGCCGTGGACGCGGCGGCCGAGGTACCCCGCACCGCGCATGACACCTCGTATGTCGCGGTCATCGATCGACACGGCAACGTCTTCTCGGCGACGCCGAGCGATTCGTCGAGCGACGGTGAGGTGATCCCGGGCACTGGCCTCTGTCCCTCCACGCGCGGCTGCCAGTCGCGCACCGACCCAAGCCATCCGAGCGCGCTCGCACCCGGCAAGCGCCCGCGCCTCACGCCCAATCCCGCGATCGCCTTCTTCGGCGAGCGCGCGGTGATGCCCTTCGGCACGCCGGGAGGCGACGTGCAGAGCCAGGCGATGCTGCAGGTGTTGCTCAACGTCGCGGTCTTCGGCATGGACCTCCAGGCCGCGGTCAGCGCCCCGCGCTTTGCCAGCCATAGCTTCCCGAATTCGTTTGCGCCGCACGACTATTATCCCGCCCGGCTCACGCTGGAGGCGCGCCTGCCCGAGGCGACCGCGCGCGCGCTCGCGGCACTCGGCCACGAGGTGCAGCGGTGGCCCGAATTCTCGTGGAACGCAGGGGCGGTGTGCGCAATCGCCCGGGACAACGCAAGCGGCGTCTTGACGGCGGGTGCCGATCCGCGCCGCTCGTCATATGCGGTCGGCTGGTAGCTCGGCCGGCAGAAGGAACAGGGATGCAATTGCTGGACGGAGGGAGGCGATGATGCTACGTCGCGATTTTCTCAAGACCGGTGCGCTGGCGCTCGCGGGCTCGGCCGGCCTCGGCCTGGCGCAGGACGCTTGGGCCGCCGGCAAGCCGCAGCAGCTCAAGGTGCTGAGCTGGGGCGGGCCGTGGTCAGGTGCGCTCAAGGAGGGCGTGGACGCCTCCTTCACCAGGCAAAGCGGGATCGCCGTGGCCGTGGAGGCCACCGCGATCGCCTATGAGCGCATCGACAAGCTCAAGGCCAGTCTCGCCAACCAGGTCTACGACATCGTCCAGCTCTATGACGAGGTTTGGCCCTATGCGATGACGGCGGATGTGGTCGAGCCGATCGACAGGAACTCGCCGCAGCTCAAGAACCTCAAGGGAGTCTATCCGCGCTTCATTCACAGCCATTGGGTGGCGCAGAGCTTCACCGCCATCGGCCTCGTCTACAACACCGAGCGCGTGAAGACTCCGCCGACCGCGTTCGCCGACCTGTGGCGCCCGGAATTCAAGGGTCGGATCGCGCTGCCGGACATGTTGGAGAACATCGGGGCCGACATGATCCCGATCGCAGCGCTTGCGGCGGGCAAGGACCCGAAGGACGCCGAGGCGGGCTTTGCCATGCTGCAGAAGCTGGTCCAGCAGCAGCCCATATGGACCAAGGACTCCTACTCCCGCATGACGGCGCTGAAGGACGGCAAGGCCGTCGTCGCCATCCTTCAAGAATCGGATGCGCATAGGGCGCAGGCCATGGGGGCCCCGGTCAAGTGGGTCTATCCCAAGGAGGGTGCCATCTCGATCTCGTGGGGGACCGGTATCGCCAAGGGCACGAAGAACAAGGAATGGGCCGAGCTCTATCTCGATGAGACGCTCGATGCCAAGAATCAGGCCTTCTTCACGCGGGCCTTCTACTATGCCGGGACGAACAGCAACGCGCTCGGCCAGTTGACACCCGAGCTGCAGGCAAGCGTGCGCTTCACCACCGATGAGCTCAACCGTCTGGTCGAGCTCGACCAGGCCTTCATCGCGCAACACCGCAAGGAGTGGGACGAGCGCTTCAAGCGCATCACGGGGGCCGGTTAGCCTCAGGCATCGGCAATAAGGCTCTCCCTCCCCGGCGAGGAGGGTCGGGCGGGCTCTTGCACGGGCGAGAGTCCGAGCGAGAGGGCCGCCGCGCTAG
Organism: Alphaproteobacteria bacterium; assembly: GCA_052143835.1. Lineage (GTDB taxonomy): Bacteria > Pseudomonadota > Alphaproteobacteria > JACZXZ01 > JACZXZ01 > DASPPM01. Next base: position 18,276 of record JBKQRV010000096.1, read on the forward strand.
GCGGGCGGCAGCGCGAAGGCCGCGTGACCGATAGCTTCATCCTATTCGAGCCATAGGCATTATCGATTTGCTTTATGGAACGCGGCGGCCCCATATGGCGCCCGGATGCGGCCAGCGCGCCCGTCGCGAAGGACGACGGCGGACGGGGCGAGCCAAGGGAGTCAAGGGAGTCAAGGGAGAGAGAGCCATGAATTTCAGCTATCGACGCACCTACCGCGGGCCGCTCGAGGCCGTCCTTCTGGACTGGGCCGGTACCACCATGGACTTCGGCTGCATCGCCCCCGCGGTGGTGTTCGTCGAGGTGTTCAAGCGCCAGGGCGTGCCGATCGACATGGCGGAGGCGCGCGCGCCCATGGGTGCTCACAAGCGCGTCCACATCCAACGCATCACCGAGCTCGATTCGGTGCGCGCGCGCTGGCAGGCGCGGCACGGACGCCTGCCCAACGAGGCGGACGTGAACCGCATGTTCAAGGAGTTCGTGCCGCTCCAGCTCAAGTGCCTCTCCGATTATTCCGAGCTCATCCCGGGCACGCTCGAGGCCGTGGCGGAGCTCAGGAAGCGCGGCATCAAGATCGGCTCGACGACGGGCTATATGACGGAAATGATGAAGATCAATCTCAGGGACGCGGCGCGCCAGGGCTACAAGCCGGACTCCACCGTCTGCGCGAGCGAGGTGCCGGCGGGGCGGCCTTATCCCCACATGTGTCTTCAGAACGTGATCAACCTGGGCGTCACCACGGTCGAGGCCTGCGTCAAGGTCGACGACACCGTGCCCGGCGTGGAGGAGGGGCTCAACGCCGGCATGTGGACGATCGGGCTCGCGGTCTCGGGCAACGAGGTCGGGCTCTCGCTCAAGGAGTGGAAGAAGCTCTCCAAGGCCGAGAAGGAGGAGAAGCGCGCGCGCGCCCATCGCCGCATGGCCCAGGCGGGGGCCCACTATACGGTCGACACGATCGCCGAGATGATGCCGTGCATCGACGACATAGAGGAGCGCATCCGCCGCGGCGAGCGGCCCTAAAGAGGCCGCCTATGTCTTGGAGCCGGCGGGTGCCGCATCAGCGTCCCTCGCGCGCCACGCGCTCGAAGTATTCGCGGTAGGCCGCGACCGTGGCCGCTTCGTTGAAGCGCTCGTCAAGCCGGCGCTTGCCGCCCTCTGCGAGCCGGCGCGCGAGGGCAGCGTCGTCGAGCACGCGCCGGATCGCCTTCGCGAGTGCTGCCGGATCCTCGACCGGGACCAGGAGCCCGCTCGTCTCCGCCTCGATGGCGTAGCGCGGCCCGGATGAATCCGCCGCCACGACGGGCACGCCTGCGGCCCATGCCTCGAGCGTCACGAGGCCGAGCGGCTCGATGCGCGAGGGCACGATGACGACGCTCGCCTGGCCGAGGAGAGCGGCCACGTCGCGCCGCCAGCCGAGGAAACGCACGCGTGCGGCGATGTCGAGCTCGGCCGCGAGCGCGCGCAGCCGAGCTTCCTCCTCGCCTTCGCCCGCGAGCCAGAAATAGACACCGGGCAAGCGAGCGAGCGCGCGGAGCGCGATGTCGAAGCCCTTGAGCCGGTCGAAGCGGCCGAGGGCGAGGACGAGCGGAACATCCTCCGGCGTGTCGAAAAGACGCCGCTCGACGGGCGGCGCCTGCTCGGGTGCCGCGAAGTGCGGCAGCACGGTGATCTCGCCGGCGAAGCCCTGCTCGAGGAAATGGCGTTTCATGTCGGGCGTCGGCATCACCATGCGCGCGGCCCGCTCGTAGCAGTCGAGCCCGCGGTACCACCCGACCTGCGCCACATGGACCCACGGACCCGGCGGCACCTGCTGTGCGGCGCGCGGCAGCCAGCTCAACGCCACGTCGGGAGCGAAGCGGCGGAACGTCCTACGCACGCCCCAAGCGGAGAGCGGGCGTCGCTTATAGAGCGAATAGGTGAGTGTCTCCACCCCTAGGGCATGGAGATGAGCGCTCAGATCGCCGCCCGGCCGCGCAATGACGATCTGCTCGAGGCCGCTGCGGCGAAGGGCCGGCGCCAAGCGGGCGAGAAAGGCCTCCATACCACCCGCGATGCGACTCGCCGTGATTACGTGGATGACCCGCGTCACCGGCCGTTCCCCTCGACGCCTGTCTCGGCATGGCCAAGGCCGAGTTTCTAAGCTTTCGCTTCGGCCACCTCCCCCCCATGGCACGTTCGAGAGATAAGCGGTCGGTAGCGGTCTATGTGGCTATACGCCGTCGTCGCCAATAACCGGCGTTCGCTCTCTGTTTGCCTCCCTTGGTTGGTATGGGGTGACGCGGGCGTGGGCCGCGCGGACGCCTCATCTGGCCGCGGATGCCGTCTGCTCCAAAAGCAGATCGAAGAAGGCGCGCACCACGCGCACGGCGAGGCGCTCCTTGAGGCAGACGGCGAACTCCGTACTCTCGATCTTGATGTCGCGGATGGCGATCGGGTGGAGGCGGTCGTCATGGCCGAACTCGCTCGCGAAGACGACGCCGAGACCGAGCCCCGCGGCGACCGCCTCGCGCACGGCCTCGCGGCTGCCGATCTCGAGCGTCTGCCCGAGCTTGACGCCGGCGTTGGCGATCGCCTCCTCGAAGCGCGCGCGCGTGATCGAGCCGGGCTCGCGCAAGACCAGGCGCTGGCCCTCGAGCTCGGCCAGCTTGACGCTCTTGCGCGCGGCCCAGGCATGGTTGCGCTCGACGAAGAGCATGAGGCGGTCGCGACGGAAGGGGACGGCATGAAGGCGCTCCTCAAGTGCCAGGTCGGCGAGTACCGCGACGTCGCTCCTGCGCTCGATCAGGCCGGCGAGCACCTCGTGCGAATTGCCGAAGGTGAGGGTCAGCTTGATGCCGGGGTAGCGGCGGGTGAAGGCGCTCAAGAGCGGGATGACATGATAGGGCGCGTCCGCGGCGAGGCGAAGCTGACCGCGGATGAGGCCGCGCGCGGAGAGCAGCAGCTGCTCGGCCTCCGTCTCGACGCCGAATTGCCGGCGCGTGATCTCGTGGAGCGCCTTGCCGAGCTCGGTGATCTCGACGCCGCGCCCGATCCGCTCGAAGAGCTTGACGCCGTATGCGTCCTCGAGCTCCTTCACCTGCGCCGAGATGGTCGGCTGCGTCACGCGGAGCGCGGCGGCGGCACGCGTGAAGCTGCCCTCGCTCGCGACCGCGTGGAAGGCGCGCAGCTGGGCGTGATTTATCGACATGGCCAATTCGTCACATAGTTTTTATCGATTTGTTTTATGCTACCCGCGCGGCGCATAAAGGACAAGAGGCGGCCCTCCCTGCCCCCGGGCCGCGAAGGAAACGCGTCATGAGCACCTCCCCCTCGATCGCTCGCCGTCCCGACCGCGCGCTCTCGCCGAGCGGCGATCCCTGGCTCCTGACGCCGGGACCGCTTACCACCTCGCCCACGGTCAAAGAGGCGATGCTGCACGACTTGGGCTCGCGCGACCGTCAATTCATCGCGCTCAACAGGCGCGTGCGCGAACGCCTGCTTGCCATCGTCGCCGGCCAAGGGACGCATGTGTGCGTGCCGCTCCAGGGCAGCGGCACCTTCGTGGTCGAAGCGATGATCGGTACCTTGGTGCCGATGGACGGCAAGCTCCTCATCCTCGTGAACGGCGCCTACGGCAAGCGCATGGCGCGTATCTGCTCCTATTTCGGCCTCGCCCATGCCGTGCTCGAGACGCCCGAGGATACCCCGGTCGACCCGCGCGCGCTCGAGCGCCACCTCGCGGCCGGGCCCGACATCACGCACGTCGCCGTGGTGCACACGGAAACGACTTCGGGCGTGCTCAACCCGGTCGAGGAGGTGGCCGAGGTTGCAGCCCGCCACGGCCGCAGCCTCCTCATCGACGCCATGAGCTCCTTCGGCGCCATCCCGCTCGATGCGGGGAAGACCCCCTTCGATGCGCTCGTCGCCTCGAGCAACAAGTGCCTCGAGGGAGTTCCCGGCCTGGGCTTCTGCATTGCGCGCCGCGAGGCGCTCGAGCGCGCCAAGGGCAATGCCCCCTCCTTGAGTCTCGACCTCTATGACCAGTGGACCGCGATGGAGGCGAACGGCCAGTGGCGCTTCACCCCGCCGGTCCACGCCATCCTGGCCCTCGATCGGGCCCTCGACGAGTTCGAGGCCGAGGGCGGGGTCGAAGGCCGCGGGCGGCGCTATCGCGAGAATTGCCGCGTGCTGGTGGCGGGCCTGCGTGCGCTCGGCTTCGAGACGCTGCTCGACGACCGCATCCAGGCGCCCAATATCGTCACCGTCAGGATGCCGGCCGATCCCAAGTTCCGCTTCGAGGCCTTCTACGATCGTTTGGGCGAGGCGGGCTACGTCATCTATCCCGGCAAGCTCACCCTCGCCGACAGCTTCCGTATCGGCTGCATAGGCCGAGTGGGGCTCGAGGAGATGCGAGGCGTGCTCGACGTCATCCGCTGCACCCTCCGGGAGATGGGGGTCGCGAATGGCGCGCCTGCCGCTGCCGGGGTCGAGAAAAGGCGGGCGTAGGACGGGCTGCCGCATGACACGGATCGAGCGCAAATCGTCCAAGCCCTCGCAAAGCTCCAAGCCTTCCGGGAGTCCCAGACCTTCCGAAAGCGACGTCAATCTCTCGCCGCGCCGCGCGCGCTGGGCCGCGCGCAATCTCGATGCCGCGACCCTGGCGCTCCTCGAGGAGGACGCGCGCTATTTCCTCCACCAGTCGGTCTCGACCCCTTGCCTCGATGCCATCCGCAAGGCGGAAGGCATCTGGATCGAGGACGTTGCCGGCCGGCGCTACATGGATTTCCACGGCAACAACGTCCATCACATCGGCTATGGTCATCCAAGGCTCAAGGAGGCGATCAGGCGGCAGATGGACGAGCTGCCCTTCGCACCCCGGCGCTTCACTTGCGAGGCGGCGGTCGAGCTCGCGCGCAAGCTGGCTGAGTTGGCACCGGGTACGCTCTCAAAGGTGCTCCTGGCACCCGGCGGGTCGGAGGCGATCGAGATCGCGCTCAAGATCGCGCGCGCGGCCACGGGGCGGCACAAGACGCTCTCCTTCTGGGACTCCTTCCACGGCGCCGGCTTCGCCGCGGCGAGCGTCGGCGGCGAGGAGCTCTTCCGCTCGGGCGCCATCGGTCCGCTCTTGCCGGGGGCCACGCATGTTCCGCCCTACAATTGCTACCGCAATCCCTTCGGCCCCGGCCATACCAGCCGGGCACTCCACAACGAAAGCTGCCGCACGGTCTTCGCCGGCATGGTGCGTTACGCGCTCGAGAAGGAGGGCGACATCGCCGCCGTGATCGCCGAGCCGATCCGCGCCGTGCCCTATCTGCCGCCCCCCGGCTTCTGGAAGAGCGTGCGCGAGGCCTGCGACCGCCATGGCACGCTCCTCATCTTCGACGAGATTCCGACGGGGCTCGGCAAGACGGGCAAGATGTTCGCCTGCGAGCACGACGGGGTGGAGCCCGATATCCTCGTGCTCGGCAAGGCGCTCGGCGGCGGCATCCTGCCGCTCGCCGCGACCGTGACGCGCCCCGAGCTCGACGTCGGCGGCAAATACGCCTTTGGCCATTACACGCACGAGAAGAACCCGGTGCTGGCGCGCGCGGCGCTGGCCACCATCGCGATCATCGAGGAGGAGGGCCTTGTCGAGAACGCGGCGCGCGTGGGTGCGCAGGCACTCGAGCGCATGGCCGAGATGATGGACCGGCATCGTCTCATCGGCGATGTGCGCGGGCGCGGCCTCTTGCTCGGCATCGAGCTCGTCGAGGACCGCGACAGTCAGGCGCCGGCGACAGACGCGGCCGAGGCGGTGCTCTACGCCTGCCTCGAGCGCGGCTTGAGCTTCAAGACCACGATGGGGAACGTGCTGACCTTGACGCCGCCGCTCACCGTGAGCGCCGCCGAGATGGAGGCGGCGCTCGACATCGTCGAGACGGCGATTACGGAAGTGGAAGAGGCACGGGGCCTATAGGCCCTGGTTCAGAAATTCGTCTCATATGGAGATGACCGTCATTGCGAGCGGAGCGAAGCAATCCAGGCACTTGGTGCGCGCCCCTCACTGGATTGCTTCGTTGCCCTTCGGGCGCCTCGCAATGACGAGCGTCTTCTCAATGGCGTGAAAGCCAGAACCAAGACGCTAGTCCGATTTTCCGTTCCGATTGGACTCGGTGTCCCCTAGCATAAGCGAGACAGCAAGGAGGTGACACCGGTGCCGAAGCAGCTCCCCAGCCACGCAAGGGTCGTCGTCATCGGCGGCGGGGTCGTCGGCTGCTCGATCGCCTATCATCTGACCAAGCTCGGCTGGAAGGAGGTCGTGCTGCTCGAGCGCAAGAAGCTTACGAGCGGCACCACCTGGCACGCCGCGGGACTGATCGGCCAGCTGCGCGCCACCCTCAACATGACGCGGCTCGCGCAATATACCGCCGGCCTCTACGCCGGCCTTGAGGAGGAGACCGGACAGGCGACGGGCTGGAAGCAGCGCGGCAGCATCGCCATCGCGACCACGGCGGCGCGCTTCGAGGAGCTCCTGCGCGGCGCCTCCATGGCCAAGACCTTCGGGCTCGAGGTCCACGAGATCGGGCCGGGCGAGATCAAGCGCCATTGGCCGCTCCTCGAGGTGAGCGACGTGGTGGGCGGCGTGTTCCTCCCCAAGGACGGCCAGACCAACCCGGTCGACACCACGGTCGCGCTCGCCAAGGGTGCCACGATGCGGGGTGCCCAGGTCTTCGAGGAGACGAAAGTGGACGCCATCCGCAGCGAGCGCGGCCGTGTTGTGGGCGTCGCCACCGAGCGCGGCGAGATCAAGGCCGAGCATGTGGTGATCGCGACGGGCATGTGGTCGCGCGCCTTCGGCCGCAGCTGCGGGGTGAATATTCCGCTTCAGGCCTGCGAGCATTTCTACGTGGTGACCGAGGACTTCCCCGAGCTCACGGCCACTCTCCCGGTGCTGCGCGATCCCGATCACTGCGCGTATTTCAAGGAGGATGCGGGCAAGCTGCTGTTCGGCGCGTTTGAGCCCAAGGCCAAGCCCTGGGCCATAGACGGCATCCCCGAGGGATTCGAGTTCGGCGAGCTCGCCGAGGACTTCGACCATTTCCAGCCGATCCTCGAGGCGGCGATGCGGCGCCTTCCGGCGCTCGAGCGCGTCGGCATCCGCAAATTCTTCAACGGCCCCGAGAGCTTCACGCCCGACGTGCGCTACATGCTCGGCGAGGCGCCGGAGCTGCCCGGTCTCTTCGTCGCGGCCGGCTTCAACTCGACGGGCATCCAGTCGGCGGGAGGTGCCGGCAAGGTGCTCGCCGAGTGGATCGTGGGCGGCCATCCGCCCATGGACCTGTGGGACGTCGACATCCGGCGCATGCAGCCCTTCCAGGGCAACAAGCGCTATCTTGCCGAGCGCGTCTCCGAATCGCTCGGTCTGCTCTATGCCATGCACTGGCCCTATCGCCAGTACGAGACCGCGCGCGACGTGCGGCTGACCCCGCTCTACGAGCGGCTCAAGGGGCAGGGCGCCTGTTTCGGCGAGACCGCCGGGTGGGAGCGCGCCAACTGGTTCGCGCCCGCCGGCGTCGAACCCAAGTACGAGTACAGCTACGGCCGGCAGAACTGGTTCGCCCATGCCGCGGCCGAGCACAAGGCGGTGCGCGAGGGCGTGGCCCTCTTCGATCAGTCGAGCTTCGCAAAATTCCTGGTCGAGGGACGCGACGCGGAGGCCGTGCTCCAGCGCATCTCCGCGAACGACGTGGCGGTCGAGCCGGGCCGCATCGTCTATACCCAATGGCTCAACGAGCGCGGCGGCATCGAGGCGGACCTCACCGTGACGCGCCTCTCCGAGACGCGCTACCTAGTGGTGACCGCGACGGCCACTGGCGTGCGCGACTTCAACTGGCTCCGCCGCCACATCCCGGCGGACGCGCACGCGTTTGCGACCGACGTCACCTCGGCCTACGCGATGTTGAGCGTCATGGGCCCGCACAGCCGGGCGCTCTTGGCCGAGCTCTCGGGCGAGGATCTCTCGAACGCGGCGTTTCCCTTCGGCACCTCGCGCGAGATCGAGATCGGCCATGCGCGGCTGCGCGCCGCGCGCATCACCTATGTGGGCGAGCTCGGCTGGGAGCTCTACGTGCCGAGCGAGTTCGCGGTCCACCTCTTCGACAGGATCGTCGCCGCGGGCGGGGCCTTCGGCTTGCGCCTCGCCGGCATGCACGCGATGGACTCCTGCCGCATGGAGAAGGCCTATCGCAGCTGGGGCCACGACATCTCCGACGAGGACACGCCCCTTGAGGCCGGCCTCGCCTTCGCGGTCAAGCTCGACAAGAACCTCGACTTCATCGGCCGCGAGGCCCTCTTGCGCGCGCGCGAGCGGAAGACGACCAAGCGCCTCGTGCAATTCGCGCTAAACGAACCAGAGCCGCTCCTCTACCACAACGAGCCCGTCTATCGCGACGGCGGAATCGTCGGTCGCACCACCTCGGGTGCTTACGGCCACCATCTCGGGCGTGCCGTGGCGCTCGGCTATGTGCATGATGATGACGGTATCGACGCGGCCTACGTCGCGAGCGGCCGCTTCGAGATCGAGGTCGCCGGCAAGCGCTTCGCCGCTCGGGCGAGCTTGGCGCCCATGTACGATCCCAGGGGGACGCGGATCAGGAGCTGACGCTCAGCATGCCATTCCTTCTCGGTGGTCCTTTCCCTATGAGTTAGAATTTCACGGTGCGGGTCGGGACGAAGGTGCGCCGTCCTGGACAGGCGGCACTTTTTATAGTACATAGGATCGCATATTGTGCATAATGGCGACGCGGATACGCCGAAAATCCCGCTCTTCTTCTACCGTACGGCCGCCGGGAACGAGCCAACGAGGACGTGGTTAAAGAGGCTGGACCGAGCGGACCGGCTGGCGATCGGCGCGGACCTCCAACGGGTGCAATATCGCTGGCCCGTCGGAATGCCGCTGTGCCGGGCGATGGGCGATGGCCTCTGGGAGCTGCGTACCAGGCTCCCCAGCAAGATGATATCGCGAGTTTTTATTTGCTTTCATGATGGGGCGCTTTACGCGCTCCATGGCTTCATCAAAAAGGCGCAGAAGACGCCCGATGAAGACTTGGCGATCGCGCGAAAGCGCAAACGAGAGGTTGAAGATGGCTAAGAGACGGATGGCAAACAGGCACAAGGGTTCGTCGATCGACGATTTCCTCAAGGAGGAAGGCGTGCTCGAGGAGTTCCAGGCGCGGGCGGTCAAGGAAGTGATCGCCTGGCAGCTCCAACAGGCGATGAAGGAGCGGAAACTCAGCAAGCGCCGCCTCGCCGCAATGATGCATACCAGCCGGACGCAGGTCGACCGCGTGCTCGACCCGAACGATGGCAATGTGACGATCGAAACCCTTCAGCGGGCCGCCGCCATCGTCGGGCGCAAGGTGCAGGTCGAACTCGTCTGACGCACCGCGCGGCTCTCGGGTCCGACCGCCGTTGCACGTTTGGGCGGCTGATGATCCGGTAAACTTGAAAGCTTGCCTCAGCGCTACCGCATCGTCGGCATGACGTACTCCGCACCCTTCCTGATGCCGGTCGGCCAGCGCGAGGTAATGGTCTTGAGCCGCGTGTAGAAGCGCACGCCCTCGGGCCCGTGCAGGTAATGGTCGCCGAAGAGCGAGCGCTTCCAGCCGCCGAAGGAGTGGAAGGCCATCGGCACCGGGATCGGCACGTTGATGCCGACCATACCGATCCTCGCGCGCGCGGCGAAGTCGCGCGCGGCATCGCCGTCGCGGGTGAAGATGGCGGTGCCGTTGCCGAACTCGTGCGCGTTCACGAGCCCGAGGGCCGTCTCGTAATCCTTGCTGCGCACGACCGACAGCACGGGGCCGAAGATCTCCTCCTTGTAGATGCGCATCTCGGGCTTGACCTCGTCGAAGAGGCAGCCGCCGAGGAAGAAGCCTTGCTCGTAGCCTTGGAGCTTGAGCCCGCGGCCGTCGACGGCGAGCTTGGCACCCTCCTTGACGCCGAGATCGACGTAGCCCTTGACCCGCTCATAAGCTTGCCTGGTCACGAGCGGGCCCATCTCCGCCTCGGGATCGCTGTAGGGGCCGATCTTGAGGCCGCGCACGCGAGGGGCGAGCTTCGCCATGAGGGCGTCGCCGGCAGCCCCGACCGCGACCGCGACGGCGACCGCCATGCAGCGCTCGCCGGCCGAGCCGTAGGCGGCCCCCATGAGCGCATCCGTCGCCTGCTCCATGTCCGCATCGGGCAGCACGACCATGTGGTTCTTGGCACCTCCCAGCGCCTGCACCCGCTTATTATGCGCAGTGCCCGTGTGATAGACGTATTCCGCGATCGGCGTCGAGCCGACGAAGCTCACCGCCTCGATGTCTGGGTGTGCCAAGATGGCGTCGACCGCCTCCTTGTCGCCGTTGACGACATTGAGAACGCCCTCGGGTGCCCCCGCCTCGAGCAGCAGCTCGCCCAAGAGGAGCGGGGCCGAGGGGTCGCGCTCCGAGGGCTTGAGGACGAAGGCGTTGCCGCAGGCGATCGCGACCGGGAACATCCACATCGGCACCATGGCCGGGAAGTTGAAGGGCGTGATGCCGGCCACCACGCCGAGGGGTTGGCGCAGCGAGTAGCTGTCGACGTTGGTGCCGACGTTCTCGGTGAACTCGCCCTTCGCGAGATGCGGGATGCCGCAGGCGAACTCGACGACCTCGATGCCGCGCGTCACCTCGCCGGTGGCATCGGCGAGGACCTTGCCGTGCTCGCTGCCGATGAGCCGCGCGAGCCTGTCGCGGTTCTTCTCGAGGAGCTCCTTGAACTTGAACATGAGGCGCGCGCGCAGAAGCGGCGGCGTCTGCGCCCACTTGGGTGCTGCCGCCTTCGCACTCGCCACCGCCTGAGCCACCTCGGCCGCATTGGCGAGTGCCACACGTGCGCTCACCTCTCCCGTCGCGGGGTTGTACACGTCCGAATAACGGCCGCTCTTGCCCGAGACGGCCTTGCCGCCGATGAAATGACCGAGTTCCTTGGCCATGGGCTCCTCCCGGAAAGGCCTTCGTGCGAGCGCCCGGCCGGGCCGCACGAGGCACCCGGGCCGACTCCAGCGAAGCGACTCTAGGCGCGATCGAGGCCGAGGCCAACAGAAGAGACGCACCTCGCCTGCGCGAGCGCTTGCCTCGACTTTGCCCTCTCCCGGCGATAGCTTCGCGGCATCCCTGTGGCACTTGAGCTGGGTCAATGCGCGCGAAGAGAGGGAACGGGCAAGCTTCCGCCATGGTCAAGGCGAAGAAGGTGCCAAGCAAGGCGGGTGCGGGGCAAATGAGCAACGCCAAGATCGCGGCGGAGCTCCTGCGCCTGGCCGAGCTCCTCGAGATCAGCAACGCCAACCCCTTCCGCGTGCGCGCCTACCGCAACGCGGCACGCACCATCGACACTTTGCCCGAAAGCATCGCGACAGTCCTTGCCGCGGGCCGCGCGCTCTCGGAGCTCCCCGGCATCGGCGAGGACTTGGCCGGGAAGATCAAGGAGCTCTACGAGACCGGGCACCTTCGCCTCCTCGACGAGGTCGCGGAGAAGCTGCCGCCCTCGCTCGTCGAGATGGCGTCCCTCCCCGGCCTCGGCCCGAAGCGCATCAAGCTCATCTTCGACAAGCTCAAGATCAAGAGTCTCGCCGAGCTCGGCAAGGCGGCGGCGGCGGGCAAGCTCGCCAAGCTGCCGGGCCTGGGCGAGAAGACCCAGGCGCGCATCCTCGAGGGGCTCGCCGAGCGGGGTGCCGGACCCGCGCGCGTCAAGCTCGCCTCGGCCGAGGAGAGTGCGACCGCACTGCTCGACTATCTCAAGGCAAGCCGGGGCATGCGCCAGGCGATCGTCGCCGGCAGCTACCGCCGGCGCAAGGAGACCGTGGGCGATCTCGACCTCTTGGTGACGAGTGCCGCGGGTGGCGACGCGATCGAGCGCTTCGCCGCCTATCCGCGCGTCAAGGAGGTGCTCGCCAAGGGGCCGACGCGCTCGACCGTGCGGCTCGATTCGGGCCTGCAGGTCGACCTGCGGGTCGTGCCGGAAGAGAGTTACGGTGCCGCCCTCCACTATTTCACCGGCTCCAAGGACCATAACATCGCGATCCGCACGCTCGGCGTGATGAAGGGCCTCAAGGTGAACGAGTACGGCGTGTTCCGGGGCGAGAAGCGCATCGCCGGCCGCAGCGAGGAGGAAATCTACGCGCTCTTCAAGCTTCCCTACATCGAGCCCGAGCTCAGGGAGAACCGCGGCGAGATCGAGGCGGCGAGGGCGGGCAAGCTGCCGCATCTCGTGCGCTTGGACGATATCCGCGGCGACCTCCATATCCACACCAAGGCGAGCGACGGCAGCGCCACGATCGCCGAGATGGCGGCGGCGGCCAAGGTGCTGGGCTATGCCTATCTCGCCATATCCGACCACAGCCGGCGCTTGACCGTCGCCCACGGCCTCGATGCCAAGCGCCTCGGCCGGCAGATCGACGAGATCGAGCGGCTCAATGCCACGCTCAAGGGACTGCGCCTCTTGAAGGCGGTCGAGGTCGACATCCTCGAGGACGGCACCCTCGACCTCGAGGACGGCATCCTCGCCAAGCTCGATTTCGCCATCGGCGCCGTGCATTCGCACTTCGCACTCCCAATCGCCAAGCAGACCGAGCGCATCATCCGCGCCATGGATAACCCCAATCTCGCGATCGTCGCCCACCCCACGGGGCGCCTGATCGGCGAGCGCGAGCCCTACGCCGTCGACATGGATCGCCTCGTGCGCGCGGCCAAGGAGCGAGGCTGCTTCTTCGAGATCAACGCCCAGCCCGAGCGCCTCGACCTCAACGACATCCATGCGCGGCTTGCCAAGGAGGCAGGCGTCAAGCTGGCGATCGCGACCGACGCGCACGGCGTGCGCCAGCTCGATTTCATGCGCTTCGGCGTCGATCAGGCGCGGCGCGGCTGGATCGAGCGCTCCGACGTGCTCAACACGCGCCCGTGGAGCGAGCTCAGCCGCCTCTTGAGGCGGCGGTAGCGGCCTGGTTCTGAAATTCGCCACATCAGGAAAACGCTCGTCATTGCGAGGCGCCCGAAGGGCAACGAAGCAATCCAGAGAGAGTTCCGCATCACGCGCGCTGCCCCGGCGTACGCCGGGGTTCGCTGCGCTCGCAATGACGGCTACCTCCGGGCGAGACGAACTTCCGGGTCGCGGCGCTAGTTCCTGCTTGTAGAGTTTCGCGTCTACCGCCGCTCGCGCCATTCCTTGGGCTCGCGCGCGGGCCAGCCGAAATCGCGCGGGCGCAGCCCGGCGTGGAACCAGGTGACGAAGCTCACGATGTCGTAGACCGGCAGCCCCGTCGCCTCGTTAAGCGCGCGCGCAAAGGGCGCCATGTTGGTGCATTCGAGCACGATGGCGCCGAGCGCGGCGTGGCGGGCGACGAGCTCCTCCCCCGCAGCGAGGATGTCCGCTTCCGCGAGGCCGAGATCGAGCTCGCGCTCGTCCGAGAGCAGCACGCGGCTCAGCTCGCGGCCGCCGTCGGTGCCGGCGACCGGCGTCGCCGGGTCGCAGCCGGCACTCACGAGATGCTCGGCGGAGAGGTTCTCGGCGCTGACCGTGAGAATGCCGCAGCGCCTGCCGGGCGGCAGCAGGCGCTCGATCCACGGCACCTGCATGAGGCTCGAGAGTGCTGTCGGCACGCCCGCGCGCCGCGCGATCTCCGCTTGAAAGAGCGAGAGGAAGCCGCAGTTGCTGGTGATTCCGTCGGCACCCAGGCGCACGAGCTCTTCGGCACCCGCTGCGAAGGCCTCGAGCAAGCCGTCTGCGCGTTGCCGCACCACGCGCGCCGGCGTGGCGCCCGCGATCACCTTGTAGAGCACGGGAAAGGGCCAGGTCTCGGCATTCCCCATGTCGCCCGGAATGCGCGGAAAGCCGGCCTCGAGCATGAGGATGCCGAGGCGCGCGCCGTAGAGCGGCTTGCCGCCGTAAGCGATCCTCCTCGGCGCGTTGTCGCCGGGATGGTGCCTCATGACTTGGCCGCCTCCTCGGCACGGCCGGAGCCGAAGTGCCTCAAGACCGACGTCGCAAGGGCCACGAGGCCCCCCATGTAGCTCCGCATCAGCGCGATCACGAGGACGGCATAGATCACCATGTCCCACTCGCCGTATTTCTGCAAATAGGTGGTGAGGATCTGGATGGGTGCGGCGCCGACGAGCGGGCCCGCAAACGAGCCGAGCCCGCCCACCACCACCATGACGATGAGCTTCGCCATCTCGTTGAAGTCGGCGAGCTGCGGGCTGAGCACGAGGATGTAATGGGCGTAGAACACCCCCGCGAGGCCGGCAAAGGCGCTCGAGAGCGTGAAGACCAGGACCTTGACCCGCGTGGTGTCGACGCCCAGGCTCGCGGCGCGCATCTCGTCGTCCTTGATCGCGCGCATGAAATAGCCGAGCGGCGAGTGCACGAGGAGATACATGGCGAGCACGGAGACGACCGTGAGGACCGCGAAGGTGTAGTAATAGGGGGTCGGCTGCACGCTGTGATAGAGCGGCGGCACGTCGAGCCCGAGCTCGCCGCGCGTGTAGCCGTAATCGGCGGCGAGCAGGATGTGGATCGTCTCGGCGAAGGCCCAGCTCGCGATCGCGAGGTAGATGGCGCGCATCTTGAGCACGAGGCGGCCGAGCAGGTAGCCGAACGCGGCCGCGACGACGACGCCCGCGGGCATGCTGAGCCACATCGGCGTCTGATAGTGATAGATGAGAAGCCCGGTCGTGTAGGCGCCGAGTGCGGCGAAGGCCTGCTGCGCCAGGGAGAACTGGCCGGTGAAGCCGGCAAGCAGGTTCCAGCTCGCCGCGAGGATCGTGTAATAGAGGCTGATCGTGAGCACATGGAGCGCGAAACTGCCGGCGATCTGCGGCAATGCTGCAAGGCCGAGGACGGCAATCGCCGTCACCGCTGCGACGCGCTTCCAGTCGACGAGCATCAGCATAGGCACCCTCACCCAAGCAGGCATTCGTGGATCAGCTCGCGCACGCGCTCTTCCCCGAACTCGGCGGGCGGCCCCTCGGTCTTGATGCGGCCCAGGTTGACCATGTAGACATAGTCCGCGTGCGGGATGGCACCCTCGATGTTCTGGTCGACGAGAAGGATGGTCGTGCCGATCGAGCGGCGCACCGCAAGCAGGAACTCGTAGACCTGGTCGACGAGGCTCGGCGCCAGCCCCGCCGTGGGCTCGTCCACCAGCATGAGCTTGGGCTCGCTCATTATCTCGCGCGCGACGGAAAGCATGCGTCCCTGGCCGCCCGAGAGGTCGCCTGCGCGCGTGCGCCGGCGCTCGGCAAGGGCCGGGAAGATGCCGTATATCTTCTCGATCTGTGCCAGGAGCCGAGGCCGGTCGCGGCGGAATGTCCAGCCGCCCATGCGCAGGTTCTCCTCGACCGTGAGGCCCGGAAAGGTATTGATATCCTGGGGCACATAGCTGATGCCGAGCGCCTTCACCTCGTAAGGCTGCAGCCCGAGGGTCGACTCGGCGAGGAAGCGGATGGCACCCGCGTGGGGCTTGAGGAAGCCGAAGATCGTGCGCAGAAGCGTGGACTTGCCGGCACCGTTGGGGCCGATCACCAGCGTCAAGCTCTCACGGCGCACGGCAAGGGAAAGCCCCTGCAGGATGTCGACCCCCGGCTGATAGGCGGCATGGAGCTGCTCGACCGTCAAGAGCGCCGCATCGCTCATGTGAGCGCCTTCCCGAGGTAGGCGGTGATCACGTCGTCGCGCCTCGCGACCTCCTCGAGCGGGCCCTCGGCCACGACGCGTCCCTCGATCATCACCGTGATCTTGCTGCAGAGCCGGCGCATCACCGCCATCTCGTGGCTGACGATGAGATAGGTGACGCCGCGCGCCCGGTTCTCGTGCAGGATGAGGTCGATGATCGCATCCTTGATCACCGGGTTGATGCCGGCGAAGGGCTCGTCGAGCACATAGCATTTGAGCTCGGGGATCATGAAGCCGCAGCAGACCTGGAGGAGCGCGCGCTGGCCGCCCGAGAGCCCTTTGGCCGGAAGCTTCGCGAGCCGCGAGAGCGTGGTGAGCTCGAGGAACTCGCGCGCGCGGCCAATGCCCTCATCGAGCGCGCTGCCCTTGGCACCGCGCGCCATGTAGGGGAGCAGCAGGTTCTCGAAGACCGTGAGGTTGCCGAAGAGGCGGCACACCTGGAAGGTGCGCAAGAGGCCCTTGCGCGCGATCTCGAAAGGGGCCAAGCCGAGCACGCTCTCGCCGTCGAGGCGGATGTCGCCCGCACTCGGCGCGTGGATGCCGGTGACGAGATTGGCGAACGTGGTCTTGCCCGCGCCGTTGGGCCCGATCAGGCCGCGAATCTCCCCGCGCTCGAGCAGGATCGAGACCTCCTCATTGGCGACGAGGCCGCCGAAGCGCTTGGTCAGGCCGCGAGTTTCGAGGAGCGGGGCCATGCGCTCAGGCCTGCCGCGTCCGCTCGCCGAAGAGGCCGGTCGGGCGCAGCAAGAGGACGAGAAGCACGAGCGCGAAGCCATAGGCGTTCTGATACGGCGACGAGATGAAGGCGGCACCCAGGCTTTCGACGATGCCGAGCATGAGCCCGCCGACGAGCGCTCCGGGGATCGAGCCGAGCCCGCCGATCACGATGATCTCGAAGCCCTTGACCGTGGTGACGACGCCGTCCGTCGGAAAGACGAGGAAGACGGGGGCCAACAAGGCGCCGGCGAGCCCGGCGAGCGCCACGCCGATGCCGAAGGCGAGCTGGTCGAGGCGCAGGATGTCGACCCCCGAGGTCTGCACGCCGATGCGGCTCTGCGAGGCGGCGCGGAGCGCGAGGCCCAGCCAGGTCCTCTTGATGAGGAACTGGAAGAGCGCGATCGCGACGAGTGCCAGCACGAAGGCAGCGACGCGCGCGCCGTCCTGGGGGAGCGGGCCGATCGTGATGGTCGGCAGCACCGAGCCCGGGGTGCGCTGATAGGGCCCGCTGAGCGCGGTCGCCAGGTTGCGCAGGAGGAGGAGGAGCGCGATGGTGACCACCGTCGCATAATCGTCCCTGCGCTCGAGCGCCTTCACGAACATGGGCTTGATCAGGACGGGCTCGAGCAGGATGCCGAGGAGGAACACGCCGAGTGCCGAGAGCGGCACCGCCACCCACCAGAATTCCGGCCCCAAGAGATGGACCACGAGAACGAACTGCAGGTAGCTCCCGATCATGTAGAATTCGCCCATCGCCCAGTTGATCATCTTGACGATGCTGTAGATGAAGGTGATGCCGAGCGCCATAAGCGCGTAAAGCACCCCGATCATCACCCCGGCGATGAGCGTCTGGAAAAAGAGCTCGCTCGAGAAGATCACGGCGCGCTAGGCGCCGGACACGCCCCCCTCCCTGCCCTCACCCTCAAGGGGGGAGGGAATATCGTAGCGACTTCCACAGCGTCCCCCTCCCCCTCGAAGGGGGAGGGCGGGGAGGGGGTGACGCGCGGATTTGCGGGAGCCGGCACTACGGATAGACGAGCTCGGCGTCGCGCCAATCCTGGTTGGGCTGAGCGTAGTGGAGGATCATGATCGGCGGCGACCAGGTGTGCCAATAGATCCCCTCGGCCCTGGGGAAAGTCACCTCGCCGGGAGCCCAGCTCTTGAACTTGCCGGTATCGAGCGCCTTCGTCACCGCCTTGGGGTCGGTGCTCTTCGCCTGATCGACGGCTTGCGCGATGATCAAGACGTCGCCGAAGCCGTTCAGGCTCGAGTAGGTGGCCGATTCCTTGTATTTCTCCTCGTACGTCTTGGCCAGCCAGCTGCCGACATCCGAAAGCTTCTGCTTGGGCGTGTAATAGGCGATGAAGTAGATGCCGGCGCCATCCTTGGGGTGGAGCTGCCACCACTGCGGCCGGATGGGCGCATCGTAGGAGATCAGCATCGGCGTCTGCGGCATGAGGCCGATCGTGGTCGCCTGGTCGACCATGAGATCGAGCTGCTGGCCCACGCCGACGTTGATGATGACGTCGGGCTTGAAGGCCTTGGCCTTGAGGAGGAGCGGGGTGAGATCGGTCGAGGTATGGTCGAAGGTGAGCACCTGGATGTCGAGGCCGAGGTTCTTCGCCTTGCTCTGCGCCTGGGTTTCATCGGCGAGCCCGATGCCGTAGTCGCTGGTCTCGGCGAGAAGGGACACCCGCTTGTAGCCCTGCTTCTTGATCCAAGCGAGCCAAGCGGCCGCGCGCAACGGGTCGATCACGTGGGTACGGAAGGCGATGTCGTAATGCTTCGCGGTCACGTCCGCGGCCCCCGTTTGCGTGCCGATGGTGGGGACGCCGAGCTCCTTGGCGACCTCGTTGACCGCGATGTTGTCCGAGCTGTGGAAGAAGCCGGTCACCGCCACGGCATGGTCCGCGTCGACGAGACGGCGGTAGCCCGTGATCGCGGCCTCGGGGCGGCCCTGCGAATCCTCCACCGAGAGCCGGATCTTGCGGCCGCCCAGAACCCCGCCCATCACGGTATTGACGTAATCGACGGCCAACTCGGCGCCGCGCCGGATGAGCTGTCCCGAGGCCGGGTCGCCCGGCGGCGAGAGCGGGATGATGAGGCCGATCGTGACCGCTTCGTCGGCGGCGTTCGCGGTGCCGATGAGGCCGGTCGCGAGCGTGAGCGCGACCGCGCCGAGAATGAGGTGTCTCCTTTTCATGTGCGCTCCCGTTTGTTGCCGCGGTCTTGCAGCGCGGCCGGCCACCGGCGCGAAGAGGCTTCGCCCCTGGACGGCCGCGCCCGGCTCTTGGCCGCGGGATGATGACTCTCCCGCGGAGCCGGCCGCGGCTTCTATCACTCGAAGCATCTTAGATCGAGTTTGGCAAAAGCGTAAATGGTCCCGCTCCGCACGCGTGCCGAGACTGACGATTGGAGCGGCGCGAGCCGGAGACGCGATGCTGAATTTTGGGGCAAGCTCATAATTCGACTTGGAAATTCTCCCGCCGGCTATGCTAGGCTGTGCGCCAAGACAGCCCGAAAGAGGGCAAAGAACAGAACCTTTCGGACGGCGAGCGGCGGCCCGCCAGGGAGGATGCAAGGGTGGCCGACGATGTCATCCTCGAAACGGAAGGCCTGACGAAGGAGTTCCGCGGCTTCATTGCGGTCAACGACGTCGACTTGCGCGTGCGGCGGGGGAGCATTCACGCCCTCATCGGGCCGAACGGCGCCGGCAAGACAACCTGCTTCAACCTCCTCACCAAGTTCCTGACGCCGACGCGAGGACGCATCAGCTATAACGGGCGCGAGATCACGGCGGCGGCTCCCGCGGACATTGCGCGCCTCGGTCTCGTGCGCTCCTTCCAGATCTCGGCCATCTTCCCGCATCTCACCGTGCTCGAGAACGTGCGGATAGCGCTCCAGCGCGGACGCGGCTCGTCATTCGATTTCTGGCGCTCGGAGAGGGTGCTCGAGGTCTATAATGAGCGCGCGCACGAGTTGATCGACGCGGTCGGCCTCGCCGAGTTCGCCTCGATGCCGGCGATCGAGCTCTCCTATGGGCACAAGCGCGCGCTCGAGATTGCGACGACGCTGGCATTGGAGCCGGAGATGATGCTGCTCGACGAGCCCACGGCCGGCATGGGCCACGAGGATATCGATCGCATCACGCAGCTCATCAAGCGCGTTTCGGCCAATCGCACGGTGCTCATGGTGGAGCATAATCTGAGCGTGGTCGCCGACCTATCCGACCGGATCACGGTGCTCGCACGCGGCGAGATCCTGGCCGAAGGGGACTATGCGAGCGTGTCCAAGAATCCGGACGTGATCCAGGCCTATATGGGAGCGGGTGATGCGTGAGAGTGCTGCCGCGAGGGCGCTTGACTGGGAGCCGGTCGCGGCGACGGCGCCGTTGCTCGCCGTCGAGGGACTCCATGCCTGGTACGGCGAGTCCCATGTCCTGCACGGCGTGGACTTCGAGGTATTGCCGGGCGAGGTGGTGACGCTTCTCGGCCGCAATGGGGCCGGCAAGACGACGACCATGAAGTCGATCATGGGCATCGTCGGCAAGCGCTCGGGCTCGATCCGCTTCGACGGCAGCGAGACAATAGCGCTTCCCTCCAACCGCATCGCGCGTCTGGGCGTGGCGTTTTGTCCGGAGGAGCGCGGCATTTTCGCGAGCTTGAACGTGCACGAGAACCTGCTGCTGCCGCCGGTGGTGCGCGAGGGGGGGTTAGCGCTCGAACGCATCTTCGCGCTCTTCCCCAATCTCAAGGAACGCCTCACGAGCCAGGGCACCAAGCTTTCGGGCGGCGAGCAGCAAATGCTCGCGATCGGGCGTATTCTGCGCACGGGCGCCAAGCTCCTGCTGCTCGACGAGCCGACGGAGGGCTTGGCCCCGGTCATCGTCCAGCAGATCGGCCAGACCGTGCGCGAGCTCAAGAAGCTCGGCTTTACCGTGCTTCTGGTCGAGCAGAATTTTCGCTTCGGCGCGACGGTTGCCGACCGGCACTATCTGATGGAGCACGGCCGGGTCGTCGACATGATTCCAAACCGCGAGCTCGAGCGGAACATGAAAAAGCTGCACGAGTATCTCGGCGTTTAGCGAAGCGAGCGGAGCTGATGGAACCTTTGGAATGATGGGGGTTAACATGAAACGGAGCATCTTGCTGACGGCAGCCGCGGTCCTGTTGGCGGCCGGCACAGCCCAAGCCCAAGTCGCGGTCAAGCTCGGCGTGCTGAGCGACATGTCGAGCCTTTATGCCGATATCGGCGGTCCGGGCTCGGTGGTGGCGGCCAAGATGGCGGTCGAGGACTTCGATCCGGCCAAGAACGGCATGAAGGTCGAGCTGATCTCGGCCGACCATCTCAACAAGCCCGACGTGGGCTCCAACATTGCGCGCCAGTGGTACGACGTGGATCACGTCGACGCCATCATCGACGTGCCGACCTCGAGCGTGGCGCTCGCGGTCGCCGATGTGACCAAGGACAAGAACAAGGTGTTCCTGATCTCGGGGGCGGCGAGCTCGGACCTCACGGGATCGAAGTGCACGCCGAATAACGTGCATTGGACCTACGACACCTGGGCGCTCGCGCACGGCACCGGCGGCGCGCTGGTGAAGCAGGGCGGCAAGACCTGGTTCTTCATCACGGCCGACTACGCCTTCGGCCACGCCCTCGAGCGCGACACCTCGGACGTGGTCAAGGCGCAAGGGGGACAGGTGCTGGGTGCGGTAAACGTGCCGCTCAACACGCCTGACTTCTCATCTTTCCTCCTGCAGGCGCAGTCGTCCAAGGC
Source organism: Alphaproteobacteria bacterium (assembly GCA_052143835.1). Taxonomy (GTDB): domain Bacteria; phylum Pseudomonadota; class Alphaproteobacteria; order JACZXZ01; family JACZXZ01; genus DASPPM01. Next base: position 39,479 of record JBKQRV010000096.1, read on the forward strand.
CCAGGTGATCGGGCTCGCGAATGCGGGCGGCGACACCATCAACTCGATCAAGCAGGCGGCCGAATTCGGCATCGTGAAGGGCGGACAGCGGCTCGCCGGCCTTCTCGTCTTCATCTCGGACGTCCACGCGCTCGGCCTGCAGACCGCCCAGGGGCTTACCATCACCACCGGCTATTATTGGGATCTCAACGACAAGACGCGCGCCTTCGCCATGCGTTTCGCCAAGCTGAACGGCGGCAAGTACCCGAGCATGGTTCAGGCCGGCGTCTACTCCGAGACGGTGCACTATCTCGAGGCGGTCAAGAAGGTCGGCTCGGCGGCCGACGGGGCCAAGGTCGTCGAGGCCATGAAGGCGACGGCCTATGACGACCCGCTCTTCGGCAAGACCACCGTGCGCGAGGACGGGCGCGCCGTGCACGCCATGTACCTCGTCGAGGTGAAGAAGCCGTCCGAATCGAAGGCCCCCTACGACTACTACAAGGTGCTCGCGACCATCCCGCCCGAGGAGGCCTTCCGGCCGCTCGCCGACGAGAAGGGGATGTGCCCGCTCGTCAAGTGAGGGCACGCTAACGGCCGGGAAGAAAATGCGGTGCCATCCCTCACCCCGACCCTCGATCCGCTTCGCGGCTCAAGCCCGCAAGCGGGAGAGGGAGGGTGAGGGATAGCGAGCCGCATCCAGTCCAAGGCTAGAGATTGCCGCCCATGTTCCAGCTGCTCGGCATTGCGCCCCAGGCCTTGTTCGGTCAGCTCCTGATCGGGCTGATCAATGGCTCGTTCTATGCGCTCTTGAGCCTGGGCCTGGCCGTCATCTTCGGCCTCCTCAACATCATCAACTTCAGCCACGGCGCGCTCTACATGATGGGCGCCTTCTGCGCTTGGTTCCTCCTGACCAAGCTGGGGGTGGGATATTGGTGGGCGCTCCTCCTCTCGCCCATCGCGATCGCGGCCGTCGGCATGGTCATCGAGCGCAGCATGTTGCGCTGGCTCTACCGCCTCGACCCCCTCTACGGCCTGCTGCTCACCTTCGGGCTGGCCCTCGTCATCCAGGGCCTGTTCCAGAACGCGTACGGCTCCTCGGGTCAGCCCTATGAGATTCCGGCATCGCTCACCGGCGGCTACAATCTCGGCTTCATGTTCCTGCCCGTCTACCGCGCCTGGGTGGTGCTGGCATCCGCCGTGCTCTGCCTCGGCACCTGGCTCATGATCGAGCGTACCAAGCTCGGCTCCTATCTGCGCGCGGCGACCGAGAATCCGGCGCTCGTGCAGGCCTTCGGCATCAACGTGCCGCGCATGATCACGCTGACCTACGGCTTCGGCGTCGGGCTCGCAGCCCTGGCAGGCGTCATGGCAGCACCCATCTACCAGGTGAGCCCGCTCATGGGCGCCGATCTCATCATCGTCGTGTTCGCGGTGGTCGTGATCGGAGGCATGGGGTCGATCATGGGCTCGATCCTGACGGGCTTCGGGCTCGGCGTGATCGAGGGGCTGACCAAGGTGTTCTATCCGGAAGCCTCGAACACCGTGATCTTCGTGATCATGGCGATCGTCCTCCTGATCAAGCCCGCGGGGCTGTTCGGCAGGGCCGCTTGATGGCGGGCGTCAAGGAGGCGGCAGGGACGGGAGCCCAGGCGACCTCGCTCGATCACCAGCTCGTCGCCTTTGGGGTCATGGTGGCGTTCTTCCTGATCGCCCCCTTCTTCATCTATCCCGTGTTCCTGATGAAGGTGCTGTGCTTCGCGCTCTTCGCCTGCGCCTTCAATCTTCTCGTCGGCTATGTCGGCCTGCTCTCGTTCGGGCACGCCGCCTTCATGGGCATGGCGGGATACGTCTGCGGCCACGCGGCCAAGGTCTGGGGCCTTCCGCCCGAGCTTTCCATTCTCATCGCTACGGCGGCCTCGGCACTCCTCGGGCTCGTCATCGGGCTTTTGGCGATACGCCGGCAAGGCATCTATTTCGCCATGATCACCTTGGCGCTCGCGCAGATGGTCTATTTCTTCTGCCTGCAGGCCAAGTTCACCGGCGGCGAGGATGGTATTCAGGCGATTCCGCGGGGCAGGCTCTTGGCCCTGATCGATTTGAACCAGATGCTGCCGATCTATTTCGTCGTGCTGGCGATCTTCCTCTTCGGCTTTCTCCTCATCTACCGCACCATCCATTCGCCCTTCGGCCAGATCCTCAAGGCGATCCGCGAGAACGAGCCGCGCGCCACCTCGCTCGGCTACCGGGTCGATCAGTACAAATTGATCGCCTTCGTGCTCTCGGCGGCGCTTTCCGGTCTCGCCGGCGCCACCAAGGCGATCGTCTTCCAGCTCGCGGCACTCACCGACGTGCATTGGAGCATGTCGGGAGAGGTGGTGCTGATGACGCTCGTAGGCGGGCTCGGCACGGTCTTCGGGCCGGTGGTCGGCGCCTTCATCATCATCGCCATGGAGAACTACTTGGCCGAGCTCGGCTCCTGGGTGCTGGTGACGCAGGGCGTCGTCTTCGTCGCCTGCGTGCTCGCCTTCCGGCGCGGCATCGTCGGCGAGCTCGCGCGACTCATCAAAAAGCCGCTCTGAGCGGGCGGGCGGGCAGCCGCCATGCGCGCAAAGGCCTTTCCTTCGCGCTCCTTATGTGTATATTGAGCCGCCACCCCTATCCCCAGGAGGCGGCATGCAGATTCGTGAGGCGCTCACTTTCGACGACGTCCTTCTCACGCCTGCGCGCTCCGAGGTTCTGCCCAATGACACCGACACGCGGACGCGGCTGACCCAAAGGGTCGAGCTTGGCATCCCGTTGATCTCGGCCGCCATGGACACGGTGACCGAGGCGGCGCTTGCGATCGCGATGGCGCAAGCAGGCGGGCTCGGCATCGTGCACAAGAACCTTGCGATCGACCAGCAGGCGAACGAGGTCCGCAAAGTCAAGAAGTTCGAGGCGGGCATGGTGGTCAACCCGGTCACCATCGCCCCCGAGGCGACGCTCGCGGACGCGCTCAAGCTGATGGCCGATTACAAGATTTCCGGCATCCCCGTGGTCGAGCGCGGCAACGGCCGCCTGGCCGGCATCGTCACCAACCGCGACGTCCGCTTCGCGACCAAGCCCGAGCAGCCGATCCGCGAGCTGATGACCAAGGAAAATCTGGTCACGGTGCGCGAGGGTGTCGACATGGAGGAGGCCAAGCGGCTCCTCCACGAGCACCGCATCGAGAAGCTCCTGGTTGTCGACGGCGGCTTCCGCTGCGTGGGCCTGATCACGGTCAAGGACATCGAGAAGGCGAAGACCTATCCCAACGCGTGCAAGGACGAGAAGGGCCGGCTCCGCGTCGGTGCTGCCGTCGGCGTTGGGGACGCGGGCGTCGAGCGCGCCGAGGCGCTCTTCGATGCGCAGGTCGACATCATCGTCGTCGACACCGCCCACGGCCATTCGGAGGGCGTGCTCGAGACCGTCGCGCGCGTGCGCAAGCTCTCCAACTACACCCAGGTGATCGGCGGCAATGTCGCGACCGCGGATGGCGCGAAAGCGCTGATGGACGCCGGTGCCGATGCGGTCAAGGTCGGCATCGGCCCGGGCTCGATCTGCACGACGCGGGTGGTGGCAGGCGTCGGCGTGCCGCAGCTCACCGCCATCCTCGACGTGGCCGAAGTGTGCCGCAAGCGCGGAGTGCCGGTCATCGCCGACGGCGGGATCAAGAACTCCGGCGATCTCGCCAAGGCGCTCGCGGGGGGAGCGGACTGCGCCATGATCGGCTCGCTTTTCGCCGGCACCGACGAGAGCCCGGGCGAGGTCTATCTCTACCAGGGGCGTTCCTACAAGGCTTACCGCGGCATGGGCTCCCTCGGCGCCATGGCGCGCGGCTCGGCCGACCGCTATTTCCAGGCCGAGATCGCCGACACCCTCAAGCTGGTGCCCGAGGGCATCGAGGGCCGCGTGCCCTATCGCGGCCCGGCCGCGGCGATCATCCATCAGCTGGTAGGAGGGCTGCGCTCGGCGCTCGGCTATACCGGCAGCGTCTCGATCGCGGAGCTGCAGAAAGGCGCCAAGTTCCTGCGCATCACCAATGCGGGCCTGCGCGAGAGCCACGTTCATGACGTGGTGATCACGCGCGAGTCGCCCAACTACTGGACCGAGCGCTGAGCTCCACGGTAGAGGGCGGCAAAGCGAGATGACCCCCGCCGCCCGCATCGAGGCGGCGATCGAGCTCTTGGCGCTGATCGCATCCTCGGGCGCTCCCGCCGATCAGACGCTCTCGGAGTATTTCCGCGCCCGTCGCTATATCGGCTCGAAGGACCGGCACGCCGTCTCCGACCTCTTCTACGGCATCGTGCGTCGCCGCGCCGCCCTCGAGTGGTGGATTCGCGAGAAGAAGGCGGCAGGGCTGGAGCCTGGCCGCGCGCACATGATCGCGGCCCTTGCCCTCATCGAGGGCTGGCGCAGGGAGCGCTTCGCCGCTGCCTTCGACGGTGCTCAATACCACCCGAAGCCCCTGGAAGCGGCCGAGCGCGCCTATGCGCGTGCGCTCGAAGGCCATACGCTCGCCCATCCCGGCCAGCCCGACTGGGTGCGTTACGAGGTTCCCGAATGGCTCTTCGCCCCGCTCGCGCAAGCCTTCGGCGCCGGCCTCGAGCGCGAGCTCATCGCACTCCAAGGCGAGGCCGCCGTCGATTTGCGCGTCAATACCCTCAAGGGCACCCGCGAGGAAGCGCTGAAGGCGCTTCGGAGCGCCGGTATCGAAGCCTTGCCCACGCCTTACTCGCCGCTCGGCCTGCGGCTTTCGGGCCGCGCCGGCATCGCCGGCACCAAGGCCTTCCAGCAAGGCTTGATCGAGGTTCAGGACGAGGGCTCGCAGCTCGTGGCCCTTCTCACCGATGCGCGGCCGGGCCAGCGCGTGTGCGACTTCTGCGCCGGCGCCGGCGGCAAGACCCTCGCACTCGCCGCCCAAATGGGGAACCGCGGCCAGATCGTGGCGCTCGACGTGCGCGAGGGTCGCATCGCGCGTGCGGCACTCCGCCTGAGGAGGGCCGGCGTCCACAATGTGACGCGGCGCGTGCTGGCGAGCCAGCGCGATCCCTGGGTCAAGCGCCACAAGGCAAGCTTCGATCGCGTGCTGGTGGACGCCCCCTGCACCGGCTGCGGCACCTGGCGGCGCAATCCGGACGCCAAATGGCGCATCCGGGCCGAGGATCTCGACGAGCTCTTGCGTCTCCAAGGCGATATCCTCGCGAGTGCTGGGCGGCTGGTGAAGCCGGGCGGCCGGCTCGTCTATGCGACCTGCTCGCTGCTGCCGGCGGAGAACGAGGCGCAGATAAGCGGATTTCTCGCGCGCGATCCCGGCTTCCGCCTCGTTCCCGTGGCGGCCGTGTGGGCGGAGACCGTGGGCGGCAGCGCTCCCACCACGGCCGAGACCTTGCTTCTGACGCCGGCAAGCCACGGTACCGATGGATTTTTCGTTGCCGTCCTCGAGCGAGGCTGACGCGGGGGAAAAGTCGTGCTAGCGTTTTGTCATGATGCTCGTGCGACAGGCGTATCCGTCGGACGCCCCGGCGATGGCCCGGATCCATGTCGAGACCTGGCGGGCGACCTATGCCGGCCTGCTGCCCGACCGCGTGCTCGCTGGCATGCGGGAGCAGAACCACCGGGCGAGCTGGAACAGCCTGCTCATGGGCCAGCGCGGGGGCGAGCTCGTGCTGGTGGCGGAGGAGGACGAGGTCGGCGTCGTCGGCTTCGTGAGCGCAGGGCGCGCCCGCGGCCCGCTCGAGCGCTACGACGGCGAGGTCTACACGCTCTACGTCGCCCCCGATTTCCAGAACCGGGGGGTCGGCACGCGGCTCCTCGAAAGCGCCTTCCAGCGCCTCGACGAGCGGGAATTCCGCAGCGCCATGCTTTGGGTGCTGGCGCGCAACCCCTCGCGCTTCTTCTATGAGACCATGGGCGGCGCTGCGGTGGCGACCCGCAAGGAGCGCTTGTGGGGCGTGGTCGTGCGCGAGATCGCCTACGGCTGGCCCGACCTCGCCCGCGCGCTCAACCGCTCGAGCGACGGCGCCAAAGCCGACTGAGGCAAAGCCTCACCACGGAGACACGGAGGTCACGGAGGAGTGGAGGAAACAGGTCCATTCCTGTATTCATTTCCTTCTCCGTGCCCTCCGTGTCTCCGTGGTGAATCCTAAGCTTCCATGACCGACCGCGTCCTCATCCTCGATTTCGGCTCCCAAGTAACCCAGCTCATCGCACGGCGCGTGCGCGAGAGCGGGGTCTATTGCGAGATCCAGCCCTATAACCGGGTGACGGTGGAGAGCCTTGCCGCTTTCGCGCCCAAGGCGATCATTCTCTCGGGCGGCCCCGCCTCGCTCACCGAGGCGAGCTCGCCGCGGGCACCTGCGGCGGTGTTCGCCCTCGGCGTGCCGGTGCTCGGCATCTGCTACGGCTTCCAGGCTATGTGCCAGCAGCTCGGCGGCGAGGTTCAGCACTCGGAGCATCAGGAGTTCGGGCGTGCGTTCGTCGAGGTCACGGGCGATTCGGTGCTCTCCGAGGGGGTGTGGAAGAAGGGCGAGCGCCAGCAGGTGTGGATGAGCCACGGGGACCGAGTCGTGCGGCTGCCGCCCGGATTTCGCGCCGTCGGCGTCAGCGAGGGCGCCCCTTACGCGATGACCGCGGATGACACCCGCCGCTTCTACGGCGTGATGTTCCATCCCGAGGTCGTGCACACGCCCCACGGCGCCGATCTTCTGCGCAACTTCACGCAAAAGGTGGCGGGCTGCGCCGGAGATTGGAGCATGGCTGCCTTCCGCCAGCAGGCGGTGGGCAGGGTCAGGGCGCAGGTGGGCAAGGCGCGCGTCGTCTGCGGGCTCTCGGGCGGGGTCGATTCCGGGGTCGCCGCGGTGCTCATCCACGAGGCGATCGGCGAGCGGCTCGACTGCATTTTCATCGATCACGGGCTCTTGCGCGCGGGCGAGCGGGAGGAGGTCGAGCGCCTCTTCCGCGGCCACTACAACATCCCGCTTGTCGTGCGCGACGCGAGCGTGCTCTTCCTCGAGCGCCTTGCCGGCGTGGACGACCCCGAGTCGAAGCGCAAGATCATCGGCGCCACCTTCATCGACGTGTTCGAGGAGGAGGCGAAGAAGCTCGGCGATGTCGAGTTCCTGGCGCAGGGCACGCTTTATCCCGACGTCATCGAATCGCTGTCGCCCTTGGGCGGGCCGTCGGTCACCATCAAGTCCCACCACAACGTGGGCGGCTTGCCCGAGCGCATGAACCTCAAGCTCGTCGAGCCGCTCCGCGAGCTCTTCAAGGACGAGGTGCGCGCGCTTGGGCGCGAGTTGGGGCTGCCCGAGAGCCTCGTGGGCCGCCATCCCTTTCCCGGCCCCGGCCTCGCCATCCGCTGCCCGGGTGCGGTCACGCGCGCGAAGCTCGATATCCTGCGCAAGGCGGACGCCGTCTTCCTCGAGGAGATCAGGAGCGCCGGGCTCTATGACGCGATCTGGCAGGCTTTCGTCGTGCTCCTGCCGGTGCGCACGGTCGGCGTCATGGGCGACGCGCGCTCCTACGAATACGTCGCCGCCTTGCGCGCCGTGACCTCGCTCGACGGCATGACCGCCGACTCCTATCCCTTCGCCCACGAGTTTCTCGCCGCCACCGCGACCCGCATCATCAACGAGGTGCGCGGCATCAACCGCGTCGTCTACGACGTGACCTCGAAGCCCCCGGGGACGATCGAGTGGGAGTGAGCTGGCCGCGTGGTTACGACGCTACGGCCGGCCGACGGCGTGAGCCGGTGCTCCGCTTACGGGACCGCGATGGCTGTCCTAGGGCATGACCAAGCTGATGGAGGCGCAACACGGGGCGCTGCGGCAGCTTGATGACCAGCTCCAACTCTCCGCCGACCGCCTCGACGTAGCTGCGCAAGGTGGACAGATACATGTCGGTTTGCTTCTCGATCTTCGATACCGAGGGCTGCTTGATCTTGAGCGCGCTCGCGACATCGGCCTGGGCCTTGCCCGCGATCTTTCGCAGCTCGCGTAGGCTCTCTACCTCCTGCTTCAGCTCTTGATAGCGTTTCTCGATGCGCCGCTGCCGCTCCAGCGGCAGCTCCGAGATGATCTGATTCAGCGTTCGGCCCATCTATCGTCCCTTCTTTACCGCTTTCAGCCTTTCCAGATGAGTGGAAAAGCGTCGATCCGCCTTTGCGATGAGCTGCTTGTAGAAGCGCTTCTGACTTCCGCCGGACTTGTCGCCGGCCACAAGCAGGATCGCTCTTCGCGCCGGGTCGAAGGCAAAGGCGGCGCGCCATTCGCCGCCCGAGGCCTCGAACCGCAGCTCCTTCATGTTGGCGTGCTTCGAGCCGTTGAGCGTATCGGCGTGCGGCCGCCCGAGCTGCGGCCCGTAATCAGCCAGCAGCCTTGCGACGGCGAGCAGGGCGTCTTGCACCTCCTCGTCGAAAGCTCTGAACTCCGGCTCGAAAGCCGCATCGAACTCGACCGCCCACACGACCGATATATAGCCTCTAAGCTATGGCGTCAATCTTATCATCCGGGCTCAGCGGCGCCGCTCTCACCTGGAACCAGTTGTTGACTGCGCCCCATGGTTAGACCTCGGCGTCGCGGGTTTGAGCGGAGCGCGCCGCTCAAGCAGCAACGACCGAGATGCGGGCCGCCGATCGCGAGCGAGTCTTCCTCTTGATGACGATCTCCACATCCTGGTCCAGCGCGATCAGGAAAGTCATCAGGCGTTCTACCGAAAAGCCGTCGAGCTTGTAGTTTGCCAGCGCCGACACCTTCGGTTGGTTGACGCGGAGCTTCTCCGCGGCGGCGGCCTGGGTAAGTCGCTGGCGCGCGATCACGCGGTTGATGGCGTATGCCAGCCGCAGCTTCGTCTGCCGCTCGTCGGCGTCGGCGTAGCCGAGGTCCGCGAACAGGTTGCGCGTGCCGCGGATGATCGTCTCGTCCATATCGCTCATCGTCTCAGGGCTTCGCCTGGCCATGGTGGGGGTCTGAGCCATGGTTTTATATCCCACTTTTGGGATAGAGTTCCAAGCCGTCGACTGTGCGGCTTGGCCGTTGCACCTCGCCGGGCATCGTGACTTTCGCTCGAATGCGCGCTAGGAGCTGATCCGTTTTGGCCCCAAATGGAACCATGCCCGTGAATCTCTCGATCAAGAACGTCCCGGACCAGGTCGTAGAGCAGCTGCGGCCGCAGGCGAAGCGGCATCACCGGTCGCTCCAGGGCGAGCTCCTGGCGATCATCGAGGCTGCGGTGCGGGACGATCAAGCGGCCACGCCGGTCGACGTCCTGGCTGAAGTCCGTCGGCTTGGGTTAGAGACACCCAGCGAGGCTGCTGCGCTGATCCGCGCCGACCGTGACCGCCGTTAAGGGGCCGCCGTCGAAGCATCGGGAGGGGTGGGCCACCGTTGACGCGTCAACCTCGCGCAAAAATCCGGCCCAAACCAATATGTTGACGTGGCTCCCCGGATATTCTACAAGATTGAGTATGTACGGGCGAAGCCGCGATGCCGCTTATTGGCGACACCGCATCGAAAGAGACCATCCCGAGATTGCCGCGCGGCTTAACAGCGGCGAGATTTCGAGCGTGCGTGCGGCCGCGGTCGCCGCTGGGCTCATCCGCGAGCCCACGGGGCTCATGCAGCTCCGTCGTGCCTGGCGCAGGGCGGGGGCGGAGGAGCGTGCCGCGTTCATGGCCGAAGTTGGGGTTGCCGAGCTGGTGCCCCAGGCGCGGCGTGCGAAGCGCAAGCGCGCCGTTGCCGATGACGGCAGCGATTTGGGCGACCTTTTCTCGCTTCCCCTCCCGCTCCCCCCTGAGCCCATGCGCGCGCGCCGCGACCCTGTCCCCTCGCGCGCCGCCACGGCGCTCAACCTGGAGACGTCGAGTACGCCGCTTCATGTAACGGCCCTCCGACCGGTGTCCGAGTTGCCGCGGCATGCAAGCGAGCCTAAGCCGGCGCCCTTCACCGACATCGCCCACGAGGTACCGACGCTGCCGCAAGGCCTTATGGTCACGCCTGCGGGCGATGAGCCGGAGGTAGGGGCGGAAGAGGCGGAGGGGCGCAACGGCGAGAGCGAAGAAGCCCGGGAAACGACGCATGAGCCACTGGAAGAGGCTCAAAGGACCCGCTTCGGGGTCCGTCGTTTCTTTGGCCTTGCCGCCGCGAAAGAGGGCGAAGGCGAGCACGAGAGCTCGCGCAGGGAGGCAATGGAAAGCCCGGACGGGCGCGTCAAGGTCGGCCAACGCTACGTCAAGGTCGATGCCGGCGGGGCGGCCTGGGAGGTCGTCGGGATCTTCGCCGGGCCGCTTGGCGTGCCTCACGTCCGCATCGCCAACCTCGATGAGCCGGACACCTTGCGTGCCGTGAGCGTGTCGACCCTCGTCGATCGCAACCGTTATCAGCTCGTCCGCTAGGCCGGTGCCGCCTAGTCTCTCCGGCCTGCAACCGGCGGGATGGCTCTTCGATTGACCCTCTCGGGTCCGCGGCATATCCTCAATAACATCACGACCGCTAGGGGAGGTCCTTATGGTGAAGCTGTTCGGGACGGTGGCCCTCTTGGTGCTGGCCTTTGCCGGCACCGCGATGGCTTGTGGGGCGGACAAAGACGCGATGTCGACGCCCACGGTGACCACCGCACAAGGCAATGCCCCGGCGCCGGCCACGCCTGCGCCCCAAACGCCGAATAAGGGCGGCTAGACCCGGGCGAGTGCGCGCCGCCTGAAGATTGCCAGCAATGAGGGGGCGGGGGGGCTGACTTGGTCCGCCGAGCCCCCGGTGGCGGCGCTGCGCGCGCAGCAAAGAGGGCTGTCCTTGCCTCTCCGAGTCGTGTTATAGTTCAGCCAGGCAGAGGGGTGCACTGGGACCTTAACGGCAAAGGGCGGATGAGATCGGGCGTGCGCGGTGCGTGACGGCACGGCGCGGACAAACGTCAGGCCATGCCGGGTCGCGGTCGGTTTTAGGGAGGGGTCAGCTCACAGGGCGTTTGGCGGGTCGGATCGTTAATCCGCGAGCGAATGATTCCTCACGGCTCTCGACCATCCTTCCATGCGACGGCTCGATATCCAGTTCCTCTGAAACCTTTTGGATTCCGCACGCACCGGAGGGATGGCGGTGCTCGCGGAACATTGAGCGAGCCATCCCACAACACGGGGCAAGGGCTGTCACGACCGGTGCTTCCGGCGCGAGAGCAACCGAACGACATGGAGAATACTAAATATGTCAGTGGGCACGGTTAAGTGGTTCAATGCCACGAAGGGTTACGGCTTTATCCAGCCGGAGGACGGCTCGAAGGACGTGTTCGTCCACATTTCGGCGGTGCAGCGGGCGGGTCTACAGGGCCTGCGCGAGGGGCAGAAGGTCAAGTACGAGCTGATGATGGGCCGTAACGGCAAGAGCTCGGCGGAGAACCTCTCCGTTCTCGACTGACAGGCGTCACGCGCGGCGCGTCGCGGGGGCCGATCGCCCCCTCGATGCTGGCGGGCGCTTGACCGCGAAGCGCTCGGAGTTCCGCAGCGTCTACTCCTTGAGCCCGGCGCGTTTGGGGACGTGCCGCGCCAAGTCGGTATATTGGCCTCTGAGGGCTTCGCAGGGGTTGCATGAGCCTGCTTCCCTTCGTGTGTTGCCGGCCCACTTCCCCTTAAACCGGTTGATTTGATTTCCTGAAGCGCCGCCGGGCGCGCCTCTCCGCGAGGCTGCGGCCGGGCGAGCGGCTCGGCGGCTTTGGCTGTTGCTCGGCCGTCGGCACCCGCTCAGCCGTGGCGCGCGACCGGGCCGAGCGAAGGCCAAGCCGGCCGCGTCGCCACATCCTTCGAGCCGCAGCCGGTGCACCGCATCCTGCCGCCCAGCTCGGGCACCGGAAAGCCGGGCCCGAGCTCGGCCAGGAGCCGGGCCGCCGCCAGCACCGCGTTGTGGCCGCAACGGTTGCACCAGCAAAACACATCGACCTTGGCGTCCAGGAGTTCGGCAAGCGTGATCGCCTTGAGGCGGTCGTCCTCGGCCGCGAGCAGCCTGCGCTTGAAGCCCGCCATCGCTCGCTCCCCTGCTCCGTGATGAGAACATATCAGGAACAACAGGGCGAAGCCAAGAGGCGAGTCGAGACCTCGGAATGCGCTCCGGCGATCTGATCAGGAACCGCTCGAAACCAGCGTAAGCCTGCGGGCGAACACGCTCAGCACGTCGGCGAGCGCGCTGCCGCGCTTGAGGGGACGCGCACCTTGCGCCAGCAGATAGACGCTCTTGCCGTCCCGGTCGGGCGCCCACTTGATCACGGTGTAGGCAGGTCCCTCAAGTCGGCTGCGGAAGATGATGAAGCGCGCCCGCGCGGTATCGTGATGGATGGCATAGTCGCGCCAATCGCCGCTCGCGACCCGGCTGCTGTAAATCTGGAGAAGCTGATTGAGTTCTTGGCGGGTGAAGTGCACGAGGCTGCGCCGACGCTTGAAGTCGTCGAGCCGGACAAGCTCCGCCATGAGCAACACCTCCTTGTGGGTCGCCCCTGTCTCCCGCTATTCCTAGTTTTCCCCATTTCCGCCGGTGTGTCCAGCCCACCGGTGCCCGAGTACGGGAAGCCGGGGCCCCCCTACCGCCGCGGCGAGCGGGCTTGATGCAGCGGCGGCTATTCGGGCAACATGAAAGGGTGCCCCAATCGCGCGAGGGAGAGCTGTTATGGCAACTGCGACTGCCGTATGCGACTTCGGCTGGAAGGCGGTCGACTTCGAGCTCACGGGCGTCGATGGCAAACATTACGATCTCGCGGCCGTGCGCGGCGCAAAAGGGACGATCGTGATGTTCATCTGCAATCACTGTCCCTATGTGAAGGCAACGATCGGACGGATCGTCGCCGATGTCGCAGCGCTCGAGAAGCTCGGTGTCGGCGCCATCGCCATCATGCCCAACGATACGAGCGCCTATCCGGAAGACTCGTTCGCGAAGATGAAGGTTTTCGCGGCCGAGCACCGCTTCGGCTTCCCCTACGTGATCGACCAGACCCAGGCAACGGCGCGCGCTTATGGAGCGATCTGCACACCCGAGTTCTTCGGCTTCAATGCCAAGCTCGAGCTCCAGTACCACGGCAGGCTGGATGCGGGCAGAACGACCCCGCCCCCGCCCGCCGCCAAGCGCGAGCTCTTCGACGCCATGCGCCAGATCGCAGCGAGCGGCGAGGGGCCGCGCGAGCAGATCGCCGGCATGGGCTGCTCGATCAAGTGGCGCGACTGAGCGCGCCGGCCCCGCGGCCGTGCGGGAGCGTGTTTGCCAAGGCGCGCCGGCGCCGCTATTGTACGGCCCGCTGCGGACGGGTTGGCACCCGACCGGGCGGGGTGTGCTCATGCGACTCCCTCCTGCGGGAGGGCTCGGGACTGGCGGCCCAACCCCGCCGCTCATGCATGATATTTTGCATGATCGAGGAAAGGCATGCTACGCGTCGGGCCGGCGAGGCGAGGGGGCTCCCCTCGTTCGCGCCAGCCGGCGGTGGCGATCTGGAGGATTGAGTGAGCGACCTTTTTCGCGAGATCGAAGAGGATCTGCAGCGCGACCGTTATAAGAAGCTGTGGGACAAGTACGGCAACCTCCTGATCGCCGGGGCGGTGGTGCTGGTCGCGGCTACGGCGGGCTGGCAGGGCTGGAAGGCTTACAGGCTGCGGCAGGAAGAAGCGCTCGGGCAGCGTTATGAGACGGCGGTCCAGCTTGCGCATGCGGGCAAGACGGCCGAGGCCGAAGCGAGCTTTGCCAAGCTCGCGGCAGACGCGAATGCGGGCTACAGCGCGCTTTCGCGCCTGCAAGAGGCGGCACTGCTCGCCAAGGCGGGCAAGCGTGAGGAGGCGATCGCGGTCTACGACAAGCTGGCCCAGGACGGCGCGGTCGAGCGCCCCTACCGCGATCTCGCGACGCTGCTCGCCGTGATGACCGCGAGCGACAGCGGCGAGCCGTCGGCGCTTATCAAGCGCCTCGAGCCGCTGAGCGTGGCCGGGAGCCCCTGGCGCTATAGCGCGCTCGAGCTCACCGCGGCGCTCGCCACGCGTATGGGCGACAAGGCGCGGGCCGAGCAGCTTTACTCGCAGCTCTCCGACGACGCGGACGCACCCTCGGGCGTGCGTGCCCGCGCGGCGGAGATGCTCGCCGCCCTCAAAGGATAGGGCCCTCCTCCGTGCGCCGCATCGCGATGCTTCTCCTGCTCGCAGCCCTCGCCCCGGCCCTCGGCGGCTGCGGCATTACCGACGCGGTCAAGGACTTGTTCAACAGCACGGACAAGAAGGTCAAGCTCAAGGGCGAGCGCATTCCCGTGATGCTCAGCGACCAGAACTTGGCACCCGACCCGAGCATACAGGATCTCGCAGTGACGCTGCCGGAGCCGCAGACGAACGCCGCCTGGCCGCAGTCGGGCGGCAACGTGGCGCATGACATGCAGAATCTCGCCTTGGGCGACGCGCCCAAGGAGGCCTGGGGCGCCAGCATCGGCTCGGGCAAGAGCTCGGAATGGAAGCACCTTGCGGCACCGGTCATGGCGGACGGCCGCGTCTTCACCATGGACACGGAGTCGACCGTGAGCGCGTTCGACGCGAACACCGGCTCGCGCATCTGGCAGACAGACGCCACGTCGAACAGCGATGACGTGGGCTCCGGCGACGTGGGCGGAGGCGTCGCCTATGCGGACGGCCAACTCTATGTCACCAACAATTACGGCGAGGTTTTGGCACTCGATGCCAAGAGCGGGAAGATCCTGTGGCGCCGCGCCCTCGGCGGCCCCACGCGCGCAGCACCTACCGTTGCCGGCGGGCGCGTCTACGTTGTCACGACGGACAACCAGCTTCATGCCTTGAGCGTCAAGGACGGCACTGTGCAATGGACCCATGCCGGCCTCGCCGAGGTCACCGGGCTTCTCGGCGCCGCGAGCCCGGCGTATCAAACGGGTATGGTTGCGGTGCCCTATACTTCGGGCGAGATTTACGGCCTGCGCCCCGATAACGGGCGCGTGCTGTGGTCGGATACGCTCGCCGCCATCCGGCCCTCGGACTCGGTCTCGAGCCTCGCCGACATCCGCGCCAACCCCGTGATCGACCGCGACCGCTTGATCGCCATCGGACACAGCGGACGCATGGAAGCAATCGACCTGCGCTCGGGCGGCCGCGTCTGGGACGACCCCATCGGCGGCATCGCCATGCCGTGGGTGGCGGGCGACTTCGTTTTCGTGCTCACGACCGACAACCAGCTCATCTGCCTGACGCGCGATGAGGGGCGCGTGCGCTGGCTGACGCAGCTCGACCGCTGGCAGGACGCGGAGAAGAAGAAGATTCCCATCCTCTGGGTCGGACCGGTGCTCGGCGGCGGCAAGCTCATCATCGCGAGCGACGACGGCAGGATACTCGCGATCTCGCCCACGAACGGAGAAGTCATGAATGCCGTCGATGTCGGCGATCCCGTCTCGGTGTCGCCCATCATCGCGAACGGCACGCTCTATGTCCTGACCGACGCCGGGGACCTCAAGGCGTATCGTTAGGCTGGACCATGGGCTTCACCGTGGCCATCGTCGGCCGGCCCAATGTGGGCAAGTCCACGCTCTTCAACCGTCTGGTCGGCAGGCGCCTCGCCATCGTCGACGACACGCCCGGCGTTACGCGCGACCGGCGGGAGGGCCGCGCCCGCATCGGCGGCCTCGACTTCGCCGTGATCGATACCGCCGGCCTTGATGAGGCCCGCGGTGCGGCGCTCGCGGCACGCATGCTCGCGCAGACCGAGCGCGCGGTCGCGGAAGCCGACGTAGCGCTTCTCTTGATCGACGCCAGAGCCGGCTTGACGCCGCTCGATGCCGAGTTCGCGCGGCGCCTGCGCCGCTACGGCAAAGCGGTGGTCCTCGTTGCCAACAAGTGCGAGGGCAAGGTCGAGGAAGCCACGCTTGCCGAATGCCACAGCCTCGGCTTGGGCGAGCCCATCGCCATCTCCGCCGAGCACGGTCTCGGCATGGCCGAGCTCGTGGAGGCGCTGCGGCGCCATGCCCCGACGCTTCCGCCTGCCACCGAGGAAGGCGAGGCAGCCGCAGGCGGGACGCCGGCGCCGGAGCGGGCGCGGCCGCTCCAACTCGCCATTCTCGGCCGGCCCAATGTCGGGAAATCGACGCTCGCCAATCGCCTGCTTGGCGAGGAGCGCATGCTGACCGGGCCCGAGCCGGGGGTCACGCGCGATGCCATAGCGCTCGACTGGAGTTACGAGGGCCGCGCGATCCGCCTCGTCGATACGGCGGGATTGAGGCGCCGCGCCAAGGTGAGCGGACGGCTCGAGCGGCTCTCCGCCGCCGACGCTCTCAACGCGGTGCGCTTCGCCGAGGTGGTGATTCTCGTCGTCGAGGCCACCGACCCGCTCAACCACCAGGACCTCGGCTTGGCGAGCCTCGTGGCCGAAGAGGGGAGGGCGCTCGTCATCGCGGTCAACAAATGCGATCTCGTCGAGAACCGGGCGAAGATATTGCGAGAGATGCGCGAGCGCATCGAAATCTCGCTGCACCAGATGCAGGGTGTCGCCGTCGTCCCCGTCTCCGCACTCTCGGGTGCCGGCCTCGATCGGCTGATGCATGCGGTGTTCCGCGCTCACGCGCTGTGGAACCGGCATGTGCCGACGGCCCAGCTCAACCGTTTTCTCGCCGAGGTGGTGGCGGCACATCCCCCGCCCGTGACCCGCGGCCGGCGCAGCAAGATCCGTTACATCACGCAAGCGAAGACGCGGCCGCCGAGCTTTGCGCTCTTCGGCAACAAGCTCGAGGACCTGCCGGAGAGCTATCTGCGTTATCTCGCGAACGCCATGCGCAAGGCCTTCGCACTTCCCGGCGTGCCCATTCGC
>JBKQRV010000097.1:0-98890 GCA_052143835.1 Alphaproteobacteria bacterium
CCGCCGGCACTCAAGATCCCGCCCGAGGTCCGCGCTTTTACGCGTCGGGCCCGGATGCTCACCGGCTGACACGCCTGGCCGGCTTCAGTCGTGATATTGCGATCCTCGACGGTCCCGTCGGAGCCGCCTCCGGCTTGAAGCTCGGTTACGCCGGACTGACCAAAGGCTTTACCGCCCTCCTCGCGACGATGCTGGGCGCCGCGGAACGCGAAGGCCTTGCTGACGCACTGCGGACTGAGCTCGCGCGCAGCCAGCCGAATTTCCTCGCATGGCTGGATCGCGCCGTGCCCGCGATGCGCCCGAAGGCGTACCGCTGGGTCGCTGAGATGCGACAGATCGCGGAGTTCGTCGGCGGTCCCGATGACGGCGCGATGATCTACGACGGCGCGGCCCGGCTCTATCAACGAATCGCCAACGAGCATTGATCAATCGCAAAGCGCTGGTCGCGCGGCGACATTCCGTTACTTGCCCAATTCCCGCTTTCGCTTAGGCCGTCTCTGTTCCTCGTGGTCACCGGCAGCACGTGCTTTTACTTGGGCATCGCCCTTTACGTACTGCCGTCTGCGAGCTGAGCTTTCCGCGAAGAAGAACAATCCAATGCGATCCCCCTCGAGGCCCCTCGCCCTTCTCCTGCTTCCCTGCCTGCTTGCCGCCTGCTCGGACGGCGCGGCGGACATCTTCGAAACCCAGCCGCCGATTACCGTCGCCGTGGTCGGTCCGACGCGAGGCCCTTATAGCGGCCTTGGCGGCGAGATGCGGGCCGGCGTGCAGCAGGCCGAGGAGGACATCAACGCCAAGGGCGGCGTGCTCGGGCACGTGCTCAAGCTTCGCGGAGTGGACGATCAATGCGACGCCAAGCTCGCTGCCGGTACCGCGCGCGCGCTCGTCCGCGAGAAGGTCACGTTCGTCGTCGGGCATTTCTGCTCGACCTCCTCGATCGCCGCAGCACCCATCTATAGCGAGGCGAACATCTTGATGATTACGCCTTCTTCCAGCAGCGCAGCACTGACCGACGAGGCGGCGGCGCGCGGCAGCAGCAACATCTTCCGCGTGGTCCCGCGCGACGACACGCAGGGCGTCCCTCTCGCGCAGCATATCCTCGAGCATTACCCGGGCGCGCCCGTGGCACTCATCGACGACGGCTCGGCATACGGCAGGAACGTGACCCGCTCGACGCGACAGGCGCTCGCCGAGAAGGGCGTACGGCCGGCGCTCGCGGAGAGCGTTCCGGCCGAGACGGAAGACTTCTCGGGCCTCGTCGTACGCCTGAAAGCGCACGGCATCGGGGTCATCGTCTTCGGCGGCTACGCGGAAGAGGCCGCCAAGCTCCTCCTCGAGGTGCGCCGGCAGGGCCTCGAGGCCGCCTTCGGCGGCGGCGACACGCTCATGGCGGATGATTTCCAAAAACGTGCCAAGGCGGCTGCCGAGGGCGCCTTCATGACTTCGCTTCCCGACGCGCGGGAGCTGCCGACGGCGCAGCACGCGGTCGAGGGTCTCGCGAACTTCGGCATCGATGCCAAGGGCTACACGCTTTACACCTACGCCGCTGTCGAGCTCTTCGCAGAGGCCGCCGAGCGCGCCAAGTCGCTCGACGCCACTGCCGTCGCCAAGGCCTTGCGCGAAGGCGAATACTCGACCGTGCTCGGACCGCTCAACTTCGATGCGAAGGGCGATCTCAAGGGAGCGCGCTACGCCATCTACGTTTGGCACGACCGCGCCGCGCAGCCTTTGAGGCCGTAGGTCTGGCCAAATCGCGCGGCTGCCGCCGGCGCCGATGCTGCTATTCCTCGCCGAGCAGTCCTTGGGGGCGAAAGATGAGAACGAGGATGAGAAGCGCGAAGACGGCGAGCTCCCGGTAGGCACCCGGCAAATAGCCGGCCCAGAACGTCTCCATGTACGCCACCACGAAGCCGCCCAGGAGCGCCCCCTTGAAGTTGCCGATGCCGCCGACGATCGCGGCCGTAAGCGCCTTGAGGCCCATGAGAAGGCCCATGGCGAAGTTCGCCCCGCCGTAGTAGGACGCGACCATGAGCCCGCCCGCCGCGGCGAGCGCGCCGCCGAGGGCGAACGTCGCCGCAATGACGCCATCGACATTGACGCCGAGAAGAGCGGCCATGCGCCTGTCTTGCGAGCTTGCCCGCTGCGAGCGCCCGAAGCTGGTGCGCGCGAGCAAGTACCAGGTCCCTCCGGCAAGAAGAAGGGTCAAGGCAAAGACGACCCCCTGCTGGCGGTTGAGATAGAGGCTGAAGCCGTCGGCTTCGGCGAGAGCGATCCCATCCTCCGACCGCACGGGCAGCCAGAAGTTTTGCGCGCCCTCGACCAGGAAGACGTAGTTCTGCAAGACGATCGAAAGCCCGATCGAGGCGATGAGCGGCATGAGCGTGCTCGACTGCCGCAAGGGACGGAAGACGAGACGCTCGCTCATCATGCTGTAGCCGGCGGTGAGGGCCATGGTCAGCGGAAGCGCCAGCAGCAGGCTGAGGAAATAGGAATCGAGCCCCGAGAGCAGGAGCAGCCAGATGCCGATGGTGGCACTGACCGCGCCGATCATGTACATCTCGCCGAAAGAGAGATTGATGACGCCGATGATGCCGTAGATGAGCGTATAGCCGACGGCGATCAAGGCGACCACGCAACCGAGCGTCGAGCCATTGACGAGCTGCTGGAGGAAATAAAGCAGCTCGACGCGGGGCGAGCTGCGCACCGTCTCGACGCGGGACCGTGGCGGCGCAGCACCTCCCGCAGTGGCTACCGGGCCCATGTCGTGCTCGAGCACGATATTGAGCATCGCCAGATGAATGCCGCTCAGGCGCCCCTCGACGTCGGTCGTGACCTCGCTGAGCTCGATCTGGTTGGCGCTCACGGGGCCACCGGCGAAGGCGCAACTCACATGATGCGCCTCGAGATTGCCGTTGGCGGCGCTGAGCGTTACACGCGTGAGGATGCCGTGGGCCTTGCTCGCATCCGCCTCGCTCTCGAGACTCACGATCGGAGCCCGAGCGAAGAGAATACGGGCGACCCGCTCGCAGAACTCGGCCTGGGGGCGGCCTACCTTGCTGCAGCCGAAAAGCGAGGCCAGCAGGAAAACGAGGGCAAGGGCGCTGATGCGTGCGATCTTCAACGTCTACCCGGCGCGCAAGGAGCACGCGCACCGCGCCGGCCGCGGCGTCGTGCGCGGGGCCAAATCTAACCGGTGAAGCTTACATGACCGGGAAACGCTTGGCCAGGTGCCAAGCCGAGGCGGGTAAGAGGGAGCGCCGCGGCAGTCCTTGAAGGGCGCTGCCGCGGTCGTCCTTGGTCAAATCCCAGCTGACGGGAGGGTTATGCCGCCGCGAGATTGATGGCGGAAACGCGCCCGTCGCGGCCGCGCTCGATCTCGAACGACACCTTCTGCCCCTCGCTGAGCGTCGCCATGCCGGCGCGCTCGACCGCGCTGATGTGCACGAAGACGTCCTTCGAGCCGTCCTGCGGCTGGATGAAGCCGAAGCCGCGCTGATTGTTGAAGAACTTGACGGTACCGGTTGCCATGATGGCCTCCTAACTTGAGTACGTGAAAGCGCCTCGGCGACCATCGCCGAGATGCTGCAGTTACCGGCCTCATGGATTGCTAAGATGTGCGCCCCAATCGGGGGCATATCGGCAAGTGCCGAAGCAGATACTGATGGCGGGAAGATGGGGCATCCCGCGGCAAAAAGCAAGCCCGTAGTCGCTCCAGCGGCGGCGCGGGCGGAGGGGGGGCGCCCTCTGGGTCAAGCCTCGGACGGGAGGGTCTCGAGGAAGCGCAAGGGCCGGCCTTGGGGGCTGCCGAGGAGCTCGTCCTCGCGCATGACGAGCCGGCCGCGGATGACGGTCATGCGGGGCCAGCCCGTGACCCGCATGCCGGCGAAGGGCGTCCAGCCGCAGCGGCTCGCGATCCAGCGGTTCTCGATGACGCGCTCAAGGGCGAGGTCCACGACCGTGAAGTCCGCGTCATAGCCGCGGGCGATGCGTCCCTTGCCGGCGATGCCGTAGATGCGCGCCGGGCCGGCGCTGGTGAGGTCGACGAAGCGCTCGAGCGACAGCCGGCCGGCATGGACATGGTCAAGCAGGATCGGCACCAGCGTCTGCACGCCCGGCATGCCGGAGGGACTTTCGGGATAGGGTCTCGCCTTCTCCTCGAGCGTATGCGGGGCGTGATCGGAGCCGATCACGTCGACGATCCCCTCCCGGACCGCGCGCCAGAGTGCCGCACGGTGACTCGCCTCGCGGATCGGCGGGTTCATTTGGGCGAGGCTGCCGAGCCGGTCGTAGCACTCGGGGGCCGCGAGCGTCAGATGCTGGGGCGTGGTCTCGACGGTCGCGATGTCCTTGTGCCGGGCGAGGAGCTCCATCTCGCCCGCGGAGGTGACGTGCAGCACATGCACGCGCCGGCCCGCACGGCGCGCATGCGCCAGGAGGCGCCTGACCGCGAGGAGTGCCGTCTCCTCATCGCGCCACAGCGGATGGAGATGCGGCTTCCCGCCTGCGACAGCGATCCGCTTGCGCTCGCCAAGGCGCGTCTCGTCCTCGGCATGCACCGCGACGCGGCGGCGGCCGGCAGAGAGGACCGCGAGCACGCCCTCATCGTCGGGAACGAGAAGGCTCCCCGTCGAGCTCCCCATGAAGAGCTTGACGCCGGCGCAGCCGGGAAGCTGCTCGAGCGCCGCGAGCTCGCCGACGTTCTCATGGGCGGCACCGACGAAGAAGGCGTGATCGACCACGGCGCGGCCGGCCGCGCGCGCGAGCTTGTCCTCGAGCAGCGCCTTCGTCGTGGTGCTCGGATTGGTATTGGGCATCTCGCAGACGGCAACGACGCCGCCGAGGGCCGCCGCGCGCGTGCCGCTCGCCAGGTCCTCCTTGTGCTCGTTGCCGGGCTCGCGAAAATGGACTTGGGTATCGATGACGCCGGGCAGCACGTGAAGCCCGCGCGCGTCGATGACCGCCTCGGCAGCGGCCTCGTCGAGCGCGCCGAGTGCCGCGATCCGTCCGCCGCGCGCGCCGATATCGGCCGCCACCAAACCGCCCGGCGTCGCCACCGTCCCGCCCTTGACGATCAGATCGAAGCGCTCGGGCATGGCTGCATCCCCAAGATGCCGCTCCCGCTACACCGCCGAGAGGAGCTCGTAGGCGTCGCGCGCGCCGCTGGCCCCCATGATATGGCTCTGGTGCCAGCACGCGTAGAAGAGCAGCGCCCACTCCGCGAACTCGGCGCGCTTGCCGCTTGCAAGGAAGAGCCGCTCGACCGCGCCGGGCTGGCAGAGCTCGCGCACGCCGGCTTGGCGCGCCAAGAGGGGCACGATGCGCGCGCGCCGCTTCGCAATCCATTCGGCGACCGGAACCGTGAAGCCGCGCTTGGCGCTCATCGGCTCCGCCTCCGGCAGGGTGCGCGCGAGCCACTTGCGCAGGAGCCACTTGCCGAGGCCGCTCCTGAGTTTCAGCCGATCGGGAAGGCGGTAGGCGAGGTGCGCGAGCCTCGGGTCTAAGAAGGGCACGCGTCCTTCGATCGAGTGCGCCATCAGGCAGCGGTCGAGCTTGGTGAGCAGATCGTTGGGCAACCAGTCGGCCGCATCCACCGCCTGCGCCACCTGGAGCTTTGTGCGCCCCGGCGTCGCCGCCGCGAGCTCGGCGGCGTCGATGCCGTCGCGCCAGCCGACGGGATTGGCGCGCAGGACGCCGAGCCCGTCGAAGATGCCGCGCGCGCGCATGGTGCGGCCCCACTGCCACCACGGTCGAACCACGCTGCGATAGCGGCCATAGCCGGCGAAGAGCTCATCGCCGCCCTCGCCGGTCAGAATCACTTTGAGGGACCCCTTGACGAGCGAGGCGAGCTTGTAGGTGGGAAGGGCCGCATAATCGGCGGTGGGATCGTCGAGCGCGTCCGCGACCTTGGGCAAGAGCGTCCAGAAGTCGCCCTCGTCGAACTCCACCTCGACATGCTCGGCCCCGACGATGCCGGCAAGCTTGCGCGCGAGCGCGCGCTCGTCCGCGACCTCCGTGCCGGAGAAGCCGATGGTGAAGGCGCGCACGGGACGGTCGTTGAGCCTGGCCATCAGCGCCAGCACCGTGGTGGAATCGATGCCGCCCGAAAGGAACATTCCGTAAGGCACGTCCGAGCGCTGGTGCACGCGCACGCTGTCTTCCAACGCCTCGTCGAGCCGTGCGAGCGCCTCCTCCTCGCCCATCGGCTCGGGGCCGCCCTGGGGCAAGGCCTCCTGGCGCCGGCGCTCGACGACGCGCGCCTCGGCTAGCACGAGGGTCTCGCCGGGCAGCAGCCGGCGGATGCCGAAGAAGGGCGTGTCGCGGCCGGTGGTGAACTGCAGCTCGACGAGCTCGCCCCGGCGCGCGGGATCGAGGACGCGCTGGGCGAAGCCCGCCGCAATGAGGGCCCGCGGCTCGGAGGCGAAGGCGAAGAGCTCCGGCCGCTCGACGTAATAGAGCGGCTTGATGCCGAAGGGATCGCGCGCAAGCACGAGGCGGCCCGCCGGCGCATCGTGCAGGGCGATCGCATACATGCCGCGCAGCCTCTCGACGAAGCCGACGCCGAGCCGGCGGTAGAGATGGAGTGCGGGCTCGAAGTCCGACCCGGTCGCGAAGTTGACGCCGGAAAGGGCGGCGTCCCGCCGCAGCTCGATGTAGTTGTAGATCTCGCCGTTGCCGACGAGGGCGGCGCCGCCCGACTCGTGCAGCGGATGGCCCCCGGTCTTGAGGTCGATGATGGCGAGCCGGTTCTGCACCATGCCGACATTGGCGACGACATACTGCCCGCGGCTCTCCGGCCCGCGGTGGTCGACGCTGTCGGCCATGCGGGTCAAGAGCGCGGGGTCGGGCGAGCTGCCGTTCTTCATCATGATGCCGACGATGCCGCACATCAGGCTGCCACCTTCTCGAAGAACTCCATGTAGCGGGCCACGACGGCCTTCTTGGTGAAGCCCTCCTCGTGGGCGGCCCGTCCGCCGGCAATGAGACGCCGCGCGAGCTCCGGCTCCGCCAGCACTCGGCGGATGGCGGCCGCTTGCGCTTGGGCGTCCTCGAGGGGCACCAAGAGACCGTTCTCGCCGTCCTTGATCAAACCCTTCGGCCCAGCGCTTGCCGCGGCGACGACTGGGACCTCGCGCGCCCACGCCTCGATGACGACGTTGCCGAGCGGCTCGATGCGCGAGGGGCAAACAAGGAGGTCGGCCGCGGCAAAGAGCGCGCCCACGTCGTCGCGCCAGCCGAGGAAATGCAGCCGCGCGCCGAGCCCAAGGCGGGCCGACTGCGCCTCGAGCGCACGGCGCTCGGGCCCTTCGCCGGCGAGCCAGCAGTGCACGCCCTCGAGTGCGGCGAGGGCCTCCAACAGCACATCGAAGGCCTTGTCGGAATGGAGCCGGCCGAGGGCCAAGAGGAGCGGTGCGTCCTCGGGGGTAGCGAGGCTCGCGCGGGCGACGGGTGCTTGAGGCTCGGTATCGACGAAGTTCGGCAGATAGTGGGTACGCTCCGACGGCCAGCCGCAGCGGCGCAAGTAGGCGACGATGTCGACGGTATTGCCGATGAGATGGTCGCTCTTCCTGTAGTATCTGAGATCGTAATAGCCGCCGAGCCGCGCTGCGTGGACGAAGCGACCTCCGGGACAGATCCTCGTGGCGCGGTTCATCCAGGTCAACACGACGTGGGGAGCGAAGTTCCGGATCGCACGCCGGAGCGCCGAGGACGTCTTGAAATCGAGAAAGGCGCCAAAGCGGAGCTCGAGCGGCTCGATGCCTTCCTCGCGCAGCTTGGCCGCGCGCTCGGCATCGCAGCGGATGACGACGCGCTGTTCGAGTCCCGCACGCTCGAGCGCAGGCACGAGACGCGTGAAGAACGCCTCCGCCCCGCCGTGGTGGGCGCCGGCCATCACCTGCAGCACCCGGATGCGCGCCATCAGTCTCTTTCGAGCCTCGCCTTGAGATAGGAAATGAGAGGATAGAGCCCGGCCAAGAGCGCGATGAGCAGGCCGTACGGCCCCTCCCGGTAGCCCTTGTGCATGACATAGCACTTGCCGAAGCGCGAGAACAGCCGCCGCACGTTGTGAAAGTAGCTGCCGATGTCGCCCGAGGCCCGCAGGTCGCGCGCGCGTACCGTGGTGTAGCGATCGAGCCGCAGAAGCATGTCGGAAATATTGCGGTCGACGTAATGTATCATGCGCGACTTGAGCCAGCGCCGCTCGCCGCTGAGCGTGAGCTTCGGGTGGATGCGCTGGTCGCCCCAGACCTTGGCGCCTTTCGTAAAAAGCCGCACGGCCGCCGACACGCCCCAAGAAGCCCCCCAGCCGTAGCGGACCAGGTGCTCGCCTATGTAGTTGTCGAAGGGGATGAGAAAATAGCCGGGTGCCGCACCCGGGAGCACCGCGCGCACCTCGGCCGCGAGCTCGGGGCTCACGCGCTCGTCGGCATCGACCTCGAGGATCCACTCGCCGCGGCAAGCCTCAATGCCGGCCATCCGCCGCGGTCCCTCGACATCCCAGGCACCCTCGAGCACCCGCGCGCCGAGGCGCTCGGCGATTTCCTTCGAGCGGTCGGTGCAGCGGTCGAGCACCACCACGATCTCGTCGGCGAACCCCAGCCCTCCGAGGCATTCGGCAAGCTGCCGCTCCTCGTTGCGCACGACGACGAGCGCCGAGAGTACCGGCATGACGGCGGGCCCTTGGCGCGTCGGCTGCTCGAGCGCGGTCATGCCGCAGCACCCATGCTCTTGCGCCAGAGCTCTCGAGCGGCGTTTTCGACCATGTCGACGGTCAAGCTGTCCATGAGCGTATCGGTGGTGCGGTGATCGTAGCCGGGCCGGCCCACGAGCTCGTCGTAGGGAATGGGCGTGCGCACGAAATCCGCACGCGGGCCATGCGGCGCATAATTCTCGGGCCGGCTCGGGCCAAACAGGCCGAGCGTCGGGATGCCCGCGGCGGCGGCCAGGTGCATGAGCCCCGAATCGTTGCCGATGAAGAGGGCCGAGCGGCGCAGCACGGTGAAGGCGGTGAGCAGCGATATCTTGCCGATGAGATCGATGCGTCGCGCCGGCCTTATCGAGGCGAGGACCGGCTGAGCCAGGTTGCGCTCGCTGGCAGCCCCCAATACCGCGACCCGCGCATTGGGCAGGATCCCGTCCGCCGCGGTGAGCCGCTCGATGAGCTCCGCGAAGCGCGCGCCGCGCCACATCTTTCCGCGCCAGTTCGCGGTCGGTGCCACCGCGAGCACGGACGGTCCATCCGGCACGAGCGCCTTCGCCTGCTCCCAATGCTCCGCCTTGGTCCAGATGCGCGGCTCGAGCGCGCCCTCGACGCCCACGACGCGCGCGAGATGCACCAGGCGATGCACCGGCTCCCTGCTCGGCTTGGTGACGTAGCGCTTGCGCGCCAGCAGCAAATAAGCGATGGCGGACGCGCGCAGATCGACCACCGCGTCCCAATGCCGCAGAACGGCATGGCGCCACAGCCCGATCCAGTGCCGTCCGCGCGGCTGCTTGTCGATGATGTAGATGTCCTCGAGCCCGGGGACCGCCTCGAAAAGCTCCGCCGCCGCGCGGCCGCAGGCAATCGTGACGCGTGCCTCGCGGTAGCGATCGAGGAGGTACGAGAGCACCCCGGTCGATAGCACCGCGTCGCCGACCCGCGAATGAGTGATGAACAGGAGCCGCATGGCGCCGATGATTATGCCGGAATCGACATCAAAGCCAAATGGCCTCGAACGCGGCGGCGGCACGCTCCCACGTCCGCTCTTTTGCTCGCCCGCTAGCACCCTCGCTCAATCTGACATAGGCGCCGTCGTCCTCGAGGAGCCCGAGCGTGAAGCCGACGAAGGCGTCCTCCTCGGCCGCCAAATGGCCGGAAACGTTGTCGGCAATGCGCTCGGCTGCGGCTGGAGTTGGGCGCGCCACGGCCGGCGTACCGCACGCTTGGCTTTCGGCCAGCGTATAGCAATAAACCTCGCGCGCGTCGCCCGGATGGAGGTGGAGGCGCGCGCCGCGGTAGGCCTCCGCCATAACCGGGTCCGAGCCCGGGCGATGGATGGCGACACCCTTGTCGCGGGCGTCGAGCGCCAATGCGGCGACCGCCTTGAACGGCTCGGCCACCGGCGCGCCGAAGAGCGCCCGGTCGAGGAGCGCCGAATAGAGGCGAAGCTCGGCATGCGGGCATCGGGGGTAGATGCGAGCGGTCCATAGCTTGATAAGCCACGCGAGGCCGAGCTCGGGATGGCTGGTCGCGACGGCATAGGGCGGGATGCGCGGCTCGGCGGGCGTGTCCTCGAGATAGGCGAGCCGAATGCCGGGGGCGACCACCGCTGTGCGCAGCTCGAAATCGGGGGCGCGATAACTCGCGCTGTGCGTCTCGCCCATGAACACGAGCGTGGGGCGATGCGCGAAGAGGAGGCCCTTGTTGCGCTCCTCGCTCAAGTACTGCGCCGGGCCCGCCATCCAAAGGACTTTCTTGCCGGAATGGGCGACGAAGCCGAGCAGCTCCGGCCTGCGGAAGGCGATCAGCACCTCGCATTCGACGGGGCGCGTGCCCTGCCAGCTCTCCCACGCCGCACCCTCGCATTCGCACGACGCCGCGGCGCGGTTGAACACTTGCACGCGATGGCCGCGTCGCGCCAAGGCGCCCGGCAGGCTCGCGAACGCCTTCTCGGGCCCGCCCAAGGGCTGGCTCTCCGGGCTTCGACCATCAAAGGGGATGGAGTCGTCGACAAGGACGATATGCATGGCGCCTGCCTTATAGGACCGCCCGCCCGGCTTGCCAAGCGCAACGCGAAGTATCAAATCTCTTGCGTTCCTGTGGCGAAGGAGCGGATGAGGGCAATCGGCATGGCGGATCTGCGATATACGCTCAACCCGGAGCGCGCCTGCCTGGTGGTCGGAGGCGAGGAGGTGCGCCCGTTCCTCCAAGGGCTGCTCTCCAACGATCTCGACAAGGTGAAGGCCGACCGCGCCATCTACGCGGCCTTGCTCAACGCGCAGGGCCGCTTCCTCCACGACCTCTTCATTGCGGAGATGCCGGAAGGCGGGCATCGCGGCGCCCTTGTGCTCGACGGCGAGGCCGGCCGGCTCGACGACCTCAAGCGCCGGCTGACGATGTACAGGCTGCGCGCCAAGGTCACGATTGCGGATGCGCGTGAGGAGTTCTCCGTTGCGCTGCTGTGGGGAGAGGATGCGTGTAAGGCTCTTGCGCTCCAGAGCGAGAGGGGAACGGCGCGGGCGCTCGAGGGCGGCGCGGCTTTCGTCGATCCGCGCCTTGCGGCTCTCGGCTGCCGCGCCATCCTGCCGCGCGCCGGCGCTCGAGCGACCCTCGAGCGCCTTAGCTTCGTGGCCCGCCCACTCGCCGAGCATCGCCGCTTGCGCCTCTCCCTCGGTGTTCCCGAGGGCAGTGCCGACATGCCGGTCGAAGAGGCGCTCCTGCTCGAGAGCGGCTTCGAGGAGCTCGGCGGCGTCGATTTCAAGAAGGGCTGCTTCATCGGCCAGGAAGTGACGGCGCGCATGAAGTACCGCGCCCTCGTCAAGAAGCGCCTCCTGCCGGTGGTCCTCGCGGGCCCGCCGCCCGCCGCGCGGACGCCGGTCACGCTCGGGGGTACGGAGGTGGGCGAGCTGCGCTCGACGGCGGGCGGGATCGGCCTGGCGCTGCTCAAGCTCGAGGCGGTAGAGGCCGCCGCGGCCCAGGGCGAGCCGCTCGCGGCCGGCGAAGCGTCGCTCTCCCCCGTGATGCCATCCTGGCTCGCGCCGTGAAACCCCTCATCTCTCCAATTGCCGCCTCGGCTGAGGGCTACTTTGCCAACACGAGCGGCTGGTCATAGCCGCTCTCGTCCGGCATAAGTGAGCCGATTTCCGAGAGCCCGGCGGCGGCGAATGCGGCTGGGGCTTTGCCGGTTGCGGCTACCCGCTTGACGCTGACACACCCGGCCACAGGGTTGTGAGAACCCAATTGGTGCCATCGTCGGTGATGAGCGAGCTCTTGGCGCCGGCGGACAGATGTTGCGCCTGAACGGCCTCCACTTGAGCCCTCGTCGTCGTCGCTTTCGGAAATTTCTCGACCACAGTCGTATCGGGCATGAGATAGCTTCCTCCAAGTTCCTAAGGTGAACCAACCTTTGCGAGGGCATCGGTCCACTGCTTTTTGTTAGCGGCGTTCATGATCTCATTGCTCAGCCAGGCGTTCAGGACATATTTCGCCGCTGCCGCGTTCCCGTTTAGGCGCTGGTCATTCGGATCGAGGCCTTTGACCAGGGCCTGGATTGTGCTTGGCTCGCCGGGAAGATACTGCTGAATGGCCTTGGCCAACGCGAGCAGCTGGTTGGAGGTAAGCTTGGCGACCGCTGCCTGAATATCCTTGATGTCGGTTAGATGCTGGACATATTCCGGAGTCCGCATGATATCGATCTCGCCCTGCGCTGTCGTCTTTGCGTTCCCCGCCTGCTGCGTGATAGACGCGATGGCACCCGGAATGCTGCCGGCGGCTTTCAATGCGTCGAGGTCGAGGTAGGCCTTGGTCAGGGGATATTGCGCGTCCGGTGTAGTCAGGCCCTTGAAAATGGTGAGCTTTGCGTTCGTGCGATTGGCCTCCATCTGCTCCAAGAGCGCGGGAATGGTCTTCTGGTAGTATAGATCCTTGCTGATCGCCGCTTGCGCGCCGACGACGCCGGCCGACGCGGCGCCGAGCGCTGCCTTCGTCGCAGCATTGCCGGTCGTTGCGGTCAATCCGGCGAGAATCAGAACGAGGAGATCGCTGCCGGTGGAGACCGAATTGCCTTCCAAATACAATTTTTGTTCGAAATCGGCGAATTCGATGTCATAGGCACGAATTCGGGCGAGAACGATCTCGTCCCTCTTTTGCTGTCTCAGGGTCGCATCGTTCGGTAGTGCCACATATTGCGCCTCCTCGGTGCCGTCGAAATAGGGCGTCAGCCTCGTAAGAGTGGCCGAGGTGTCCTCCGGATCGTCCGGATAGCCCCGAATCGGCGCACAGGCGGCAAGAGCAGCGACGAGACTCGCGATCGCAATGGCCGCGATCGCCAACTTCGCAGGCACGGCCACGGCGATGGCGCGGGTTGCTTCGGACGCGGTGGATTCTTGAAGACAGGACATGCCGAACAACATCGTGCCCCCCGGGATGTTCGGTTATACGCCGAGTGGATAATACAACTTTTATGAGAAATCTCAACCGCCATGCCAGGAGCCCCCGCGAGCTTCCGGAACGGCCGAGATGGGCTACAAGACATCCCGGCAAATTGCCATCCTTCGAGGCGCGGTCGCGGAGAATGTCGGCTGCGTCCTCACAAGCGGCGCCATGCGGCGCAGAGACGGAACAAAGCAGTAACAATGTTGATCGCCACAACGGAAGCCGTCGCGGGCCATGAGGTGGTCGAGACGCTCGGCGAGGTCTTCGGTATCACGGTGCTCAGCCGCAGCATCGTGGGCCAGCTCGGCGCCGCGCTCAATTCGATCGTCGACGGCGAGATCACCGACTTCACCCGCCCGGTGCAGGAGGGGCGTGCGCATGCCATCGACCGCATGGTGGCGGAGGCCAATCTCCGCGGCGCCGACGCCGTCGCCATGATGCGCTTCGATTCGGGCGAGATTAGCCAGGGCATCACCGAGATCGTCGCCTGCGGCACGGCGGTGATGCCCAAACGCGTGGCCTGACGCGGCCGTAGGGCGCGCAAGACCTCAAGCCGCGGCAGGCTCGATCCGCGCCCGCAGCGACGCGGCAAACCTCTCTTCCTCCATGTCGTCGGATGCAAGCGCCAGCATCGCGGTCACGGACTCGACGTCGTCGCGGACGAAGGTGAAGCCGTTGTCGAGCCTTACTTGATCTTCGCCCTGATCTTCTCCGCGAGGATGGCCATCGCCTCGCGGTTGCCCGGCTTCAATCCCCAGTTGATCTTGAGCTCGTCGCCCAGGCGACGCGGCAGGACGTGAATGTGAAAATGCGGGACCGATTGGGCGGCCCCCGGCCCGTTCGACTGGATGAGGTTGAGCCCATCGGGTTTCACCACCTGGCGCACGGCCTTGGCGACCTTGGCCGCGGTCTCGGCCACCTTGCCCACCTCTCCGGTGCCTGCCGAGTAGATGTCCTCGAAGTGACCCTTGGCGATGGCGAGACAGTGCCCCTCGTTCGCCGGGTTGATGTCCATGAAGGCGAGCGTGGCCGCGTCCTCATAGACCTTGAAGCAAGGCACCTCGCCCGCCGCGATCTTGCAGAAAATGCAATTGGCCTCGCGCTTCATGAGCGGCCTCCCCTCCCTGCCTCGTCACGCACTACCACAAGAAGTCCGTTGCCGCCCCGATGGCAAGCGCCTAATCCGCCCGCACGGCGGCCGTCTTGAGCGCCGCCTGGGCACCCGCAAGCCGGGCGACGGGCACGCGGAAGGGGGAGCAAGAGACGTAATCGAGGCCGACCTCGGCGCAGAAATGCACCGAGGCGGGGTCGCCGCCGTGCTCGCCGCAGATGCCGCACTTGAGACCCTTGCGCGTCTTGCGGCCGCGCGCGACGCCGAGGCGCACGAGCTCGCCCACCCCCTCCACGTCGATCGAGACGAAAGGATCGCTTGCGAAGATGCCCTTCTGCCGGTAGACCTCGAGGAACTTGCCCGCGTCGTCGCGCGAGAGGCCGAGGCAGGTCTGCGTGAGGTCGTTGGTACCGAAGCTGAAGAACTCCGCCGTCTCGGCGATCTCGTCCGCGCACAAGGCCGCGCGCGGCAGCTCGATCATGGTGCCGAGCAGATAGGCGGGTGCTATGCCCGTCTCCGCCTCGACCTCCTTGGCGACCGCGGCGATCCGCTCCTTCAGGATGTCGAGCTCGCGCTTCGTCGCGACGAGCGGGATCATCACCTCCGGCTCCACCTTGCGCCCGGTCTCCCGCTCGACGATCGCCGCCGCCTCGAAGATGGCGCGCGCCTGCATTTCGTAGATCTCGGGAAAAGTGATCGCGAGGCGGCAGCCGCGGTGGCCCAGCATGGGGTTGACCTCGAAGAGCTTCGCCGCGGCCTCGCGGATGCGCATCACCGAGACGCCCGCCGCCGCCGCGACCTCCTTCATCTCGGCTTCCTCGCGGGGCAGGAACTCGTGCAGCGGCGGGTCGAGAAGCCGGATGGTCACCGGCAGCCCCTCCATGATCTTCAGGAGCTCGACGAAGTCGTTGCGCTGCATGGGGAGAAGCTTGGCGAGTGCCGCGCGCCGGCCTTTCTCGTCCTCCGCCACGATCATCTCGCGCACGGCCACGATGCGGCCCTCCTCGAAGAACATGTGCTCGGTGCGGCAGAGCCCGATGCCCTCGGCGCCGAACTCCCGCGCGTGGCGAGCATCCGAAGGCGTGTCCGCATTCGCACGCACGCCGATCTTGCGGAAACCGTCGGCCCAGCCCATCAGCGTCGAGAAATCTTCCGAGAGCTGCGGCTTGACGGTCGGCACCGTGCCGAGGAATACCTCGCCCGTGCCGCCGTCGATGGTGACCGCGTCCCCCGCCCGCACCACGCGGTTCCCCACCGTCATGGTGCCGGCGTCGTAATCGATCTTGAGGTCCCCGGCCCCCGCCACGCAGGGACGACCCATGCCGCGCGCCACCACCGCCGCGTGGCTGGTCATGCCGCCGCGCGTGGTCAGAATGCCCTTGGCGGCATTCATGCCGTGGATGTCCTCCGGGCTCGTCTCGATGCGCACGAGCACGATGTCTTGGCCGAGCTTGGCCTTCGCCTCCGCCTCGCTGGCATGGAAGACGACGGCGCCGGAGGCGGCACCCGGCGAAGCCGGCAGGCCGCGCGCGAGCTGTGTGCGCGGCGCCTTGGGATCGAGGGTGGGATGGAGCAGCTGGTCGAGCGAGGCCGGATCGATGCGCGCCACCGCCTGGGCTTTCGTGATCAACCCCTCTTTCGCCATGTCGACGGCGATGCGGATCGCGGCCGCGGCCGTGCGCTTGCCCGTGCGCGTCTGCAGCATGTAGAGCTTGCCCTTCTCGACCGTGAACTCCAGGTCCTGGACGTCGCGGTAGTGGCGTTCGAGCGCGTCGCGCGCCTTCAGCAGCTCCTTGAACACCTCCGGCATCGTCTCTTCCATCGCGGGCAGCCGCGAGCCCGTCGCCCGCTTCGCCAGGAGCGTCAACGACTGCGGCGTGCGGATGCCGGCGACCACGTCCTCGCCCTGGGCATTGACGAGATATTCGCCGTAGAAGGCGTTCTCCCCCGTGGACGGGTTGCGCGTGAAGGCCACCCCGGTTGCGCAGCTCTCGCCCATGTTGCCGAACACCATCGCCTGCACGTTGACGGCCGTGCCCCATTCGTCGGGAATGCCGTGGAGCCGCCGATAGGTCATGGCGCGCTGATTGTCCCAGCTTCCGAATACGGCGCCGATCGCGCCCCAGAGCTGGTCCTGCGGGTCCTGGGGAAAGGGCTCGCCGAGCTCTTCGGCCACCAGCGCTTTGTAGCCTTCGACCAGCTCCTTGAAGTCGGCGGCCGAGATCTCCGTGTCGAGCGATACGCCCCGCTCCTCCTTGAGGAGTTCGAGGCGCTCCTCGAAATGGTGGTGGTCGATGCCCAGCACCACGTTGCCGTACATCTGAAGGAAGCGGCGATAGCTGTCGTAGGCGAAGCGCTCGTTCCCGCTGGCCGCAGCAAGGCCGAGAACGGTCTCGTCGTTGAGGCCGAGGTTGAGCACCGTGTCCATCATGCCCGGCATCGAGGCGCGCGCGCCCGAGCGCACGGAGACGAGGAGCGGGTTTCGCGGATCGCCGAACTTCCGCCCGACACTTTTCTCGACCTTCCTGAGCGCGGCACTCACGGCACCCTTGAGCTCGCGCGGATAGCGCCGGTCGTGCGCGAAATAATAGGCGCAGACCTCGGTCGTGATGGTGAGGCCAGGCGGCACCGGCAGCCCGATCCGGCTCATCTCGGCGAGGCCTGCGCCCTTGCCGCCGAGGAGCTCCGCCATGGAGGCCTTGCCTTCCGCCTTGCCGTCGCCGAACGAATAGACCCATTTCGCCATGCCTATCCCTCGATCTTGGAGAAATCCGCGACGCCGCCGAGTGCGGTGCGGATGCGGGCGAGCAGCTTCAGTCGGTTCGCCCTGAGCGTGCTATCGTCGCAATTGACCGTGACCTTGTCGAAGAAGGCATCGACCGGGGGCCTGAGGCGCGCGAGTGCCGCCATGGCACCCGCGAAGTCCTCGCGTCCAATGGAGGTTTGGATCGCGTTGTTGGCACTCGCAAGCCCTTCCAAGAGGGCGCGCTCCTCGCCCGCTCTCAACAACGCCGTGTCCACGCCGCCGTCGTAGCTGACCCTGTCCTTCTTTTCCTCGATGCGCACGATATTGGAGGCGCGCTTGTAGGCAGTAAGCAGATTGGCGCCGTCCTCGCTCGCGAGGAACTTGGCGAGCGCGTCGACTCGCGCGAGCAAGCGCAAGAGATCATCCTCGCCGCCCAAGGCGAAGACCGCCGAGACCAGATCGTGCCGCACCCCCTTCTCGCGCAAATGCACTTTCAGCCGGTCGGCGAAGAACGCCAAGAGCTCTCCGGCGTCGAATTCGGCTGCATTCTCGGCGCCGGGCCGTTGCTCCGAGTAAAGACGATGCGCGAGCGCCAGCGCCTTGGCAAGCGGCAGGCGCAGGCCGTTCTCGACGATGAGCCGGATGACGCCGAGGGCGGCGCGCCGCAAGGCGTAAGGGTCCTTCGAGCCGGACGGCTTCTCGCCGATCGCGAAGAATCCCACGAGGGTGTCGAGCTTGTCGGCGAGAGCGACGGCGACGGAAACGGGCGCCGTCGGGCAGCGGTCGTTGGGGCCGAGGGGGGCATAATGCTCCGCGATCGCGTCTGCAACCATCGGGGCCTCGCCATCGTGGAGCGCATAATAGCGCCCCATGGTCCCCTGCAGTTCCGGAAATTCTCCGACCATGCCGGAGACGAGATCGGCCTTGGCAAGGAGGGCGGCGCCGCGCACGTGATCGATTTCGGCGCCGGGCACGTGCGCGGCCAGCTCGGCCGCGAGCACCTGGAGCCGCGCCACCTTGTCGCCCACGGTGCCGAGCTTGGCGTGGAAGACGAGGTCGTGAAGGCGCGGGACTCTCTCCTCGAGCCGCGTCTTGCGGTCCTGATCCCAGAAGAACTTTGCGTCCGAGAGGCGCGCGCGCAGCACGCGCTCGTTGCCGGCGACGATGGCCGCCCCGCCGTCCGACGCCGCCATGTTGGCGACGACGATGAAGCGAGGGGCCAAGCGGCCGTCTTGCGTCTCGAGCGAGAAATAGCGCTGGTTCGTGCGCATGGTGGTGACGAGCACCTCGCGCGGAAGCGCCATGAAATTCCCGTCGATCGAGCCGATGAGGGGGACCGGCCACTCGACGAGTCCGGCGACCTCGTCCAAAAGTGTCGCATCTTCCCTGAGGGCCAAGCCCTCGTCCGCGGCGAGCGCGACGGCGCGTGCCGAGATGAGGCGCTTGCGCACCTCGCGGTCGAGAATGACGAAGGCATTGGCGAGCTTCTGCTTGTAATCGGCGAAGCTCTCGATGGCGAAGGGCTTGGGCGCGAGGAAGCGGTGCCCGCAGGTCCTGTTGCCGAAGGCAAGGGAATCTCCCCCGAGATCGAGGGCGCCCCTCAGCACCTTGCCCGCGAAGATGGCAAGCACGCCATGCAAGGGCCGTACGTAACGGAAGCTCGTCGAGCCCCAGCGCTGCGATTTGGGCCAGGAGAGCGCGCGCAGGGCCGAGACCACGAGCTCCGGCAACACCTCGGCGGTCTTTCGTCCCGCCACGGTGCGCACGGCGAAATAGAATTCGGCGGTGCCGACGCTGCGCCGCTCGCACTGGTCGATCGTCGCGAGACCGGCCGATTTGAGGAAGCCCTGAAGCGCTGTCTCGGGTGCCCCCACGCGCGGGCCCTTGCGCTCCTCGAGCAGGTCGGGCTGCCGAGCCGGCAAGCCGGCAACGACAAGCGCGAGCCGGCGCGGCGTTACATGCGCGTCGGCGCCGGAGAATTCGAGGCGTGCCTCCGCGAGCCTCTCCGTGACGAGACGCCGCAACTCCTCGGCCCCCCGCGCCTGCATGCGCGCAGGAATCTCCTCGGAGAGCAGCTCGAGAAGGAGCTCGGCCATGCGCCCCTCAGGCCATGTGTCCGCGGCTCTTGAGCCAGGCCTCGCAGCAGGCCTTGGCGAGCGTCCTCACGCGCGCGATATAGGCTTGGCGCTCGGTGACGCTGATGACCCCGCGCGCATCGAGAAGATTGAAGAGATGACTCGCCTTGATGCACTGGTCGTACGCCGGCAGCGCGAGGGCTGCGCCCAGGAGCGACCCGCATTCCCTCTCCGCGTCCTGGAAGTGCCGGGAGAGGAGCCCGGTGTCGGCGCGCTCGAAGTTGTAGGCGGAGAACTCGCGCTCGCTCTCTAGGAACACGTCGCCATAGCTCACGCGGGCGGCCCCGGGAGCGCCGTTGAAGTCGAGGTCGTAGACGCTCTCGACGCCTTGCACGTACATGGCGAGGCGCTCGAGGCCGTAGGTGTACTCGACCGAGACCGGATTGCAGTCGATGCCGCCGACCTGCTGGAAGTAGGTGTATTGCGTGATCTCCATCCCGTCGCACCAGACCTCCCAGCCGAGGCCCCAGGCGCCGAGCGTCGGGCTTTCCCAGTCGTCCTCGACGAAGCGGATGTCATGGCGACGGGGATCGATGCCGAGACGCTCGAGGCTCGCGAGGTAGAGCTCCTGGGCATTGGCGGGCGAGGGCTTGAGGATCGCCTGGAATTGATAATAGTGCTGGAGCCGGTTGGGGTTCTCGCCGTAACGGCCGTCGCTCGGCCGACGCGAGGGCTGCACATAGGCGGCCCGCCATGGCTCGGGGCCGAGACTGCGCAGCGTCGTCGCCGGATGGAAAGTGCCGGCTCCCATCTCGACGTCATACGGCTGCAGGATGACGCAGCCCTGCTCCGCCCAATATTGCTCGAGGGCCAGGATCAGCGACTGGAAGCTCTTGGCGGAGGCGCCGCTCTTGGCCATCGTACGCTCGTCTCGGGCTCGATGTGCGGCGCACAATAGAGGGCGCTCCCGGACCGGTCAAGGCAGCGATCGTTACGTCCTAAGCTATTGACGCCGGAAAGAAAACCTCTCGGCTAAGCGCCGTAGGGACAGCCCGGCTGGCCGCAGCTGGTAGCACCTTGCGCGGGCACATAGGCGCCGCAAACCCGGCACTTCACGGTCTCTTCGATCTGCCGCGCCGTGCGAGGGCCCCCACCTGCCGTCGTGCGCGCGTCCTCGCGTCGCCGCCGCGCCTCGGCCTCGCGCAGCTCTTGGAAACGGCTCAACAACTTGGAGCCATACACGACCGCGACGATGATGCCGACGAGGACGACGAGCTTCGAGAAAGATAACGCGAACATGGCGCCATCTAGGCCCCCTCCGCCCGGTCGGTCAAGGAAAAGCGCCGCGGCACCAGCGTCCTTGCGGCCTCAGGCGCGCTTGAGCGCCTTCGCCATCGTCGCCATGTCGAAGGCCGGCATGGACTGCATCCGGCCGAAGCCCTCCTTCGCGTACCACACCGAGAAGGCCAACATCGCTTCGGGGCTCGGTGCATCGACCACATCGACGAAATCATATTTGCCCTGGGTGTAGTAAACGGACTCGAGCGCAATGCCGAGCGCCTTCAGCTTCGCCTTGGCGGCGCGGATGCGGGCCGTCTGCTTGGTCGCCCAATCCGGGCTCAAGCTTCCGAGGATCACGTATTTCATGAGAGGCCTCCCTGGGGGCTGGGCAGCGACAGGCCGGCGGGGGCCGGGAAGGCTACCGGCGGGATTATACACCATCGAAGTGGAAAAAGGCGCGCCGGCCATTCAGCGAATATTCATGGTTCGGCAAGCAAAACGTCACCTCCCGCCCTACATAAGAGGGAACGCCGACCGGCCGCAGCCCGTTCCTTTGACGTCGATGAGGATGAACCCGCGATGAACGAGACCGCGCTCCCCCCTCAGCACCGTAGCGAGCGCAAAGTGGCGCTCGTGCTCCAAGGAGGAGGAGCGCTCGGCGCATTCCAAGTGGGCGCCTATCGCGCGCTCTGCGAGCGCAAGCTGGAACCGGCGTGGCTTGCCGGCACCTCGATCGGCGCGATCAATGCCGCGATCATCGCCGGCAACGAGCGCAGCCGCGCGCACGAGCGCCTCGACGAATTCTGGCGCGCGATCTCCACGCCCGATCCATTGGCACCGCCCGCCCACCTCTCGGATCTGCGCAAGCTTTACAGTTTCTGGAGCGCCCAGGGAACGGTGTTCGCCGGCCAGCCCAATTTCTTCACGCCGCGCCCGTTTCCCTCGCTCGCGATCTTGCCCGGCGAGCCCGGGGCGACAAGCTTCTATGACACGAGGCCCTTGCGGCGCACGCTCGAGCAGATCGTCGACTTCGACCGCATCAACGCGCGCGAAGTGCGCCTGAGCCTCGGCGCCGTCGAGGTCGAGACCGGCAAGACCATCTACTTCGACAACCACGAGCGCAAGCTCGGTCCCGAGCATGTGATGGCGAGCGGCGCCTTGCCGCCGGCGTTCCCGCCGGTCGCGATCGACGGCACGCTCTACTGGGACGGCGGGATCGTATCGAACACCCCGATCGATGCGATGCTTCGCACCCCGCCGGAAGAGGATTGGCTCATTCTGGTCGTCGATCTCTGGGACCCGAAGGGGCCTGCACCCAAGACGCTTCCCGAGGTGGAGAGCAGACTCAAGGACATCACCTACGCCAGCCGCGCCGCCAACCACATCGACATGTTCAATCGCATCAACGAGCTGCGCGCGCTCATCGACCGGCTCTACCGCAAACTGCCTGCGAATGCCGATGACGAAGGCCTGTGGCTTCAGGTCCAAGCGCTCGGCTGCCAGCACGCCATCGATATCCTGCATCTCGTCTACGAGCAGGCGGCCTTCGAGCTCGCCTCCAAGGACTATGAATTCTCGCGCTCCTCGGTCGAGCGGCACCTTGCCGAAGGATACGCCCAGGCGCATCGCCTGCTCGAGGCGCACGGCTGGTGCGCGCCCGCGCCCGAGCCGGGCATCGTGCGCGTCTATGAGAACGAGCCGTTGCCGGCGGCCAAGCCCCGCCCGGGCCGTGCCCGCGCCGAACAAAAAGGAGAATAGTCATGCAGATGAAGGACAAGATCGCCGTCGTCACCGGTGCCGGCAGCGGAATCGGGCGCGAGATCGCGCTTGCCTTCGCGCGCGAGGGCGCCAAGCTCGGCATCGCCGACGTGAACCTCGACGGCGCCAACGCGGTCGCAAAGGAGATCGGCAAGGCCGGCGGAGCGGCGATCGGTCTGCGCATGGACGTGACCAAGGAAGCCGAGGTCGACGGCGCCGTCGAAACGCTGGTCAAAACCTTCGGCGGCCTCGATGTCATGGTGAGTAATGCGGGCATTCAGCACATCGACCCGCTCGACAAGCTCAGCTACGCCGATTGGCGCAAGGTGGTGTCGATCCATCTCGACGGCGGCTTCCTCGTCACGCGCGCGGCCCTGCGCCAGATGTACAAGCAGGGGCGCGGCGGCGCGATCATCTACATGGGCTCGGTCCATTCGCACGAGGCCTCGCCGCTCAAGGCGCCCTATGTCGCGGCTAAGCACGCCCTCCTCGGGTTGTGCAAGACGGTCGCCAAGGAGGGCGCCGAGCACGGCGTGCGCGCCAATGTGATTTGCCCCGGCTTCGTGCGCACCCCCCTCGTCGAGAAGCAAATTCCCGAGCAGGCCAAGGACCTCGGCATCAGCGAGGAGGAGGTCGTCAAGAAGGTCATGCTCGGCGACACCGTCGACGGCGAGTTCACCACGACCGCCGACGTGGCCGACCTCGCGGTCTTCCTCGCCGCCTTCCCCACCAATGCGCTCACCGGGCAATCCGTCGTGGTGAGCCACGGCTGGTTCATGCAATAGGTGCTGCGGCGGCGCCCCTGCGGAAGGGCGCGTCAGAGCCCGAAGCGGGCCCAAAGCGCGCGCGCCTCGAGTGCGGACACAAGCTCGGCCGCCCACTCGGCCGGCGCTGCGGCAGCGCCGGTGGCGTCGGCCGCGAGCCTGAGCCGGCGCCTGAGCCAGCCGCGCTCGCCGCCGATCAGGCGGAGGCGCACCTTGTCGCCGAAGCGGCGACGCAAGGTTGCCCTGAGATCGCCGATGCCGTCGACGAGGCCGAGCTCGAGCGCGCGCTTGCCTGTCCAGAACTCGCCGTTGAAGAGCTGCTCCTCGGGCAGCTTGAGCTTGGACCCGCGGCGCGCGCGCACGTAGGCCTTGAAGGCCTCGTGCACCTCGCGCTGCAACGCCTTGAGACGCTCCACGTCCGCCGGGTTCTCCTCGAGGAACGGATCGAGCATCGCCTTGCGCTCGCCCGCGGTGTAGAGCCGGCGGCGGATGCCGAGGCGTGCGATGAGCTCGTGGAAGCCGAAGCCAGCCGAGATCACGCCGATCGAGCCGACGATCGAGGTCTCGCTCGCGTAAATCTCGTCCGCAGCCGCGGCGAGCCAATAGCCGCCCGAGGCCGCGACATCCTCGACGAAGGCGATGACGGGCACGCCCTTCTCCTCGGCGAGCTGGCGAACGCGCGCCGCGATGAGCGCCGACTGCGTCGCCGCCCCGCCCGGCGAGTTGAGCGCCAAAGCCACCGCCGCAAGCGGCTTCATGCGGAAGGCGCGCTCGAGCGGTGCCGCCAGCGAGGCGATGCTGAGCCCGCCGCGCAAGGGACCGAGGGGACCGATGACGCCGGCGAGCCGCACCACGGCGACCTGGGGCGCCGGCGTGCGCAATGCGCCGAGCGGCAAACGATCGAGCCAACTAGAGAGCGTCATGGCAAATACCTAAGGCGCTGAATTTGTCTTGCCAACCATCGACCATCGTCGTGACCACGCGGGCTCACAGCTCGAGCGCCGCACCACGGCGCAGGATGGCCTCGACGGCCTCGGTGAAGCGGCCGTCCGGACGATGCAGCACGAGGCCTTGGACCAAACGGGTCGGTGTCTCGATGTCCTTGCGCGCGCGCACGATGACGCGTCGCGCGGCGCGGCCGTCCGCCATCGGCCACAGCGGAAAGACGACGATCTCGCCTGCCTTGCGGTAGAGTGCCGCAAGCACCGCATCGAGGCGGTCGGCACGGTGAATCACCGCAACGCTTCCCTTCGGGCGCACCATCGCAAGGCAAAAGGCGAGCCAGGCGCCGAGCTGGGCCTCACCTTCGACGTTGGCGGCACTCTTGCCGGGCGATGGAGACGCGGTGCCGCGGCCGGGCTCGAGATGGGGCGGATTGGTCATGACATGATCGAAACTGCCCGGTGCCAGGCGCGGCGGCGGGCGCAGGAGGTCGCCCTCCATCACCACGACGCGGTCGTCGAGCCCGTTGAGCTTGGCGTTGTCGTTGGCAAGGCGCACGAGCGAGCGCTGCACCTCGAGCCCGGCCACCCGGCAGCCCGCGACGCGCGTGGCAAGGCAGAGTGCCGCAGCCCCTACGCCGGTGCCGACGTCGAGCACCTGCTCGCCCGCGCGCGCCGGCACCGCTGCGGCAAGGAGCACCGGATCGATGGCGACGCGATAGCCGGCGGCGAGCTGGGTGAGCCGCACGCGGCCGCCGAGCAGCGCGTCCTCGCTGATTTCTTCCTCAGACACCGTCCACCGGCCCCCCGCGCTCCTTGAGCAGACGCCTGGCGCGCACGAGATCCTCGTCCCGCACCATGAGCCGGCGTTGGATGGCTCCGATGCTCCCCTCGAGAATGCTGGTATGGCCGTCGAGGACCACGGCCTCGATGCGCTGTTCCGCCAAGAGCGCCGTCGCGAACGACAGCAGCACCGGGTCGTTGGTCCTGAAGAGCTCCTTCAAGGCGCCCTGCCTCCTCGCTCTTGTAGCGCAGCCCTCAAGTGCCGATGCGACACGCAACTTGACCCGCGCCGTGCGGGGTCTATGCTCCCTGCCCAGTCCAACCGCGTCAAGCAGGACGAGAGGGGAACGTGGCTGTCGTCGTCAATCTCGAAGAAGGCCGGGAAAAGTCGCCGGATGCGGCCTTGGCGCGCCTGCAGGCGCTCGTCGCCGAGGACCTGCGCCAGGTCAACGACGTGATCGTCCAACGCATGGCGAGCGAGGTCGTCCTCATTCCCCAGCTCGCCGGCCATATCGTGGCCGCGGGCGGCAAGCGGCTGCGTCCGCTCCTCACGCTCGCCTCGGCCAAGCTCTGCGGCTATGAGGGCAGGCGCCACGTGCGGCTCGCGGCCTGCGTCGAGTTCATCCACACGGCAACGCTTCTCCATGACGACGTGGTGGACGAAAGCGACCGGCGCCGCGGCCTCGCCACCGCAAACGCCGTATGGGGCAACAAGGCGAGCGTGCTGGTGGGCGATTTTCTCTTCAGCCGCGCCTTCCAGCTCATGGTCGAGGACGGCTCGCTCGAGGTTTTGCGCATCCTCTCCAATGCCTCCGCCGTGATCGCGGAGGGCGAGGTGCATCAGCTGGTGACGGCCAACGACACGGCGACGAGCGAGACGGCCTATCTCGAGGTGATCCGCGCCAAGACCGCGACGCTCTTCGCCGCCGCTTGCGAGATCGGCGCCGTGGTCGCCGAGCGGCCGCGGGTCGAGGCCGAGGCGCTCGACGGCTACGGCCTCAATCTCGGCATCGCCTTCCAGCTCGTCGACGACGTGCTCGACTACTCCGCCCGCCTCGAGAAGCTCGGCAAGAACATCGGCGACGACTTCCGCGACGGCAAGATCACGCTTCCCATCGTCCTCGCCTTTCGCCGCGGCAACGAAAGCGAGCGCGCGTTCTGGCGCCGCACGCTCGAGGAGCTCGAGCAGAAGGAAGGCGACCTCGAGCACGCGATCCAACTCATGGAGAAGCACGGCTCGCTGCGCGATACGGTTTCGCGCGCGCGCCACTATGGCTCGATCGCGCGCGACGCGCTCGGCATCTT
Source organism: Alphaproteobacteria bacterium (assembly GCA_052143835.1). Lineage (GTDB taxonomy): Bacteria > Pseudomonadota > Alphaproteobacteria > JACZXZ01 > JACZXZ01 > DASPPM01. The sequence goes on from JBKQRV010000097.1 coordinate 25,900, forward strand.
CCCCGATTCGGCGGAAAAGCGCTCGCTCATCGAGCTCATCGACTTCTGCATCCAGCGCGCCCATTGACGGAGTCGCCTAGAAGCACGAGATGAGGTTGCGCAAGGTCGTGCAGTGCAGGCGCTGCCCATCGGGGAATGCGTAGAACATGGTGTTGCCGGAGCCGACCGGGCCCGAGCTCAGCACCGTCTCCATGCCCGGCAGGGCGGTGCTCAGGCTGCGGCCCTCCTTGAGCGCCTGCATTTGCGCGAGATACTGACGGCAGGCGCGATACGCATCCGTGCCGGTCTGGTAGCCGTTCACGCGGCAGCGCTGATGCTCGGCCGTGCAATCGCCGAGGTCGCGCCGCGCCGCCTCGGCGAAAATAGCCCGGTCGGGCGCCACCGCCACGGCGCGGCAGATCTCGGCGTCGGTCCAACGGGTGAGGTCGTCGGGCAGCACGCCCGAATATTGGCCGGCCCGCGCCAAGCCGCTCGCGAGAAGCAAGCCGCAAAGAATGGTGCCGACCACGCGCATTGAAGTCCTTCCGCCCGAGAGCGAGCTGAGCTGTGCGCCTCTCCCCTGCAGGATAGCAGAGAATCCGTTCGGCATAAGGATGCGAAGAACGGCGACGCGTGCATGGCCGTTCGGACGGGTCGGAGGGAGATATCGGCTCCGCCTCCCCGCCTTGAGCGCCGCACTCTCGCACCCCACATAGGGGAGCGCGAGCCACACGGGCAAGGAGGCTCGATCATCGCCGCCGACGCGACAAGCGAACCGGAAGGTCCGACTTATCCCATGGCAGTCTCACCGCCACTCGAGCTTCCCGCGCAACCCCGCACGAACGCCGCGCGCGCGGGCACGGCGCGCACGCTGAATTTCGCGGCGTGGCAGGAGACGCGCCTCGCGATGGAGCGCTCGGGCCTCCGCATGAGCCCGCGCGGCCCCAGATCGCGTTGGAAGTCGTTGCTCTTTCATTGGGCGACGCAGGCTTTTGGCGTGTGCGTGAGGTGGCTCGGCCTAGAGCGTCGCGGCGTCTCGAACGCGCGTGCGATCGGGCTCTCGACCGTCGAGCTCGCTTGGCCGAACCTTCCTCCGGCCTTTTCGGGCTACCGCATCCTCCAGCTCAGCGACACGCACTTCGAGGCGCTGCCGGCGCTCGCTCTCGATGCCCGGCGCCTTCTGGATGGCCTCGAGGTCGATCTCATCGTGCTCACGGGAGACTTTCGCACGCTCACCCACGGGCCCTTCGAGCGGGACGTCGAGCCCCTCGGCCCCCTCCTCGCAGCGGTGAAATCGCGCGACGGCGTCCTCGCCGTGCTCGGCAACCACGACCCGGCCTCGATCGTCGCAGCGCTCAAGGTGCTGAACATCACCGTGCTGACCAACGACTCGATCACGCTCGAGCGGGGCGGCGAGCGCATCGTCGTGACGGGGCTCGACGACGTGCATCACTTCTATACCGAAAGCGCGCGCCAGGCGCTCATACAGGGCACCGACGAGTTCAAGATCGCACTCGTGCATTCCCCCGAGGTCGCCGATTTCGCCGCGGCAGCCGGCTACGCCCTCTACCTCTCTGGTCATACGCACGGGGGCCAGGTGTGTCTCCCCGGCGGACATCCCATCATCACTCACTTGACGCGCCATAGATTCGCCGCCGCGGGCCTGTGGCAATTCGGCCAAATGACCGGCTATACCTCGCGCGGGCTCGGCGTCAGCCTTCCCCCGGTGCGCTTCAACTGCCGCGGCGAGGCGGTCTTGATCACGCTGCGGCGGCAATCCAGCGGCAAGTCCCCGTCAGGGGCCTAAGGGAGCGAGATCCCGCCATTGATTTAGCGCAATGCCGGCGCGCTGGCCGCCCCTTACTCTTGAGGCTCTCGGGCAGCTCGACAAGGGTTGGAGGGGCCGATGCAGCACCTTCTCATCGTATCTCACCCGCAACGCCGGAGCTTCACCCAGAGCGTGGCGCAAACCTACCGCGGCGCCCTCGAAGCGCTCGGCCACGAGACCGTGGTCCGCGACCTTTACCGGCTGGGCTTCGATCCCGTGCTCGGCGAGGGCGAGCTCCCGGGCGCCAAGAAGCCGGTCCTCCCCGCGGCCGTGCGGCGCGAGCAGCGCCATCTCGCCGCCGCCGGCGCCTTAGCATTCTTCTTTCCTCTCTGGTGGGCGTTCATGCCCGCGATGATGAAGGGCTATATCGACCGGGTTCTCTCTCTGGGCTTCGCCTACGGTTTCGATGGCGGCGACCTGATCCCGCTCCTTGCGGGAAAGAAGGCGCTCATCTTCACGAGCTCCGCCGCGGACATGGCATATCTGCGGCGGAGCAAGCAATGGCAGGCCATGCGCGTCCTCGAGCGGGACCACATACTGGGGCTTTGCGGGATCGAGCTGCTCGAGCATGTCCATTTCCCGTCGATCACGCCTGACCTCTCCAAGCGCTCCGCTGCCAGGCACCTGGAGCGCGTCAGGCGCGCCGTGCAGGACCACTGGGGCACGGCACCCGCGGCGCAGGGGTGACAGGCGATGGCTGACACGATCGACAGCGCAGCAGAAGTCCTTACGCGCTTGCCCGTCATCAGAAAGGCCCGCTCGGGCTTTGCCGTCGCACCGAATATGCCCGACTACGAGGCGGCACGGCGCGCCTTCAGTTGGGAAGCCGCGCGCCGCGAGCTCGACGGGCTCCCCGGCGGACGCGGCTTGAACATCGCCCATGAGGCGGTCGATCGTCATCTCCATGCCGGGCTCGGCTCGAAGATCGCCATGCGCTGGCTCGGCAAGGAGGGCAGCCGGCGCGCCTTGACCTACCGGGAGCTCGCCGAGGCGAGCAATCGCTTCGCCAACCTCTTGGCCCGGCTTGGCGTCGGCAAGGGCGAGCGCGTTTTCGCCCTCCTCGGCCGCGTGCCGGAGCTCTATGTGGCGGCCCTCGGCAGCTTCAAGGCGGGGTGCGTGTTCTGCCCGCTCTTCTCCGCCTTCGGCCCCGAGCCCGTACGCGCCCGCCTTGAGATCGGCGATGCTCGCGTCCTGGTTACGAGTGCAGCACTCTATCAGCGCAAGGTGGCCGCAGCGCGCCTCGCGCTGCCCGGGCTCCGCCACGTGCTCCTCGTCCCGGAGGCCGGGGTCCAAGAAACACCTCAGGCAATGCCGGCGGGGGCCACCGATCTGGCGGAGGCCCTCGCCGACTGTCCGGGTGCCTTCGCCATTCCGCCGACCGACCCGGAAGACCCGGCACTTCTTCACTTCACCAGCGGCACCACGGGCCGCCCGAAGGGTGCGCTCCACGTCCATGCCGCGGTCGTCGCCCATCACATCACCGGCAAGCTCGCGCTCGATCTCCACCCTGAGGACATTTACTGGTGCACGGCCGATCCCGGCTGGGTGACGGGCACCTCCTATGGGCTCATCGCCCCCCTCACGAACGGCGTCACCATGGTCGTCGATGAAGGCGACTTCGATGCCGAGCGCTGGTACCGCGTCCTTGCGGAGGAGCGCGTCAGCGTCTGGTACACGGCACCCACGGCGGTGCGCATGATGATTCGCGCGGGCGACGAGATGGCACGACGCTACGACCTGACGCCGCTTCGCTTCATGGCGAGCGTCGGCGAGCCGCTCAACCCCGAGGCGGTCGAATGGGGCAGGATCGCCCTGGGCCGCCCCTTCCACGACAACTGGTGGCAGACCGAGACGGGCGGCATCATGATCGCCAACTTCCTCGCCATGGATATCAAGCCGGGCTCGATGGGCCGTCCGCTGCCGGGGATCGAGGCGGCGATCGTGCGCCGCGCTCCGGGCGGTGCCGTCCAGGTGATCGACGCGCCGGACGAGCAAGGCGAGCTTGCGCTTAGGCCCGGCTGGCCTTCGATGTTCCGCGCCTACATCAACGAGGCCGAGCGCTATGCCAAATGCTTCAGCGGGGGCTGGTACCTGACCGGCGACCTCGCCAGGCGCGACGCCGACGGCTACTACTGGTTCGTCGGCCGCGCCGACGACGTGATCAAGACCTCGGGCCACCTGATCGGTCCGTTCGAGGTGGAGAGCGTGCTCATGGAGCACCCGGCCGTGGCCGAGGCCGGCGTCATCGGCAAGCCCGATCCCGTCGCCTTCGAGGTGATCAAGGCGTTCGTCACGCTCAAGTCGGGCCATTCGCCGAGCGAGGAGCTCAAGCGCAGCATCCTCGCGCACGCGCGCAAGCGGCTGGGTGCCGCGATTGCCCCCAAGGAGATGGAATTCAAGCCGAATCTGCCCAAGACCCGCTCGGGGAAGATCATGCGGCGTCTGCTTAAGGCCCGCGAGCTGGGCTTGCCCGAGGGCGACATTTCAGCGCTCGAGAGGGAGTCATGACCAAGCACGCCGAGAAAACGCATCTCGATCGCGAGCATCTTCTTCTCTTGCTGAGGGAGATGCTGCGCATCCGCCGCTTCGAGGAGCGCTGCGTCGAGCTTTACAGCACGGGCAAGATCCGCGGCTTCCTCCACCTCTATATCGGCGAGGAGGCGAACGCCGTCGGCGTCATGCAGGCCCTCACGGCGGACGACGCCGTGGTCACGACCTACCGGGAGCATGGCCATGCGCTGGCGCGCGGCATATCGGCCCGCGCCTTGATGGCGGAGATGTACGGCAAGCGCGAAGGGAGCAGCCGAGGCAGGGGCGGCTCGATGCATGTCTTCGACGCGGCGACGCGCTTCTACGGCGGCAATGCCATCGTCGCGGGTGGCATCCCGCTGGCAGTCGGGCTGGCGCTTGCCGACAAGATGCGCGGCAGGAAGCGGCTCGCCGCCTGCTTCCTCGGCGACGGCGCCGCTGCGGAGGGGCTCTTCCACGAATCCCTCAATCTCGCGGCGCTGTGGCAGCTCCCCGTCCTCTTTATCTGCGAGAACAACCTCTACGCCATGGGCACGGCGATCGCGCGCGCCCATGCCCAGACCGATCTCACGAAATACGCCGAGAGCCACGCGATTCCGGCCGAGGCCGTCGACGGCATGGACGTGGTGGCCGTCGAGGTCGCGGCCCGGCGCGCTGCGGCCTTGGTGCGCGAGACGGGGGCACCTTACTTCCTCGAGAACCGCACCTACCGCTTCCGCGCCCATTCGATGTACGACCCCGAGCTTTACCGCGGCAAGGCCGAGGTCGAGGAGTGGAAGAAGCGGGACCCGATCCCCGCGCTCGAGGCTTGGCTGACCAACGCCGGGCTCTTGCATGCCGACGAGCTTGCGCGCATCGAGGTAGGGGTCGCTGCCGAAGTAGAGGATGCCGTCGCCTTTGCCGAGGCCGGAGAATGGGAGCCGATCGAGGATCTGGCGAAGGACGTGATGACGCCGCAGAGTACGCTGCGACGGGAGGAGGCGGCATGAGCACGACGACCTATCGCGAGGCGGTCCGGACAGCGCTCCGGGATGTCCTCGAGCGCGAGCCGCGCGCCTTCCTCATGGGCGAGGACGTGGGCCGCTACGGCGGCTGCTACGCCTGCAGCAAAGGCTTGCTCGACGAATTCGGCCCCGCGCGCGTCCGCGACACCCCACTTTCCGAGGCCGCCTTCGTCGGCGCCGGCATCGGTGCAGCCCTCGGCGGCATGCTGCCCATCGTCGAGATCATGACGGTGAATTTCAGCCTCTTGGCCCTCGACCAGATCGTCAACAACGCGGCGACGATCCGCCACATGTCCGGCGGACAGTTCAGCATTCCGCTGGTGATCCGCATGGCGACCGGTGCGGGCCGCCAGGTCGCGGCCCAGCACTCCCATAGCCTGGAGGGCTGGTACGCCCACGTGCCCGGCATCCGCGTCGTGGCGCCGGCAACGCTCGCGGATGCGCGCGGCATGCTGTGGACGGCACTCGCGGACCCGGATCCCGTGGTCATATTCGAGCACGCGATGCTCTACAGTCTCGAAGGCGAGCTGCCGGAGAATGCAGGCGCCGTCGATATCGATCGTGCGGCCGTGCGGCGGCCGGGCCGGGACGTGACCGTGATCGCCTACAGCGCGAGCCTCCATAAGGCGCTCGAGGCGGCAGGCCGGCTCGCCGCGGAGGAGATCGAGGCGGAGGTGATCGATCTCAGGAGCCTGAGACCGCTCGACGACGCGACGATCATGGCCTCGGTGCGCAAGACCCGCCGCGCCGTCGTGGTGGACGAAGGCTGGCGCACCGGCAGCCTCGCCGCCGAGCTGAGCGCGCGCATCATGGAGCAGGCCTTCTACGACCTCGATGCGCCGGTCGGGCGCGTCTGCACCGAGGAGGTGCCGATCCCCTATCCCAAGCATCTCGAGGACGCGGCCCTGCCGCAGCCCGAAAAGATCGTGGCTGCCGTCAAGGCGCTGTTCGGGGCTCATGGCTGAGTTCCGCATGCCTTCCCTCGGCGCCGACATGGAGGCCGGCACCCTCGTCGAATGGCTCAAGAAGCCCGGCGAGCGCGTGATACGCGGCGATATCATCGCCGTGGTCGAGACCCAGAAGGGCGCCATCGAGATCGAAGTCTTCGAGCCCGGCACGATCGAGACCTTTCTCGCCGAGCCCGGCCAGAAGCTGGCCGTGGGCACGATGATGGCGCTCATCCGCGGCGAGGGCGAGCGCGCGGCGGCACCCGTGGTCGCTCCCGTCCTTCCCGCGCGCGCGCCCGGCTTATCCGGCGCGCCGGTGCCGGCGAAGGCAGCCCCCATCGTCCGTCCCTTGCCGGCGGCCGGAGCCGTTCGCGCCTCTCCGGCGGCCCGCAGGCGCGCCACGGAGCTCGGCGTCGACCTGGCAAAGCTCAGCGGCAGCGGCCCCGCTGGCGCCATAACGCTCGCCGACGTGGAGGGAAGCGCCAAAGCGGGGACAGCGGGCCCAAGGGAAGCCATGCGCCAAGTCATCGGGGCCGCGATGGCGCGCTCGAAGCGCGAGATCCCGCATTATTATCTCGCCGATACGATCGATCTGGAGCCGGCATTGCAGTGGCTCGAGGCGGAGAATCTCAAGCGATCGGTGCCCGAGCGCATGCTCTATAGCGTTCTCCTGCTCAAGGCGGTGGCGCTTGCGCTCAACGGCTATCCCGAATTCAACGGCTTCTGGATCGACGACGGATTCCGGCCGAGCGAGCGCGTGCACCTCGGCGTTGCCGTCTCCTTGCGCCAGGGCGGGCTCATCGCCCCGGCGATCCACGACGCCGACCGCCTCGCCTTGCCGGAGCTGATGGCTTCGCTCAGGGATCTCGTTCGCCGCGCGCGCAGCGGGGGCTTGCGCAGCTCCGAGCTATCGGATCCGACGATCACCGTCACGAGCCTCGGCGAGCAAGGCACGGAAATCCTTTTCCCCGTGATCTATCCGCCGCAGGTTGCTATCGTCGGCTTCGGCACGGTCGCCGAGCGGCCGTGGGTCGTGGCGGGCGCCGTGGTGCCGCGCCGTGTCGTCTCCGCCTCGCTTGCGGCGGATCACCGCGTCAGCGACGGACATCGCGGCGCGCGCTTTCTCTCGGCCGTCGGCCGGCTGCTGCAGGAGCCCCAAACGCTATGACCGACGAGGAGCTGAGAAAACTGGTGCTGAACGCGCTCGCGAGCGTCGTGCCCGAGCTCGAGGAGGCGACGCTCGTTGCGGACAAGAGCTTCCGCGACCAGCTCGACATCGACTCGGTGGACTTCCTCAACTACGTCATCGCCCTTCACGAGGCCCTCAAGATCGACATTCCCGAGGCCGACGACCCGCAGCTCTCGAGCCTCAACGGCGCCGTCGCCTATCTTGGGCGCAGACTTAAACAGCAAGCGCCGTCGCCGTAAGGGCGGCGGCCGTGACCTGAGCCCCTAAAACTCCTCCAGGCTTGAATAGGATCCATTATTTCATTGAGCGCGCTGGCGGTTCTTCAGGCAAAAGGCCATAGCGCATGGGGCCGGGGCGTTGCCGACAATTCCGAGGCTAATTCTTATTCGCGCCCTGTGACGCTGGCGACCCAAAACGAATCCGGATGTACTCCCTGGCGCTGTCGGGTGAGAGTTTCACGGTTCCGGGGCCACTCCGCACGAAGAAATCGCCTACCGGAGTCGCTTCGACCCCTTTCCATTTCAGGAACACCGGTTCCGGGCTCCGCTGGCAGCTCACCACGCATACGGTCTTTCCCTGCACGGTCTGGGTCTTGGGGTCGATGCAAGTCCCCGCACGATCGCCCAGGCCGTTGCGTACGACCTGAGCCAAGTGGCGCATGAACTGGTCATCGCTTTCAAGCTGGTCACGCTCGGTGCCGACGATCGAGCCGTTGTCGGCTACGCCGATCAAAAGGTCGCCGCCGTCGGTATTGAGAAACGCGGCGATGGTCTTCAAGACCGCGTGCGTCACGGCCTTGTCGTCCCGCCGGTCCTCCTTTAGGTTCCAGCGCAAGGTGGACTTGAATTCCAGCGTCTTCGACTCGCCATGCTTGATCAGCTCCTCGGCGTTGCGATGGGCGCGCAGGTACTGGTCGAAGAGGAAGTTCTTGATCACCTCGCCGAAGGCACGGTCGTCGGTGATGCGCTTGTAGAGGTCAAAGTTCGAGTCGACGATCTCCTGGATCACGTGCTCGACCTTCTGGTCGAAGGTGAGCCGCACGTTCTCCCGCGTATTGACCCGCGCAGCGGCATCGAGCGCCGCATCCTCGTCGAGCTTGTCCATCATCTGGCCGAGCGTCACGCGGTGCTCAGGGCCGAGGTTGAGCCCGAAACGCTCGTTCAGCTCGGCGATGATGCGGGAGAGCGTCTCGATCTCCTCAGGCGCGGTCCCATGGACGCGCTTGGTGCCCACGGGTTCGAGCACGCCGGGCTTGCGCTCGAGGGCGATCTTGCCGCTTCCGGTTTTCTGGATGCGGTAAGACTCCATGTCGATGTTCTGCTGCACCTCGCGCGGCAGCTCGGACCGATCCGGCGGCAGCAGCCGACGCAGGTGTCGGGCGAAGACGTAGAGCTTCTCGAGATCGGCGTCGGCGAATGGCAGGACCTGCGCGAGAAAGGCGTAGAGCCGCACATAGTCGGTGAGCTGGCCCCTGAAATCCTGCCGCTCCTCCTCCGATAGCGCCTGGAAGCGCGCGACCACAGGGACGAGAACGGCGTAGAGCCGGTCCTGGCCGGCCTTCGCATCGAAGTAGACCTTGGCGAAACCGTTCACGTCCGTCTCGGCGTAGACGGGGAAGGCAGCGAGCCGGGTCTGGAGCTCGTAAAGGAGGTTCGGGTCGGTCGCCTCGGACAGCAGCGTGGTCTCGTAGTAGGGCTCGAAGGCAGTCTTGATCTCGTCGGCTTCGTTGGCGAAGTCGAGCACCATGGTGGCGGTCTTCCCCAGAAGCGTACGGTTGAGCCGTGAGAGCGTCTGCACCGCATTCACGCCGCCCAGCTTCTTGTCGACGTACATCGTATGGAGCAGCGGCTGGTCGAAGCCGGTCTGGAACTTGTTGGCGACGATTAGGAAACGATATTCGGGGCGCTCGAAGCTTCTAGCGGTCTGCGCCTCCGGGAAACCGTTCATGTTGGATTCGGTGTAGGGCCGACCGCCGTCCTGAACAGTGCCCGAGAAAGCAACGAGCGCCTTGAAGGGATAGCCTCGCTCCGCGAGATACTTGTCCACCGCCAGCTTGTAACGCACCGTGTGCAGGCGCGAGCGGGTGACGATCATCGCCTTTGCCTTGCCGCCGATCTCGCCCTGCACCTGCGCCGCGAAGTGCTCGACGCAGATCCGCACCTTCTCGCCGATCGCGTGCGGGTGCAGCTCCACGAACGATTTCAGCAGGTACTCGGCCTTTCTCTTGTCGTAGCGCGGGTCGTCCTCGACCTTCTTCAGGAGCCGCCAATAGGCCTTGTAAGTGGTGTAGTTCGCGAGGACGTCGAGGATGAACCCCTCCTCGATCGCCTGTCGCATGGTGTAAAGGTGGAAGGGAGCGAACCTCCCGTCGGCGCGCTTCGTGCCGAAAAGCTCCAGCGTCTTCGGCTTGGGTGTCGCGGTGAAGGCGAAGGTCGAGAGATTTGGCAGCCGGCCGCGCTTCTCCATCTCGGCGAGGACCGTGCTCTCCAGCTCCTCCTCAGGCGTTTCGGCGCCGGCCTCCTCCGCCTCCGCCTCTTCCAATGACCGCGACGCGAGCACGGCCTTGAGGCTCTTCGTGCTCTCGCCCGACTGCGAAGAGTGCGCCTCGTCCACGATGAGCGCGAAGCGCTTGCCCGGCAGCTCGCCGATCTCCTTGGCGATCACGGGGAACTTCTGGAGCGTCGTGACGATGATCGTCTTCCCCGACTCGAGCGCCTGCTTGAGCTGCCGCGAGGTGGTGTCGATGTTCTCCACCACGCCGAGCGTCTGCTCGAATTGGCGCATCGTGCTCTGAAGCTGGCGGTCGAGCACGCGCCGATCAGTGACGACGACGATCGAGTCGAAGACACGCCGGTCGGAGTCGTCGTGCAGCGTCGAGAGCTGGTGCGCGAGCCAGGCGATGGTAAAGCTCTTGCCGCTGCCGGCCGAATGTTGGATGAGGTAGCCCTGCCCCGTGCCGCTCGCGCGGGCATCGGCCACGAGCTTGCGCACGCAGTCGAGCTGCTGGTAGCGCGGGAAGATGAGAAGGCGTTTGCCCGTCTTGCGTCCCTTCTCGTCCTCCTCCTCGACCTCGTGAATGAACTGCCGCACGAGGTCGAGCACGCTGTCGCGCGCCCAGGTCTCCTCCCAGAGATAGGCAGTGGCGTAGCCCTTCTTTGTGGGCGGCACGGGCGGATTGCCGGCGCCGCCGAACTTGCCCTGGTTGAAGGGGAGGAAGAGCGTCTTCGGCCCGGCGAGCTGCGTGGTGACATAGACCAAGTCCGGGTCCACCGCGAAGTGCGCTAGGCAACGGCCATAGGCAAAGAGCGGCTCGCGCGGGTCGCGGCTGATCTTGTACTGGCGGATCGCGTCCTGGACATCCTGGCCGTTGAGCGGGTTCTTGACCTCGACGGTGAAGATCGGGATGCCGTTGAGGAACAACACGAGGTCGAGGCTCTTCTCGTTTTTTGCGCTGTAGCGGAGCTGGCGGACCACGGCGAAGAGGTTCGCCGCATGCAGCCGGCGCGTCTCCTCGTTGAGCCCGCTTGCGGGACGGAAGTACGCGAGCCGGAACTTGCAGCCAGAGTCCTTGATTCCATTCCGCAGCACGTCGAGCGCACCACGCCGCTCGATCTCCGCGGCGACGCGCTTCACGAACTGTTCGCGCACGGCAGCACCATAGTGCTGGGCGAGCCTCTGCCATTCCTTCGGCTGCGTGGCGAGCACGAAGTCCACCACGTCGCGGGGCAAAAGGCAGAGCGAGCGGTCATAATCCTCGGGCCGGCGCCTTCGGTAGCCGCCGGATGGACTGTCGCCATAGGGGGCTGCTGGTGTCTCGCGCAGCCCGGTTACTTGGCCCGCGTAGGCGTCCGGACCGTACTGAAGCAGCCTAGCCTCGATCGCCTCCTCGAAGGAGCGCTCGGAGATCTCGGGGCTCATGTGGCCTCCTCCCGCACGTCGATCTTGCCCGTCACCGCCGCGGAGACGAGCGCGGTGCGGAGCTCCTTGAGGCGCTCGATGGCGTCGTGGATTTTGGCGATGAGGGTGTCGATCCTCGTCGTCTCCCGGTCGAGCTCGGCAGCAATGGCCTCCTGCTCGGGTGGGGGCGGAACGGGGATAGAAGCCCGCTTGAGGTCGCGGATGTTTATGCCTCTGATGGTTGCCCCGAGCGCGCCCGCTTCCAACTGAGCGAACACCCCCATAGATTTGAGCGCGTAAAGTAACCAACGTCCATGGGTGGCAGCGGTGTAGGATATACGCGCCGCATCCTGAGTCAGGTTTGCCCCTTCCAATTCGTTTGGAATGATCGCTACCTCTCCGATGCTGCCTCTGATTGCGAATACGACGTCTCCACCGCGCAGCCGCGATCTAACATATCCGCCCTCGATCTCGAACGTCGTCTTGCTGAGCCGGTCGGGACGGAGACGTTCCGGCGAAACATCGCCTCCCTTTACGATCAGGACACCGTCGTCGACATTCGGCCCCGGTAGCACGATGCCGTACATAATGCGCCGATCCGAGGGCGTCAGGTGCCACAGCCGTTTCACCTCCCAATGCGCAGGTATCTCGCCCAGCCACTCGACGCCGGAGTCCTTCGTGGGGACGTTCGGGTCGAGGCCCTTGGTGACGGCACGGGTAATGAGCGCAGTGCGCTTCTCGTGGAGCAGCTCAATCAACCGCTCCTTCTTCGCCACGAACGTATCGATCCTGGTCGACTCCTTCCGACTGAAGGCGACGATCTGATCCTGCTCGGGCAATGGAGGAATTGGCGCGGTGAAGCGTCCGACATCCGGCATATAGATGGTCTGATGTGTCGATCCCATCGTAAGACGTCGGAACTCATGTTGCATCGAACGGAACACGTAGAGTAAATATTCGGACCGCAGGCTTGGACCGCAGACCCAGTTTACGAAGTCCTGCGTGGTCGCCATGTCCGCGCCCATAATTGCAGAGAACCCGACGGAAGCGGTGCGCGAAAGCATGACCGTTCCATTAGGAAGCAATCTCGCAGCCGAATTCGCCAAGCCAAGCTCGCTGATCTTCTCCGCCGTTTCGAAGACGTACTCGGTTTGCCCATCTCGAATTTGCCAGACGTCGGCTAGGCTAAACCAAGGAATGGTGCAGTTCCGCCAATACTCCGGATGTTGCCGACTGGGCGTGTGACCAGACCGCAGTCTCGCCGCAAACTTCGTCCGTTTTATCTCCCAATGCGCGGGAACCGCCCCCATCCACTCGATGCCGGTGTCCTTGTAGGTCGGGTACGACTTGAAGTGGGGCCGGGCCGCCGTGTGCTCGGTGTTCTGCGCTCCGCTCACGACGCCGCCTCCTCAAGCGGCCCCTTGGCGCCCCAAACCCAGCCGGGCTGAAAGTCGGGCAGCTGGAGCTTGCCGCTGTCGACCCGCGCGACTAGGTCATACAGGGTCGTCTTGGTGCCCTCGCACTTTGCCCCGATCATCGGTCAGACTCTTTCGTTGCCGCCCTCCAGGGTCCCGTGGGCGGCCAAGCGTCGGAGAACGAGCGGCCCACCCCGAGCGCGCTCCAGATCGGGCCAAGAAACGTCTGCAGAAGTTCTCCGGCAGCGGCAAAGTCGGCCGGACCGCCAGGCAGTCGATTGCGCGCGAGATAGGCGCGCCACTGCGCAGCACGGGCGCCGTCGGCGTAGAACCGCGGTGCTAAGGCGGCCGGGAGCGCGGCGTCGATCGGCGTGCGGCGCCGCTCGAAGGTCGCCGCGATCGCCCGCGCGAGGCTCTCGCCATCAAACGGGAACTGACGCGCGATCACGTGGAGATCGTAGAAGTCCTTGTAGCGGCTGTTGCGCTCGCCGAGCACCACCATCGCGTGGAGCTTTTCGGCGACCACGGCTTCATGCGGGTAGGCAAGGATGCGGGGGGCGGGCGAGTCGAGGAGAGTCGGGTAGTCGGCTTCGACGGCGGATGGTTCGATGGCGTTCCCGAAGCCGATGTCGATCTGCATCGGAATGCGGGTGCCGCCGAGGGCGACCTGGAAACGGATGCGCAGACCGTTGTATTCGGCATCATCGCGGATCGGCGCCGCGGTGAGCGTCGCAGCATCGAAAGCGAGGCCATCGTCGGCAACGGGAAAGGCGCAGACCTCCCGGAGAGCGGCGAGCACATCTTCCGTCTCGTTACTGCCGTAACCGGTGAAGTCGAGGTCGCGCGTGGGCCGGTAGATCGAGCCACCCCAGAGGGCGAAGAGCATGGCGCCCTTGAGGATGTAGCGGTCGCGGTGGGCGGACTTGCCAAGGCGGTAGAGGAAGCGCTCCGCGGCGTAGCGCTGAAGCAGGAACTGAAAATCCTCACGGGTCACGCGGCTGCGGTCGAGGAGGCGGGCGCGCACCGAGGCTGCGACGTTCTTGAGCGGCCGGCTCGTCATGGCGTCAGCGCCTCGAGGTAGGTCTTCATCACGGTACGGGCGCGGCAAACCTCGGCCGCGCGCATGATCTCGTCCACCGTGGCGGCCCGCGAGCGGATGGCGTCGCGCAGCGCCTCGAGCGCCACGTCGAGGCCGAGCTTGCTGCGGTAGCGGAAGCAGTCCACAACCGTGCGGGCGGGTGAGGTGACGCGCACCTGGACGCCGAGAATGGGGCGCGTCTTGATGCCGTAGGTGAGCATGGCGCCCGAAAAGCGGACGATGCGCACCCGCACCGGGAGGTTGGCCGGCTTGCGGGCCTTGCGGTCGAGGGCGAGCCAGACCTCGTGCGGCGCCTGGGTGCCGATCCCGTGGAGGCGGAGCGCGGAGAGCAGGCAGATGATTCCGCCCGGCGCTGCCGACGCGACCATGGCCAGCGTCTCGAACTCGTTCGGTTCCGCCGCCGCCAGACGGTAGAGACCGGGCCCCACTTTCTCGACCGTGCCGGCCGCGACCATGCGCTGGAGCTCCACGAAGGGGACCTCCAGCGGCTCCAAATCGCGGGGCCGGAAGAAGGCTCCGATCCCGGCGGCATTTAGCCGTGCCGGAGTGAGAGGCGATGATTTCATGTGGAGATTGTAATAAACGTCGGCACTTACGGTCAAGTGCCGACATTTATTTCTCGGCAGCCGGACTTCCGGTCACCTCCCGCAGCATGCGGACGATATCCCTTTCGATGGCACGAATGTCGGCCTCGATCTCCTCCAGCGGGCGGGGCGGGCTGTAGCGGTAGAAGTAGCGGTTGAAGTTGATCTCGTAGCCGACGAGGCCGATCCGGCCGTCCTTCGAGTCGCACTTCGCCGTGTCGATCCAGGCGTCGGGCACGTGGGGCTTCACCTCGCGCTCGAAGAAGGCCTCGACGCTCTCTGCGAGCGGCACGCTTTCGCTGTCGCGCAGTTCCGGGTCGGGCTCGGGATTGCCGTCCTTGTCGCGGCAAATGGCAGCCGACTCGTCGCGCTCGGAGAGGGCGGAGAGGATCGCCTTCCGGGCCGGGACCGGCAGCTTGAGACTGGCCTTTTTCGCAGCACCGTCGAGCATGCGCTCGAACTCGTCGCGGTCCTTGAAGACTCTGTTGGGCAGTCCGCGGAGGAGCTTGCGGATCGCCTCCTGCAGGGCGCGGCCTTCGGCCTGCTCCTTCGTAGCCGCAGCACCCTTCTTCTTCGATTGCCCGAGGGCCTGGAAGCTCTTCTCGTCATCGAGGCGCGCGATGCGCTCAGGGCTCGTCTGGAAGTTCAGCCGAAGCGGCCGCTCGACGGTGATCTTGCGGAAGCCGAAGTGAGTGGTCGGGAAGATGCGGCTGACGACGATCTCTTCCTTCTCCTCGTCCTTCGTGACCTTGCGTGTGTCGCCGTCCCTGAAATCAGCGAGGATTTTGAGAATGTCCTGCGCCCGTTCGAGGGGAATCTCGCGGCGCTTGTCGCCCAGGCTCTTGCGCATCGGCATCCAGAAGGAAGTCGCGTCGATGAGCTGCACGTGGCCCTTGCGCGCGGCCGTCTTCCGGTTGGTGACCACCCACACGTAAGTGGCGATGCCGGTGTTGTAGAAGAGCTGCTCGGGCAGCGCGATCAGCGCCTCCAGCAGATCGTTCTCCAGGATGAACCGGCGGATCTCGCTTTCGCCGCTGCCCGCGTCGCCCGTGAAGAGTGGCGAGCCGTTCATGATGATCGCGATGCGTGAGCCGCCTTCCTTCGGCTCCTTGGCGTGCGCCAGCATGTGCAGCAGGAACAGGAGCTGCCCGTCGCTGATGCGCGGGAGCCCTGGGCCAAAGCGGCCGGCCGCTCCGCGCTCATGCTCGGCACGCACGGCGTCCTCGTCGCGCTTCCAGTCCTTGCCGTAGGGCGGATTGGCGATCAGGTAGTCGAAGGACCGGCGGGCGTGACGGTCGCTCGAGAGCGTGCTTCCATACGCGATGTTATCCGCGTCGCGGCCCGTCGGGTCCTTGATGAAGAGATCCGACTTCGAGACCGCCCAGGTCTCGGGGTTCACCTCCTGTCCGAAGAGGTGGATTTCGGCGTGGGGGTTGATCGGGGAGCGCAGGAGCTCGCCGTTCTTCCGGAAACCGACAGTGATGTGCTCCTTGGTGATCAACAGCATGCCGCCCGAGCCGCAACAGGGATCGTAGACGGTGCGGATCGCGCGCTTGGCGCGGATCTCGGTCTCGTCCCCCGCCAGCATCAGATCTACCATGAGGTGCACGACGTCGCGCGGCGTGAAGTGCTCACCCGGGTTCTCGTTCAGCGCCTCATTGAACCTGCGGATCAACTCTTCGAAGATGATGCCCATCGTCGGGTTGTCGATCTTGTCCGTATGCAGATCTACGTTCTTGAAGCGCTCGAGCACCTGGAAGAGGAGCCCCGCCTCGTCGAGCTTGCTGATGGTGTTGTCGAAGTCAAACTTCTCCAACACCTCACGCATGTTCGGACTGAAACCGGCGATATAGTTGCGCAGGTTCGTCGCAAGGTGTGGCGCGTCGGCGCAAAGCTTCTCGAAGTCGTAACGCGAGGTGTTGTAGAAGGCGAAGCCAGCGATCTTGCGGAGCTGCGGATCGAGGTTCTCGAGCTTGCGGTCTTTCAGCTCGGCCTGCTTGCGGAGAACCTTGTCCTTGGTGGCGGACAGCACGCAATCGAGACGGCGGAGGACGGTCAGCGGAAGAATGATGTCCTGGTACCTTCCGCGCCTGAAGGTGTCGCGGATGAGGTCCGCGACGCCCCAGAGGAAGCTGATGATCTCGCTATGGTTCATCGTGCCATCACCGCGGGGCAGCCGCCGGCGCGGACGGCCTCTCCCTCGTTAACACACGCGCGCGGCGCGAACAACGCACGGCCGATAACATCTTCGCGGGGAAGCGGCTTGCTTCGATCACTCGTGGTCCGCTCATGGGCCGTTCCTCTGAAGGTCGGCTTCTGCGGGAGCGGATCGATCCCATCCTGGTCATTGCGAGCCGCGCGATTTGGTGGGCAGCCACCCCCTCGTGATTAAGCAACGCCCGCTGGCAAATCTCGCATTTCGAGTACGTTGAACGTCGCAACCGCCCGATGGATGCCCTTGAGCACGAGTTCGCCGACGGGCTCCGTGCCGGCCAGCGACTCGACCGCGGAATGGACCTTGCCGTCGACGAGGATCTGGCCGCTGCGCGCCTCGCCGCACAGTCGGGCAGCGAGGTTCACGACCGTGCCAATGGCTGCATATTCGAATCGCCCCTCGAATCCGATGCGGCCAAGCGTGGCATAGCCCTGCGCGATCCCGACACCGAATCCAAGCTCATGACCGCGCTTGCGCCATTGACCGGAAAGCTCGGCAATCCTGGTCCGCATTTCCACTGCCATCCGTACCGCACGCAGCGACGGATCGGGACAGGGAAGCGGATCGTTGAACAGCACCATCACACCGTCTCCGGCAAAGTGCTCCACGGTGCCTTCGAATTTATGAATCTGCACACCAAGAGCGGCGTGATATTCCTGTAGGACCGCCATCACCTCCTCCGGTTCGGCAGTCTCTGCAAAAGCGGTGAACCCGCGCAGATCGCAAAACACCACGGTGATATCGCGCCGGTGGCTTTCGAGCAGCCGCTCATTGCCCTTCGCCATGACGATCTCGGCGATCTGCGGCGAGAGGAACCGCTTCAAGCGCCCCACGCGCTCGATCTCGGCCAATTGGTCGGCCACGCGCTGCTCAAGAGTACTGTTCCACGTGGCGAGATCGGCCGCCTGGGTCCGTACCTGGTCGAGCAGCTGCTTCCTCTCGAGGCTCGCGCCGACGCGTGCGCGCAACAGCGTCGGATTAAACGGCTTTGAGAGATAATCTTCGGCACCCAGCTCGATGCAGCGGATGACGCTTTCGACCTCGTCGACCGCCGAAATCATGATGACCGGGATGTGCCGCAGCTGCGGATCGGCCTTCAAGTGTTCGAGCACCTCGTACCCGTTCATGTCGGGCATCATGATATCGAGCAGAACGAGGTCGATCGGCTTTCCCTGCAAAAGTCCCAATGCTTCGCGCCCGTTGGCTGCGGTCGTCAGATTCGTATATCCCTCGCGATGGAGGCGTCGCGTCAGCGTGTAGCGATTGTCCTCGTTGTCATCGACGACGAGCAGCGCGGCTTCGGCAGGATTCACGATGCCCTGCCCCCTGCTGCAAGCGCCTGAATCTTCCCGAGCAACCGCGCCAATTCCACCGGCTTCGTATCGAAGTCATTGCAGCCGGCCGCAAGCGCCTTCTCGCGATCGCCTGTCATCGCATGCGCCGTCAGCGCGATCACCGGGATGTGCCGAGTCTCCGGCGCGGCTTTGATCCGGCGCGTCGCCTCCCAACCGTCAAGTACGGGCAGGCTCATGTCCATCAAAATCATGTCGGGCTGCTCGGTCGCTGCCATCTTGACACCCTGAGCGCCGTCGGTAGCGACGAGAACCGTGTAGCCCGCCCGCGTAAGCCGGCTCTTCAGCACGTAGACGTTGTCGTCGTTATCCTCGACGTAGAGAATTTTCATTCAGGCCTCCGCAGTCGCTCCGCTGCGCCGCCCCTCGATGCATTTGGCCAGCTCGCCGCGCAATTCGTCCAGCATTGCATCACGATCGGTCTTTTGGATGATGCGCTCGACGCCGCCGTTGAGGCGGATGCGGTCGTCCTCCGTCAGGTCTCGCCCGGTGACCACGACAACGGGGATGTCTCGCCAATCGGCATGGCGCCGCACCTCGTCGAGGAACTCGAAGCCGTCCATCACCGGCATCATCAGATCCAGAATGATCGCGTCCGGGCGCGCCGCCGCAAGGCGGTGCAGCCCAACTTGGCCGTTCTCGGCCTCGGTCACCTTCCACCCGCCCGGCTCGAGCGCGAGCCGCATCCCGCGGCGTACCGTGTCATCGTCGTCGATCACAAGCACGTGCCCGCCGGCCGACCCACAGATGTTTCGCAACACTTCGGTCAACTTGTTGCGGTCTATCGGCTTGACCAAATACTCGGAGGCACCGAGCGAAAAGCCGCGGTTCTTCTCATCCACGATGGTCAGCAGGATCACCGGGATGTCCTGCAGCTCGGGATCGCCCTTGATTGCGGCGAGCACGGTCCAGCCGTCGATCCCCGGCATCATGACGTCGAGCGTTATCGCAGCGGGGTGAAGCTCGCGCGCCAAGCGGAGGCCTTCCTGGCCGCCGTCCGCGCTTGCCACGGAGAACCCCGCGCGTTCCAGATAGCGCCCAACCACTTCGCGGACCGTGACATCGTCGTCGATGACGAGGACGAGCGGTGCTGCGCCCTTGGCGGCGGCCGACGGCGTTCGCATGGACGTCGCCGGCTGAGCCACGACGCCCTGCGCGGTCACCGGCAGACGGATGGTGAAGGTCGAGCCGCGGCCCGGCTCGCTTTTGACGGTGATGTCCCCGCCCATCAACTGGCAGAAACGGCGGCTGATGACGAGCCCGAGACCGGTGCCGCCGTATTTGCGCGTCGTGGAGGCATCGGCCTGCGAAAATTCCTGGAACAGCTTTCCGATCTGCTCGGATGTCATGCCGATGCCGGTGTCCGATACGGAAATTGTGACCCACTCGCGACCGTCCTCCTCCCTGCGATCCACCGCCATCGTTACCGTACCGCGCTCGGTGAATTTGTTGGCATTGCTCGCAAGATTCAACAAGGCCTGGCGCAGCCGCATCTGATCGGCATGAATAGTTCCGACCTTCGGATCGCATTCCACCACGACACGGTTGCCGTTCTTCGCGGCAAGCGTCTCGAGGGTCACGACAACCTCGTCTATCAAGGGGGCGACTGCGAAGGTTTCGGGAGACAATTCCACCCGCCCGGCTTCGATCTTCGACAAATCGAGGATGTCGTTGATCAGGGCGAGCAAATGCCGCGCGGCCTTTTGCACGCGGTCGAGAGGCTCAACCTCGTCGTCGCGCTTGAAATCGCGGGCGTCCTCCTGCAGCATCTCGGTCACGCCGATGATCGCGTTCAGTGGCGTGCGCAGCTCGTGCGACATGTTGGCGAGGAAGCTCGATTTAGTGCGGTTGGCTTCCTGTGCGGCATCGCGCGCCTGCTGCAGCTCCTGGACCAACTGCGCAAGCTCGGCCTCGCGTTGCTTCAATTCGGTGATGTCCGCATAGGTGGCAACGACCCCGCCTTCGGCGGTCTTTCGCTCGCTGACCCGAATCCACCGGCCGTCGCTGCGGTGTTGGATATGCGTACTGCTGGGGGCTTTATGCTTGGCAAGCCTTTCCGCCACCCAAGCCTCGCCGCTCCCGTCTACATCGTCGATCAATCCGCGTTCGGACACGGTGCGAATAATCGTCTCGAAAGGGGTGCCCGGCTCCATGACATCGATGTGAGTAGCAAAGAAACTTTTGTATCGGCTGTTGCACATGATGAGCTTGTCGTCTGCATCGTACAGCGAAAATCCCTCGGAGATCGTCTCGATGGCGTCAGTTAGACGTGTCCGAGCTTCGCGAATTTCCCTCAGGTTCCTCGCCTCGACCTCGCGGTTTTCAAGCTCCATTGCACGCATTTCAATGGTGTTTTTACGAAACACATTGATCGCTTCGACCATTTGCCCGATCTCATCGCGGCGGCTTCGATAACCGATCTCCACTTCCGTATCGCCCGATGAGAGTTGCCGCATGACGTTCGTGACGGACTTTATCGGCTGCACGATCGATCTCGAAAGCAAGAAAGTAGCGACAATGCTGAGCAGCAGACCGATAACGGCTCCAATGGCCAAAATGACCTTTTTTTGCTCGGCGTCCATGTAAAGCTTGGTAGAAATCGAGTTTGTTCTCGCCGCGACCGAGTCGGCCATTACTTGAAAATCGGTGGCCACGGCCGTGAACTTGTCGTCTGTTTGACCAAGCATCATGGTCCCCATTGCGGGGTCAGTGCTGCCAACCTCGATCGTATCTCGTGCCTGACTTTCGTATTTTTTCCACTTCGAGATGAGATCTTTCAAATCCATTTTTTCCGCCGAGGATAAATCCTCCCGCTCCGCTAGAATTTCGAGGTCACTGTTGATTCCATGCAGATCTTGATCAACTTCGGTGCTGAGTGCTTTCAGCAATTTGTCGCTTACGCCGTTGCTTGCCCAAGAGACGTACCGAAATTTCTTCATATGTATTGCAACGATGGCGTTGCTGGCCGACGCGAACGCCTGCTGTTTCGGCAGGATTGCAGATGAGAGGGTATGAAGGCCCTCTTCCGACCTAACCAATGTGACGTACGCGATGGCGCCGAGGGAAATTAGGCAAATCAGCAGCACCGCCGATGCGGCGAATGCTTTTATTTGAATGGATAAATTTTCGAAAAATGCAAAGATTCGCCGCGCCCGGGAGGCTTCCATTGAAGTAACTTTTTCCTGGCAATCCAATAACGATCTGCGATGCCGTTTATTGTTTATAGATTCCAACGCCCACGAAATAGTCTCCCATTTTCTCGACGTAGCTCGACTTGTCTTCAATCTTGTTTGTGATCGGATTGGGCCATTTGTAATCAACCCAGCCGCTCCCGTGATCTTTGGCCATATCGCGCAGCTCTCGGACGAGGTACTTGCCGTCCTGATCTTTGAGATCGATCAAGTTTTTGCCGATTAACACGGGTCGCGCACCGTGCGCGACACAGAGCCCGTTCATGTCATAGATGAAGGGATACAAGTCGCGATCGTGAAATTCTTTTGTCGATTTATCCGACACGGCCTTGAAAGTGGCCTCGGGACCATCGGTTTTGAATTTTTCCTGAACGCGCTTGACCATTGCAACCGCTTCTTCCTTGGTTCCAAATTCAGCAGCAACCGCGGGACCGAACATCGTTAGTGCGGCTAAAGAGAGAGCAATAAGATATCGAACCATAGTGGTTTTCCCCGCATCTTGGTGCAGTTTGAACCGACATCCCCCCGATGACTGGTCTTGCGTGCCTCAGGATACACATTTTCGGTCAAAGCAACAAGGCGAAGCCGGTCGGCGGCGAACTTGGGCGCCGAGGGAGTGAAGGTCGCCGCGCACGCCTACCGAAGATCGCTCTTTCTCCATCATCGAGACGCAGCTCTCCCGTCGTTCGCACTCGCACAACATTCCCGAACCCTTCACGCCGGTGACGGTGACGCGTGTAGTCGGGCGACGAGCCTCAGGATGTCGGCGAACAGTTGCCGCGGCGGCGCGACCTCGGCCATTTGGAACCTAACGTAGCGGCCAGGGCTCACGACCCTCGCGCCGATCATGACGAGCTACTTTGCGTAAGCTGGTTAACGACCGGCCCGCGATCCGGTGACCATTGATCGTCGCGGCGAAAGCGCGCTCTCTTGGCCCCATCTCGAGCCGGCCCGATATGCCCTAGCCGGCAGACGGGTCCAGAAGCTGCTCGGAAACCTTTTGCCGCGAAAGGCTAAAGGGCGCGCCGCTGGTCGGGGAGAGAGGATTCGAACCTCTCTACCTGCGAACAAGGTGAGAATACCTGAAACACGGCGAAAGCGCCATCCCCTCACGGATACCAGCATTCATGCGGCCTTTCCGCTTGCGTTCCATTTCGTACTGTTACACACTGTCTCGCGCATCGTGTTACCCAAGTGTTACCCGGGGGCGCGCCATGCCGAAGAAAGCCCAGCTCACCTTTCGAACGGTCCGGACCGTGGACGCCATCAAGGCACCACCCTCCGGCCGAGTCGACCATTGGGATGAGGAGACGCCGGGTTTCGGCCTGCGGGTTGCCGCGTCGGGTCGGAAGACCTGGATTCTGTTCTACCGGGTCCGCGGCGATCGGCGGTTGCGCCGCGCCACCTTGGGCACGTACCCGCCGCTGAGCCTCGCCAGCGCGCGCGAGATGGCCAGGGAAGACATGCGGGCGGCAGCCAAGGGCGAAGACGCCGCGGCCCAGCGCAAGACCGAGCGGGCAGCCGACACCTTCGGCGAGCTCGCCGAGGCCTATATCGAGAAGCACGCCAAGCGGAAGAAGCGGTCATGGTTCAAGGACCGCCAGGCGCTCGACCGCGATATCCTCCCCCGCTTCCGCAACCGCAAGGCCGCCAGCATGCGCCGGCGCGAGGTGATCGATCTGCTCGAGGAGATCGCCCAGCGCGGCGCGCCCATCGGAGCCAATCGGACGCTCGAGATCCTGCGGCGCATCTTCAATTGGGGTATCGAGCGCGAGATCGTGACCGTCAACCCTTGCACCAAGATCGCGAAGCTCGGGACCGAGCGGCAGCGCGAGCGCGTTCTCAACGATGACGAAATCAGGGCCGTATGGGCGGCACTCGACGGCGAGACGCCCCTCATGGCGGCCATGTTCAAGCTGCGCTTCCTGACCGCCCAGCGGGGCGGTGAGGTGTCGCGCATGCGCTGGCAAGACGCCGATCGCGACGGCGGGTGGTGGCTCCTGCCGGGCGAGTTCACCAAGAACGGCCGCGCGCACCGCGTGCCGCTGTCGGCGCCGGCGCTCGAGATCATCGGCGCGCTCGAGCCGCTCTCCGGCAAGTCGGAATGGATTTTCCCGAGCCCAACGGGCAAGGGGCCGCTGCACGTGATCTGGCGCGCCATCAAGGGCATCCGCGAGCGCGCGAAGGTCGATTTCGTGCCGCACGATATCCGGCGCACGATCGCAACCAGGCTCGCCGGCGATCTCGGCGTCAGCCGGCTCACGGTGAGCAAGCTGCTCAACCATGTCGACCGCGGCGTGACGGCCACCTATGAGCGCTCGCTCTATGACAGCGAGAAGCGGGCGGCGCTGGACGCCTGGGCGGCGCGCCTCGAGGAGATCGTGACCGGCAAGAGCGCGCGGCCGCGCAACGTCGTGGCGTTGCCGGCCCGGAGCGCGTAGCGTAGCAACATCGCGGCGGATAGGGTAGCGCCCGAAGAGCCGGCACCGCACCGGCCTGCCGCCGCGGTGCTTTCCATGCGGAGCACCTGCGGAGGTGTGTATGACGGCTCGAAGGATCAACAAGGGCGACGACTCCTTAGGCCCCGTGTTCGAACCACAGGCCCCAACGTGCACGGTCTTTCTGCACGGCAGCGGGCAGCGAAGCGGCAAGCACATCGTTTTCATGACCCCAGCGAGCGACGGCGCCGATTCGCCCGATTTTCGCGACGCCGCAGGTAAAGTGATCGGCCTTGCTGTCGAGTTCGAGAGCGGGCGAGCGTCAGTGCCCGAGATCCTCGGGCGCTACATGATCGAGCGTGGCATCGCTCACGCATCACCAGCAGCGGCAGCGGCCGTCAGCGAAAGCGGGGGCAACGCTTGCTTCACCGCCGGCATGACGCTCGCGGAAGCCTTAATGGCAATCGCTGACCCAGTCGAGCGGAGGCTCGCCGAGACAAGCGCGACCTTGAGTATTTTGCCCGCCATGGATGGGGAGGATGCGCAGGCGACCGCGCAGCGCCAACATGGCCACCGCACCGAGGCCGTTCGTTACCGCTTCAAGCACGAGACCGAGTTCTTGATCTACCTAACCCGCGGCACCTGGCATGCCATCGCGATCAGTCTGCCGAGCATGTCCCTTGAGCTTGTCGAGCCGTACCGATGGACAGAGCTGACGCCCGATTTCGTCGAGTCGGCAGCCAAAGGGAAGGCCGGAGAATTCGTTCACGTCCGCATCTATCGAGCGCGCACGGAAGCGGCGCGTGCGGTCGAGATCGGGCGCGTCGGGCAGCCCGAGTCGGCGCCGGAGCCTACGGCCGGCGCTGAAAATCGATGCAGGCAATGGCTCGTTTCACTGATGAAGGACGGCCCCAAGCAGAAATCGAAGAGTGCCTATCAGGCCGAAGCGGCGCACCAGTTCAACGTTGGAGCCCGCGGATTTCAACGCGCTTGGGCAGCGGCCATCGCGGAAACCGGCGCTCACGAATGGAAGAGAACCGGCAGGGCGAAGAAATCATAACACCGTATCGATACACCAAAATAATCGTGACGCCTATTTCTCGCTCCGATCTTGTGGAAGCCTTCTGAAACGCAATGCAGCGTTTCACGAGGTGACGATGAGCGAGCGCAAACTGATCACCGGCTATAAGGCCCTCGAGGAACTCACCGGCCGGAGCCGCGTGCAGCTTTGGCGGGACATTAGAGCGGGTAAGTTTCCGGCTCCGATCGAGCTCGGGGCCAACTCCGTTGCGTGGTACGCGGATGAGGTGGACGCCTATCTCAACAACCTGCCCCGGCGCACCTATGGCGCGCCGCAGCCCGCCGCGGCAGCATGAGCCGAGCCATAAGCACTTTTGATCAACCCTACGCGATGCGTTCTCGCGCGAGCGGCCCGCGACCAATCGGACAGATCCTTGATGAGCTCTTGCTCCGGTTGGCGCGCGAGTGGCCTGCTGCCGCGCCGGCCCGGCAGCTCGGCTGCATCCCCCTGCAGCGTGGCCTCCTCATGTTCAGGGTGGGGCACGCGTGAACACCCCGCAACCCATCTCTGAGCTCATCCCCCGCCTGCCCGCAGAGGCCGCATGCCCGGGCGATCTCAATGCCGAGGCTGGGGCGGATTGCGTCGACGAAGATTTTCCGGTGTGGCGCTCATCGGCTGCCGAGCCCGCCGTTCGGTACTGGACCATTAAGCTCGGCGACAATGGAAGATTTCGTCGTTGCCACGTGGCGTGGCCCGAGCCGCGGGATGCCATGCTAACCCTTGGTGTCGCGCTTCGCGGGGATGCGCAGATCGTTCCGGAAATGCCGTGGGCGCGCATTCTCGACGTGTTTGACGATAGCGGCGAGCGCGTCGATCGCGTGGCGTGGCTGCCTGGCGCACCAGGAACCTGGTCGCTCGAGCGCGGCGCGGCAACGGTGCTCGGCGCCGATGAGCTCCTGGTGGCGCAAGAGCTCAGCCGGCCGTTGTGGCTGTGCTCGACACCGGCGGCTTGGCTCGACCCCGCAGCGCGTGACCATTATTGGCCGGCCGCATGTCTTCTGCAGTGGGGCATGCCGGACCTGTGGCTGAGCGGCGTCCGAGAGATCGTCGCCGATTCTCCTGAGCTTGCCGCCGTGCTCGAGCACTACCTTGTTCGTGCGCCGCGACCGCGCTTTCGAGTGCGGCCGGCCACATTGCAGAAGGTGGCCGCATGACCACGGACCTGCACGGGCATTCTCTCCCCGCGATCAGGGCCAAGCCACCGCCCGCGTCGTCCATAATCGTGTCGCGCTCGAAGCAAGGCGGGAACGGAGCGCATGGCCCGCGGGGCCAAATGACTCGCTTCGCCTCGCATGCGCTCGCGGTCCCCGGGCGCGTCGACGTCGCAGCGTGGCATGGCAAGAACGCGCCGGCGCGTCGCTGGGTCGTGGACGGGCTGTTGCCTGAGGGGAACGTGACGTTGCTCAGCGGCGATGGCGGTATCGGCAAAAGTCTGCTCGCGCTCCAGCTCCTGGCCGCGGCGGCACTCGGCAAGGCATGGCTTGGGCGGAACACGCGGCCGTGCAAGGCCGTCGGCTTTTTTTGCGAGGATGATGGGGATGAGTTGTGGCGCCGGCTCGAGGATGTGGCCCGATATTACGGCGCGAGCGTGGACGATCTTGCGGAGAATCTGCAGCTCTTCTCGCGCGCGGGGCAGGACAATCTCCTGCTCGTTTGGCCGCGGCCCTTCGAGCCGGGGGAGCCAACCCCACTCCTTGGCCAGCTATCCAATGTTGCGGTTGACTGGGGCGCCGAGATCGTCGTGCTCGATAGCTTGCACGATCTCTTCGGCGGCAACGAGAACAGCCGGCCGCAGGCGCGCCAGTTCATCGGCGAGCTCCGGGGCCTGGCAATGCACGTCGCCGGCGCCGTGCTGCTCACGATGCATCCCTCCATCGCGGGCAGAAACACCGGCACCGGAGAAGCGGGGTCTACCGCTTGGAACAATGCGGTGCGCAGCCGGCTCTATTTGACCGCACCGCTACGCGACGAAGACGAGCGGCGAAATGGTCCGGGCGAGTACCGCGAGCTCGCGACGATGAAGGCCAATTACTCGGCGGCCGGTTCCAGGATACGGCTCCGTTGGGACCAAGGCGTCTTCGCGCTTGTCGACCAGGCCGCCGGCGACATGGTGTCCGCGATCGAGCGACGCAGCACCGAAAGCACCTTTCTCGAATGTCTCAGGGCTCTCGAGCGTCAAGGGCGATGGGTCTCTCAGGCGCGATCGAGCCCCGACTACGCGCCGAAGGTCATCGTGAAGATGCCGCAAGCCAGAGCACACACCAAGGCGGACATCGAAGCTGCAATGCAAGCCCTCTTCGCAGCGAACCGCATCAAGGTCGGCGAGGTTGGGAAGCTCGCAAACCGGCTGCCGCGTATGGGCATCGTCCGGGTTCAAGAGACGGAGGCCGACGATGGCTCGTGAACCTGCTCTCGCCTGCTCAGGCCCCCTCGCTAAGCCGTTGATTTTATTGCTCTCGCCTAGGCAAGAGCAAAATCTGCTCTCGCTGCTCACGCCCCCATGCCAAGCTATTGATTTCGTTGCTCAGGCCCCTGCTCGCGCCTGCTCAGGCCGTTTTGCTCTCTCTCCCCCCTTATACCCCCCTGAGGGCTTCGCCCCCCTAGGGGGCGGGCTAGACGCCCGCCGAGGGGTGCGCTGCCCTACGAGAAAAGCTCACGGCGGCCGGGGAGTGCACGCCCGCACCCGCGCCGCGCGGGCCTGGTCGACTCAGGGGTTGGCATGATGGTGACGGCACCACAACGGAAGGATGGACGCCATGAGCACCAATGAACCGAGGCCGAAGATCGAGACGCCATTCCCGGCCGCGGCGCCGCTTGCCAACGCGACGTGGCCGCACGCGCCGGGAGCGCCCACGATCGAGAAGCCAGCGCCGGTGCCGAGCGATGCCCCGCCGCGGCAGGAGCGCTGAAGATGAGCTCGCCACGCTCAATCTCGGCGCTTCGATTCGAGCTCGGCAGCCTCGCGGCGATGAGCCTTGCCGTGCCAGCGACGCCCGGGCACGTCAACAAGCATCCCTTTACGGGCGTGCTCACCAAGATCGATCGGCCCAGCGATTCGGCGCCGCAGGGCTCCGGTGGCAAGCGCGTGCTGCTCACCCGCAAGGCGGCAGCTGCGGCACTCGAGAGCCTTCTCGGCATGGGCGTAGGGTTCACGCCGAAACTCGACGGCCACGACGCGACGCGCAAGATCGGGGTCATTACCGCCGCCGATATCAAGGGCAACGACCTGCAGATTGCAGGATTTTTCTACGCAGCCGACTTTCCAAACGAGGTCGCGCGCATCCGTACCGACCAGGCCGCCATGGGCTTCAGCTTCGAAGCCCAACGGATCCTGATCGAAGATGCGGAAGCGGACCCGCTGGTGATCACGGCCTGCGTTTTCACCGGCGCCGCTGTCCTGCAGAAGGGCAGGGGCGCTTATCTGACAACCAGCCTGGCCGCGAGCGCGGCAGGCAGCGAGAGGAAGGAAGCTATGGAAATCGTGAAGCTTGACCCCTACGTCCTGCGCATCCTCAGGACCAACCATGTCGAGACGCCATGGCTGGACTTGAGCGCAGGCGGTATCAAGATTGCCGCGGCAGCCGGCCACAACTTCGAAGATTTCGAGCAGCTGCTCGCGCAGAAGGTCGCAGACCCGCGGGAACGTATTCAAGTCAAAATGCAGGTTCTACGCGCTTTCGGGAATCCCCGCGGCGTTACCGGCAACCCGGTCGGCCTCGTCAGGTGAGCGGGCCCGGATCGCCGGCCGGCGCCGCACGTCCGCGATGCGCTGTCGTAAGGTGAAGGCGACAACGTGGTCGCGTCGAGACGAGGCCCCGGCCGGCCATCCGCGGCTCGACCGTGACCGAGTCTCCCGCGGATTAGTCGGCGAGTGCCGCGTAACATCAAAACCCCGACAGCGCGCGGGGGCATTTCAGGATGGCTCGGCGGCGCGCATCTTGCTTCGACGAAAAGAGGGGAAACATGAGCTTTGCGATTGCAGACTACCGAGCGCTCCGCGCGCGCATGGCCGAACACTACTCCGACGAGATCACCAAGGCTGACGTCCGCAGGGCGCCCGCCAACGAAAGCGAGTTCGCGCGTGCCGTGGTGAGCGTCATGGTCGGTGCGGAGCCGCCGACCATGGGCGCGAGTGCCCAGGCTCTCGAGGGTGCCGAGCGCGTTACGAAACTCATCCGCGAGCACCGCCGTGCCGTGCAAATGGCCGGCGTAGAAAGTACCAGCAGCTTGAGCCGTGCCCTGCTCGACGTTTGGCAGTCGCGCGATCGGGCCTTCGATGAATACCGGCTGCTCGAGACCGACGATGCCCGCCTCGCGTTCCTTGGGAGACTCCCCTTCGTCGACGAAGCCGCCGCGTGGCGGATCGCGACGCACTTCGGTATCCCCGACACGAGGCCGGGCAAGCATCTCACCGTCATCGCCGCGGTGCTCGGCGAGACGCCGCAAGATTTCTGTGCGCAGCTCGCGCGCGAGAGCGGCGATTCTCCGGCCGTGGTCGATGCCGTGCTATGGCGCGCCCTCGAGCGCGGTTGGCTCGACATGGCGACGCTGCGCATGCGGCCTCGCGGGACGGCGATCGGCGCCCGGCTTTTCCGTAGTGCGCGATCGGAGGCCGATATCTACGGCACGGACAGCGAGCTCGAGGAAGCAGCCGGCGTGTCTTCTGTGGAGGGCTGAGCGATGTTGGAAGCCTATCGCATCGGGATCATGGTGTCGCTCACCAATCGCGTCAGCGGCGTCCTGAACATTATCGCGCGTGACTTCATGCGCGCCGAGGGCAGCGCGGCGGCCTTCAAAGCACAGCTCCGCGATATCCAGCTGCTGACCGCGACTGGGCTCATGGCGGGCGCCGCGGGGTATATCGGGCTCCGCTTCACCGGTGCCATCCTGAAGCCCGCGAAGGAGTACGCCGATCAGCTCGCCCAACTGAACATCTTGGGCATGACACACCAGCAGGTGGCCGAAGGCATCGCGACGGCGTGGCGAACGACAAGCGCCGTTATGACCACCACCGCGGCGCAAAATATTGCAGCGATCCGCGAGTTGCGCCAGGTCTTCGGCGGCACCGATCAGGGCTATCGCGAGGCGCTCGAGAACCTGCCAACCGTGCAGAAGATCCAGGCCGTCCTTGCAGCGGCCACGGGCGGAAGATTCGGCCAAGACCAGGCCTACACCGTCGCGAAGGCGATCGAGCTGAAGGGTGGCACGCGCGACCCCACGGAATTCGCGACGCAAGCCAACCTCATGACGAAGGCGATCGTCGGCAGCGGTGAGAAGGTGACGCCGCAGGATTTCCAGCAGGCGTTCAAATATGGCCGCGGCGCGACGGCGTTCTGGTCGGACGAATTCACCTACAAGGTCCTGCCCACGTTGATTCAGGAAATGAAGTCGGCGGGCGGAGCGGGACAGGGCACGGGCGGCCCCGGTGCTGCCTTGGCATCCGTCTACCGCGCCATCGTCGGCGGGGTGATCCCGCAGAAGAACCTCGAGGCCTGGAGCAAGCTCGGGCTCATCGATCGATCGAAAGTCGTCTGGACGACAACGCACGCAATGAAGGGGCTCCGGGAGGGCGGCATCAAGGGTTGGGAGATCGCTCAGCACGATCCCTACAAGTTCGCCACGGAAATTCTGCTGCCGGCAGCCATGCGCGCCGGATACACGACGGCGGAACAGCAATCAGCCCTCATGGCGCATCTCTTCGGCAGCCAGCTTGCCCAATTCGTCATGCAGCAGATGGTTGTCCAGGCATGGAAGTTTAAGCGCGATATCCCGATCTACGAAAGTGCCGAAGGTACGGAGGCGTACCAAGATTTGCTCAAGACGAGTCCGACGATGGCGTTCCAGGCGCTGGCGTCGGAGTGGGACAATTTCAAGACCGCGCTCGGCAAGAGCGTCATGCCGATCATCGTTCCCGCGATCAATCGGTTGAGCTGGTCGCTGAACGTGCTTGCGACGTGGGCCGATGATCACCCCGGCTTGGCCGGGACGATCACGGCCACGGCGGGCGCGCTCTCGGCGGCGGCGGGAATTTTCAGTGTCGGTATCTTGTCGCTCGCCGCGATCCGCGGGATCGGAATGCTCGCCGGTGTCACCTCGCTGACCACCGCACTCAGAGCGGCGAGCGGTGCGGCGGTTGCGCTCGGTGCCGAAGGGGGGCTTGCAGGCGCCGCCGGCGAGGCCGCTGGCGCCGCCGCAGGCGCGACGACAGCGATTGGCATCAGTAGGACCGCCGGCCTTGTCGGCAGCATCGCAAGGCTTGGAATCACGGCTGGATCGGTCGGCTTTGCGATCTATGGCATCGCGCGCGGGCTGAGCGAGCTCGCCGATGCGACTAAGAAGGGCACGTTCAAGCCAGGCGGCTATTGGAAGAAGCTTTTCGGCGCCGGGTATGATCCCGACACCGGACAAATGACAAAGCCGCCGTTCTGGCAAAAAGACGTCGATCCCTTCAAGGCCGCCTTTGTGAGCTCGTATCAGGGCAGGGCTGCCCTTGGTGATCGAAATTGGGCAATGGAGGCCTGGCGCCGCGAGATGGCACGGCCGCTCGGACTTCCGCCGGGCCTAGCGATACCAGCGCCACGCTCGTATTTCGGCACCGGGCTACCCGACCCGCGATTCGGCATCGTGGATAAGCTCATTCCCTCCCTTGGGCTCATCACGCCGCGTCCCGATCTCGACCGCTCGAGCCCGTTTCAAAGCAAGTTCTTCCGCGGCGTCGCGGACGATTTCAAGCGATCGATGGGCGGCGGCTCCGAGGTGTCGCGCGCGGCCGACGATAGCTTCTTGGCCAAGCTGGCAAAGGCGATCGTCAGTGCTCTCCATGAGGGCGAGCCCGGCAAGCCGTCCCGCCTCGAGGTCAATCTCCTGCTCGACGGCCAGGTGTTGGAACACAAGGTGCTGGACATCCTGAGCGGTTTGGCCAAGAAGCCCTTCACCGGCCCGAGCTCGGTGGATTACACCCGCACCTATCCGTCGCCGGCGGCACCGGGAGGAGGAAATTGAAATGACACAAGACGAGCTGGCGAGCCTTGCGACCAAATTGGGCGCGCTGGTCGCGCCCCTGGTGGCGAAGCAAGTCGACGATCGCCTCGCCGTCCTGTTCAATAAGCTCGCGCCCACGGTGACGGAGCTGGTCGACGTCCGGCTCAAGGCCGTAATCCCCGAAGTGACAACCGGCTTCGCCATCGCGTTCTATGTGGTCGTGGCGGCGCTCCGCTCGGCCGACGTGCTCGATTATGGGGAGATCACCCGCGCGCTCGAGGCGGGCCTTCGGGTGCGCTCCCTCAAGGATCAGCACGGCAACGTCGGAAGGATCGTGCGGGAGCTGATAGAGCTCCTCGCCACGTCGGACGGCCCGCACTTCAGTCATTGAACGCGAGAGACGCGCGCGCTCTTCGTTTCAGCCGAGCGCGGCCTCGAGGATCGCATAACCGATCGCGAAGGGCATCGCAGCCCGGACGACTACGGCGGCCCGGCGATCAGCGCGTAAATCCACATCGCCAGGATCACGAGCGCCAGGCCAGCGAGCAGGAGCACGAGCCCGGCCGCGGGGGCAAGCGCAAGGCATATAAGGATCAGCGTCGAGCGGCGCACCGGCGGTAGTCGCCGGCTGAATGCTGATCTCCGCTCGAGCGCGTCGAGCTGCCGGCGCCGGCGGACGCGGAAGCTCGCGCCATCATCCTCGAAATCATCACCGGGATTCAGCGGGTCGGTGGCCATCGCGTTACGCCGCGCGCGCCGCTATTTGAAATCTTCGATGACAGTGATCGCGTAGGCGGCGAGGCCGACCCACTGATCGCGCGGGCTCATTCCTCCCCCGCTGGCGCCGTAGATGAAGTAATCGGAGGCCTTCACGGTGCCGTGGTGCGGGTTGTTCTTGATGCGCGCCGCGATCGTGACGCAATCCGCCCCGTGCGCCAGCAGGGCGCTTGTGGTCGTGGCCAGCTCGACTGTGCCGAAGAATTCGGCCCGGTGCGGCCCGGTCGCTGGCGGCTCGCCGTCATCGCTGAGCGGGCCGACGATCGTTGCGCCGGCCGGGATATCGATGGCGTCTTCCTGGTGGATCCCGGTGACGCCGGGCTTCCGGCAAAGCTTGATGGTTCCGGTTGGCGGCCGTTCCTTGTCCCGCTCCCGCGCCAACCTGTCGTAACAGCGGAGCCGGCGAGCGTCATCGGGTATGCCGGCGCACCACCTAAAGCCCTCATCGGTTGTCTGCGTCAGTCCAGGCGTCGCCCACGACAGCGCTACGGCGAATAGGCCTCCCGCCAGGGCGAGCAGCGCTCCCATGCGCTTCATCGGTTCGGCAACCTCCCGGTGCAACAATAGCCGGGATTTCAATCGAGGTGCAACGGGCTCGAGGCGCGGCCCTGTCACCGCGTTGACTTCCGCAGCCGCACGCCAGGGCCGCCATTATTCTCGGAGATGAACTCGACGCCAGCGGCCTCAAGGGCCGTGCGGATGGCGCCTAATGTCGGCCGGTGGGGCGCCCGAGTGCCACTCTCGAAATCGGCGAGCGTCCGCAGGGCAACCTCGGACGCGTTGGCGAGCTCCTCCCGTGACATGCCCAAGAGCGCCCGGGCGGCTCTTGTCTGGGCGGGCGTTATTGCACTTTTTATGTCCATCTCGCCTTTTTCATGTTGACATTTTGACGCCGATATCGCACATTATATGCGTAGTTCCTCTTTGGAGCAACGCCAATGAGCAACCTCACCGAGACTGGCGGCCATCGCAACCCCGACGCCACCCTCGCCATGCGGCGCGCCTGGATCCTTGTCGGCGAAGGTTGGGCGATCTACGGCGGCCCCAAGCGCTCTTTCATGGCGGCAGCCCTGCGCATCGCGTGGGCCGAGCTGAAAGCCGATCCCGTCGCGCAAGCCTGCCGCCGCATGGTTGCCGAGCTGCGGGCCGATCGGCTGCGGCGCGAGCAGGCGCCCGGGCTGAGCCCCGGTTGCCGCGCCGCGGCGACCCGCCGAGCTCGCCGGCACGGCGCGCCAGCCTATGGCAATGATTACGCATCGGCCCGCTTTACGGCCGGCTGGTGAGCGAGCCCACGGCCACACCCCCCCGACTCGAAGGAGGATCGACCCGATGACGAAGAAGATCACCCGTCGCGACGCGCTCGCCGGCCTTGCCGGCGCCGTCGCCCTGGCGCCGGTTGTGACCCTGGCGGCCGTCCCGGCCCCGCCGGCGCCGCCCCCGGACGCCGAGCTGCTCGCCCTCGAGCCCGAATGGCGCGCCGCGAATGCAGCGGCGAACGCCGAGGGGCTGACGGACGCCGAGCGTGACCCGCTCAGCGATGCTTTCTTCGATATCGAGGAGGAGATCGCCGAGGCGGACGCGCACACGCTCGAGGGTCTGGCGTTCAAGCTTCGCGCTTTCCTCGAGCGCATGCGGCAGTGGAACGATCTCGAGAGTATCGACGGGCGCTTCGTCGTGACCGCCCTCGAGGCTGTGGCGCGCATCGCGGCCGGAGGCGTGTCGTGAGCGCTCGCGATTCGGGGGCGCCAAGCCGCAGGAAGGTTCTTGCCGGATTGGCTGGTGCGCTCGCGGCAGCCCCGGCCGTCGTCGCTGTTGGCGGTGCGTTGCCGGCTGCCGCCGAGCCCTCGCCATTGCCCGGGCTCATGGCCCTGGTGCGCGCGAAATGGATTGAATATGGCGACACCGCGAATCTTGAGAGCGAAGCCTCGCGCGAGGCCGCCAAGCAGCACCCGGAGCCGCACCCGGCCTTGATCGCGAATGGCCGCACGCTGAATCGGCCCTGGATCGAGCAACTCTATCGGGGCCGGCGCATGTACGACGATGAGGCCAGCGCGACGGCTTGGCGGGATCGCACGCTGCAGGTTCTTGAGGCTCACGAGGCCGACTGCCGCGCGATCGATGCACGCTTTGGCGTGCCCGAGCTCGAGGCGAAGGGCGCGCGCATCAGCGATGAGCTCGACGCCCTGCAAGACGCGATCATGGAGGCGCCCGCGCGCACGGTGGCGGACTGGACGGTGAAGGTATGGCTCGCCGTCGAGTCCCTCGGCTTGTTCGACACGCCGGCAGACGATCTCTGCGGAGGCGAAGCCCAGGCGCTACAGATCGTCCGCGACATGGCGAAGGCCTCCGGGCTCGCTTTGCCGGGTGTCGCGTCATGAGCGCGCGCGATCCCATCGTCGCCCTCGGGCGCGAGCTCGGGCAGTTCGGCGCCGCTTGGAACAAGGCCGACGTCGACCAACTGACCGCCAACAAGGCCGGCAATCGGACGCTGTACGACCAGCTCGGGGAGAAGCAGCGGGCGCTCGGGCAGCGGATGACCATGCTCGAGCATGCCATTACCGCCCTGCGGGCGAGCTCCGTACAAGGGGCCCTCGTGCAACTCGCCGTGGCGTCCAGCCTGGTCAACATGCTGGCGATGGAGGCCGACGACAGCAACGCGGAGAAGCTGCACGGCGAAGTCGAGCACCTTCTGTATTCGATAGCAGGCGTGCTCGAGCGCCTATCCGGAACGACGCTCGAGGCGCTCGGACAAGAGCGGCTGATGCCGCGGTACGCCAGCCCACTCGAGCGGCGGAAGGCCGCCGCATGAGCACCGCGGCCAAGACCAGGGCGCGGAAAGAGCGCAAGGGTTCACGAGTTCTCGTAGGGCAAGCCGACTGTGAGCGGCTTGGCCTCGAGGGGCGCGGCCATGCCTGCTTCGCATGCAGGACAGTAAGGCCGCGCCCGCTGATCTCGCCGATCGAGTGGCGTAGGACACTCGAGCGCGAGGGGCGCGGCGACGCGATCAATGCTGCCGCTGGAAACGACAGCAACCCGGGCAGCGCCGCGCCCGCCTTATTCGAGCCATCGTGGCGGTGACGAGGCGCACCAGGAGGGGCGCTCGGCGATGACGACGGCCGCCCTATGCTTGTGGTGCGAAAAGCCCCTCCCGGCCGGCGGTCGGCGCGGCAGCGCGCGGAAATTTTGCGACCGCTTGTGCAGGTACGCCTTTCACTCGGCGGCACGGCGATGGGTCGCGCAGGCAATCGAGGCTGGCCTGATTTCCTCGGAAGACCTCAGGACGGCCTCTACAAAAGCGTGCACGCCTCGATTAGGGCCTCCTGACATTTTTTCCGGTACACCGGGCACGGCAGAGGAGCCGCAGCCAGCGGCCCCGGCCGGGAGCAAGGGCGACGGATGACAACGCCGGCCGGCCAGCTCGCCGATTCGACACCGCGCCCTCCGGTGCCATAGCCTCGAGCCCTGCCGCGCGAGCTCGTCAAGGATCTCGAGCACGGCGCGTCAGGCGAGCGACGCGCACGGGTGAAGGCGCGCCAGCTGCGGAGCGTCGGTCGCTGAGGCGCACGCCGGCGGCCCGAAGGGAAGACCATCTTGCGCAAGCGGTCTAAGGCTGAGCTTCGCCGCACCGCCGTCCACGAGGCCGGGCACGCGGTAGCGGCATTCAAGGTCGGGATGCGCACCAAGGCGCTGTCGATCGTCGCCGACGGCGAATCGCTTGGCCATCATCGGCCCCATCCATATTTCGCGGGCGTGAATCCGGAGCTCGACGGCAGCCCAAGGGTGCAGCGGCGCCTCGAGAATGCGGCGCTGGTATATCTCGCGGGCGCCGCGGCGGAACGTCGCTTCAGCCCGAAGGGATTTCGCCACGCCGGATCCTCTGGGGACCGACACCAGGCGATCGAGCTGCTTTCGTACCTGACGGGGAGCAATGAGGAGCTCGAGGCCTATCTTCGTCTTGTCGACGTCCGGGCGCGCCAGCTTGTCGCCGATCCACTGAATTGGTTTCTCATCAACGGGCTCGCGGCACGGCTGCTCGAGCGCCAGGAGCTGACCGGGGATGAGGTGCTGCGGGCGATCCGTGCAGCGTATGACGAGGATTTTAAGCGCCGTCTCGCCAGCATCGCGGGGCGGCCAAGGAAGGCGTCGGCTCGCACGGCGAGGGCCGCCCCTCGCCGAGTTCGGAAGCCGACCCGCGACGCGAAGCGACGATGACCAAGCGCCGGGCCCAGCTTCCTGCCGGCATGACGCCGCGCCTGCTCTCACGCGACCAGGCAGCGGCCTATTGTGGGATCTCGGTGAGCCATTTCGAGACGCACGTCGCCCGGCACGTCGGGGGGATCAAGCTCGGCGGCCGGATTCTTTGGGACCGGGCGGCGATCGACCGCTGGCTTGACGGGCTTTCGTCCGGGCTCGGGACGTTCGGCCCCGATCAGTTCATCGAAGCGCTCGGCGATGGTCGTCAACCGCGACCCGTCGCGCGCCGCGGGCGTGCGCAATAGAGGCGAAGGCTTTCAAAACCGTTCCGAAAGGGTTAACGAAGCCCTTTCGGCCCCACCCTCCGGCGCCCGGGCTATGCCGGCGCTAAGCGCCGAGCTCGATCATCTCGAGCTCGCCGAGCATGCGCGCGAGATCGCGCAACACTCCGGCCTTGCGGGACTTCCGCTCCTTCGCGGGCACCGTCTCAAGGGCGCGCTCGAGCGCCGACCGCGCCTCTCTGATCCCGAGAGCGCCGGCATGGTGCAGCTCGCCCGTGATCGCCACTTGCGCCGCGACAAGACCCGAAATCGCGTCGGACAGCTTGGCAAGGTCCGCCACGAGGACCGTGCGCAAGCGCTGCGCTACCGCGTCGGTGACCGCATCAATGAGCTCGTTTTCCCGGCCGCCGTTCATGCCCATGCTGAGCTCCGCACCTGGTGACACCACGACAATTCGCTATACCATGCCGGCGCGCGTGGCGCGAGAGGTGCTCGCAAGCGCCATGGAAGAATTGGCACCCGTTGCCACCGGACCCGTGGCAAACCGGACAAAGACGACAGCTAAAAAAAGGGGAGAGATGAGGCCCCGTGGGACCGCGCGCGCTGTCCCTCCCCGGGCGCCGTCGCGCTGCGCCTGGCAGCTGCCCATGGGCGGCATTAAAGCGTTGGCATGCGTTGACGCCGGGGTGCGCGGCAAACGTTACAAACGTTACAGGCCTACGCGCGCGCGGGGACGCGGAGGGCCTCAGGCGCCCGATCAGCCGGGTTGCGGATGAAGGCGACGGCGCGCATGTTGTGGCCGACTTCGCGTCCGCATTCTCGCAAGCGGTCAGGCTGCAATCGGAGGATCCGTCCATGGCGAAACAGAGAGCAGGGAGCCAAGCTCGACGCGCTGCGACCCACAAGCGCTCGGGTGCCGTCGCGCGCGGCGTTACGATCGATGAGGTACAAGATATCGGCAACAGGTTAAGCCAAGCATTCTTGGCCCGGGCCCGCGACCAACTTAAAGCCGAATTCGCGAGCATCGTCGAAGCGATCCAGGGCCTCGCGTTCGCGCAAGTGCTCATCCTCCGGGCGCTCGATCGCAAGGGGCTACTCAGCATCGATGTTGCACGCGGCGAGATCGCGCGCGGGCTTGGCAAGCTTGAGAAGGGCAACCCGAAAGGAGGGGGCGCCGGCGTGCTGCGAAACTTGGTCGAGCTGATCGATAGCTTTAAAGTGGCGAAGCTTTCGCGGCGGCTCCATTAAGACGCCCTGCCGATCGGCGATAGCGTGCTGCGGCGCCATCGCCCCCCGCCACCGGCGCGCGCGGCCGGCCATCGTGCTATAATCGGCGCCGGCGAGTGGTTCAAGGCGGGTTCCGAGCGGTGGCAAACGTGACAAAGGTGACACCTGAAAAAAGGGCACAGTTCATCGCAGCCCTCGAGAACGGTGCCAGCGTCACCAAGGCGGCGCGGGCGACTCGGATATCGCGGCAGGAGTGGTACCGCACGCGGAAGGACGACGAGGCCTTCGCCGCTGCATGGGACGCGGCGATCGAGATCGGCACCGATGCGCTCGAGGATGAAGCCGTGCGGCGGGCCGTTATCGGCGTGCGCCAGCCCGTTTTTCAGGGGGGCAAGCTCGTCGGCTATGTCAGGGTGCATAGCGATTTTCTCTTGAATGTCCTGCTGAAGGCACGCCGCCCCGAGAAATTCCGAGAGCGCGCGAGCGTCGAGCATACCGGCAAGGGAGGTGGCCCGATCGAGGTGAGTGATGCACGCGAACGCCTCGCTGGCCGAATCGCTCGCCTTGCTGCCCGAGCAGGAGAGGCTGGAGGCGCTAGCGGAACTGAGCAGGGCTGAAATCGCGCACTATGCTACAATGCGCGCCGAAGGGTTGATTTTAATCATAGGGAAACGAAGCAATGCCTCGCGGCGGTAAGAGGCCAGGCGCCGGTCGGAAGCCGGGTTCGGCAACGAAGCGGACGCGAGAGATCGCCGATCGCGCGATGGCGGCAGGCATCACGCCTCTTGAGGTGATGCTCAAGACGATGCGGATGTTTTGGCGCAAGGGTGAGAGGGAGAAGGCCGCGGCGATCGCCAAGGACGCGGCTCCCTATGTGCATCCGAGGCTTTCGAGCGCCTCCCTCTCCGGGGATTTCGGCTTCTTGACGCACGAAGAGGCGCTCGCTGAGCTCGACAAGGAGCCCGACTAGCGCCTCCGACGGCGAAGCGATGATGGCAATATCGACCGCCCGTCAACCGGGCGTGCGCCGCCGATCATGCCGACGACACGGCCCCTGGGAAAGTCACATGACCAAGCGCGCGCGATCCGATTTGGCCCGCATGGAAGCTGCGGCCAAGATCGAAGCGATGAACAAGGCCGAAGACTATGCCGCGCGCGGACGCCGTTTCGCCGACCTCAGCGATGACGTACTAAGCCGGCGTTGTGCCGAGACGTTCCGAGCCGTTTACCTCGCGTTCGATTACAAGCTGGGAATCGAGTTCGATGACCTGGAATCCGAGGCCTTCCTGCGGGGAATGGAGGCGCTGCGCTTGGTCACCAAGGCCGACCGTGACGCGATCTACGAAAGCCTCGAGCGTGACTGGCAAGACCCGGAATTCGAGAGGTCGATGCGCGAGCGGGCCGATCGGCTCCTCAACACCCAAGGCAAGCGACCAAATTGACGGCCGCCCCGGCGCGCGCCGGTTTGCCTGCAACTCCCATGCGCACGAGAGAGGGGGTGGGGCCTTTGTCGGAATTAACCCCATGGACGCGGGCAATTAGGTTGAAAAAGCGGCCGCGCGCGGGCCGGCGCCGGATGAGCCGGAGCGGCGCTCGCATGCCCGCGAGGCGCGGTCACAGCATGGGCGCGGGTCGCGATCAGCGCCGTCCCGGCGAGCGAAACCGGGCCGCGTGTTACCCATGTGTTACCCACGGCAGGGCCTCGCCGTGGCGCCGCTCAACAATGCACTGAATTTCTGAGGTTTTCCGGGCATGCCGGCTGGTCGGGGAGAGAGGATTCGAACCTCCGGCCCCCACGTCCCGAACGTGGTGCTCTACCAGGCTGAGCTACTCCCCGGCGCGAGGCGCGGTTATAGCCTGTCGCCGGCTCGCTTGGCAACCGCCGCACGCGGCCGAGTCCTTCGCCGTGCGCGGGGCTGGGTGCGCGCCAGGCTCAGTTGACCGGCTCGAGCAGCAGGTTCGCGTTGCCGCTGCCCGAGGACTGGCCGTAGGGTCCGAACTGCCGGCCCTTGTAGCGCCGGCGCTCGTCGAGGCAGCCGAGCATGGTCGCGATGTTGCGCCCGCCCATCTCGCCGACCACGGCATTTGTGTATTCGGGAAACCAGGCCTTGGCCTCGCGGATGTTGCCCTCGCTCAGCATGGCGATGAACTTGCGGTCGAGCGCCTGGCGCTCCTCCGTGGGCCAGAGCTCGGGCCCGCGCACGAGCTTGTGGCTGAAGGCGCAGCTCGCGAGGAAGGCGGCCTTGCGGCCGGTTTTCTCCGCGGCGGTGCGCACGGCGCTGCCGACCGCCATCGCCTCCTTGAGATCGGCCGACACCACGGTGCCGACCAAGACGATCGGCACCTCGCCCGCGGGGTCGAGATGGTGCGCCGGCACCCAGGAGCCGTAATCCCACTTGAAGTAGTCGCTGTCGTTGCGGTGGCAGGGATAGCCGAGCGCCTTGATCTCCTCCACGAGCGCTGCGGCGTATTCGGGATCGCCCTTGTAACGGTAGGGGATGCCCGGGATGAGGTCCGGCGCCTCGTCGGCGACGCAGCGCCCCTCGTGCGCCCTTTGGCAGGTCACGTACCAGTTGAAGGTGCACACCCAGTGCGCCGAGTTGATCACGATCACGTCGGGCTTGGCGCCGCGCAGGGCCTCGCCCATCTCGCGCTGGCCCTGGATCACGCCTTTGACGAAATCGGGCGCCTTGGCCTCGATCCCCATGCGCGGCGTGTGCGGTACCACGCCGGCGCGAATGATCTCTCCCTTCATCATCTCCCTCCTTCTCGCCCGCCACGTCTCGCGACCGGCACATTTGTACACGGAGACGCCCTCCCTGACGAGCGCGACCATCGACCGGCGCCGCTGCCGTCCCCGGCGCGTGCTCCGCACGATCAGCTCGAAATGTCGCACGGTGCCGGCTTGCGGCGCCGTGGCCGGATTGCTATCAGGGTCGTCAAAGCATCCGCCCCCACACGAGGCTCCTCATGACAAAAATCAAGGCAGCCATCTTGGCACTTACCGCAGCAGGGCTGCTCTCGGCTCTGCTCTCGGCCGGGCCCGCGCAGGCGGCCGGCGATGTCGCCAAGGGCGAGATGGTCTTCAAGCGCTGCCTCATTTGTCACACGATCAAGGCGGGCGAGCCCAACCGGATCGGCCCCAATCTCCACGGCCTCTTCGAGCGCGACGCGGGCAAGGCGCCCGGCTTCAGCGGCTATTCGGACGGGCTCAAGGGCGCCAGCTTCAAATGGGACGACGCGAAGCTGGACCAATGGCTCGAGAATCCGCAGAAGTTCAGCCCGGGCTCGCGCATGGCCTTCAGGGTCACCAACGACCAGGAGCGTCAGGACGTGATCGCCTATCTGCACGAGGCGACGAAGTAGCTGAAGGGAGGCCGCGCGCGAAAGCTCAGCGCCGCGTGCGCTTGAGGGCGGCGAGCACCTGGTCCATCTGCGCCTCGAGCGAGATATCGATCTTGGAGGCGACCGTCAGGCGGCGGTCCTCGAAGACATCGAGCCTCGCGTTGCGGCGCTGCCACTGGGCGATCACGCGGTCGCGCTCGAGAACGAGTGCCTCGATCTGCGGACGGAACAGCCGCACGAACGCCGTGATCCAGCGGTTGACCGCGAAGGAGGGCCGCACCAGCTCGACGGCGAAGCGGTCGAGCATGGCGATCACGTCGTGTGCTGCGTACCAGGTCTCCCCGGTGACCCAGCGATTGGTGGTGAAGAGCTGGAACGGCTGGCCCTTGTCGCTCATGGCGACGGCGACGAGGTGGCAGAGCGCGTCGTTCGCGTCCTCGGGTGCCACGTAGCCGCGCACGAGTGCGGGCTTGATGCCCTTCGGCATTCCCCTCGGCCGGAGGAAGGTGTGGAAATGGCCGTGCTCGACGGGGCGCTCCTCCTTGGGATGGGCGTGGTAGTAGTACTGCGCACCGCTCGCGAAATCATAGACGTCGCCGGCCGGGTAGTGGGTCCACTCGTAGAAGGCGCCCGAGCCCTCCAGCAAGAGGCCCACCACATTGTCCGCCGTCTTGTTGAGCACGCGGTTGAGATCGGCCAATTCCTGGCCGGCGGCGGCCATTGCGGTGAGGGCCGCGCGGGAGAGCTGGCGCAGCTCGACGGGCTCGAGGCCCGCACCCGCCGAGGTTGCGGGCCCGCGCACCACGGGCTCGACGCGCGTCGGGGACCCCACTCTGCGCATGGCGCCATCCTACAAGGAAATCGCGCCCGGACGAACGGGATTGAGGGGCATAACCATCGCATTTGGTGACTTCGCACGTTACCGGCTCCGTCATTACCGGCGAAAGCCGGTATCCATTGACCAGGATCACCATTGATGGAGAAAGGAAATACGCCGCACTTGCTCTGAAATGGGTCCCGGCTTTCGCCGGGACGACGGGTTATCACAGCCATAAGTATTCAAATGCGATAGCCCTGCCTTGAGGGGGCTGCCGGGTGGAGCTTGCGCGAAGGCCTTGCGCCGCGGCGACACGGCCGAGACCGGCTCAGTCGACCTCGCCGATCGCGGCCTCGACGGCCTCGCCGAGCAGGTCGACGATCTCCGCGATCTCGGGCTCCTTGACGAGGAAAGGCGGGGCGAGCAGCACATGGTCGCCGGCCTTGCCGTCGACCGTGCCGCCCATCGGATAGCACAACAAGCCGCGCGCCATCGCCTGGCGCTTGACGCGGGCGTGAAGCGTCAGCTCCGCCGCGAAGGGCGCCTTCGTCGCGCGCTCCTGCACCAGCTCGAGGGCCCAGAAGAGGCCGCGGCCGCGGATGTCGCCGACGTGGCGATGGTTGCCGAAGCGCTCGATGAGGGCTGCCTCGAGCGCCTTGCCC
This sequence comes from Alphaproteobacteria bacterium, assembly GCA_052143835.1. Lineage (GTDB taxonomy): Bacteria > Pseudomonadota > Alphaproteobacteria > JACZXZ01 > JACZXZ01 > DASPPM01. The sequence continues at coordinate 68,932 of JBKQRV010000097.1, forward strand.
TGCCGGCGCACGTTGGCGACGAGATCGTCGCGCTCCATGACCTGCTGCACCGCGAGGGCCGCGGCACAGGCGACGGGATGCCCCATATAGGTGTGGCCGTGCATGAAGGCGCCGCTGCCCGCCGCGATCGGCTCGTAGACGCGTTCGGCGATGAGCATGGCGCCGATCGGCTGGTAGCCGGCGCCGAGGCCCTTGGCCATGACCACGATATCGGGAACGATGCCTTCCTGCTCGCAGGCGTAAAGCGTGCCCGTGCGCCCCATGCCGCACATGACCTCATCCAGGATGAGCAGCACGCCGTAGCGGTCGCAGATCTCGCGGATGCGCTTGAAATAGCCCGGCACGGCAGCGACGGCGCCGATGGTGGCGCCGACCACGGTCTCGGCGATGAAGGCCGCGACGCTGTCCGGGCCTAGCTCGAGGATCGCGGCTTCGAGCTCGTTGGCGACGCGCTCGCCATAGGCTGCCTCGCTCTCGTCCTCGCGCCGGCCGCGATAGGCGAAGCAGGGCGAGATGTGGCGGACCTCGAAGAGGAAGGGGGCGTAGACGCGGCGGCGCGCGATATTGCCGCCCGCCGAGAGCGCTCCCAACGTGTTGCCGTGGAAGCTGAACCAGCGCGACACGATGTGGCGGCGCTCGGGCCGGCCGGCCTCGAGATGGTACTGGCGCGCGAGCTTGAGGGCGGACTCGACCGCCTCGGAGCCGCCGGAGACGAAATAGGCGCGCGTGAGCCCGGCCGGCGCCTTGGCGACGAGGGCCGTCGCCAGCGCCTCCTGCGGCTCGCTGGTGAAGAAGCTGGTATGCACGTAGTCGAGCTTGTCGAGCTGGTCCTTGATCGCCTGGCGCACCTCGGGATGGCCGTGGCCGAGGCAGGAGACGGCGGCCCCTCCCGAGGCGTCGATGTAGCGCTTGCCCGTGCTGTCGTAGAGATAAAGTCCCTCGCCCCGCACGGCCAAGGGAAGCTCGAGGCGGGTGCTGCGGCCCAAGACATGGCTCATCGCGGAGGCCTCCGTGCCGACCGCCCTACCGTAGCAACAGGCGGGGGCGCGCACCAGCGGGATGGCCACGGGGCGGGAGGCACTCCGACTTGCCCTCGCCGAAGGACCCTCCCATACTCGCGCGCATGATCGTGCTCTTCACCGATTTCGGCGCGGGCGGGCCCTATTTGGGCCAGGTCAAGGCGGTGCTCTATGGCGCAGCCCCCACCATCCCCGTGATCGATCTCATGGCCGACGCGCCCGCCCATGACCCGATGTCCGCGGCCTATCTGCTGGCGGCCTATGTGAGCGAGTTCCCCCACGGCACGGTCTTCCTCGCCGTGGTCGATCCGGGGGTCGGGAGCGAGCGCCGCGCCGCGGTCGCCGAGATCGACGGGCGCTGGTTCGCCGGCCCCGACAACGGCCTCTTCGAGCCGCTCCTGCGCCGGTCCGCGCATGCGCGCGCCTGGGAGATCGTGTGGCGGCCCGAGCGGCTCTCCGCGAGCTTTCACGGCCGCGACATCTTCGCACCCATCGCCGCGCGCCTCGCCCACGGCGAGCATCCCTGGGACGAGCCGATGTGGCAGGAGCATCCCTGGGCCGCGGCCCTTCCGCTCGAGCGCTTGCGCCGGTTCGAGTGGCCGGACGAGCTCGCCCGTATCGTCTATTTCGACCATTTCGGCAACGCCACCACCGGCATGCGCGCCTCAACCCTTGCCGAGACGAGCGTGCTCGAGGTCGCCGGACGGCGCATGACGCGCGCCCGCACCTTCGGCGACGTGCCGCCGGGGACGGCCTTCTGGTACGAGAGCGCCAACGGCCTCGCCGAGATCGCGGTCAATCAAGGCCGCGCCGACCGGTTGCTCGGGGTCGCCATCGGCACCCCCGTCGCCGTCGAGTAGGCGCTCGGCGCACGGCTCCTCTCACGCTAGCGCGAGGGGGGCTGGGCGATGCTCGAAGTTCCGAAAGCGGGCTCCGGCATGCTATATATCGAGGGCCAACGGCAGCCAAGGCGTCGATGGAATTGACAGAGAGCGCACCTCAGAAACTTCCGGGACGGCGCAGAGCGAGCGCCGCCGCGCGATGAGCGTCTTTTCGCGCCTGCGCGGCTACGGCATCCTGATCCTGGCGTTGGCGCTGTTCTCGGCCAGCATCTTCTTCAGCTTCGACAAGATCCTCAACGAAGAGGAGCAGATCGCGAGCACGGCCGAGGAGAACGTGGCGTGGGCGCCGACCGAGGCCGAGGTCGATCTCTATCGCCTCCTCGATTCGCTGCGCGAATACGCCGTCCCCGACTCGGCGGTAAGCCACGACGACCTGCAGCTGCGCTTCGACGTGCTGCTGGGCCGGCTGCAACGCCTGCACGAGGGCCCCAACGCGGCCAAGCTCATCGACATCGAGGGCGCCGAGCAGACCGTGAGCGATCTCTTGACGCGGCTCAACGTCATTGCGCCCGAGATCCCGCCGCTCAAGAAAAGCGATCGCAGCGCCATCTACAGCCTCATCGACAGCCTGCACGAGTTCGCCGAGCCGCTGCGCACGCTGACCGTGAACACGCTGCAGCAGGCCGACCGGCTGATGGAAAACCAGCGCCAGCGCCTGCGCGACGCCTACCTCCGGCTCGTCCTCTATTTCGCCGGCGTCGCGGTGGCAGGCACGCTCCTGCTCCTCCTTCTCTTCCGCGGCATCGGCCGGGCGAACCGGCTCCTGCGCGAGCGCGAGCTCACCGAAGCGCGCTTGCGCGACAGCGAGCAGCGCTTCCGCGACTACGCCGCCTCCTCCTCCGACTGGCTGTGGGAGACCGACGCGCTCGGGCGCTTCACCTACTTCTCCAAAGGCTACCTCGAGAAGGTCGGCCTCAATGCCTTGGAGATCCTCGGCAAGACGCACGAGGAGGTGGCCCACGTGGAGGGCGACGAGGCGGGCTGGGAGCGCCAGCGCGAGACGATGGCGCAACACCAGCCGTTCCGCGACTTCAAATATCGTCTGCGCGGCGACGGCGTCATGCGTCACCTCAAAGTGAGCGGCGTGCCGATCTTCGGCAACGAAGGCGCTTTCCTCGGCTATCGCGGCACCGGTACCGACCTCACGGCGCAGGTCGAGGCCGAGACGGAGGCGATGCGGGCGCGCACCCTCCTCCACGATGCGGTCGAGTCCCTCGACGAGGGCTTCGCGGTGTTCGATCCGGAGGATCGCCTCGTCCAGTGCAACACGCGCTACCGCGAGATCCATGCCGACGCCGCCTACGTGCTCGAGCCGGGTGCGGCTTTCGAGGAGGTTACGCGCGCGGCCGCCTACCGCGGCGCCTTCGCGGACGCGGTTGGGCGCGAGGAGGGCTGGATCGAGGAGCGCCTCGCCCGCCGCCTCGAGCCCCAGTCGCCTTACGACTTCCGGCTCAAGGACGGGCGCTGGATCCAGGCGCGCGAGACCATCCTCGAGAACGCCTGGAGGGTCGAGACCTGCATCGACATCACGCACCACAAGCAGAGCGAGGTCGAGCTCCGCGCCGCGAAGGAGCAGGCCGAGCTCGCCAGCCAGGCGAAGTCCCAGTTCCTCGCCACCATGAGCCACGAGATCCGCACGCCGATGAACGGCATGCTCGGCATGATCGATCTCCTGCTCGACACCAAGCTCGACGGCGAGCAGCTCAATTACGCCGAGACCGCGCGGAAATCGGGCGAGGCGCTGGTCACCATCATCGACGACATCCTCGACTTCTCGAAGATGGAGGCGGGCAAGCTCGAGATCGACCGCCTGGACTTCGAGCTGCGTCGCCTGGTCGAAGGCGTCGTCGACCTGTTGGCGCCGCGCGCCCAGGCGAAGGGCATCGAGATCGGCTGCTACATTGCACCCGAGGTGCCGGACGGCTTGCGCGGCGACCCGGGCCGCCTGCGCCAGGTCCTCCTCAACCTCGCGGGCAACTCCGTGAAATTCACCGAGAAGGGCGGCGTTACGCTTTTGGTCTCCCTCCTCGACGCCGCGAGCGGACGGGCAAGGGTCAAGTTCGAGATCGTCGACACGGGCATCGGCATTCCAGAGGAGCTGCAAGACGGCCTGTTCGCCGAATTCTCGCAAGTGGACCCCTCCTACACGCGCCGCTACGGCGGCACCGGGCTGGGTCTCGCCATCTCCAAGAAGCTCACGGAGCTCATGGGCGGAAGCATCGCCTTCACGAGCAAGCTCGGCGCCGGCAGCACGTTCTGGCTCGTCCTCGATCTCGAATGCACGGTCCCCGCTGCCGCCGGCGAGCTCCCGCCCCGCCTCGAGCCTGCGCGCGTGCTGGTCGTCGACGACAACGCCATTGCGAGCGCCATCCTCGAGCGTCAGCTCGTGGCCGCGGGTCTCTCGGTCACGACCGCGGCGGACCGCGAGAGTGCCTTCGCAGCGCTCGCCGCCGGCGCACGCGCGCACGAGCCCTTCAAGCTCGCACTCATCGACCAGCAGCTCGGCGAGGAGAGCGGAGTGGCGCTTGCCGAAGCGATCAGGTGCCAACCCGCGCTCGCCGCGACCCGCCTTGTGCTCCTCGTCCCCCTCGGCGGACGCATCGAGACGAGTGCGGTCGAGCGCCACCTCTTCGCGGCGATGCTCAACAAGCCGGTCAACCAAACCGCGCTTGCGGATTGCCTCAAGCGGCTGGCAGATTCCGCTGCACCACCGTACCCGGCGGCTGCGGCCGGCCGCGAGCGCGCTGCGCAAGCGGCCGTCATTCAAACTCCCGCGCGCGCGGCCGAGCCGACGGGCGACGCCGCCCGCAAGGCGCCGCACTTGAACGTGCTCCTCGTCGAGGACAGTCCGGTCAACCAGATGGTGGCGACGGCCATGCTCGCCAAGACGGTCGGCGCCGTCGATACCGCGAGCAACGGCCGCGAGGCGTTGGCTGCGGTCAAGGCCAAGGACTACGACCTCATCCTCATGGACGTGGCCATGCCGGAGATGGACGGGCTCGAGGCCACGCGCAGGATCCGCGCGATGCCCGGGCCCAAGGGCCGCGTGCCGATCGTCGCCATCTCCGCGCACGCGCTCGAGAACGACCGTCAGCGCTGCATGGCGGCCGGCATGGACGATTACGTCACCAAGCCGATCGATCGCGCCGGGTTGCTCGATACCGTCGGGCGCTGGCTCGGCGCGCGCAAGGGGCAAGCCTCGGAGGGCGGTGCCGCGCGAGCGGCCTCAGCGCACGGCCAGGCCGGCTCCTTGCGCGAGGCCTTGGCGGCGGCCCTCAGCGCAGCGGGAGCGGATGTCGCCGCGGGCCAAGGCAAGGAGCGCAAGACAGGCCTTGCAGCGCTCGATCCCGCCACCCTCGATCAGCTCGAGGCCGACACCGACCCCACGACCGCACAGGAGCTGGTCAAGACCTTCGTGCTCGAGACCGTGGCAAGGATCGACCATATCGCCCAAGCCGCGGAGCGGCGCGACTTCGCCACCCTCGAGCGCGAGGCCCACTCGCTCAAGAGCAGCTCGGGCACCTTCGGCGCCTTGGCGCTGCAGGCGCAGGCGAAGTCGATCGAGCTCGCCTGCAGGGACGGCAAGGGCGAGCAGGCGGTCCTGCTCGTGGGGACCCTGCGCGGCCTCGTCGCCGCTGCGGTCCATGCCATGGCGCGGCACTTCGAAGAGACAGAGTGAGCGTAAGGGACGCGGGACTTCCCTTGCCCTACCCCTCTCCGCCCACCTGCCAGCTCATGCGCTTGCGGTAGATGGTGGAGGCGCTGATGCCGAGGTGGGTCGCGGCCTTGGGAATGTTTCCCTGACAGAGGCGAATGGCCTCCTCGATGGTGTCCTTCTCGACCTGCCAGAGCGGGCGTATGCCGTCGGGCGTGCCGTCGCCGGCGGGCGGGGCTTCTTTGCGTGCGGGTCCTTCCACTGCGGCACCCGCAAGCCCGGCGCGCGGGCTCGCCTCGACCCGGTCAAGGGGTGGGGGCAGCATGTCGAGCGTCACCGTCTCGCCGTCGTTCAGCACGATGACGTTGCGCAGCACGTTCTGAAGCTGGCGCACGTTGCCCGGCCAATGATAGCCGCGCAGGATCGCCTCGACCTCGGGTGCGAAGCGCTCAAAGTGCTTGCCCTCCTCCTTGGCGAAGGCGGCGAGGAAGTGGCGCGCGATCACCAGAACGTCCTCGTCGCGCTCGCGCAAGGGCGGGAGATGAATCGGAATGACGTGGAGGCGGTAGTAGAGGTCCTCCCGGAAACGGCCGGCCTCGACTTCCTTGAGAGGATCCTTGTTGCTCGCGCAGATGAAGCGCACATCGACCTTCTCGGTCGCGCGCCCGCCGACCTTGACGAAGCTCCCCGTCTGCACGAAGCGCAAGAGCTTCGTTTGCAGATCGAGGTCCATCTCGCAAATCTCGTCGAGGAAGAGCGTGCCGCCGTTCGCGCGCGCGGCCGCACCCTCGCGCTCTGCAACCGCTCCCGTGAAGGCGCCCTTCACGTGGCCGAAGATCTCGCTTTCCATGAGATCGTGCGGGATCGCCGCGCAGTTGAGGGCGACGAAGGGCTCCCGTCCCCTCGGGCTGCGCTGGTGAATCGCCTGCGCGCAGACCTCCTTGCCGGTGCCGCTCTCGCCCGTAATGAAGATCGTGGCCTTGCTGCCGGCGGCGCTGTCGACGATGCGGTAGACGGCCTGCATGGGGAGCGAGGAGCCGATGAAGCCGAAATACTGGTCGCGGCCGAAGTCCTCCTTGAGCGATTCGACCATGCGCGCGAGGCGCTGGCGCTCGACCGCGTTGCGCAGCGTGACGACGAGCCGGTCCGCGCTGAAAGGCTTGACCAGGAAGTCGTACGCCCCCGCGCGCATCGCCTCGACCGCCGTCGCGATCGAGCCGTGCGCGGTGATGACGACGACGGCGAGCGGCAGCTGCTGCGACTGCACGCGCTTCAGGATCTCGAGCCCGTTCATGTCGGGGAGGGCCAAGTCGAGGAGGATCGCGTCCGGCATCCGCGCCTCGATCTCCGCGAGTGCTGCAGCTCCGGTCTCCACCTGGGCGACCTCGTAGGGCTCCTTGCGCAGATACTCGATATAGACGCGGGCCAGCGACGTGGTGTCCTCGACCAGCAACACGCGATGGCGACTCGGCATCGTCATGAAAGGGCCCGGAAATCCATCTCGACGAACGACGGCAAAGCTAGCCCAATCATATGCCTTGCGCAATGAAGGAGGGGAGCGCACCGCCGCCAGGCACTGCCTGCGCTCGAGAGCTCGGGAGTTCCCGTTGCCGCCCTATCGCTTTGTCTCTAAAATCCCGCCGCCGAATGCGGCACTACCGGAGGCAGGCGATGTCCGATACGGTCAAATACGTGCTCGACGAGGGCCGGATTCCCAAGAGCTGGTACAATATCGTGGCCGACCTGCCGCGTCCGCCGGCACCTCCGCTCCATCCCGGCACTTTGCAGCCGATCGGGCCCGCCGACCTCGAGCCGCTCTTCCCCATGGCCCTCATCCAGCAGGAGGTCTCGGCGGCGCGCACGATCGAGATTCCCGAGCCGGTGCGCGACATCTACCGCCAGTGGCGGCCCACCCCGCTCTTCCGCGCGCGGCGCCTGGAGGCGGCCTTGGCGACACCGGCGCGCATCTACTACAAGTACGAAGGCGTCAGCCCGGCCGGCAGCCACAAGCCCAATACCGCGGTCGCCCAGGCCTTCTACAACAAGGAGGCAGGCGTCAAGCGGCTCACCACCGAGACGGGCGCCGGCCAATGGGGCTCCGCACTGGCCTTCGCGGGCGCCTTATTCGGCATCGAGGTCAAGGTCTTCATGGTCAAGGTGAGCTTCGAGCAGAAGCCCTACCGCAAGGCGCTCATGGAGGCCTGGGGGGCCAAATGCGTGGCGAGCCCGTCGCGCGAGACCGAGTCCGGGCGCAAGGTGCTTGCCGCCCATCCCGATTCGAACGGCAGCCTCGGCATCGCCATCAGCGAGGCGGTCGAGGTCGCGGCCCAGCGCGCCGACACCAAATACTCGCTCGGCAGCGTGCTCAATCACGTGCTGCTGCATCAGACCGTGATCGGGCAGGAGGCGATGCTTCAGCTCGAGATGGCGAACGACTATCCCGACATCGTCATCGGCTGCACCGGCGGGGGCAGCAATTTCGCCGGCATCGCCTTCCCCTTCCTGGGTGCCCAATTGCGCGGCGGCAAGAAGGTGCGCCTGATCGCGGTCGAGCCTTCCGCCTGCCCCACCCTCACGCGCGGCAGATATGCCTACGACTTCGGCGACACCGGACATTTGACGCCGCTCGTCAAGATGCACACGCTCGGTTCGGCCTTCGTGCCGCCGGGCTTCCACGCAGGCGGCCTGCGCTACCACGGCATGGCGCCGCTCGTGAGCCTCATCCAGGAGCTCGGTCTCATCGAATCGCGCGCCTACCATCAGACCCCCTGCTTCGAGGCCGGCGTCGGTTTCGCGCGCAGCGAGGGCGTGCTCCCCGCACCCGAGGCCAATCACGCCGTCAAAGCGGTGGTCGACGAGGCGCTCGTGTGCAAGAAGGAGGGCAAGAGCCGCGCCATTCTCTTCAACCTCTGCGGCCACGGCCATTTCGACATGCAGGCCTATATCGATTATTTCGCCGGCAAGCTCGAGGACCGCGACTACGACCCCGCCGAGCTCTCGAAGGCGCTCGCCGAGCTGCCCAAGGTGGCGGCGGAGTAGCCTCTCCCTCTACCGCTTGCGGGAGAGGGAAGGGGCCCATCGCGAAGCGATGGGAAGGGTGAGGGATTACATCGCACTCCCGCCCGAGGTGCGGGATGCGCGCGTCTTCTTGGTTACCTGGGCCAGTTTCGGCTTCTTGATCTCCGGCACCACCATGTCGAGGCCGTCGAGCGTCATCGCCTTGTAGGCGGCGCGGTCGTAATCGTGCGTGTGCGGGAAGGGCCTGCAGCAGTCGAAGCCGACCTTGGTGCCGATGTAGTCCGGAAAGCTCGGGTTGAGCCCGTGGCCGAAGACGTTGGCGATGCGCAGGATGCCATGGTCGGGATCGAGCCGCGTCGCCATCGCCCACTCGACGTCGCTCGAGCTGCGGATGTCGACGTCGTCGTCGACGATGGTGACCATCTTGAGCGGCGGAAAGGCGGCGAAGGCCGCCATGATCGCCTGCTTCGACCAGCCCGCGCGCTGCTGCGCGAGCTTGACGACCGCGTGGTAGAAGCCGCAGCCGCCGTGGCTGAAGTAGACGTCCTTGACGCCGGGCACCTGGCGCTGAAGGAGCGCGAGTACGTTCGCCTCGCCCAAGAGGCCGACCGAGTTCCACACCTCGACGCCCGAGAGAATGGTCTGGAAGACGGGCCGGGCACGATGATGGATGGCACGCACGTGGACGACCGGGCGCGGCGCGCGCTTGGCGTAGTAGTTGGTCACTTCCGCGAACGGCCCCTCTTCGCCGAGCTCGCCCGGGATCATCTCGCATTCGAGCGCGTACATGGCGTTCGCCACCATGTGCACGGGCAGCACCTTGCCCGGGACGAGCTCGAGCGGAGCGTCGTGGAACTCGCTCGCGATGCCGAGCTCGTCCGTGTCGGCGGGTGCCGCCTCGGCCGGTGTGGCGGCCGCGAAATGCAGCCCCGGCCCCACGCCGATGTTGAGCGAGAAGGGCAGCGCGCGGTCGATCGCCGCCGCCTTGTTGAGATAGAGCTCGAGGTGGCGGCCCGCGTCGATGTTGACGTGCAGCGTGTTCCTGTTCTCGACCATGAAACGCTGGATCGAGGCATTGCGGATGCCGTTCTCGGGATCGAGCGCGATCACCACGCCGGCATCGAAATAAGGCCCGCCATCCTTGAGCGCGTGGATCGGGATCGGCAGCTTGGCGAGGTCGACCGATTTCTCGGTGACCTCGAGGACCGGGCCGCTCTTGACCATGACCGGCGGACGCGGGCGCTGCTGCCAGGCCTTGATGCAGTCGGAGACGTATTGGGGGAGCGCGCGCTCCTCCCGCCGCATGAGCTCCGCCAGCAGCTCGCGCGACCAGTAGAGTCCGGTGAAGACGGGTGCCGTGTGCCCCTTGACCCGCTCGAAGAGCACGGCGCGCGGGCCGCCTTCGAGCTTCGCCGCGACGCCGGCCAGATCGTGCTTGAGGTCGACCTCGGAGCGGATGCGCACCAGCCGCCCGAGCGCGTCCAGGTCCTCGATGATCGTCGCGAGATCGCTGATATGGCTTTTCGCCATCCCTTCCTCCCTGGTGACTGCGCCGATCCGGAAGCGCGCAGGCCGCACCTATCGCGTGCGGACCAGCGGCGCCGGAGGCCAGTCTCCTGCTTTCGCTGGACGCTTCGCAATGGGTATCAGAGCACGCGCTCGGGGTCGGCCCTCGGCGCCCGCTACCGGCGCTTCGCCCTCGCCCTTGGCGATTTCGGTCGCGCCTTATTGCTATTTCGATGGGGTCTCGCTGCCGACCTTCTGTTTGCGCATGAGCTCCGTCAGCTCCGCGATGTTCCCGTCGTTTTGTCGAAGCACGGAGGAGAAGTCGTTGCGCTGGAGCCACATCAAGCTTGAGCCCTCGACGAGGACATCGAAAATCTTGAGCGCGCCTTCTTCCTTGCGGACGCGCCACTCGACCCGGTACCCCTTCTCTCCGCGCGAGCCGGCCTCGCTCGACACCCAGACGATATTCTCGCCATCGAGGGAGGCCCTCTTGATCGAGAACACGTCGCCGACGGACTCCAGGCGCGAGAAATAGTGCCCGATCATATAGTTCTTGAAGGCGTCGAAATAAGCCTCCCGTTCAGCACCCCGCGCCCTTCCCGCGTAGACGCCGAGCGCGAAGAGACTCATGGCGCGCACGTCGAAAGTCGCGATGAACAAATCGGTCAGGCGCTTTATCTGCTCTTCTTTGCCGAGCGACTTGTCCTTGAGAATCTTGAGCGCCTGATCGACGACGGCGGAGACGAAATCCGCGCCCTCGGTCGGCAAATCCTCGCCCGCGGCCCGGTTTGGAGCCACAAAGGGACTCAATGCAGCACAAGCGACCACGGCCAACAGGGTTCGGCGAGTAAGCATCGTGTCAGGATTCTTCGATGATTGCTGTCAGGATAGCCCTTAGCCGACGCTCGATCCCCTGAACGGGCTCGCGCTCTCTATAACAGAGCTAACGAGAAAACTCATCGGATTTCAACCGTGCCGCAGCAGCTGTTTAGCGCTTGCGGCGCCGGGAGGGGTTGCGTTGGCGCCCGCTCCCAGCACCCCCCTCGCCCCAGCGCCTGACGATGCCGAGCTCGATGCCGAAGAGATCGAGCGCGCGGCCGATCGACTGGTTGATGACGTCGTCGAGCGTCTTGGGTCCAAAGTAGAAGGCGGGGATGGGTGGTGCGATGATCGCCCCCATCTCGGAGAGCGCGGTCATGGTGCGGAGATGGCCGGTGTGGAGCGGCGTCTCGCGCAGCATGAGCACCAGCGGGCGCCGCTCCTTGAGCACGACGTCGGCGGCGCGCGTCAGAAGCGTAGAGGTGACCCCCGTCGCGATCTCGGAGAGCGTGCGGATCGAGCAGGGCGAGACCAGCATGCCGAGCGTCTTGAACGAGCCGCTTGAGATCGAGGCGGCGATGTCGTGGATGGGATGCACCACGTCGGCGAGCGCCTGCACGTCCCGCACCTTGAGCTTGGTCTCGTAGGCGAGCGTCACCTCGGCCGAGCGCGACATGACGAGATGGGTCTCGACCCCGCTCCCCTTGAGCAGCTCGAGCGCGCGCACGCCGTAGATCACGCCCGAGGCGCCGCTCAATCCGACGATGAGCCGCTTCGGCTCCGCCATCTCCCACCTCCACGCCCGCTCTTTGCGCTGCCGCCGCAAGGCCGGCCGGCGCGCGAACGGGCCACGATAATGGCGGCCTCAGGCTTAGGCAATGGCGGGCGCTCGGGGGGACCCCTCAGAACGCCGCCTCGGCGAGCGCCATGAGGGGCTTCTTCCCCGCCATGAGGGTGGCGAACAGCGTGCCCGTCTGCGGCAACAGGCGCGCCATGAAGAAGCGCCCGGTCGCGAGCTTGGCCTCGTAGAAGTGGCGCTCCTCGGTGCCGCCGTCGGCGAGCTTCTGAAGTGCCGTCTTGGCCATGCGGCACCACATGTAGCCGAGTGCGACGAGGGCGAAGAGGCGCAGATAGTCGCTCGCCGCGGCTCCCGCCTCCTCGGGATCGCGCAGCCCCTGCTCGGCGAGCCAGGCGGTCGCCTGCTGCAGGCGGCCGAAGGCCTTGGCAAGCGGGAGAACGAACTCGGCCATCTTGGCGTCCGCCTGGTGCGCCTCGATCAAGCCCAGGACCGGGTGGAAGAAGCGGCGCAGGGAGCGGCCCAGGTGGGAGCCGAGCTTGCGCCCCACGAGGTCGAGCGCCTGGATGCCGTTCGCCCCCTCGTAGATCTGGGTGATGCGCGCGTCGCGCACGAGCTGCTCGACGCCGTTCTCGCGGATATAGCCGTGCCCGCCGTAGGTCTGCACCGCGAGGTTCGCCGCCTCGAAGCCCATGTCGGTGAAATAGGCCTTGACGATGGGTGTCAAGAGCGCCACCAGATCGTCCGCCGCCTCGCGCGCCGCCGCGTCCGGATGATGCGCCGCCTTGTCGCCCTCGAGGCCGACCCAATAGGCGAGCGCCCGTGCCGCCTCCACTTGCGCGCGCATGGTGAGCAGCATGCGCCGCACGTCGGGATGCACGATGATGGGGTCCGCAGGCCGCTCGGGATGCTTGGCGCCCGCGAGCGAGCGTCCGGCAAGCCGCTCCTTGGCGTAAGCGACCGCACTCTGATACGCCGTCTCCGCGATGCCCAGGCCCTGGATGCCGACGCCGAGACGCGCCGCGTTCATCATCACGAACATGCAGCGCATGCCCTTGTTGGGCTCGCCCACGAGCCAGCCCTTGGCCGCGTCGAAATTCATCACGCAGGTCGCCGACGCCTTGATCCCCATCTTGTGCTCGATGGAGCCGCAGCGCACGCCGTTCCTCATGCCGAGGCTGCCGTCCGCATTCGGCAGCTCGCGCGGCACGAGAAAGAGGCTGATGCCGTGCGTGCCGGCGGGAGCTCCGGGCAGGCGCGCGAGCACGAGATGGATGATGTTCTCGGTCAGGTCATGCTCGCCCGCCGAGATGAAGATCTTGGTCCCGGTGATCGCGTAGCTGCCGTCGGGGGCGGGCTCGGCGCGCGTGCGGACGAGGCCGAGATCGGTGCCGCATTGGGGCTCGGTCAAGCACATGGTGCCGGCCCAAGCGCCCGACGCGAGCTTGGGCAGATAGAGCGCCTTGAGCGCGTCGCTGGCGCTCGCCTCGATCGCGTTATAGGCGCCCACGCTCAGGCCCGGATACATGCCGAAGGAAATGTTCGCCGAGCAGATCATCTCCTCGACCGCGAGGCTCACGACTTTCGGCAGCCCCTGGCCGCCGTATCGAGGCGCGCAGGAAAGCGCCGGCCAGCCGCCGTCCGCGAAGAGCTTGTACGCCTCCTTGAAGCCCTTGGGCGTGCGCACGACCCCGTTCTCGTAATGGCAGCCCTCCTCGTCGCCGCTGCGGTTGAGCGGCAGGAGCTCGTTCTCGCAGAGCTTGGCCCCTTCCTCGAGAATGGCCGCCACCACGTCGCCCGTCGCCTCCTCGTAACCGGGGAGCTTGGCGAGCGCGTCGAGGGAGAGGAGCTCCTGGAGCACGAAGCGCATCTCCCGCAAGGGAGCCTTGTAGGTGGCCATGGCTAGTTCCTCAGGGGTTTGCCGGTCTCGAGCATGTGCTCGATGCGCTGAAGGGTCGCTTCGCTGCGGACGAGCGTCATGAAGGCCCGGCGCTCGAGCTTGGTGAGATCGTCCTCGCCGAGCGTCTCGGTGATGTCGGTGTCGCCACCGGAAAGCACGGTCGCAAGCTCGCCCGACACGGTCACGTCGTGCGCCGTCGCCTTGCCTTGCCGGCGGAAGCCCTCGACCGCGAGCTCGAGGGCGACTTTGGCGCTGGGCCCGGGCAGGCGGATTTCCGCGGGTGGGGCGGGCGCCTTATAGCGCTTGGCGAGCTTGAGCGCCTTGGCCTTGGCGTCGGCGAGCAGGCGGTCGCGGTTCATGGTGATGGCGTCGCTCTCGCGCAGCAGCAGCATCTCCTTCGCCTCAAAGGCGGACTTCGCCACTTGCGCGGTGCCGATCATCTCGAAGGCCTTGCCGATCGCCGGCATCGGCCCGCCCGGTCGCTTCGGATTGAGAAGCCAGCGCGTCAGCACCTCCTTGCATCCGCCCCAACCGGGGACGAGGCCGACGCCCACCTCGACGAGTCCCATGTAGGTCTCGGCGTGCGCCTGCACAGCACTCGAATGGAGGAGGATCTCGCAGCCCCCGCCGAGCGCCATGCCGGAGGGAGCTGCGACCACCGGGAAAGGCGCATATTTGAGCGCCTTGTAGGTCGCCTGGCCCTTCGCCACCATCTCCTCGATCATCGGCCACAGCGCCACGTTGGCGGCGAAGAGCGCGAGGCCGATGTTGGCGCCGACCGAGAAGTTGTCGGCCTCGTTGTGGATGACGAGCGCCTTGTACTTCTCCTTCACCAGCTTGATCGCCTTCTGGACGAGATCGAGGATGTCGGGATCCATCGCGTTCATCTTGCTGCGGAACTCAAGACAGACGACGCCATCGCCGATGTCCCACAACGCGGCGGAGGCGTTCCGCGCGAGCGGCTCGGAGGCGCGCTTGATGTCCGCGAGCAAAAGCACGCCCGGGGGCCGCGTGAGCTCCGCGTATTCGCCGTCGGTCTTGAGGTAATGGAGCTTGCCGCCGTCGGTCTTGTAGAAGGGGCGGCCGCCCGCGCGCTCGAGCAAAGGCGGGACCGTCATGCCGGCCGCTTTGAGCCTCTCGGCGAACCACCCCGTGCCGAGCTGGTCGATGAGCTCGAAGGGCCCGTATCTCCAAGCGTAGCCAAGCCGCATCGCCTGATCGACCGCGGGAACCGTATCGGCGATCTCGGGCACGAGTGCCGCGGCATAGGCGAGCGTGCGGCTCAGCACCCGCCAGGCGTATTGCCCGCTCTTGTCCGGATGCTCGACGAGTGCCTTGAGCCCGCCCTTGCGCGCGGCCTCGACACTCTCGAGTTGCGGCTTCGTCGAGGGCGCGTAGGCGCCGGTCTTGAGATCGATCGATTCCTTGACCCGCTCGCCGCCGTCCTTGCGCTGAAGGCGGTAGAAGCCGCCCTTGCCCTTGCGTCCGGTATAGCCCTCCGCGATCATCTTGCCGACGAGCGGGATTTCCCTGAACAGGCTGCGGTACATATCGCCCGCCGGAAGCGAGGCGAGCATGCTCGCCGCCACGTGCGGCATCAAGTCGATACCGACGAGATCCAAGAGGCCGAACACGCCCGTCTTGGGAACGCCCATGGGACGCCCCACGACCGCGTCCGCCTCCTCGACCGAGAGCTCGAGCTCGAAGGCGCTCCCGACCGCGACCTGAAGCCACAGGGTTCCGATACGGTTGGCGATGAAACCAGGCGTGTCCTTGCACTCGACGACACCCTTGCCGAGCCGCTCGTCGGCGAAGCGCCCGATCGCTTCCGTAGCCGTCTTGCGCGTGCGCGGGCCCGCCACGATCTCGAGAAGGCGCATGTAGCGCGGCGGATTGAAGAAGTGCGTGATGAGGAAGTCCCTGGCGAAGGACTTGGGCAGCCCTTCCGTCAGCTTGGCGAGCGGGATGGTCGAGGTGTTGGAGGACACAATCGAGCCCTTCTTGCGCGCCGACTCGAGCTTGGCGTAGAGCGCGCGCTTCACCTCCAGGTTCTCGACGATCGCCTCGACGATCCAATCGACCTCCGCGAGCCTGGCGAGGTCGTCCTCGAGGTTTCCCGCCGTCACCAGCCTTGCCGCCGCCTTCGACATGAAGGGCGCCGGCTCGGCCTTGAGCATGCGCTCGATGGCGGCCTCCGCCAACGCATTGCGGTTGTTGGCCTGGGGCGGCACGATGTCGAGCAGCAGGACGGGCACGCCCGCGTTCGCGACGTGCGCGGCAATGCCGCTTCCCATCACGCCGGCGCCGATGACGGCGGCCCTCTCGATCCTCATCGCACGGCCTCCAGCACGGTGGCGATACCCTGGCCGCCGCCGATGCATTGCGTGGCGAGCGCATAGCGCTTGCCTTCGCGCTTGAGGAGCTGGGCCGCCTTGCCGGTGATGCGCGCTCCCGTGGCCCCCAATGGATGGCCGAGCGCTATGGCGCCGCCGTCGAGGTTGACCTTGCTCGCATCGATGCCGAGCTCGCGCAGACAGGCAATCGACTGGGAGGCGAAGGCCTCGTTGAGCTCGACGATGTCGATGTCCTTGACCTCGAGGCCGGCGCGCGCGAGCGCCTTGCGGCTCGCCTCGACCGGACCCATCCCCATGATCTCGGGCGCGCAGCCGGCGACGGCCACGCTCCTCACGCGCGCAAGCGGCTCGAGCCCCTTCCTCGCGGCATAATCCTCGGTGCACACCACCGTGGCCGCGGCCCCATCGGTCAGCGGAGAGGAGGTCCCGGCCGTGACCGTGCCGTGCTCGTCGAAGGCGGGCTTGAGTGCCGCCAATCCCTCGGCCGACGCATCGGCGCGGATGCAGCCGTCTTTTTCGACCACCTTGCCGTCTTGCTTGATGGCGACGATCTCGCCGGCAAGCTTTCCCGCCGCTTCCGCGGCGGCGGCCTTCTTCTGGCTCAAAAGCGCGAAGGCCTCCTGATCCGCGCGCGTGATCTGGTATTTCTGGGCGACGTTCTCGGCGGTGATGCCCATCGAGACGTAGGCTTGGGGGTATTCCTTGGCGAGGCGAGGATGGGGGAGGGGATTGAATCCCATCATGGGCACCCGGGTCATCGATTCGACGCCCGCGCAGATGAAGACCTCGCCGGCGCCGAGCTGGATGGCGCCGGCCGCCATATGGATCGCCTGCATCGAGGAGCCGCAGAAACGGTTGACCGTGCTGCCCGCGACCGTGATCGGGAGGTGTGCCAGGAAGCCGATGAGGCGGGCGACATTGAGCCCCTGCTCGCCTTCGGGCATCGCACAGCCGACGATGAGATCCTCGAGCTCGGCCGGATCGAGGCGCGTGCGCTCGACGAGAGCGGCCACCGTTTGCGCCGCCAGCTCGTCCGGCCGCACGCGCCTGAGCTCGCCCTTGTTCGCGAAGTGGAAGGGAGACCGGGCATAGCCGGCGATCACCACGTTTTTCATCGGGCTGTCTCCTTGTAGTACTCGGACTCAAAGGCGCGTGATGGACCCCGTCCCGGCCGTCCCCCTTCCGAGGGGAAGGGTCGAGGCGCTCGTGCCGCTCGACCCCTCAAAAGCTGATACTCGAAGACCTCCGCGGCAAGGTCGGCCGATCACGCGGCGTCGCTCTTGACGATCTCCTCGGGGTCGATGCCCTTCTCGCGCAGGCGTGCCGCGACGTGCCGCTCGAGCTCGCGCAGCTCGGCCAGGGTGCTTGCGACGTCCTGCTGCTGGCCGACGAGCTCGGCAATGCGACGGCGCCCCTTGTCGAGGGCGAGCCGCAGCTGCTGCACGTGGTCGTCGTCCACCTCGTAGAGATCGAGCATCTCCTTGATCGCGGCAAGGGATAAGCCGAGACGTTTGCCGCGCAGGATAAGCCCGAGCCGCACGCGGTCGCGGCGGCTGAAGATGCGGATTTGGCCGACCCGGCGCGGGGCCAACAGGTGCTGGTCCTCGTAGAAGCGGATCGCGCGTTGCGTCACCTCGCACCCAGCCGCAAGCTCGCTGATCGTGTACTCCTGCTCGCCCACGCCGGCCGGCTCCTTGCCCTCGATCGCGGTCAGCTTAGCCATGGCGCGGGCCCGACGGTTTCCCGCCTTCCGGCGCGGTCCCCCGCTCCTCGAGGAGGGCCTTTTTCAGGATTTTGCCGACGGCGGACTTGGGCAGCTCGTCGCGGAACTCGATGAGTTTCGGCATCTCGATGGCCGAGAGCTTGTCGGCGAGGAACGTCCGCAGGCTTAGCTCATCGAGCGACGCCCCCTTGTGCTTCACGACGAAGGCCTTGACGGTGGCGCCGCGATAGGGATCGGGCACGCCGACGACCGCTGCCTCGGCGACGGCGGGATTCTGGTAAATCGCCTCCTCGACCGTGCGCGGATAAATCTTGTAGCCGCCGGCGACGATCACTTCCTTGAGGCGGTCGACGATGAAGAAGTAGCCGTCCTCGTCCATGTAGCCGACGTCGCCCGTGCGCAGCCAGCCGTCGATCAGCGTATGCGCGGTCTCCTCGGGCTGATGCCAGTATTCCGCCATCACCTGCGGCCCGCGCACCCAGAGCTCACCGCGCTCGCCGGTCGGCAGCGCCCGGTGCGGCTCGTCGAGCGACATGATGCGCACTTCCGTCCCCGGGACCGGCAAGCCGATCGAGCCCGGCTTGTTCAGCCCGTAGATGGGATTGCAGCACACCACCGGCGAGGCCTCGCTGAGACCATAGCCCTCGACGAGCTTGCAACCCGTGTGCGCCTCGAACTGGCGCTTGACCTCGACCGGCAGGGTGGCCGCCCCCGAGATGCACAGCTTGATCGACGAGAGATCGTACTTTGCGAGATCGGGCGCGTTGTTGATCGCCGTGTAGATGGTGGGAACCCCGGGAAAGAGCGTCGGCCGCTTGCGGTCGATGGTCTCGAGGACCTGCTTGAGCTCGAAGCGCGGCAACAGGATCAAGAGCGCGCCGCTACGGAGCGAGAAATTCATCACCGAGGTCATGGCGAAGACGTGAAAGAACGGCAGCACGGCCAAGGTGCGCTCCTTGCCGCGCTCACCTTCGGGGAACCAGACCTCGATCTGGCGCAGGTTCGCCCACAGATTGCCGTGCGTGAGCGCTGCGGCTTTGGGCGTCCCCGTCGTCCCTCCCGTATATTGCAGGACCGCGATGTCCCGCTCGGGGTCGGCCGCCACCTCGCGCACGCGGCCGTCGTTGGCGACGAGCCGGTCGAAGGTCACATGCCGCTCGTCTGCGGGCACTCGAGCCAGCTCGCCGCGCTTGAAGATCGAGAAGAGCAGGTTCCGCGGAAAGGGCAGGAGCTCCACCATGCGCCCGACGACAATCCGCTTGAGGCGCGATTGGCTCATCGACAAGGCGATCTTGTCGTAAAGCAGCTTGAGATCGAGCGTCACCATGATCTCGGTCTCGGAATCGTCGATCTGGTGCACGATCTCGCGCGGCACGTAGAGCGGATTGTAATTGACGATCGTGCCGCCCGCCTTGAGCACGGCGAAATAGCAGATCACGTAATAGGGGCAATTGGGGAGGAACAGCCCTACCTTGACGCCTCGGCCCACGCCAAGCGCCTGGAATCCGGCCGCCGCCCGGTCGATGAGATGCCCGAGCTCGCGGTAGCTCGTACGGCGGTCCAGGAAATCGAGTGCCGCAAGCTCGGCGAACTCGGCGACCGCCTCCTCAGCCAGGCGCCAGAAGGGTTTCTTAGGCACCGTCAGCGCATGCGCGATGCCGGGCGGATAGGATTTCACCCACGGCTCGTCGGCAACGCTCCGAGTCTCGTCCACCAAGCCCCTCCCCGACTGCACGTGGTGTAAAGAGTAAGCATCTCTGACGTTAACGTCAAATCACTGACGTAAGCGTCAACGGGCGCTTGCCCGGCTTGCCCCGGGCGGCAGCTCGCGCAACGGGGCCGGGAGCTAGAAGGCGTATTTGACGCCGAGCGTCAGGATATTGACGGAGGAGCCGCTGAAGGTGCCGCTGACCGTACCCTGGGTGTTGCTCGCCAGGTTTATGGGCGAGTTTCCAATGACAAAGATGTGGCTGTAAGCGGCGTCGATCGAGAACCCGCCCCACAGCTGCATGCCATAGCCGATGGAAAGCCAAACCCGGCTGTCGTCGGGGATGTTCAAAGTTCGAAAGGCGTTGGGTACGGGGGTCGGATCGTAGGCGGCGCCGAAACGCAGCCTGGCCTTGTCGCTTGCCGCGTAAATTGCACCGATCGACTCGCGGAAGGTATCGTGCCAATTCTCGGGCGTGACCTGGGTCGGCTGCAACGGATTGGCGAAGGTCACGGTGAAGTTATTGAAGCTGCTCCACTGGGTCCAGCTGACGTCGCCCAGGACCGTCCACTTAGGCGTGACCTGCTGGGCGACCGAGAAGCTGGCCGTCGCCGGGAGGGATATCTTGGCGAGGGCCGCGGTACTGACGAAGTTGCCCCCGAAGGCGGGCACGGCCGACTGGAGCGTTTGGTAGGCCGTGGGCACCGTGAAGCTCGCCGTGCCGCTCAGCCGCAGCGTATAGCCCGAGCGATAGGCAAGGCCGATCCGCGTGTTGTCGAAAGGCTGGAGGATGGCGCCGGCGTTCCAGCCCACCGTGTTGTCGCTGCCGGTGAGCCTGACTTCCCCGTCGTTGGCCTGGGGGGCCAACCCGAACAGTCCGCAAAGGCCTGCCCCTGCGGCGTTGGAGCAGATCGAGCCGAAATCGACCGCATTCTTGAAGAGCCCGCTGCCGTGAAGGACGTCGACCCCAGCACCGAGCGAGAGCCAATTCGTGGCCTTATAGGCCACCGACGGATTCACGTCGATCGTCTGAAGCTGGGTGCGCTCGGCATAATAGCGGCCGACCCAGGTGTCGCTTCCGTAATCGGTCACCAGCCCGAAGGGGGCCGTGATGCCTATGCCGGCCCACAGGCCTTTCGTAATCGCGTCGAGAGGGGCGGCGACATAGACGTGCGGCACCGGCACCACCACGCCGAAGTCGCGGCTCGCCTCCCCGGTCAGCGGCATGGGCAAGCCGCCGACGGCCGTCGGATCCGTCTTCGCGTTCGAGGGGTGAAAGGTGCCGTCGGTCATGATGACGTTCATGCCCGCTTGCGCCTGGATGCCGTTCAGGTAAGTCAGGCCGGCGGGGTTGGCGAAGATGGTCGAGACGTCCTCGGCGACCGCAGCGGCACCCGCGAACGCGTCCCCCTCTCCGCTCGGACTTTGGTCGACGAGCTGGAAGCCGGCGGCCTGCGCCCGCCCTGCCGCGGAGAGTGCCGCGCACAGTGCCAGGGCCGAGACCGCAAACTTGAAGAACCCCGACTTCATTCTTCCCCCCTCGCTCGCGGCTATTGGCTGCCGAGTCGGCTACTCCGCCCCATCCCTTTCCGCATTCCCATCAGCACTCGTGCGGCCAACCCTTGTGGCACCTCGACGTCATCAGATGCGCCGCGCGCCCCGATTTGACGCGAACAGGATACAATGATTTCAACGACAAACCAAGCCTTGCGGCTGCCGGCAACGCGCGCCTCGCACCTCACGAGGCCCAGCTCGGCTTGCGTTTTTCGAAGAAGGCGGCGATGCCCTCCCTGCTCTCCTCCCCTTCCCAGGCATCGGCCAAGCCCGCAATGGCGTATTCGATGCTCTCGGACGGCCCGTGCCGCGCGATGTGGTGGACGAGCGCTTTCGCGCGAGCGACCGCCTGCGGTCCGCATTTGAGGAAATAGCCGGCCTCGCGCTCGACTGCGCCGTCGAGCTCCGCCGCATCGACGGCGCG
The DNA here is from genome assembly GCA_052143835.1 of Alphaproteobacteria bacterium. GTDB lineage: Bacteria > Pseudomonadota > Alphaproteobacteria > JACZXZ01 > JACZXZ01 > DASPPM01. The sequence goes on from JBKQRV010000097.1 coordinate 90,310, forward strand.
CGAGAGGAGGCCGAGCCTCGCAGCCTCCTCGGCATCGAAGAGCTTGCCGTTGAAGAAGATCTCGCGGGTCTTGGCCTCGCCCAGGCGCTTCATGACGTAAGGCCCGATATTCGCGGGGATCAGGCCAAGGCGCACTTCGCTGAGCCCGAAGCGCGCGCCGCGCGCGGCGATCGCGATATCGCAGACCGCGATGAGGCCGACCCCTCCGCCGTAGGCCGCCCCATTGATGCGGCCGACGAGCGGCTTGGAGAGACGGTCGAGTGCCGAGAGCACCGCCGCGACCCCGCCGGAAGCGGCGACACGCCCCGCGCGATCGAGCTTGCTCACCTCCTGCATCCAGCGCAGATCGGCCCCTGCGCAGAAGCTCTCCCCTGCCCCCGTCAAGACCACGACTCGGACCGCGGGCTCCGACTCCAGCTCCCGTACCGCTTGCGGCAGCTCCTCGAGCATGCGGCCGGAAAGCGCGTTGTGCACCTCGGGCCGGTTGAGGGTGAGCCTTGCGATGCCGCCGCGGTGCCTCTCGATAACAAGCGTCTCGTACGCCATGGCCTCAGCTCCTCGCCTTTCCCGATGCCCGCGAGCGCAGTTTTTCACTGCGAAGCGGCTGCGCGATCTTGGGGCAGGGGGAGATGGAAGTCCATCCGCGCGGCCCTTCAATACCGGTGCATCGCGATAGGTTTTGCGGCACCCGCTCGGCATGGTAGATAGCTTGCGATGAGCGACGACCAGCCCATACTCGGCGCGGGAGCGGTAGCCCTGGTGTCAGGCGCGTCGAGGGGCATCGGCGAGGCCATGGTCCACGCCCTTGCCGCCCGCGGCGCCCGCGTGATCGCGACCGCACGCAAGCGCGAACGACTCGACAAGCTCGTCGAGCGCTATGGCAAGGACATTCTTCCCCTCGCCTTGGATGTAACCGACGCCGGGGCCGTAAGCACCCTTGTCGCGGCACTGCCGGCCGACTGGCGCGCGGTCGATATCCTGATCAATAACGCGGGATCGGACGTGGGCGGCCGTCGCCGCTTCGAGGAGGGCGCTATCGAGGATTGGGCAGGCACGATCGAGACCAACGTCACCGGCCTCATGCGCGTGACGCGGGCGATCCTCTCCGGCATGCTCGCACGCGGACGCGGACATATCGTCAATTTGGGCTCGATCGCCGGCTTGCGTCCCACCGCGGGGATTGCCGCCTACAACACAAGCAAGGCGGCGGTGCATATGTTCAGCGACGCGCTGCGCGCCGAGCTCAAGGGGACCGCGATTCGCGTGAGCGAGATCATGCCGGGGACGGCGCGTACCGGCTTTGCCGAAGCGCGTTGGCGCGGCGACGAGGCCGCGGCGGAGCACTTCTACGGTTCCTTCGAAACGCTACTCACGGCGGACGACGTGGCGCGCTCGGTCGTCTTCGCGCTCGAGCAGCCGCCCCACGTGGTGATCGCCCAGCTCCTCGTGCTGCCGACCTCGCAGGCCTGAGGCAGGGTGTAACGTGGGACTATCGCCGCCTCGGGAGGAGGCGACCGAGCCCAGGATGGGGGTGGCGCTCGCGTTTGGCATTCATTACTTTATGTCCTGGTGGGCTCGCCGCGACGAGCGGTGCGCGCGGCCGGCCTCGAGGAGGGAGAGAATGGGGAAATTCCACGCGCTCGCGGCCGCGTTTGTGGTCCTGATCGCGCCTTTGGCCTGGGCCCAGACGGCGTCCGCCCAAGCGACCGGCTCGGTGACCGCTCGAGCCTACGCGCCGCTCGCGCCGGGCTCCGCGATCTCGGTCGTGCCTGCACAGGATACCGACCAGTACCAGCGCCTCAAGGCCGCGATCGAGGCCTCGCTGCGCAACCGCGGCTACGTCGTCTCGGATAATGCTCCGCTCCTCCTCGAGTTCTATGCGACCGAGGTAACCGGCAACCGGGTCGGCGACCGGACCAACGGGGCGAAGGCGCTCGAAAGCGCGGTGCCGAACAGCGAGCAAGCCGAGAGCATGGGCGTCCTCACGCCCCTCAATCAGAACCTCTTCGGCGGCGAGACGGCCACGGGCTCGGCCGCGACCGGGGAGCCGTCACCGCGCCGGGTGCATCTCTCCATGATGCTGTCTGATCAACGCGCCGCGCGTCGAATCTGGCAAGGGAGTGCGAGCGGCGAGATGCGCCGGCCCGACTCCTTCGCCGCGACGCAGTCGCTCGTGCCGTTCCTCATCGGCAAGATCGGCGTGAGCGCCACGGACGAGCGCTTCGACCTGCCCTGAGCGCGCCGGCTCGGAGGTCGGCCGAGGGCGCTCTGCCGCTGGCAGCTCATAGCTTCGTGATACGGTCCGGCTCGCGCCGGAACGTGCGACGGCATGCCTCGAGGGCCTGCGCCTCGGCCTCGGCCGAGGTAGCGACGGGGTCGCTCATGGCGGCGCGCTTGCCGTGATGCCAGATCGACCACATGAAGTCGGTGTGCCCGTCGCGCTGGGTCCAGCGCTCGATGATGACCTCGATCATGGCGTCTCCCGCTTCTCCGCAGAGAGCCCCGCGAATCCTGAGCCGGCACCGCGCATGGGTCAATCCCTCTCTCAAGGAGGCAGGGCATGGAGGAGACCGGCTATCTCGCCGCCGAAGGTTTCGAGCGCGAGCTCGAGCACGAGCTCGGGCATGTGACCATACGCTACGGCCGGCTCATCTTGGCCCCGGGAGCGGCGCGGCCCGCCGCCTGGGCCCAGAACGTCTGGTTGGCGCCCCGCGAGCTCGAGATAGGCTCGATCAAGGACGCGGCGCTGAAGCTCCGCGCCATCCAGCGCAATTGGGCGCTCTATGACTTCAAGCTTCATCGCCGCGCCAAGCTCATCCAGGCGCAGCTTCCCCACGTCTCGGCCAAGCCCGTCCCGTTTCCGTGCGAGCTGCCCAAAGCGCCGCTCGGCTCGTGGACGCTTGTCGCGGGGAACAGGATGCTCGCGAGCCCCTGCTCTTCGAGCCCGTTCCGCCACGGCGAGGCGGAATTCATCGAGGACCGCACGGGTCCGCCCAACCGGGCCTATCTCAAGCTGTGGGAAGCCTTCACGCTCCTAGGCGTGCGTCCCAGCGAGGGAGAGCGCTGCCTCGATCTCGGCGCCAGCCCGGGCGGCTGGAGTTGGGCGCTCCAGAAGCTCGGCTGCCATGTCCTCAGTGTCGACAAGGCGCCGCTCGAACCCAGGATCGCAGCACTTCCCGGCATCGAGTATCGCGCGGCGAGCGCCTTTTCCTTAGCTCCTGCCGAGGTGGGGCCCGTCGACTGGCTCCTCTCCGACATCGTGTGCTATCCGCGCCGCCTATGGCGCCTCATGCAAGGCTGGCTCGCCTCGGGCTTGGCACAGCACTACCTGTGCACGCTCAAGTTTCAGGGCGAAACGGACCATGCGACGGCCGCCGCATTTGCCGCCGTGCCCGGAAGCCGTCTCATGCATCTCCACCACAACAAGCACGAGCTCACCTGGGTGAAGCTCGCCTGAGCGCTCGGCCCGCGCCCCTCACGCGCCCACCGCCTTGAGCCCGCGCGCGAGATCCTCGATGAGATCGTCCGCGTCCTCGAGGCCGACCGAGAGGCGCACGAGCCCATCCGTGATCCCCATGCGCGCGCGCTCCTCGGGCCCGACGGCGCGGTGCGTCGTCGTCGCGGGATGGGTGATGAGCGACTTGGCATCGCCCAGATTGTTCGAGATGTCGATGACCTCGAGCGCGTTGAGGAAGCGGAAAGCGCCCCGCTTGCCGCCCCTCACTTCGAAGCTCACCATCGTCCCCGGCCCCGCCATCTGCCGGCGCGCGAGGCGGTACTGCGGATGGCTCTTGTGGCCCGGGAAGAGCACGCGCGACACCCTCTTGTCCCCGGCAAGGAAGTCCGCGACCTTTCGCGCATTCACCGAGTGGCGCTCGACCCGCGGGCCCAGGGTCTCGAGACCCTTGAGCATGATCCAGGCGTTGAACGGGCTCAGCGAGGGCCCGGTGTGGCGCATGTAGGGCATGAGCTGCTCGCGGTAGAACTTCTCGCTCGAGAGGACGGCGCCACCGAGCGCCCTGCCCTGCCCATCGATGTGCTTGGTTGCGGAATAGACGACGATGTCGGCGCCCAGCGCCAAGGGCCGCTGCAGCAAAGGCGTCGAGAACACGTTATCGACGATGAGGACGGCACCCCCGGCGTGCGCGAGCTTGGCGACCGCCGCGATATCGATGAGCTCGAGCGTGGGGTTGGCCGGCGTCTCGAGGAAGACCGCCGCCGCGCCCGAGCGAAGGGCCGCCTTCCACTCCGCGAGGTTCGTGCCGTCGACGAGCTGAGTCGCGATCCCCCAGCGCGGCAGGAGCTGCGTGATGATGAAGTGACAGGAGCCGAAGAGCGCGCGCGAGGCCACCACGCGCTGGCCGGCACGGAGCTGGCACATGAGCGAGGCGAACACGGCCGCCATGCCGGTCGCGGTGGCGAAGCACGCCTCCGCGCCCTCGAGGAGCGCCATGCGCTTCTCGAACATGGCAACCGTCGGATTGCCGTAGCGCGAGTAGATGAACCCCGGCGCCTCGCCCTTGAAGCGCGCCTCGGCTTGCTCGGCGCTCGCATAAACAAAGCTCGAGGTGAGATAGAGCGCCTCGCTCGTCTCGCCGTGGGCGGAGCGGACGATGCCGCCGCGCACCAGCCGAGTCTGCGGACGCCAGGCGCTCGCCGCGTTCTTCTTGCCTTTTGCCATTGCCGGATTCCCGCGGATTGGGGTGGTCAGTCCTGCTGCCAGGGAAGGCCCGCCGCCTTCCAACCGGCGCTCCGCCCGCGATGGCCCTCGCCATCCTTCGGCCCCTCGAAGCCGTCGGCGATGTTGTAGCAGCGCCGGTAGCCGAGGCTGGTCAAGAGGATGGCCGCCGCCTTGGAGCGGGCACCCGAGCGGCAGAGGAGGAGAAGCGTCGCGTCCTTCGCGACCCCTTTCACCGCGAGCTCCTCGGCGAAGCGCTCGTTCTTCGCGAGATCGGGGTAGGCCTGCCATTCGACGAAGACGGCGCTCTTGCCGAGCGTCTTGAGATCGGGATGGCCGACGTAGCGGCACTCCGGACTGGTGCGCACGTCGACGAGGGTGGCCCCGGGATCCCCCTTGAGGATCTCCCAGGCGCGGCGCGAATCCACGTCGCCCGCGTAGGTTTGTCCGCTCATCGCGCGCACCTCCGGGCCTTCCGGATGCGGGAGACGGCTGCCACGGACGCGTGAGGAGAAAAATGCGGAGAGTGCAACGCCGAAAGCATAAGATGCCCTCCTTCGCTCGGGTTACACGGGCCCACGGAGGTCATCCCCGTGGCGCTTTAGCAGAGAGAGGCGCGGCTGCAAGCTGCCCGTCAAATCCCGCGGGTCCGTTCCTCGGCCCGGACCAGGCCCATCAAAAAACCGCCGCAGCGCTGCCGCCGGGCGGTCTTCCCGTCGCTTTAGCGGCATTTTTTCCGCGCCCGCAAGCTGATCTCAAATCGGCGCGATGGCAGACGTTAGCGGGATCGCGGGCGCGTGTCAACGTGAGCGCTTGTTGCTCCCGGGAAGACCGGTTCTGCGTCCGATTTTGGTTTCGATGACGGGTTGTGGACGCCAATTCTCGATATGTTCTATCATCGACGCGAGGCTACCCGGCTATCGCCGATCCCTGCAACCCATTTGGACGATTGCCGTGAAGGGAGCAGATGATGCCCGATAAGCCCATCGTGCCGACCCTCGGTGCCAATTCATTTAGCTGCCCATATTGCGACGCCTTGTCGCATCAGACGTGGTTTCGGCCCTTCCTTGAGCCCTATGAAAAGGACCGTTCTCCTACCTCCAAGGCTGACGCCGCTTCGATAGTCGCCGGTATAAGGAGCGATCGCAATTTGCAAGACGACGGCGTTGTTATCGCTCACTGGGAATCTGTCGCATCCGGGCGCCTCTTTCGATACAAGCACGAGCAGCGTCGCTCGCTTGACGTTGAGCTCGAAAATGCCAGTTTCAGCCTTTGCTTCAGTTGCGGCCAAATCGCTGTTTGGGTATCCGACAACCTCCTCTACCCGACACGCTCGTACACCTTCAAGCCGCACTCGGACATTCCCGGCGAACTCGCTCCAGACTTCAAAGAAGCTGCCGACATCGTTGGCGCTTCACCCCGCGCAGCCGCGGCACTTCTCCGTCTCTGCATTCAGAAGCTCATGCCACTTCTCGGCGAGAAGGGCCAAAACATCAACGACGATATCGCGAGCCTAGTGCAGAAAGGGCTCAATCCTTCCATCCAGCAAGCTCTCGACTTTGTTCGCGTGATCGGAAACAACGCAGTTCATCCAGGTGAGATTGATCTAAAGGACGACAAGGGTACTGCAACCACCCTATTTGGATTGGTCAACCTGATTGTCGAGAAGATGATCGCGGAACCTAAACACATCCAGTCCCTCTACGAAGGCCTTCCGGCAAGCTCTCGCGCAGCAATTCAGAAGCGCGACAAGAAGCCGGGCTCCTGAAATTGGGCAGCCTGAAAGGGGGGACATACTCAACAATCTAAGGATCGGTTTGGACTTCTTCGGTCTGTGCAGAGAGGTTAAGCGGCTAACATGCGCCGCCTCTTTGGGTTGAGATAACGCAACTTCCTTCGTCGGCTTTGGTTTCGGTGTATCATCTCACTCGGAGGCGGGATGGCCGCACCTGCGACGCGCGGCAGACTCTCGCGGCCGCCGCCGTCGTGGCGCCACCTGTCAGGTGACTACCATGTCAGGGCAAATTGTAGCGTTTAATCCGCGAAAACATGGCGACCTTATCACCTTCGCCTTTTCAAAAGAGCGCGTTCACCGGCTCATCTCCAAACGTATTGATGGCGAATGGAAGAGTTTACACAATTTTTAGTTGATTTGGCGAACGAAGTCTGTGTAACCTTCCAGCCCTCAAATAGAAACAAGACCCATCCCGCGGACGAGGTGAGACGTGACCGACAGCGCCAAAAACCCGAGCGAAGCCAGAGTCCACGTCCTAGGGGCAATGCTCGGCGTTGCGATAGCGTTCGCGGCAGAAAAGACCGTAAAGGGTGAATTGGACTGGCCTCAGATCATCGCCTTTCCTGCATTTGTAATCACGGCGGTGGTCTTCACAATCGCGATGATGCGGATGCAACAGGACGAGAAGTACGCAAAGGCCCTATCTGAAAACCTCTTGCGGGCGTCTTACGATCTAGTCTCAGACGTGCTGACTGCGACGCTCTTGGTTGTAATGGCATTTTACCTCGACAACGCTATTGGACTGTTTCTTACCAATCTGGGAATGAGGTTCGTCGATCTGTCGGTCATTTTCCTAGTGGTGCGGCCGGTGGAAAAAAAGCCGATGCAGAAGCCAAAACCCCGGTAAAAACTAAAATCTGGATAATCGTTGATTCGATAGCACTTCTTGTCCTGATAGGCACAGCGTTCGTCCTACGGCTCTATGGTGTTTGGAATTCGCGGGGAGCGCTGGCAATGTCAATAGCGTTCCTTTTGCTCACGATTATCGACACCCTAATCGATTTTGCGAATAACGGTCCATTTTACTTCAATGCCGACGCAGTACAGAGAAAGCAATCGGTTGACATTTGCCGCCTCTTTGGGCTGAGGTCGGGCGGCTTTCTTTGTCGGCTTTGGTCGTGGTGGATTCCTCCTTTGTGAATCCGCCGAAGAAGGTCTTGAGATGCGCGCGGCCGCGGCCCCGACTGTCAGGTGATTACCATCTCAGGACATTTAGAGCTCAGCGACCGAATTTGCTCAGCACATCAGCCCAAATTATAGTCTGTGGACGGGAAGGTGAGACGAATGAAGCTCTATTCCGGACCCTCGAGCCTGTTCGCGCGCAAGGTGGAGATCGCCCTCCTCGAGAAGGCGCTGGCGTTCGAGCGCGTCATGGTGCCCTTCAGCCAGGCGGAGGGCTACGCGCCCAAGCATCCAGCTGTGCTCGCCGCCAACCCCAAAGGGCAAGTCCCGGTGCTGATCGACGGCGATCTCAGCCTCTTCGATTCCACGGTCATCTTCGAGTATCTCGAGGACGCCTATCCCACCCCGCCGCTCTTCCCGGCGGGAGCGAAAGAGCCCGCGCGCTCTACGTCACTGTGGTCGGCAGGAGGGTGGTCGTGGTTCGGGCGTTCGTGAAGAAGACGCCGAAGACCCCGCGTGCCGAGATCGAACTTGCGCTTCGGAGAGCGAAGCAAATCACATGACCATTCCATTGGAGAAACTCAAGGCGCGTCTCCTCGCCAAGCCCAAGGTCAAGGCCGAATACGACGCGCTCGCCCCCGAGTTCGAGATTTCCGCCGAACTGGTCAGGGCTCGGTTGCGCGCCGGGCTATCCCAGGCGGAACTGGCCGCCCGCATGGGGACCAGTCAGTCAGCCATCGCCCGGCTGGAAAGCGGGCAGACGCTACCAAGCACCAAGATGCTTCTGCGCTTTGCCAAGGCAACCGGCAGCGAGTTCCATGTGCGCCTGTCGGCGGCTTGATGCAGCTGCAGGTTCCGGCCGATATCCTGGTGCAGCCTTATGAGTTGCGCTCCGCGGCGTAGCCCTCGCAATCATGGGTGCCGTGACGCACCCCCCTCCCTGCCCTCCCCCTCAAGGGGGGAGGGGATATCTGGGCGACTTCAAT
>JBKQRV010000098.1:0-46421 GCA_052143835.1 Alphaproteobacteria bacterium
TCCTCGCCTTCAGCCCCGCGTCGATCTTCCGTCTCGTTCGCTTTGTCATGATCCGCTCCATCTACCACGACGGAACGGCTCACGCTCCAATTAACCGACCGGTCCCAAATTCGGGGTCCACTTCAAGTTGACAGTTTTGGCAACACGCAAAAGCCCGGATTGACGCGTTCAACACCGAGCAGGCATTTCCTATCTTAGTGCGCAACCGGACAAGTGTGCGGTGTGCTCTTACTTCGCACTCTGACCCCTTTCAGACATCGGGTATCGCGTCAGATCTCCAACCGCGTGTTCAAATCGGGCGACGACATCGTCGATTATTGCTGCTACGCCTGGAACAAGCCCGTCGCACAGCCCTGGCGCATCATGTACCCCGGTCTACGCCCGTGGGTGCATGAGTTCTGATCAATGCGGGCTGGTATAAGAGGCGACGTACTCCGGACTTAACATTGCCGGTGCCGCCGCGTTCGCCTTGACAAGCTCGCTTGCTGCGGCAGTAGACATCGGGCGCCCCAATAGAAAACCCTGAGCTTGGTTGCAGTTCAGTCTGTTCAGGGCGATGGCCTGATCTTCGGCTTCGACGCCTTCGGCAGTCACGGAAAGGTTGAGTGTGTGGCTCAGTCCAAGAATCGTGTTGACTATGGCGGCTGCCTTCGGATCGACGTTCATCCCCTTCACAAAAGACTGGTCGATCTTGACCTTGTCGAAAGGGAAGCGCCAAAGATAGCTTAGACTTGAGTACCCGGTGCCAAAATCGTCCAGTGAGATGGCAACGCCGAGTGACCGAAGCCTGACAAGCTGCTCTAGAGCGCCGTCAATGTCTCCAATCAACACCCCCTCCGTGACCTCAAGTTCCAGCCGTTGGGGAGCCAGTCCGGATGCGCTCAACGCCTCTAGAACGGTGGCAACGATATCGCCGCGACGAAACTGAACTGGGGACAAGTTTACGGCCAGTGCCAATGGCCTGTCCCAGGATGCCGCGGCAGCGCATGCCGTTTGGAGCACCCAAGCACCAATCTCTACTATGATGCCCGTCTCTTCCGCGATTGGGATGAACTCGACCGGGTGCTTCACTGGCCAGCCAAGAGGCCAGCGCAAAAGAGCCTCAAATCCGACCAGCATTCCGTTGTGGAAATCGTAGATGGGCTGGTAGTCAAGGCGGAAAGCCTTATCAGTCAGGGCTCGACGCAGTTCGTTTTCCAAGTCGTGCCGTCGGCGCATATCGGCATCCATTCCGAGCTCAAAGAAGCGGATCGCGTTGCGACCTTCGGCTTTAGCCCTGTAGAGCGCAATTTCAGCATGCTGCAGAAGCACATCTGCGTTATTCGAATCGTTCGGCCCGATAGCCACTCCGATACTTACGTTGCATAACAATTGCTGCCCATCGATCTCAAACGGGATCGACATGTTGTGGATCAGGCGTTCGGCAAGAACCCTGGCATTCTCGGGCTGCGCCATACCGATTTTCAGGACGGCGAATACGTCCCCGCCGAGGCGGGCGGCCATATCGTCGGCGTGAATGCTCTCGCCGAGGCGAGTCGCAAACGCATGCAGGAGACGGTCGCCGACGCCGTGACCGAAGCTGTCATTTATTTCCTTGAAGCGATCGATACCCAATAGCAGCAAAGCGACACTGCTATCTGTCTGTTGCGCCAGCGCCAGGGCTACGCGCGCCGTCTCCGCGAGCGTGGACCTGTTGGCAATTCCGGTCAGCGGGTCATGCGTTGCGAGAAACGTGGCGCGTCTTTCGGCTCGGCGCTGAGCCCTTAACTTGAAATAGACCATGGCTCCAGGCAGCGCGCCCGCGAGCAGCACGAGAAGGACCGCGATCCCCTGCACTTTTAGGAAGGTCCTATCGTAGAGCCTGTGCTCTTCGGTCTGGTCGATGTAGACCTCGACAATGCCGAGGACCGCATCGCCACGCATGATTGGCCAATACACGTCCGAGAAGTACGATGGGTCTTGTGGCGGTGCGCCCCGAGCCGTCACGAGGAACATGGACCCTGAAAGGATGCCGGCCGCGACACGTTGCCCGCGGCTTTTCACGAGCGTTTGCGCTTGGGCGGGAGGCGCCATGTCGTCAGAAACAAAAACGAGATCACCCGTTCGGCTCCATATCTTGAAACGATAAACACGGCCGATCTGCATCGCGTGTCTAAGGGCCCTTTTCGTTGGTTCGCTCGGAGGCAATCCGACGATCATGGCAGGCAAGTCGTCCGTGCGCGCCGCCAGATCCTTGGTCCAGGCATTGGACGTCGCTTGGGCATCCCCGACAAGCTGCGCTAGGGAGCGAGCGAGATTATCAGCCGCAAAGCGACTGAGCGCCACGCCTCCGGCTGCGAGCAGGATCACTGCCCCAATAAGCAATAAAAACATCAAGGCGTCGGCGCCTTGAATTCCGACCGTCCGCTGTTGTAGCCACTTGTACAGCCACATTGTCAGTTAGACCGACACTCATCGGATGAACGGGGATCGGCATAAACCATAACATTCTGCTGGCGTAGACGAAAGCCGAAGGCGGGATTTCACCGCGTCCCGCTGGCAGCTCATAAATATAGCTAAGCCGGTCGCGTGTGTGCGCACGAGCGACGTTATGTCTCTTGTTGGCACTTCGCCGACATCCGATGACGGATAACGGATGGCCGCTTTCGGACTAGAAACGGAAGGTCGCGGGCTTAACTGGTTCCGACCCACGCGGGCATGGGAATCCTCCTTCAATGGTGGTGCCCGGGACCCGCCTTGGCGCGGGCGGCCTTCTGCTCCGGGGAGGCTTCCTTCTGGTACTTCGTCTTCCATTCCGCATAAGGCATGCCGTAGACGTGCTCGCGCGCCGCGTCGTCGGAGAGCTTGATGCCGCGCTCCTCGGCGGCCTCGCGGTACCAACGCGAGAGACAGTTGCGGCAGAAGCCGGCCAGGTTCATGAGGTCGATGTTCTGCACGTCGGTGCGTCCGCGCAAATGCTGCACGAGGCGCCGGAAGGCGGCGGCCTCGAGCTCGGTCTCGCGTCTGTCGTGCTCGGTCATGGCGTCATCCTCGCTTGCTGCTTGCGCCCTTTATGTGGGATCGCGCCCCGCCACGTCAAACCGCGGCGCCGCTGCGCGCGCCCCGCCGAGCCCGGAGAGACTCTCGCGGATCAGCATGTCGACGACGGCCTTGAGCGCCTCCGCCTCGGAGGCCCCCGCTCGCCGCGCCTCCTCGAAGGTCGCGATCTGCCAATGGGCCGAGGTGCCGCGCGCGAGGATGGTGCGCGCGTGCGTGACCTCGGCCTCGCAGGCGAAGTGCGCGGCGTCGGGAGCGATGATCTCGAGCATCTCCTCGAGGAGCTCGGCGTAAGGCACGATGTGGCCCTTGCCGAAATCGACGAGGCCCTTGGCGCATCCGTAGCGCTGGGCGAGCCAGCGGTTCTCGTTGATGAGCATCGCGGCGTAGCGCCGCCAGCGCTGGTTGTTCCGCCGCAGCCGCCAGAGCATGCGCAGCCAGCAGCGGTAGAGGGCGGCGATCGTAATGCCGTCCTCGAGTCGCGTGCAGACGTCGGTGATGCGCATTTCGAGCGTGGGAAAGCGCTCTGACGGCCGCACGTCCCACCACAGCTTGCTCGCATCCTCGATGAGGCCGGCGTCCACCAGCACGCGCACATGGCGCTGATACTCGCCCCAGCTGTCGAACTGCTCGGGCAGCCCGGTGCGCGGCAGCTCGTCGAACACGGCGATGCGATACGACATGAGGCCCGTGTTGGTGCCGCGCCAGAAGGGCGAGGAGGTCGAAAGTGCGAGCAGATGCGGAAGCACGTAGCTCACCTGGCTCATCAGGTCGATGCGCAGGTCGTCGTCCGCGATGCCGACGTGGACATGCATGCCGCAGATGATGAGCCGCCGGCCCACGCCCTGGAGGTCGCGCGCGAGGGTCTCGTAGCGCGCCTTCGTGGTCGGACGCTGGCTCCCCCAATGGGCGAAGGGATGGGTCGAGGCGGCCACGATGGCGAGGCCATGGCGCTCCGCGACCTCGGCCACCATGCGCCGCAGGTGAGCAAGCTCGCCCTGCGCCTGGCCGAGCGTTGAGCACACGCGCGTGCCGACCTCGATCTGCGACTGCAGGAACTCGGGCGTCACCTGGCCCTCGAGGTGCGCCTCGCACTCGGCGAGCATGCTCTCGGGCGCCGTGCTGATGAGGGCACCGGTCGAGCGGTCGACGAGGAGATACTCCTCCTCGATGCCGAGCGTGAAGGGCGGCTCGGAGAGGCTCACGGAAAATGCTCCACGCGGTAAAGCGAGCCGTTCTTGAGGATGGGCCCGAGTGCCGCGGCCAGGCGCTCGGCCCACTCCGCGGCACCATGATGGGTGTCGATGAGATCCTGGCGCACTTCGATGGCGACGTGGGGATAGCCCTTGGCGGCCGCGTGCGCGGTCAAGCTGTAGCCCTGGGGCGCGCGCGCGGAGTAGGGCTCGTTGTCGCCCACGACGACGCCGTCCTGCCGGGCGAGCGCCTCGAGCAGCGGGCGCGCAATGCGCCCATCCTGGTCCCACAGCACGCCGATGTGCCAGGGCCGCTCGAAGCCCGCGAAGACGGGCGTGAAGCTGTGGACGGCGACGAGCGCCGGCACCAGCCCTTGCCCGCGCCAGCGCTCGAGTGCCGCCTCGATCGCCGCATGGTAGGGCCGGAAGAGCTCGCCCAAGCGTAGTGCTGAGTCCGCTTTTGCGAGGCCCCGGTTGCCCGGCACCGCGACGCCGTCGCTCTCCTCGGGAATGGAGGACCCATCCCCGGGGCGGCGGTTGCAGTCGATGACGAGGCGTGAATAGCCGGCAAGGACGAGGGCTGCGTCGAGCCGGTGCGCGAGTGCGCGCGCCACCTCGGCGGCGCCGATGTCCCAGCCGATGTGGCGCAGGAGCTGCCACTCCTCGAGCCCGAGCGAGCGCAAGGCACGCGGTACCCGTGGGCTCGCATGGTCGCAGATGAGGAGATAGGGCGCCCGGCCGTTTTCGTTCACCAGCTCGAAGGCGGCGGGCTCGTCGGCTGCCAGGAGGTGCCTGCGAGATGCCGCTCGCGGCCGGGGTGTCCTCGTCATCGCGGCACTATAGCCGAAAGCCCGCGCCTTTGAAGCACGCGAGCCATGCAGAAACGCCGCTTTCGAGCCGGAGGGGCGGGCCCTATAAGGACGCCATGACGTTATCGGAGCAAGTCGGCGCCGCAGGGGCGAGAATCGGCGTGCGGCTCGGCGCCGCGCGCCTCGCGCTCTTAGCCCTTCTGCTGGGCGCTTTCGGGACCTCGCTCTCGGGCATCTTCGTCAAGCTCTCGGAGCTGGCGCCGACCGCAACCGGCTTCCACCGCCTCTTTCTCTCGGCACCCGTGCTCTGGCTCTGGCTGCGCTGGGAGCGGCCGCGGTTGCCCGAGTACCGCGCGCCGAGCTCTTGGCGCGACTATTTCCACCTCACCCTTGCCGGGAGCTGCTACGGCATCAACACGGCGCTGTGGTGCTGGTGCATGAAATTCACCTCCGTCGCCAACGGCCAGCTCATCGTGAGCATCTCGCCGATCTGCGTGGCGCTTGCCGCCTTCATCTTTTTCGGCGAGCGCATGGGTGCCGTCTTCTTCCTCGGCCTTGCCATGACGCTCGCGGGTGTGGCGCTCCTCATGGGCCAAAGCAGCACGCTCGGCGGCGAGCACCTTCTGGGCGACCTCCTCGCGGTTACCGGCGCCTTTTTCTGGAGCCTCTATCTGCTCGCGATACAGCGCCTGCGCCGGCGCTTCTCGACCGCCACGATCATGACCTGGACGGCGGTGGTCTCCTCGATCCTGCTCTTGGCCGGCTCGGCCGCAGCGGGCGAGCAGCTCGTGCCCACGACGCTCGCAGGCTGGGCCGTGGTGCTCGGCCTGGCCCTCGTCTCCCAGGTGGCCGGGCAAAGCCTGATCACCTACGGTATCCGCCAGCTTCCGGTAAGCTTCACGGCGGTCGCCCTTCTCATCCAGCCGTTCTATGCAGCCCTCGTCGCCTGGGCGGCACTCGGCGAGGCGCCGACGCTCATGCAGGTGATCGGCGGCAGCGTCATTCTTGGCGGCATCATCCTGGCGCGGCCGCAGCGCACGGCAGCACCTCGCCTGCGCGCTTGACGCCCGCCTTGGGCCGTCATTAATAGCTCGAGTGGTCTTAACGCCATACCACTTGACGCGTGATGACGAGCAGCGACCCTGCCTTCCGGCGCATCCCCCGAGAGCGCGTCTCCGACCGGGTGGAGGAGGAGATCATGCGCCTGATCGCGAGCGGAGCGCTGGTGCCGGGCCAGCGCCTGCCGGGCGAGCGCGAGCTTGCCGTGCGCATGGGAGTGAGCCGCGTCTCGGTCCGCGCGGCACTGCAAAAGCTCAAGGCCCAGGGCCTCTTGAGTGCCGTCCAGGGCGGCGGCACCCGGGTCAAATCCTCGGCGATCGAGCTCGATCGGCCGCTCACCGAGCTCCTGCGCACGAACCGCGAGAACCTGCACGATCTCGCCGAGATCCGCGCCATCCTCGAGGTATGGGCCGCGCGCCGCGCGGGCGAGCGTGCCGATCACGAGGACATTGCCCGGCTCGAGGCGCTGGTGGCGAGCATGGACGATGCGCGGCGCGGCCAGCTCTACAAGGCGGAGGACGACGTGCGCCTCCACATGGCGATCGCGCGGGCCAGCCACAGCGCGGTCTACATCCATATCTTGACGGTGATCCGCGACATCCTCACGGCCATGCTCGAGTTCCATCGCTACGAGCTGTTCGCGCGGCCGGAGGACGATCTCGCCCTCAGTGCGCAGCACCGCGCCATCGTGGAGGCCATCCGCAGCCACAATCCCGAGGGGGCGGCGCAGGCGATGCGCCGGCACCTCGCCTGGGTGCTCGACCACTACAACGCCGCACGCCAGCGCCGCGGCTAGCGCTTCACCCGTTGCTGACCGAGCGGGCTCCCCGGGGAGGCGGTTTCCGTGCCCAAGGCGCGCATTTTTCACTATAAGAGATGCGGATCGACCGGGTACGTCCAATATCCTCCCAGCAAGAAGGAAGGCCACGACCATGCCCAAGCTCGCCGCCAATCTCAGCATGATGTTCAACGAGGTCGCTTTCCTCGAGCGCTTCGAGGCCGCGGCCAAGGCGGGCTTCAAGGCCGTCGAGTATCTCTTTCCCTACGCCTATCCCAAGGATGCGCTCGCCGAGCGGCTCGCGGCCCACGGTCT
This sequence comes from Alphaproteobacteria bacterium, assembly GCA_052143835.1. Classification (GTDB taxonomy): domain Bacteria; phylum Pseudomonadota; class Alphaproteobacteria; order JACZXZ01; family JACZXZ01; genus DASPPM01. The sequence continues at coordinate 7,191 of JBKQRV010000098.1, forward strand.
TACCCAGGCGCTCTTCAACCTGCCGCCGGGCGACTGGGAGGCGGGCGAGCGGGGTACGGCCATCCTGCCCAACCGGGTGAACGAGTTCCGCGACGGTCTCGCGCGCGCGATCGAGTACGCGAAGGCGCTTGATTGCGCGCGCATCCACGTCATGGCCGGCGTGGTGCCCTCGGGCGTCCATCCGGCGCGGCTCAGGGAGGTCTATGTCGAGAACCTCAAATTCGCGGCGGCGGAAGCCGCGAAAGAGGACCTCACCGTGCTGATCGAGCCGATCAACACGCGCGATATTCCGCGCTATTACCTCTGCACCTCGACCCAGGCGCTCGCCGTCATCGGCGCCGTGGGGGCGGAAAACCTCAAGCTGCAGTATGACATTTATCACGCCCAGATCATGGAGGGCGATCTCGCCCCCTCGCTCGAGAGGAATCTCGATGCGATCGGCCATATCCAGATCGCCGACACGCCCGGCCGTCACGAGCCGGGCACGGGTGAGATCAATTACCAATTTTTGCTCGGCTTCATCGACAAGCTGGGCTATGAGGGCTGGGTCGGCTGCGAGTACCGGCCGGCCGGCGACACGCTCGCGGGGCTCGGCTGGGCCAAGCCCTTCCTAGGCGCTCGCCGATAATCTTCGGACGATGAAGCGGGAGGAGAGATTATGACCCAAGTGGGGTTCATCGGGCTCGGCATCATGGGGCGGCCGATGGCGGGCCATCTCATCAAGGCCGGGCACAAGCTTGCCACCGTCAAGCACAAGAAAGCCTTGCCCGAGGAGATCGTCGGCGCCGGCGCAGTCGTCTGTGCCTCCGCCAAGGAAGTCGCCGAGAAAAGCGAGGTGATCATTCTCATGGTGCCGGACACGCCGGACGTGGAGGTAGCGCTGTTCGGCGCAGGCGGCGTGGAGCAAGGCCTCGCCAAGGGCAAGCTCGTCATCGACATGAGCTCGATCTCGCCGACCGCCACGCGCGCCTTCGCCAAGCGCATCAACGACAAGGCCTGCGACTATCTCGATGCCCCCGTCTCGGGCGGGGAGGTCGGGGCCAAGGGAGCAGCCCTCACCATCATGGTCGGCGGGCCGGAGCGGGCCTTCGCGCGCGCCAAGCCGCTCTTCGAGCTCATGGGCAAGTCGATCACGCTTATCGGCACCAACAACGGCGACGGGCAGACCTGCAAGGTGGCGAACCAGATCGTGGTGGCGCTCACCATCGAGGCGGTTGCCGAGGCGCTCGTCTTCGCCGCCAAGGCGGGTGCCGATCCGGCCAAGGTGCGCCAGGCGCTCATGGGCGGTTTCGCCGGCTCGCGCATCCTCGAGGTGCACGGCCAGCGCATGATCGAGCGCACCTTCAACCCGGGCTTCCGCATCGAGCTGCACCAGAAGGATCTCGGCTTAGCACTTTCCGCCGCCCGCGAGCTTGGGCTGAGCCTGCCCAACACCGCAACCGCGCAGGAACTCTTCAATGCCTGCGCCGCGATGGGGGGGAGAGGCTGGGACCATTCGGGGATGGTGCAGGCACTCGAGCGTCTCGCAGGACATGAGGTGGCGAAGAAGGGGTGAGACGGAGATGGGCGGCTCGGTACTTCTATGACCGCACCTGCGCATGACCCGCGCGCCTTCTTGCGCAGCCTGTTCGACGCCGCGGTCGCCGCGGCCCAGCCCGAGGAGGCCTTGCCCCGGCACCTCCCGGCGCTACCCCGCGGGCGCACGGTGGTGGTCGGCGCGGGCAAGGCCGCCGCTGCGATGGCGCGCGCGGTCGAGGCCCATTGGGCGGCACCCCTCGAGGGCCTCGTCGTCACCCGCTATGGCCAGAAGCTGCCGACGCGCTTCATCGAGGTCGCCGAATCCTCGCACCCGGTGCCCGACGCCGCGGGCGAAGCGGCGGCGCGGCGCATGCTCGAGCGCGTGCGCGGTCTCGGCCCCGACGATCTCGTGCTTTGCCTCATCTCGGGCGGGGCCTCGGCCCTCCTGAGCCTGCCCGCACTTGGCCTGACGCTGGCCGACAAGCAGGAGGTCAACCGCGCCCTTCTGCGCTCGGGGGCCTCCATCCACGAGATGAACTGCGTGCGCAAGCATCTCTCCGCCATCAAGGGCGGCCGGCTGGGGGCGGCCTGCGGCGACGCGGCACTCGTAACGCTCGCGATCTCCGACGTGCCGGGCGACGAGCCGAGCGTCATCGGCTCGGGCCCAACGGTGCCCGATCCGACGAGTTTCGCGGACGCGCGCGCCATTCTCGCGAAGTACGGCATCGAGCCGCCGCCCGCGGTCGCGAAGCGCCTCGCCTCGGGCGCGGAAGCGGAGACACCCAAGCCGGGCGACCAGCGGCTCGCGCGCGCGCGCTATCGCCTCATAGCGACGCCGCAAATGTCGCTCGATGCGGCGGCCAGGAAAGCGCGCGAGGCGGGAATAACCCCCGTCATCCTCAGCGATTCGATCGAAGGCGAGGCGCGCGAGGTGGCGCGCGCCTTTGCCGCGATCGCGCGCCAGGTCGTGCGCTTCGGTCAGCCGGCACCGCCGCCTTCCGTGCTCCTCTCGGGCGGCGAGGCGACGGTGACCGTGCGCGGCAAGGGCAAGGGCGGGCGCAACAGCGAGTTCCTGCTGGCACTTGCCCTCGCCCTTCAAGGCGAGGCGAACGTCCATGCCCTTGCCGCCGGCACCGACGGCATCGACGGCACGGACGACAACGCAGGTGCGCTCATCGGCCCCGACACGCTCGCGCGCGCGGAGGGCGCGGGGCTCGCGGCGCGCGCCATGCTCGACGACAACGACGCCTACAGCTTCTTCGCGGGGATCGGCGATCTCGTCGTCACCGGACCGACGCATACGAACGTCAACGACTTCCGCGCGATCCTCGTCGACGGCAACGCCGGCTCCGGCTAAGCTTCGCCCATGCGACGCAAACGCAAGGCCAAGATCGTCGCCACCCTCGGCCCCTCGAGCTCGAGCTACGAGCGTATCCGCGCGCTTTTCGAGGCGGGCGCCGACGTCTTTCGCCTCAACTTCAGCCACGGACAGCAGGCCGAGCATAAGGAGCGCCTCGGCCATATCCGCAAGCTCGAGGAGGAGAGCGGGCGGCCCATCGGCGTGCTCATGGACCTCCAGGGCCCGAAGCTTCGCATCGGGCGCCTGGCCGGCGGCTCGATCAAGCTCGAGACCGGCCAGCCCTTCCGCCTCGATCTGGCGCCCGAGATGGGCGACGCGAAGCGGGCACCCCTCCCGCATCCCGAAATCTTCGCCGCCCTCGAGCCGGGGGCCGATCTCCTCCTCGACGACGGCAAGCTGCGCCTGAGGGTCGCGCACTGCGGACCCACCTTTGCCGAGTGCCAGGTCGCGGTCGGCGGCGTGCTCAGCGACCGCAAGGGCGTCAATGTTCCCGGCGTCGCGCTGCCGATCTCCTCGCTCACCGAGAAGGATCGCGCGGACCTCCGGTTCGGCATCGACATCGGCGTCGACTGGGTGGGGCTCAGCTTCGTGCAGCGCCCCGAGGACATCGCGGAGGCGCGCAAGCTCATCGCCGGACGCGCCGGCATACTCGCCAAGCTCGAGAAGCCCGCGGCGATCGAGCATCTCGAGGAGATCGTCGAGCTCGTCGACGCGGTGATGGTGGCGCGCGGCGACCTCGGCGTCGAGCTTCCGCCCGAGGACGTGCCCTCCCTCCAGCGCCAGATCGTCCGCGTCTGCCGCTTCGCCGGACGGCCCGTGGTGATCGCGACCCAGATGCTCGAATCGATGATCCGCTCGCCCACGCCGACGCGCGCCGAGGCCTCCGACGTGGCGACCGCCGTCTACGAGGGGGCGGACGCGGTCATGCTTTCGGCCGAGACGGCGAGCGGGGACTATCCGGTCGAGGCGGTCGCGATGATGGACCGCATCGTCGAGCGCGTCGAGCGCGACCCGCGCTACCGCCGCATCATGGACGCCGAGCACCCCGACCCGGAGGCGACGCCGGCGGACGCCATCACCGCGGCCGCGCGCCAGGTCGCGAGCACGGTCTCGGCGGCGGCGATCGTTACCTACACCAGCTCGGGCTCGACCACGCTGAGGGCCGCGCGCGAGCGGCCCGACGTGCCGATCCTCTGCTTGACCCCCAAGCTCGAGACGGCGCGCCGCCTGGCACTCGCCTGGGGTACCCATTGCGTGCACACCGAGGACGTGAAGAGCGTCGAGGAGATGGTCGACCACGCGGGCTACCACGCGCTCCACGAGGGCATCGCGGCCAAGGGCGACCGCATCGTCACCACCGCGGGCATGCCCTTCGGCACGCCGGGGGCCACCAACGTCCTGCGCATCTCCTGGGTGACGGATTAGGAGGCGCCGCGCGGGGCGCCAAAATTGCCGGAGGCCGCCATGCTCGAGACCACGATCGCGGGCAGTCTGCCGAAGCCGTTCTGGCTCGCGGAGACGGAGAAGCTGTGGCCCGAATGGCGCTTCCAAGGTGCCGCGCTCGAGGAGGCCAAGCGCGACGCGGCGCTCGTCTGGCTCAAGGAGCAGGAGAGTGCGGGGATCGACATCGTCACCGACGGCGAGCAGTTCCGCCAGCATTTCGTGCACGGCTTCCTCGAGCATATCGAGGGCATCGACTTCGCGCATAAGCGGCGCATCGGCATCCGCGACAACCGCTACGAGGCGAGCTGCCCGACCGTCACGGGCCCGATCCGACGCAAGCGTTCGCTCCACGGCGAGGAGGCCCGCTTCACCCGCGCCCACACGCGCCGCAAGCTCAAGTTCACCATCCCCGGACCCATGACCATCGTCGATACGCTCGCGGACGCCTACTACAACGACCGGCCCCGCCTCGCGCACGCGTTCGCGCGGCTCATCAACGAGGAGGCCAAGGAGCTCGAGGCGATCGGCATCGACGTGCTGCAGCTCGACGAGCCCGCCTTCAATGCCTATCCGGAGGAGACCCTCGAGTGGGGGATCGCGGCACTCGAGCGCGCGACCGACGGGCTCAAGATCAAGACCGCCGTCCACATCTGCTACGGCTACGGCATCAAGGAGAACATCGAGTGGAAGAAGACGCTGGGGCGCGAGTGGCGCCAATACGAGCGCTTCTTCCCCGGACTTGCCAAGAGCCGCATCGATCAGGTCTCGCTCGAGTGCGCGGGGAGCCGCGTGCCCCTGCCGCTCTTAGCACTGCTCGCGGGCAAGGACGTCATGGTCGGCGTCATCGACGTCGCGACCGACAAGATCGAGCGGCCCGAGGAGGTGTGCGAAACGATCAAGCGCGCGCTCGAGTTCGTGCCGCTCGAGCGCATCTTCCCCTGCACCAACTGCGGCATGGCGCCGCTTTCGCGCTCGACCGCACGCGCCAAGCTCAAGGCGCTCGCGGAGGGCGCGGCATTGGCACGGGCGGAACTCGCCGGCTGAAACGCCCGGCTCGAATCGTTCACCATCAGCGGGAGCGCCGATCGTGATAAGCCCCTCTCCCGTTTACGGGAGAGGGATTTCACTCGACGACCGTCACCCTGACCGTGCCGAGCTCGCCGTAATCGGCCAGGGCCTCGTCGCCGGCCTTGAGCGGATGGAAGCCGCAGCAGGTGCCGGTGGTGACGATCTGGCCCGCCTTGAGCCCGATGCCGTGGCCGCTCAAGTCGTTGGCGAGCCAGGCGAGCGCTTCCAAGGGATGTCCCAGCACGGCGGCGCCGCTGCCCTCGGCCACGTGCTTGCCGTTGAGCGAGAAGCGCACCTTCGCCTGGGCGAGGTTGAAGCGACGCCACTCCGCGACGGCGGCACCATGGACGAGGGCCGCGTTGCAGCCGTTGTCGGCGATGATGCAGGGCGCCGGCGCCTTGAAGCCCACGGCCATGCGCGTGTCGACCAGCTCGCAGGCGGGATGGAGGCTCGCGACCGCGGCCGCGACCTCCTCGCGCGTGTAAGGTGTCGCCCGCGGCGGCAGGTCGCGGCCGAGGCGGAAGGCGAACTCGGGCTCGAGCGCGAGAGCGATGAACCGGTGCCGCTCGATACGCGCCGGGCTCGGAAAGATGGTCGGGAGGAAGACGCGGCCCGGGAAAGGCCGCTCGAGGCCGAGCTGCTTCTGGATGAGCTCGCTGGTGCCGCCGATCTTCCAGCCGCCGAGCGGCCGGCCGTCGAGGCGCTGAAGTGCGGCCTGCACCTCATAGGCCTCCTCGAGCGAGCGCGGCCGGCAGTCCTCGGGCAGGTCTTCAAGCGCGCGGCAGGTCCGGAGTGCGGCGAGGAGCAGGCGCGCCGCCCGCTCGGCGGCTCCCGGCGGATGCGAGGTCTCCGGCATCGCGCTCACGCCTGCGCCGGGGCCTGGCGCTGCTGGATCACGTGGTCCGCCTCGCGGCCGATGAGCTCCTGGAGATGGTGGAAGCGCCAGGCGAAGGTGCCGACGCCGTAGCTGAGCGAGCGCAACTCGATGATCATGTCGCGGATCTCGGATTGCGGAATGTGCGCGATGGTCTCGTCCCAGCCCTTCCAACCTTCCTTGGCGTTGAAGCCGAGGATCTGGCCGCGCCGGCCGGTGATCAGGCGCTGCACGTTCGAGGTGTACTCGTTGGGGGCGGAGACCGTCACCTCGAGGATGGGCTCGAGCAGCACGGGATCGCATTTGGGCAGGCCCTCGCTCATGGCCATGCGTGCGGCGGTACGGAACGCCATGTCGGAGCTGTCGACCGCGTGGAACTGGCCGTCGAAGAGCGTCACCGAGAGATCGACCACCTCGAAGCCGAGAGGCCCGCGCGGCAGGAAGTCGCGCACGCCGTGCTCGACGGAGGGGATGAACTGGCGCGGCACCGCACCCCCCACGATCTTGTCGACGAACTCGAAGCCGCTCCCTCGCGGCAGCGGCTTGATCTCCACCTTGACGTCGCCGAACTGGCCGTGGCCGCCCGACTGCTTCTTGTGGCGCGCGTGCTGGGTGACCGGCCTGCGGATGGTCTCCTTGTAGGGGATCTGCGGCGGGCGCGCCTTGACCTGGAGCTTGTTGCGGTCCTTGAGCCGGTCGATCGCGACGTTGAGATGCATCTCGCCTTGGCCCCACAGCAGGAGCTCGTGCGTGTCGGCGCGCTGCTCGAAGGAGAGCGATGGGTCCTCCTCGGTGAGCTTCTGAAGGGCCGCGGTGAGCTTCACCTCGTCCTGGCGGTTCTCCGCCTGAAGGGACACGGAGAAGAGTGCGGTGATCGGCTTGGGCCAGGCCTCCGCCCCCGCGACCGGCTTGCCCGACGGTGTCAAGAGCTCGCCCGTGCGCAGCTTCTCCATGCGGCCGAAGGCGACGACCTCGCCGGCACCCGCCTTGGCCTGCTTCACCGTCTGGTGGCCGAGCATGGTGAAAAGCCCGCTCACGCGCTCGCCGTGGACATGCTCGCCGTCGGAGAACTCGCCGCGCCAGATGCGCGCGAGCGAGAGCTTGCCCGAATGCGGCATGTGGAAGGTCTTGAAGACGCGCGCGCAAGGCTCGCCCGCAGCCGCGATGCCGTAGCGCGCGGCCGTGGCAGCGGGCTGCGGCGCCTCGTGGCGCAAGGCCTTCAAGAGGCGGCGCACGCCGTGCTCGCGCTCGGCGGCACCGAGCAAGACCGGCACGAGCTTGTCCTCCTGCACGGTGCGCGTGAGGTGCTTGTAGATCTCGGTCTTGTCGGGAACGGTGTCCTCGAGGAGCTGCTCGAGCAACTTATCGTCGAAATCGGCGAGCGCTTCCAAGAGCGTCTGGCGGCTCTGCTTCTCGCGCTCCTTCTCGTCCTCCGGCAGCGGCACGAGGTCGGAAGCGCTGCCCGGCTTGTACTTGTAGGTGCGCTCGCTCACCAGATCGACGTAGCCGGTGATGGCCTCGCCGCCGTCCCGGATCGGCACCTGGCGCAGCACGAGCGGGCGCGCGGAGACCGCCTGGAGTGCTTCCAGCACGTCGCGCACGCGGGTCGCCGCCGTGTCCATCTTGTTGATGAACACCAGGTGGGGAATTTGGTGGTCGTCGAGGAACTTGAAGAGCGGGGCCAGCGCCATCGCGCGCTCGATCACCGCCTCGGCGACGATGACGGCGATATCGGCGACGAGGAGCGCATTCTGGGTCTCCTGGAAGAACTCGATCGAGCCCGGGCAGTCGAGGAAGGTCCACTTGTCGCCGAGGTAGCTCGTGCTGGCGATGTTGACCTCGCTCGACATCTGGCGTGCGCGCGCCTCGGGTGCCGAGTCGCCGACCGTGTTGCGCTCCTTGATCGAGCCCTTGCGCGGGATGGCCCCCGTCACGAAGAGCAGGCTCTCCAGGAGCGCCGTCTTGCCGCTGGTATAGGGCCCGACGAGGGCCGCGCATCGCGGAGCGTTCTGGCTCACGGGTGCTTCTCCCTGAGAATTTCAGCCCTCTGTCCGCCGTCTTGCGGCCGGGCGCGCCGGGCGCGCTCGCCCGCCGGCCGCGGCGTTCGTGCGCCTTATGTTTTCGCGAGCGCCGCCCCGATGCAAGGGGAATTAAGCGCGGGGGGAATGAGGGGCCGGGGCCCGCTCCCTAGCGCGCACCCTTGGCGTGGAGCTTCAAGGCGGCGGTGATGAAATGGTGGACGGGGGTCGCAATACCGGCCGCATCGCCGAGGCGTGCCACGGTTCCCGAGAGCCACTCGAGCTCGAGCCGGTTGCCGCGCTCGAGGTCGATGAGCATGGAGGGTTTCATCACAGCCGGAAGTGCGTCAACCGCGGCGCTCTGGCGCGCGAGATAATCGGCGCCGAGCTCCACGCCCTCGGCCTTGGCGAGCGCCACCACCTCCGCGATGGCAGCGAGCAAGAGCTCGCGCGCGAGCGGCTCCTCGCGGATGGCGCCCATGGGCGCGCGCGCGACGCACGCCACCCCGCTGAAGGAGGCCAGCATGGCGAACTTCGCCCACAGCTCGCGCGCTATGTCGTCCGAGAGGGTGGCGTCGATGCCGGCCTTGCGGCAGGCCGCGAGGAACGCCTCGCCGCGCGCGCTCCTCTTTCCGTCGAGCTCGCCGAAGATAAGGCGCGCCATGGTGCCCGTGTGCCTGATGACGCCGGGGGTAGCGATCGTGGACGCGATATAGGCGACCCCGCCCATGACGTGGCCCGGGCCGAGGCTGGGGCCGAGCCTACGCGCGCTGTCGACCCCGTTCTGGAAGGAGATCAGCGCCGTGTCGGGGCCGAGGAGCGGCAGGCAGGCCGCCCCCGCCGCCTCGGTGTCCCACAGCTTGACGGCGAAGATCACCACGTCCACCGGCCCGATCTCGCGCGGGTCTTGGCTGACGCGGAGCGGGCGCAGACGGAGATCGCCCTTCGCACTCTCGAGGGTCAGGCCGTCCTTGCTGAGGGCCGTGAGATGGCTGCCGCGGGCGAGGAAATGCACCTCCTCGCCTGCCGCCGCGAGCCGGGCGCCGAAGTAGCCCCCGACCCCGCCCGTGGCCATCACCGCAATGCGCATGCGCTCAGCTGAGCGCCCCGCAGGCGCGCTGGATGCGCCGGCACGCCTCCTCGAGGGCGGCGGTCGAGGTCGCATAGGAGATGCGGAAGTGGGGGGCGAGGCCGAAGGCGCTGCCCTGGACCACGGCGACCCCCTCGGACTCGAGGAGATAGGTGACGAAGTCCTCGTCGCTGCCGATGCGCTGGCCCTCGGGCGTCTTGCGCCCGATGGTGCCAGCGCAGGAGGGATAGACGTAGAAGGCGCCCTCCGGCTTGTGGCAGTGGATGCCCTTGGCCTGGTTGAGCATCGAGACGACGAGGTCGCGCCGCTCCTGGAACGCCTTGGTGTGCTTCGGAATGAAGTCCTGCGGCCCGTTCAAGGCCGCGACCCCGGCCCACTGGCTGATCGTCGAGGTCTGCGAGGTGCTCTGGGACTGCACCATGTTCATGGCATTGATGAGCTCGAGCGGGCCGCCGGCATAGCCCACGCGCCACCCGGTCATGCAATAGGCCTTGGAGAGGCCGTTGACGGTAAGCGTGCGCTCGTAAAGGCGCGGCTCGACCTCGGCGGGCGTGGTGAACTTGAAATCGTCGTAGACGAGGTGCTCGTACATGTCATCGGTCATCACCCACACATGCGGATGGGCTAAGAGCACGTCGCAGATCGCCTTGAGCTCGGCCCTGGTATAGGCGGCCCCGCTCGGGTTGCTCGGCGAGTTGAGCACGAGCCATTTGGTCTTGGGCGTGATCGCGCGCGCGAGTGTCGCGGGCTCGAGCTTGAAGCCGGTCTTGGCCGGACATTCGACGAAGACGGGCGTGCCCTCGGAGAGCAGCGCCATGTCCGGATAGCTCACCCAATAGGGTGCCGGGATGATCACCTCGTCGCCGGCATTGAGCGTGGCGACGAAGGCGTTGTAGAGCACCTGCTTGCCGCCGCAGCTCACCGTGATCTGCTCGGGCGTGTAGTCGAGCCCGTTCTCGCGCTTGAACTTGGCCGCGATCGCCCGGCGCAGCTCGGGAATGCCGTTGACCGCGGTGTATTTCGTGTGGCCCGCGCGCATCGCCTCCCAGGCCGCGGCCTTGATGTGCTCGGGCGTGTCGAAGTCGGGCTCGCCGGCCCCGAGGCCGATGACGTCGCGGCCCGCGGCCTTGAGCTCGCGCGCCTTGTTGGTGACGGCGATCGTGGGCGACGGCTTGATGCGGTCAAGCCGAGAGGCGAGGAACGACACGGGGCGGCTCCATCAGCGGCTAAGGGGAGGTCGAGACGCGGGATCGCACCTTACGACCGCTTGGCCCGGGGCGCAAGGGCTTGGATGGCCGGGCAGCGCGTTCACGCCGGTGTCCGTGGCGGGCTCCTAGCCGGTGTGACGCCGCCGCGGCAGCGGGATGACGCCGAGCTCGCGCGCGCTTCCCTCTTGGCCTCGCCGCGCGGAGGTGACCGACCTCATTTGCGCGAGCGAATCGGGCTGGTAGAGCGTCTCGATGATCTTCCATCCCGGAATCACGACGCCGATTCCCGTGTGGCTTCCGACAGTAAAGGGAGCGGCTTGTTCCCCGCGGCTCTCCTCGTCGATGTCAGGCGCATCCAAATGGCCATGCATGAGCCCCACGAAGACGTGCTCGCCCCACATCGCCTCGTCCAGCATCCGCGAGGCCCGCTCGACAGGCGGATTTACGAAGACGGGCGACCCGCTGAGCCCCGTGCTCGAGCGCAGCTCGACGAGATAGGCGGTGAGATCGCCGGCGCGACGTGTAGGAATGAGGTCTTCCGGGATGGAGGCGACGTTGCCGATGCGCACGATGGGAATGTTGCGCTCCGCGCCGGACCCGGCCCTGTAGAGGCTGATGGCGAAGATTTCGGCCCCGACGTTGAGCAGGTTCAGTCCGGAGGCGTGCGGACTTCTCTCGACGCGGTTGAAGAGGGGGATGTAATCGTGATCGAGGACGTCCAAATCGACCCAGAAGGGCAGAACGGCGACATCCGTCGTCTGCGGCTCCTCGGGGTGGACGAACCATTTCTTGTTGCCGAGCGGCACCACTGCCGCGCTGCCGTCCCGGCGATTGAGGCAGCAATAGATAGGTATCTTTTTGTGCTGCATGGTGGCAAGCACGTGCGCGGTCGTGACCAGATGGGGAAAGGCGACATCCGGAATACGCCGTTGGTAGGCCAGCACCAGGAAACCCGTCGCCTGCGGCCTGAACACGCCCTCCTGCATCGCCCCGATGAAGACGACGCTCTTGCTCACCTGGTCGGCGACGAACATGCGTGGAACCTCCTACCGCACCCTCTGGGAAAACCAGCGGTCAAAATGTGACGGCTCGGCATACCATCATGCTGCCGCGCGGCGGCCGCGCCAAGCGAATTCATCATCTGGCGACCTGCACACGCGCTTTTTGCCCGAGTCGGTATTAGCGCAGCAGGAAGCCGCCGCCCAAGAGATCGTCGGGCTCGATGGTGAAGCGCGCGGTGCCGGTGTAATGCGCGCGGCCGCCGACGAGCACGGTGACCGCCGCGAAGCGCCCCGCCTGCGCGCGCTTGAGCGCCTTCCCGGTGAAGACGGCGCCGGTCAGGCTCTCGAACTTGCGCTCCTGGCCGAGCTCGATCAGCCCGCGCGCCGTCTGGAGGGCGATGCGCGCGGTCACCCCGCTCCCGGTCGGGCTGCGGTCGACCTCGCGCGCGGCGAAGACGCAGACGTTGGCGGTCGGCGCGGCCTCGAAGGCATCGCGCCCGTCGGTCAGGATGGTGCCGTAGAGGAAGGCGAGCTCCGGGTCGTCCGGGTGCTCGAGCGGGATCTGGGCCTGGGCCGCCTCGGTCGTGCGCGCGCCGAGCTCGACGAGCTCGGCGACCGGCGCCTGCCTCACGTCGAGGCCGAAGCTTGCCGCCGGCACCACGGCATAGAAGGCGCCGCCGTAGCCGATGTCGAGCTTGACGCGCCCGTGGCCGGGAACATCCACCTCGGCGTCGAGGCTGTAGGCGAAGGCGGGAACGCTCTCGAAGGCGACCGCACCCGTGAGCGGCCCCTCTGGCCCGTCCTCGACCTCGACCCGCGCGCGCACCAGCCCGCAGGGGCATTGGATGCGGACCTCGGTCTCGGGCACCAGCGGCCTCACGATGCCGCGGTCGACCGCGTAGCGCCCAAGGGCGATCACCGCATGGCCGCACATGGTGGAGTAGCCCTCGTTGTGCATGAAGAGGACGGCCATGTCGGCCTCGCTGAGGTCGGGCTCGACCGGGATCACGCCGTACATGTCGTAATGGCCGCGCGGCTCGAAGATGAGCATGCGGCGGAGATGGTCGAGCCGCTCGCGCGCGTAGCGGCGCTTCTCGAGGATGGTCTTGCCCTCGACCCTTGGATAGCCGGCGTTGACGATGCGCACGGGCTCGCCGCCCGTGTGCATCTCGACGGTCTCGATCGCAATCGCCTGGTGTGCGCTCATGGCCGGCGATTATGGCAGAGCCGCGGCCGCGCGCCAGTCCCTCGGCACCCCTCGCTTCGCGCCCGCACCAGCCCATATAATGAGGCCATGACCAACCTCGCCTCCTACGAGCGCCTCACCGGCCCGCCGCTCAAGCAGGAGCGCCTCGAGGCCTCGAGGCCGTTCAGAATCCGCTCGGACTACGAGCCCGCCGGCGACCAGCCCCAGGCGATCGCAGCCCTCACGGAGGGCCTGCGCCAAGGCGAGAAGGACCAGGTGCTGCTCGGCGTCACCGGCTCGGGCAAGACCTTCAGCATGGCGCACGTGATCCAGAACCTGCAGCGCCCGACCCTCATCCTCGCCCCCAACAAGACGCTCGCGGCCCAGCTCTACGGCGAGATGAAGGGCTTCTTTCCCGAGAGCGCGGTCGAGTACTTCGTCTCCTACTACGACTACTACCAGCCCGAGGCCTACGTGCCGCGCTCGGACACCTATATCGAGAAGGAGGCGACCATCAACGAGCAGATCGACCGCATGCGCCACTCGGCGACGCGCGCGCTCTTGGAGCGCGACGACGTCGTCATCGTGGCCTCGGTCTCCTGCATCTACGGCATCGGCGCGGTCGAGACCTATTCGGAGATGGCGGTCTCCTTGCGCCTCGGCCAAGTGCTCAACCGCAACCTCTTCTTGAAGCAGCTCGTCGAGCTGCAATATCGCCGCAACGACGCCAACTTCTACCGCGGCGCCTTCCGCGTGCGCGGCGACGTGGTCGAGCTCTTCCCCGCGCACCTCGAGGACCGGGGCTGGCGCATCTCCCTCTTCGGCGACGAGATCGAGGGCATCGTCGAGTTCGATCCCTTGACCGGCGCCAAGACAGGAGCCCTGGAGGCGGTCAAGATCTACGCCAACAGCCACTACGTGACGCCCAAGCCCACGCTGCAGCAGGCGACGAGGCTCATCCGCGAGGATTTGAAGCTGCACCTGGAGGAGCTCTACAAGGCGGGCAAGCTCCTGGAGGCGCAACGGCTCGAGCAGCGCACCACCTTCGATCTCGAGATGATCGAGACGACCGGCTCCTGCGCCGGCATCGAAAACTACTCGCGCTACCTGACCGGACGCCGCCCCGGCGAGCCGCCGCCGACGCTTTTCGAGTATCTGCCCAAGAACGCGCTCCTCATCGTGGACGAGAGCCACATCACCGTACCCCAGGTCCGCGGCATGTACCTCGGCGACTACCAGCGCAAATCCACGCTCGCCGAGTACGGCTTCCGCCTGCCCTCCTGCGTCGACAACCGGCCCTTGAAGTTCGAGGAGTGGGACCAGATGCGGCCGCCGACGGTGTTCGTCTCGGCGACCCCGGGGCCCTGGGAGCTCGCGCGCACGGAAGGGGTCTTCGTCGAGCAGGTGATCCGGCCGACCGGGCTCATCGATCCCGTTTGCCTCGTGCGTCCGGCCTCCTCCCAGGTCGACGACCTCATCGGCGAGGTGAAAGGGGTCGCGGCCAAGGGCCAGCGCGCGCTCGTCACCACGCTGACCAAGCGCATGGCCGAGGACCTGACCGAATATCTGCACGAGGCCGGCGTCAAGGTGCGCTACATCCACTCGGACGTGGAGACGCTCGAGCGCATCGAGATCATTCGCGATTTGCGGCTCGGCGCGTTCGACTGCCTCGTCGGCATCAACTTGCTGCGCGAGGGCCTCGACATCCCGGAATGCGCGTTGGTCGCCATCCTCGATGCCGACAAGGAGGGCTACCTGCGCTCCAAGACCTCGCTCATCCAGACGATCGGACGCGCCGCGCGCAACATCGAGGGCCGCGCCATCCTCTACGCCGACGAGATGACGGACTCGCTGCAATATGCGCTCGCCGAGACCAATCGCCGGCGCGAGAAGCAGCGCGCCTACAACGAGTCGCACGGGATCACGCCCGAGAGCATCAGGAAAGGCATCTCGGACATCCTCGACAGCGTCTTCGAGCGCGATCACGTGACGGTCTCGACGGGCGACGCCGAGACCAAGCATCTCGTCGGCAAGGACCTCAAGAGCCATGTCGCCGAGCTCGAGAAGCGCATGCGCGCGGCGGCGGCCGACCTCGAGTTCGAGGAGGCGGCCCGCTTGCGCGACGAGCTCAGGCGGCTCGAGGCGCTCGAGCTCGGCATCGCCCAGGCGGGCGGCGAGAACAACCGCCTCGCCCGCGCGATCGCCGCCCACAAGCTCTCGCGCTCGACCGCCGGCAGGCCCGGCACGCATCGCGGCAAGGGAGCGAGGCCGCGGCGGCGCTGAGGCTCCGCTCGAGCGGGGCCAAGGCCCGGGCTCTAGCCAACCGGTGTTTCGAGGGGACATGGAATGCAGTTGGAGACGAGCCTAGCTACCCGATTTTCCGCCGATTACCGCAGCGCGCGCGCGAAGTTCCTGGCCGCAGCCGCGCTTGCCGGCGGCGCCCTGCGCTCCTACCCCAATCCGCTCCGCGGGCCAGAGCGCGAGGAGCTCGCCGCCGATGCCGCCTGGTTCGGCCCGGCCGACGCAGCGAAGGTCCTCGTCACCGTCTCCGCCACCCACGGGGTTGAGGGCTTCTGCGGCTCGGGCGCCCAGCTCGACTGGCTCTTGGGGCCCGGCACGGCACCGCTGCCGAGCGGGGCCGCCTTGCTCTTCGTGCACGCCATCAACCCCCACGGCTTCGCCTGGCTGCGCCGCGTGACCGAGGAGGGCTGCGACCTCAATCGCAATTTCGTCGACTTCGCCAAGCCCTTGCCCGAGAACCGGGGCTACGACGAGCTGGCCGACGCCATCGTGCCGCGCGAGCTCAGCGGCCCCGTCTTCGAGGCGGCGATGAAGCGCGTCGCGGATTACCGCGCCCGCCACGGCGACCGGCAGTTCAACATCGCACGCAGCGGAGGGCAGTACCGCCACCCGGGCGGCACCTTCTACGGCGGCACGGCACCCACCTGGTCGCGCCGCACGCTCGCTTCCATCATTGCCGACCACAGCCTCGCCGAACGGACGCTCGTCGCCGTCGTCGACTACCATACCGGGCTCGGGCCCTTCGGCTACGGCGAGCCGATCTCGGGCGACGAGCCCGGCTCGCTCGCGCATCGCCGTGCCCAGGCGTGGTACGGCCAATCGCTCACCGAGCCCACGCTCGGCACCTCCTCCTCGGTGCCTAAGCACGGCATGGCGGAGCTGGAATGGCACCGCCGGCTCGGCGGGCGCGTGAGCTATGTGGCGCTTGAGTACGGCACCTATCCCTCTCACACCTCGGGCCAGAAGGCGCTGCGCGAGGACCACTGGCTGCATAATTACAGCAACGTGGATTGGTCGGCGCCCGAGACGCGGCGGATCAAGGCGCAGATCCGCCGGCACTTCTATCCCGAGACGCCGGACTGGCAGGAGATGGTGCTGTTCCGCAGCCGGCAGATCCTGCGCCAAGCGATCGCCGGCCTCGCGGCGGGCTGAGCGCCCGTAAGGAGTGCCGCCTTGATCGATGCGGGGCTTCCCGTCATGGTCGTGCCATGACGGAGCGCATGCCGAAGGTGGCCTTGGTGACGGGGGCCGCGCGGCGCATCGGCCGCGCGCTCGCCCTCGACCTCGCGCGCCGGGGCTTCGCGGTCGCCGTCCATTACCACGAGGGCGCTGGTGCGGCCGAGGAAGTGGTGGCCGAGATCGCGGCGGCGGGCGGGCGGGCCACAGCCCTTCGCGCCGATCTCGCGCACGAAGGCGAGACGGCGGCGCTGGTGCCCCGGGCGCGCGAGGCGCTCGGCCCGCTCGGCCTTATCGTCAACAACGCCGCCCGCTTCGAGCGCGACGAGGTGCAGGATGCCACGCGCGAGTCCTGGGACCTCCACATGGAGACGAACTTGCGGGCACCCTTCGTGCTGAGCCAGGCCTTCGCGCGCCAGCTCCCCGAGGCTGCCGAAGGTTCGATCGTCAACCTGCTCGATCAGCGCGTGGCGCGGCTCACCCCGCATTACGTCTCCTACACGGTGAGCAAGACGGGGCTCATGACGCTCACGCACGCCCTTGCACTTGCGTTAGCACCGCGCATCCGGGTGAACGCGATCGGACCGGGCCCGGTTCTGCCGGGGCCGAAGCAGACGGAAGAGCGCTTCGCGCGACAGTGGCGCGCGACGCTCCTCGGACGCGGGACCACGCTCGCGGAGATCTGCGCCGCGCTCGGCTTCATCCTCGCGGCGAAATCGATGACCGGGCAGATGATCTCGCTTGACGGCGGCCACCGTCTGGGCGGCCCGCCCGCCGCACGGCAGCCGCGGGCATCGCGGTGAGCGGAGTCCATGGCTCGACAAAGCCGAGGCTCGGCGTCGCGGCGGCCGGCGAGGCGCACGAAGCGCTGGACGCGCATGCCCCCTTGCGGCTAGCTTGGAGCACGCCGAGTTCGTGATCGCGCCCCCAGAGTGCGGGCCTCGCGAAAGCGGCTTTCCCTGGATCGCGATCTGGAGCCGGCCCCCAGAGTGCGGGCCTCCGGTCATACTCAGGCGCGGAGGCTTCCATGAGCGAGAGCGAGCAGCACCTCGTCGAGCGCCAGGCGGCGTCGCGGGGCGCCACCCACCGGCTCTTCGTGCGCGACCTCGAACTTGCCGGCCACATCGGCGTGCGCGCCGACGAGCGGGGCCGCAGTCAACGCGTGCGCGTCAACCTCGAGCTCATCGTGCGCACCGGCGAGGCGCCGCTTGCGGACCGCTACGAGGACGTCGTGTGCTACGACGAGGTGGTGATGGCGGTGCGCCGGCTCGTCGCCGCCGGTCACGTAAATCTGGTGGAGACGCTCGCGGAGCGCATCGCCGCCCTTTGCGGCGCGGATCCCCGCGTGGAAGGTGTGAAGGTGCGCGTTGAAAAGCTGGAGGTCTATGCCGACGCCGTCAGCGTGGGCGTCGAAATTGAACGCTTCCGTGCCCGGCCACGCACGAATCTTGCACATTTTACCTAGCTTCCAGCTGCAGCGCGGCAAGGTTTTGCACAATGAAATAGCCATGCATTTGAGCGATTCCAAATCGGCCGGAAAATCGCTCTTTTGCAGATTTTTTACGCTTGACTTGAAAATTAATCCTTTGGATCAAGGACTTGCAAATCTTGCCTAATTTTTGTGCAATGGGTTGAACGCCTTGTCGGAATTGAATGGCGCTCTTGCTAGGCGCTTTTTTCGACAAACTTATCCACAGGAATCGTGGATATCCCGACAAGCGTCCAAGACCTCCGAATGATCTCGTTGAATCGTTTGATGTTTGGCAATGCGGCGAAAGGATGAGCAATAGTTGAGAGGACGATTGACCCGCCGTTCGGCGACCCCACAATGACGATCATGAGCGAGGAGACGAGAGACGAGACGGCGCCCGAGGCTGCGGCGGCCGCAGCTTCCTCGGGCCGGCTTCAGCGCGGCGCGGAGGCGATCGCCGCTGCGCTCAAGACGATGCCCGAGACGCCCGGCGTCTATCGCATGCTCGATGCGAAGGGCGACGTTCTCTACGTCGGCAAGGCGAAGGACCTCAGGAAACGCGTCACCAGCTACACGCAGCCGCAGAGGCTCTCGTACCGCATACAGCGCATGGTCGCCGAAACCACGGCGCTCGAGGTGGTGACGACTCATACCGAGGTCGAGGCCCTTCTCCTCGAGAGCAATCTCATCAAGCGGCACGCGCCGCGCTACAACGTGCTTCTCCGCGACGACAAGAGCTTCCCCTACATCCTGATCACGGGCGATCACGCGTGGCCGCAGATCACCAAGTACCGCGGCGCGCGCAGCCGCCCGGGAGATTATTTCGGGCCCTTCGCGTCGGCGGGTGCGGTCAACCAGACGCTCGCAGCGCTCGAGCGCGCCTTCCTCCTGCGCTCCTGCGCGGACACCGTGTTCGCGAGCCGCAGCCGGCCGTGCCTGCTTTACCAGATCAAGCGCTGCAGCGGCCCGTGCGTCGGCAAGATCGACCAAGCCGGCTACGCGGAGCTGGTCAAGGAAGCCCGCACCTTCCTCTCGGGCCGCAGCCAGGACATCCAGCGCCGGCTCGCCTCCCTCATGCAGGAGGCGGCGCGCGCGCTCGATTTCGAGAGCGCCGCCCTCTATCGCGACCGCATCAAGGCGCTCACCCAGATCCAGGCGAAGCAGGACATCAACGTGGCCGGCGTCGATCAGGCCGACGTCATCGCCGCCCATCAGGCGGGCGGGGAGACCTGCGTGCAGGTCTTCTTTTTCCGCGCCGGGCGCAATTACGGCAACCGCGCCTATTTCCCGCGGCACGAGAAGACGCTCGGCGTCGAGGAGGTCCTCGGCGCCTTCATCGGCCAGTTCTATGAGAACAAGCCGCCGCCCTCCCTTGTGCTCTTGAGCCACTCGGTTCCCGAGCAGCGGCTCATCGCCGAGGCGCTCGCGCTCCGGGCGGGCCGCAGGGTCGAGCTTGTCTCGCCCAAGCGCGGCTCGAAGCGCAACATGGTCGAGCATGCGCTCGCCAACGCAGAGACCGCCCTCGGACGCCGCCTCTCGGAAAGCTCGACGCAGCGGCGGCTGCTCGAGGCCCTCGCCGCGACCCTCGGCCTCGACGGGCCGCCCCAACGCATCGAGGTTTACGACAACAGCCATATCATGGGCACCAACGCGGTCGGCGCCATGATCGTGGCCGGACCCGAGGGCTTCATGAAGGGCGCCTACCGCAAATTCAACATCAAGACCGCGGGCAAGCCGGGCGAACGGCCGCCGGCCGCCGCCGCACCCGGCGAAGGCGAAGCCCGCTCCGCCGAGGAGGTGCAGAGCGCCGTCTCAGAGGAGGAGCCTCTTCCGCTCGCGAATGCGATAGAGCTCCTGGGCGCGACCGAGGGGCCGCGGATCATGGCGGGGGACGACTACGGCATGATGCGCGAGGTGCTGACGCGCCGCTTCGCCCGCGCGCTCAAGGAGGATCCCGAGCGCGAGCGCGGGCAATGGCCCGAGCTCATCCTGATCGACGGCGGCCTCGGCCAGCTCAACACCGCCCTCGGCGTGCTCGCCGATCTCGGCATCGCGGACGTGGCGGTCGCGGCGATCGCCAAGGGACCCGAGCGCAACGCCGGGCGCGAGCGCATCTTCCTCCCCGGCCGCGCCCCGCTCTCGCTCGAGCCGCGCGACCCGGTGCTCTATTTCCTGCAGCGTCTGCGCGACGAGGCGCACCGCTTCGCGATCGGCACGCACCGCGCCAAGCGCGCCAAGTCGGCGCTCCAGTCGCGCCTCGACGACGTGCCCGGGGTGGGCGCCAGGCGCAAGCGCGCGCTCCTCCACCATTTCGGCTCGGCGCAAAGCGTCGCGCGCGCCGGCCTCGCCGACCTCGAGGCGGTCTCGGGAATCAGCAAGGCGGTCGCGAAAAAGGTCTATGATCACTTCCATCCGGAAGGCTAGGTGCCTAGAATTCCACCCTGCGGTCCCGAGGAATCTGCGCGATGGCTACCCGCATTCCCAATCTCCTGACCTTCTCGCGCATCGCGGTGATTCCGCTCCTCGTGGCGCTGTTCTGGATCCCGGGCAACGGCGCGCGCTGGACCGCGTGCGTGCTCTTCTCGCTCGCCGGCATCACCGATTATCTCGACGGCTATCTGGCGCGCACTTGGGGCGAGCAATCGCAGCTGGGCGCCCTCCTCGACCCGATCGCGGACAAGCTGCTCGTGGCGACGACGCTTCTCCTGCTTGCCGCATTCAGCCGCATCGGCGGGCTCACGCTGCTCCCGGCCATCATCATCCTTTGCCGGGAAATCCTGGTCTCGGGCTTGCGCGAGTTCCTCGCGGGCCTCAACGTCGGCGTGCCGGTCACCCGGCTCGCCAAGTGGAAGACCGGCATCCAGATGGTGGCGATCGGCTTCCTCATCGTGGGCGACGCCGGCAACGTGGTCGTCCCTTATGCCGCCGAGATCGGCGTGGTCGGGCTCTGGATCGCGGCGGTCCTCACCGTCGTCACCGGCTATGACTATATGCGCGAGGGCGTCATGCACCTCGATGAGGAGCCGGTGGCACCCCCTAAGTCCAAGAAAGCCGCCGTCGACGGCGTCCGGCCTGCCAATCCGTGAGCAAAGCCGACGCCCGGCTCGCTTGACTTTGGCCCGACACCCGCCAATAGCCTATAGCTGGGTGCCGGCAGGGCGCGCTTAAGCGGGGCAAGTGCGGGCGGATCATGAAGCTTTTCGGGCTCGCAGGTTGGAGCGGCAGCGGCAAGACCACCTTGGTGAGGAGACTGCTCCCCGAGCTCATCGGCCGCGGGCTCACGGTCTCGACGATCAAGCACGCGCACCACGGCTTCGACGTCGACCAGCCCGGCAAGGACAGCTACGAGCACCGCAAGGCGGGTGCGACCGAGGTCCTGGTCTGCTCGGGCAAGCGCTGGGCGCTCATGCACGAATTGCGCGGTCGGCCACAGCCGAGTATCGAGGAGCTCGTCGGGCGCCTGACCCCAGTAGATCTCGTGATCCTCGAGGGCTTCAAGGGGCATACCCACGACAAGCTCGAGGTCTACCGCGCCTCGCTCGGCAAGCCGCTCCTCTGCCCCGATGATCCCCGCGTCGTAGCGGTGGCGAGCGACGGCCCGATCGCCGGCGTGCGCCTGCCGCGGCTCGACATCAACGATAGCGTCGCGATCGCCGACTTCATCTTGGCCCACGTCGGGCTCGGGGCCTTGAAGCGCGGCGTCGCGTGAGGCGGCCATGGCCCAGCTCAGCGACGATTGCTTCGCCCACGGCGGGAGCTTGATGGGCGTAGATGAGGCGCTCGGGCTCCTCGAGCGCCGCGTCGGCTGCATCGCCGCCAGCGAGACGGCACCCCTTGCTGCGGCCCCCGATCGCATCCTCGCCGAGGACTTGGCCGCCGCGCGCAACGTGCCGCCCTATGACAACTCGGCCGTCGACGGCTATGCGATCTCCTTCGACGATCTCGCACCCGGGCGCGAGACGCGGCTCAAGATCGCCGGACGCGCCGCCGCGGGCCATCCTCTCGGCCGAGCGCACGCGCGGGGCGAGGCGGTGCGCATCTTCACCGGTGCCGCCATGCCCGAGGGGGCGGACACGGTGATGATGCAAGAGGATTGCCTGAGAGAGGGCGATGAGGTCGTCATCCCGCCCGGCATCAAGCGCGGCGCCAACCGGCGCAAGGCGGGCGAGGACGTGAAGGCCGGCTCCATCATCCTTCGCGCCGGCCGCCGTCTGCGGGCGCAGGATATCGGGCTCGCCGCCTCGGTCGGCTGTACCACGCTTCCCCTCCGCAAGGCGCTCCGCGTCGCCGTTTTCTCGACGGGCGATGAGCTGCGCGAGCCCGGCAGCGACACCCCTCCCGGCACCGTCTACGACGCCAATCGCTTCACCCTCGCCGCGCTCTTGCAGCGCCTCGGCTGCGCCGTCGCCGATCTCGGCATCCTCCCCGATCAAAGCACCGTCATCGAGGAAGCGCTTGCCGAGGCGGCCCAAGCCCATGACGCGATCATCACCTCGGGCGGGGTGTCGACGGGCGAGGAGGATCACGTGAGAGCGGCGCTCGAGGCGCTCGGCAGCCTCCATTTCTGGCGCCTCGCGATCAAGCCCGGCCGGCCCTTGGCCTTCGGCCAGATCCGCGGCAAGGCCTTCCTCGGGCTGCCCGGCAATCCGGTCGCCATGATGGTGACCTTCCTGCGTTTCGCGCGCCCGCTCCTGCTGCGCCTCATGGGCTGCGGCGAGACGGCGCCGGTGCTCTACCGCGTGCGCGCCGACTTCGAGCACAAGAAGAAAGAGGGCCGGCGCGAATGGGTGCGCGCGCGCCTCGTCCCCGACGGCACCGGCGGGGTGGTGGCGCGCAAGTTCCCGCGCGAGGGTGCGGGCATCCTTTCCTCGATGGTCGAAGCGGACGGGCTCGCCGAGCTGCCCGAGAGCTTGACCCACCTCGAGCGCGGGAGCATGGTCGACTTCCTCCCCTTCAGCGAGGTGAGCTGATGAAGCTGATCTACTTCGCCTGGCTCAAGCAGCGCACGGGGACGGCCGAGGAGGAGGTGACGCCGCCCAAGGAGGTCACCGACGTGGCGGCGCTGCTCGAATGGCTGAAATCGCGCGGGCCGGGATACGCCGCGGCCTTGAGAGACCTCTCGGTCGTGCGCGTCGCGGTCAACCAGGAGTTCGCGCGGCTCGATCAGCGCCTCGAGCCGGGCGACGAGGTGGCCCTCTTCCCGCCGGTGACGGGAGGCTGAGCATGATCCGCGTGCAGCGCGAGGATTTCGATCCCGCCCGCGAGATCCAGGCCCTCGTCGAGGGCAAGCATCAGATCGGCGGCGTGGTGAGCTTCGTCGGCCTGGTGCGCGAGCTCGCTGCCGGCGGCGCCGTCGGTGCCATGACGCTCGAGCATTACCCCGGCATGACCGAGCGCAAGCTCGCCGAGATCGAGGCCGAGGCGCACGTGCGCTGGCCGCTCGCCGCGAGCCTGATCATCCACCGTTACGGCAGGCTCGAGCCGGGCGAGCGCATCGTGCTGGTGGCGACCGCGTCCGCCCACCGCGACGCCGCCTTCGAGGCCTGCCGGTTCCTCGTCGACTGGCTCAAGACCAAGGCGCCCTTCTGGAAGCTCGAGGAGACGCCCCAAGGCGAGCGCTGGGTCGAGGCCCGCGCCGAGGACGACAGGACTGCCCAAGGATGGGCCAAGCCGAAATCCAAGCCCGAGGCCGCAGAGTAACCTAGCAAGCGCCGCTCACCACACGAAGGCGGCGATGGCCGCCGTCGGCATAACCACGAATTCGACGACACTGTCGCTCGACGAGGCGTGCGAGAAAGTATAATATCATTTCCGGATATGATATGATACGTCAACCCTCTGAATACGGGCTTGAATTCCTTCTGGCGTTTGACGGGCGCATCCACCATCTCGAAGAAGGCTATTGGATCAAGTTCGAGATCAAGCGGATCGAGGCGACCAGGAAGCGGCCACATGGGCTGTCCTACGCGTTCACGCTGCATGCTCCGGATGGCATGCGGCTGGTCGGCTTCGACAATGCGCACGGGGTTCCGGCCAAGGGTTCCCGTTCGAAGCGACGACAGGAAGCGAGCGATCACTGGCACCGGACAGAGAACGATCCGGGGAGGCCTTACGAATTCAAGGATGCCGATACTTTGCTTCAGGATTTCTTTCGGGAAGTCCGCAGGATTCTGAGCGATCGCGGTATTCCCGAAACCGTTATCAAGGTCCGGGAAGAGAGGAAGTGAGGGCATGAAGCGACACAAGATTCAGGACCTCGGCTCTCTTGAACGAGAGATGCGCGCCGTGGCGCGCGGCGAGCGGCCGGCGCCGGTCGATGCGGCCAAGCCGAGCTTCAATTCCGTGGATGCCTTGGTGCGGCTCTTGACGCCGGTAAACCGGGAGCTTCTTGCCATCATCCGTGATCGCAAGCCGCAATCGGTCGCCGAGCTGGCTGAGATGAGTGGGCGGGCGCAACCGAACCTCACGCGCACCTTGGCGAAGATGGAAGCGGCGGGCTTCATCACGATGACGGCAGTTGGTCGCCGCCGCAAGGTGCCCAGCGTTGCCGTCAAGAAGATCGTGGTCGAGATCGACCCTTACTCGGATCGCGACCGCCTCAGCATCGCATAGGGCCGCTCACCACACGAACGCTGGGATGGCGGCGATCGGGATGTGGCCGGCGCGCGCGCAGGCCTCGGCGAGCGCCTGGGGGTCAGGGTGCTCGCCGTGCGCGATGCCGAGCTCCTCGGCATGGATGCCGCCGGTGACGAGCACGGCAGCGATGCCTGCGGCCTCGGCGCCCGCGATGTCGGTGCGCAGCGAGTCGCCGATCGCCACGATGCGCGCGCGCTCGGCAATGCCCATGTGCGCGAAGCAGAGCTCGTAGATGGGCGGATAGGGCTTGCCGAAGTAGCGCACTTGGCCGCCGAGCTCCTCGTAGCGCCGGGCGAGCGTGCCGGCGCACAGCACGCGCTTCCCGCCGCGGATCACCACGAGGTCCGGATTGGCGCAGATCATCGGCAGGCGCTTGCTCGCGCCGACCGCGAGGGCCGGCTCGTAGATGTCGAGCTTGTCGTCGTCCCAGTCGACGCCGGTCGCGAGGATGAACTCGGCCTCCTCCATGCGCTCGACGCGATGGAGATCGAGCCCGCCGAGCATGCCGTGGTCGCGCTCCGGCCCCATCAGATAGCACTTGCGCCCGAGGTTGGCGAAGAACGGCTCGTCGCGCCGGCGCAGCGCCCAGTAGGCGGCGTCGCCCGAGGAGATGAGCTCGTCGTAGAGGTCGGGGCCGATCCCCATCTTCTTCGCCATGGCGCTCACGATCTCGGCCGAGCGGCGCGGCGCGTTCGAGAGGAGGATCACGCGCTTCTGCAGCCGCCTCAGGCGGCCGAGCGTGTCGGCGACGCCGGGATAGGGCGATATTCCGTCGTGGATCACGCCCCACAGGTCGAGCACGAAGCCGTCGTAGTGCTGGGCGAAGGCCGCGATCCCGGGATAGAAGGGAATCGCCGCCGGCCGCGGCACCACACTCTGCGTGCGGGAGTCGGACGAGCTCATGGCGGGCGCCTTTTGCCACGGCGCGGGGCGCTTTGGAAGGGGGTATCGCGGCACGGCCTGAAACAAGCTTGCGAAGTGCGCCGGGCTCAGCGGTGATCGGCGCCGACCGCTTCTGCGACCGCGCGGAAGCCGTCGCGGCGGAGGAGGAAGGCGAGCTCGGACTTAATGCGCGCGATGAGACTTGGCCCGGCATAGACGAGGGCCGTGTAAAGCTGCACGAGCGAGGCGCCCGCGCGAATCTTGGCATAGGCGTCGGCCCCGCTTGCGACGCCGCCCACGCCCACGATGGGGATGCGGCCCTCGCTCAAGCGATACACCTCGGCGAGGATGCGGGTCGAGAGCGCCATGAGCGGCGGCCCCGAAAGGCCTCCCGCCTCGCCGCGATGCCGGCTCTTGAGCGTCGCCGGGCGAGAGAGCGTGGTGTTGCCGACGATGAGCCCGTCGAGACCGCGCGATAGTGCGACTTGCGCGATGTCGCGGCAATCCTGGGGTGCTAAATCGGGGGCGATCTTGAGGAGGATCGGCGGCCGCGCTGTACCTGCCTCGG
Organism: Alphaproteobacteria bacterium; assembly: GCA_052143835.1. Classification (GTDB taxonomy): domain Bacteria; phylum Pseudomonadota; class Alphaproteobacteria; order JACZXZ01; family JACZXZ01; genus DASPPM01. The sequence goes on from JBKQRV010000098.1 coordinate 32,991, forward strand.
CGCGCGCCTGTTGCACGGCACCGATGAGCGCATCGAGGGCGTCGCGCCCTTGCAGCGCGCGCAGGCCCGGCGTGTTGGGCGAGGAGACATTGATCGCGAGATAGTCCGCGTGCGCCGCCAGTGCGGCGACGCCGCGGCGATAGTCCGCCGCCGCGTCGCGGCTCTCCTTGTTCATGCCGAGATTGGCGCCGACGATACCGCGCCCGCGGTGCCTGCCGGCGAGGCGCCGTAGAGTGGCGGTCAGGCCTGCGCTGTTGAAGCCGAGCCGGTTGATGAGGGCGCGGTCCTCAGCCAAGCGGAAGAGGCGCGGCCTCGCGTTGCCGGGCTGGGGCTCGGGTGTCACGGTGCCGATCTCGACGAAGCCGAATCCCAAGGCAAGCATCGCGTCCGCCGCCTCGGCGTCCTTGTCGAAGCCGGCGGCAAGCCCGATCGGGTTGGGGAAGTCGAGGCCGAGGACGCGCGTCGCGAGGATCGCATCATCTGGCCCGCGTGCCGGTGCCGCGAGACCCCGACGCAGAAGCCAGATGGTCGCGCGGTGCGCGCGCTCGGGCGGTAGCAGGCGGAGGCAAGCGACAGCGAGGCGGGCGAGGTCCGGCCGGGACATGGGGCGAAGCTAACCTAAACACCCTCTCCTCACCAGCGCCGCACTTTACGCGAACGCCCGTCTCGGCCAATCTTGCGAAATGCGGAAGACCGTTTTCACGCTGGCCCTCGCCGCAGCATTCATTGAGGTTGGCGCCATAGCGTTTGCGGCGGCGCCCGTCGATCCGGCGGAAACGCTTCGCTTGACCCTCATGCTGGGGTGCGGTGACGCAAGCTGGACGCCTGCGCAAATGGCGGCGCAAGTGCCCGGCGCGCTCTCGGCGCGTCAAGAGCCCATTCCCCCGCGCGGGCCGCCGAGCGGCATCAAATGGACCTTCGCCTTGAGCAACGGCGGCCAAGTGCTGCTCGAGAGCTACATGCGCGGCGGCCGAATCCTGACGCTGCTTGCCGAGTATGACGAGCCGCGAGCGCGCGGCCCCCGGCCGCTCCTCGCCGCCGTGGCCGGCGAGGGCTGCTTTCTCGCCAGCGGCCGCCGCCTGATCTACGACGAGAGCGGGCATGCCGTGGCCGTCGAGCTGCTCGACGCCCGCATGGAGCCGACCGGCCGGCGCGAGCTCCTCGATGCCGACCCGCCGAGCGGCCGCGATCCGGGCGGCGTCACCGTCGCCCAGGTCGACACCGGCGTCAACTATCTCCTGCCCGAGATCGCTGCGCATCTGGCGCGCGATGCGTCGGGCCGGCCGCTCGGCTACGACTATTGGGAGATGGACGCGCGGCCCTTCGATCGCAATCCGATCGCCTCGCCTTTCTTCCCCGAGCGCCACGGCACCAAGACCGCGAGCGTGCTCTTGCGCGAAGCGCCGCAGATGCGCCTCATTCCCTACCGCTACCCGCGTCCGGACATGAGCCGATTTGCCGCCCTCATCGACGACGCGGCGGCCAAGGGTGCGGCCATTCTCACGCTCTCGCTCGGCAGCGAGGATCGCGAGGAATGGCAGGGCTTCGCCTCGGCGGCACGGCGCCACCCGGAGATGCTCATCGTCGTCTCCGCGGGCAACGACGGGCGCGATCTCGACCAGAGGCCCGTCTATCCGGCCGCCCTCGAGCTTGCCAACAAGATCACCGTGACCTCGGCCGATCTGGCGACCGGCCGGCCCGCGCGCGATGCCAACTGGGGCGCCCGCACGGTCGATCTCGCGGTCCCCGGCGAGAACATCCGGGTCATCAATTACGCTGGCGATGAGGAGCGCGTCTCGGGCTCGAGCTACGCCGCACCGCGCGTGGCCGCCCTTGCCGCCCGCCTCCTCCTCGCCCATCCCGGCTGGCATGCGGCCGAGCTCGAGGCGGCCATCTTCGCCCGGGCCAAATCCGTCATCGTCAACGGCAAGCCCTTGCTGCGTCACGGCGTTATCCTCAATCCGCTAGCGCCCTGAGAGCACGACCCGGGTCGAGTCACCCTCCCGCTTGCTTCCGGCAGGCCTCCCTTGCAGCGGGCACAACCCTGCTGCGCGGCCCGCCCGGGTGGACAAGCGGCGCTCAGCCGCTATGCTGGCCCCCCGGGAAATCGGGACCGGGAAATCGGGACCGGACAATCGAGATCGGGAAAGCAAGAAGGAGGCCGCGCGATGGCTGGAGAAGCTGGCAGACGGGCCTGGAGCTACATCGACGGCAAGTGGCTCGAGGGCAACCCGCTGATCATGGGTCCGCTCACCCAGGCGGCATGGCTGAGCGCCACCGTGTTCGATGGCGCCCGCGCCTTCCAGCGCCGCATCCCCGATCTCGACCTGCATTGCGCGCGCGCCATCAAGTCGGCGCTCGGCATGGGTCTCAAGCCCAAGGTCGAGGCCAAGGAGATCGAGCGGCTGGCGCGCGAGGCCGTGGCCAAGTTCCCGCCCGACGCCGAGCTTTACATCCGCCCGATGTTCTTCGCCGAGGGCGGCGGCGTGGAGCCCGATCCGGATACCACGCGCTTCGTGCTTTCGGTCTACGATTCGCCGATGCCCAAGGACGTGCCGTTCAGCGCCTGCCTCTCGCCCTTCCGCCGCCCCACGCCTGAGACGGCGCCCACCGAGGCCAAGGCGTCCTGCCTCTATCCGAACGTCTCGCGCGCGCTCAGGGACGCGCGGGAGCGCGGTTACGAGAACGCGGTCATGCTCGACTCGGCCGGCAACGTCGCCGAGTTCGCGAGCGCCAACCTCTTCATCGTCAAGGACGCCGTCGCCTCCACGCCCGTGGTCAACGGCTGCTTCCTCGCCGGCATCACGCGCCAGCGCGTGATCAAGCTCTTGGGCGATGCCGGGGTCGAGGTGCGCGAGGAGCGCATCACCTTCCCCGACGTGCTCGCGGCGGACGAGGTGTTCTCGAGCGGCAATTTCGCCAAGGTCCTCGCCTGCTCGAAGGTCGACAGCCGCGACTTCCAGCCGGGCCCCGTCTACCGCAAGGCGCGCGAGCTCTACTGGAAATACGCCGACAGCGCGAGGCTGTGACCCACGCTCGTGTGTGAGCGTTCACCTCGTCGCCCCCCCATGCGCGGGGGTGACGAGCGACAACACTAAGCGACAGTCGTCATTGCGAGGCGCCCGAAGGGCGTCGAAGCAATCCAGGAGAGTGTTTCGCACCATGCGTCCTGCCCCGGCGTACGCCGGGGTTCGCTGCGCTCGCAATGACGTCTACCGATACGATGAAACCGCGATCCGGGACACGAAGCCAGATCGCGAAAGCACGGGATCCCTTCCTACCCCATCCCCGGCAACGTCGCCTCTTCCGGCGGATAGGTGATGCGCCCAGCTTCGACCCGGGCAAAGGGGGTGAGCTTGTGCGCCTGGCGCAGCACCTCGCTCAAGATGTGCTCGACCGCATGGCCGCGCACGAGAAGCGCGTCGGCGACGAGCGAGCGGTGGCAACGCCAGGGTACGGCCTCCGCGCACATCACCGCGGTCGGGGCCGCCTCAGCCTCAGCCACGAGCGCCGCGAGCTCGGCCGCGAACTCCTCGGTCGCCATATAGTCCGCGAAGCCGCGGAAGCCGTCGTTGCGCCAGCCGCGGTTCGGGGAGTCCACACGCGAGCGGCGCAGGCCGCCCAAGCCCTTGCGGTGTTCGTAGGCAATGCCGGCAGCGGCGAGTGCCTCGGGCAGCGTCTCGCGATTGAACTGCGGATTGTGGCGCGAGCGCGGGATGGTGCGGATGTCGACGAGCCGCGTGATCTCGTGCGCCCTCAGCATGGCGATGAGCGCCTCGAGCGAGCGGTTCGAATGCCCGATGGTGAAGAGCGTGAGCTTTTGGCCGGCGCGCGCGCTCATGGTCACGCAGCGCTCAAATCCTCGCCGGCGAGCGCCTTCTTAAGGAGGGCCGCGGTCTCGGGGATCCCGTAAAGCGCCATGAAGGAGCCCATGCGCGGACCCTGGCTCTGGCCGAGCAGCACCTCATAGAGCGCCTTGAACCATTCGCGCAGGTTGGCGAAACCGTGGCGCTTGCCGATCTCGTAGATCTCGGTCTGGATCGCCTCGCCTCCGGTCCCGGGCGGCAGGCGCTCGAGCATGGCCAAGAGCTCCTCCATCGCCGCGCGCTCTTGCGCATCGGGCGCGCGGTAGCGCTTCGCCGGCTTCACGAAGTCGCGGAAATAGGCGAGCGCGTAGCCGACCAGCCGATCGAGAAGCGGCTGGCTCTCGGGCGTCGCGCCCGGCGCGTAACGCGAAATGAAGCCCCACAAGACTGCCTTGTCCTCGGTATTGCTGACGCTTGCGAGGTTCAGGAGAAGGCCATAGCTGATGGGGAGTGCGGCGTACGGCGGATGGCCGTGGTGCACGTGCCAGACCGGGTTCTCGAGCCGCTCGGCCTCCGACTGCCGCGGATAGACCTCGAGCAGCGTCAGATACTCGTCCACACTCTTGGGAATGACGTCGAAGAAGAGGCGCTTCGCCGCGCGCGGCCTCTGAAACATGTAGTAGGAGAGACTCTCGGGCGGGGCATAGGCGAGCCACTCCTCGATGGTGAGGCCGTTCCCACGCGACTTCGAGATCTTCTCGCCCTTCTCGTCGAGGAAAAGCTCGTAGGTGAAGCCATCCGGCGGTGGTGCCCCCAGGATGCGGCAAATCCGGCTCGAGAGCTTGACGGAATCGATGAGGTCCTTGCCCGACATCTCGTAGTCGACCCCGAGGGCGATCCAGCGCATCGCCCAGTCCACCTTCCATTGCAGCTTGCAATGCCCGCCGGTGACCGGCACCTCGACCAGCGCGTCCGTCGCGGGATCACGGTAGACCACGCTGCCGGCCTCGGGCTTGCGCTCGACCATGGGGACCTGGAGCACGATCCCCGTGCGCGGGCAGATGGGCAGGAAGGGGCTGTAGGTCGAGCGCCGCTCGGCTCCGAGGGTGGGAAGCACCACCTCCATCACCGCATCGTAATGCCTGAGCACGGAAAGAAGTGCCTCGTCGAACAGGCCGCTCTTGTAGCACTCGGTCGAGCTCATGAACTCGTACTCGAAGCCGAACGCGTCGAGAAAGGCGCGGAGACGCGCGTTGTTGTGCGCGCCGAAGCTCGGGAAGGTGCCGAAGGGATCGGGCACGGACGTGAGCGGTTTGCCGAGATGCTGGGCCAGCATCTCCCGGTTCGGCACGTTGTCGGGCACCTTGCGCAGGCCGTCCATGTCGTCGGAGAAGGCGAAGAGCCGGCTAGGCAAGTCCGAAAGCCGCCGGAAGGCCTCGCGCACCATGGTGGTGCGCGCGACCTCGGCGAAGGTGCCGATGTGCGGCAGGCCCGAGGGGCCGTAGCCGGTCTCGAAGAGCACGTAGCCCTTGGCGGCCGGCTTGCCGTCCACCCGTACCAAAAGTTTCCGCGCCTCCTCGAAGGGCCAGGCCCGTGCCTTCAACGCGAGTTCCCGCTCGCTTGCCATCGTCCTCTCCCATCCGCGCGCCGGTAGGTGCCGGGCGGGTGACCTGTGTCGAGTTTTCTAGGGAGTGCGGCAGTTTGGGTCAACTGCATTGCAGCTCGCTCCACACTCGGTTGTGCGGTCTTGGCCAGCTAAAATAGATGTGATAGGCTTATTTCTGCAACCATCGATTGGTGGCCTCGTTTTCGGGCAACAGGGCCCGATGTCCCGCTATGTCATCCTTAGGGAGGAGCATGGCTGAAGACGAGCCGGCAACAACGCCGTTCGAGCCGCTTTCGCCGCTCGAGAAGAAGATGTGCGCGGCGCTGCGAGCGGCGTCGGCGGACAAGAGACGCAGCATCCTTGTCGTTCCCACGCATGATTCCGAGAAGTCGCTCAACGCCTGCTTCCTCCGGTGGTATCTGCTCGAGGCGATCCCCGCTCTCAAGCTGCCGATCGTGTATTTCGAGTTGCACCATGCCGTCATCGCCGACGTGCTCGATCTCAGCGGCACGAAGTCGGAGATTTTGCCGCGCTTTGCCAACTGCCGCTTTGAAGGCACCATCGACCTTAGCGACGCGGAGATCGCCGGCTTCGAGATGATCGCGGGCGAGGCGGTCGAAATCCTTGCCGATCGGGTCACGACGAAGGGTTCGTTCCGAATATCCGCGCCGGAGCGCAGCAGCGGCAATGCCACCTCCCCGCCAGCGGGACATCCGCCCGTCATCACTGGGAAAATCCGCCTTTGCGGCGCCAATATCTCCGGCAACCTCGATTTGAGAGGGTGCCAATTGCGCAGCAAGGATGGAAGCAAGCAGGCAGCCATCCAGCTGTTCGCCGACGGCCTTGTCGTTAAAGGCAATGCGCTTCTGCGCGAGGGCTTCCGAGCGGAGGGTGAGGTCTGCCTCAACGGCTGCACCATCCACCGCAACCTGGACTGTTCCGGTGCGGTGTTATGGAACCCGGCGGGCTACAGCCTCTCCGCGGCTGGAGCGCATATCTTCGGCAGCCTCTACTTATGCAGGACGCACGCCTGGTCGATATATCCAGACCCCGTTCTGTTCGAATCGCAAGGCTCCCTGCGCCTCGAAGGCGCCAAGATCGACGGTGATTTGGATTGCAGGGATGGTCGATTCACGGCGGCGGCCTTTGTACGAGCGAATTGGGCGCCCGATCCCGCGCCCGGCACGGCATCGGACAAAGATCTCTATGCCATCGAGGCGGGCGGCGTGGAGGTTGGCGGCGACGTCCAGCTCTCCGGAGCATTTCATGCGCGCGGAATCGTGGATTTGATTGGGGCGAAGGTCGAAGGCGACTTCAATTGCGAGGACGGATTCTTCGACTTCCCAGGCGAGGACCCGCTCTACGCCGATGGGATTACCGTCTCGGGAACAACTTTTCTCGATCGCAGTTCCGCCGACAATGGCCGTGCTACCACCAACGGAATTTTGCGCTTCCCACAGGCAAGCTTCAAACAAGGGTTCTTCGTCGACGGCGCGGTATTCGACGTGAGCGGCGGCTACCGCAACTGGATGCGCGGAGCGACGACCGCGGACGAGCTGAACGGCGGCCACCGCAACTGGGTGCGCGGAGCGACGACCGCGGACGAGCTGAAATGTCGGGAGCCCGGCATTTGCGGTATTTATGCGCCCCTTGCGGAAGTGAGCGGCGAGTTCGGCTGGCGGAAAATCGAAAAGCGTGGTTCCGGCGATCCCCACAACCCGCTTTGGCTCCATCTTGCCGGCGCGAAGGCCGATGCGCTCGACGACAATAAAGAGGCTTGGCAGCGGCTCGACAGCTTCGACCTCACCGGTTGCGTCTACAAGAGCATCCTGCACCTCGCCCCGGACGTCGCTTGGCGCGTTGATGAGCTCGACCGCCAATACGCGTTGCTCAATCCGAAGCGCGAAGCTGCGGCTCGTTACGGACCTGTCGCCCGACTCGGTTTCTTCATAACGCCTTGGTGCGTGGCCGCGCGGGCATTGACACGCGCGCTCTTTCGGGGGCCGGCCAGACGGATCTACGAAGGCGCCAAACTCGGAAACGCCGTGAAGGCCTTTTCGCCTCAGCCCTATATCCAGCTCGCGAAAGCGGTGCGCGCTTCCGGCTACGACAAAGCCGCCAACTACGTGCTCATACGGCTCGAACGGAACAGGACCCGGTACAGCGACCTCAACGTACTTCGACAGTTGGGCCGCTGGACCCTCGACTTACTTTTGCTCTATGGCTTCTCTCCCTTCCGGCCGATATTGTACTTGCTGGTCGTTGCGGCCATCAGCACCGGCTTCTTCGAGAAGGCCCATGACGAGGGCTCGATCGTGGCCGTGAGCGACAATGCGGAGGCGTGCAAACCGACCGCCCCCAGCACCGCCAAATGCGTTGCCTTCAACGCCCTCGTCTATGCGACCGACACCCTGGTGCCGCTCGTCGATCTCAATCAAAAGAAGAACTGGGGGGTCGCGGCGCCGCTGACTTCCACAGGCCCGGCGTCGGAGAGCTGGTGGCAGGGTCTCGTTCGGGCGTGGGCCGAGCGGCCGAGGTGGGGTCCGGGCCTGCTCATAATTTTCAATAGCTTTTTCGGCTGGCTCATGACCACGCTCTTCGCCGCCGGCGTGACCGGACTGGTGCGCGGCGGCGCGGAAAGCGATTAGCGTTGCCGTTCCGACTCCGAGCGATCGCGTCGCAGGCAGCGACGCGGAGGTGAGCCGGCCTGCCTCCTCTCGCTCGCCGGCATGGCGCTCTTCGGCCGCAGACTTGCGTCTGGAAACCGCTAAAGACTCGTCGGGAAATACGTTGTGCACGCTATCTCCCACTGTCGTCACACCCGTGAAAGCGCGTGTCCACCCCCGTGCACGCGGGGGTCAGACAACGCGCCATTTTGTAAGCCTGGACACCCGCTTTCGCGAGTGTGACGACAACAATACGGTTGATTTATTTCCCAGCGAGTCCTGAGCAATCCTGCCAGCGCGTGGCAGCGGTTGCGGACCCCTGTATACTCGCCCCATGACCGCGGCCCCCGCTCCTCTCGGCCAACCGGCCCGCTTCGCGGCCCCTGCGCTTGCCGTCCGGCTGCGCGTGGCCGCCTGGCTCTCGGAGGAGGGCGAGATCGAGACGCTGCCCCTCGCCGAGGCGCGCGCGCGCCTCGCCCGCGCGCAGAAGCCCCTCCTCTGCCATCGCCCGCTCGTGGCACGGCGTCTCGGCATCGACCGGCTGCCGTCCCTCGACCTGCTCGAGCTCTATGCCTTCGTGCGGCCGGCGAGCTTCGTGCTCCCGACCGCGCGCGGGCTGGCCGAGGCCTTGAGCCTGGCAGCACCCGTGAGCGTCGAGGACGAGGCCTTGACCCTTCTGCAGGCCGCCCTACGCCTCTTGGCCGAGCTCGCCGCGCGCGAGGGCGGCAACGCGGATACCGTGGCGCTTGCGCAGGCCATGACGCGCGGCGAGTGGAGCTGGGGCCGCGCCGTGCTCGAGGCGCTGGGAGCTGAGGAGGACATCTGGGAGCGCAGTGCCGCCTTCGCGGTGTGGAAGCGCCTGCCCTCGATCGAGGACTGGGCGCCCGAGCCGCCCTCGGGCCACCGCCCCGTCTCTCCCGCGGAGGCGCGCGAGCGCTTGGCGGCCCTTCTCGGAGCCGAGGCCGAGGATCGCCCGCAGCAGGCCGATTACGCCTCGGCGCTCAGTGCCGCCTTCCAGCCGCGCAACGAGGCCGGCGTGCCCCACTTCGTGCTCGCCGAGGCGGGCACCGGTGTGGGCAAGACGCTCGGCTATTTGGCACCCGCGAGCCTGTGGGCTGAGAAGAACGACGGGCCGGTCTGGATCAGCACCTACACTCGGAACCTCCAGCACCAGCTCGACCGCGAGCTCGACCGGCTTTATCCCGCCGCGGCCGAGAAGGCGCGCAAGGTGGTGATCCGCAAAGGGCGGGAGAATTACCTCTGCCTCCTCAATATGGAGGAGGCGACCGAGGCGGCGCGACTCAATCCGCGCGAGGCGGTGGCGCTCGGCCTCCTGGCGCGCTGGGCCGGCAAGACGCGCGACGGCGACATGATCGGCGGAGACTTCCCCGCCTGGCTCGTCGATCTGGTGGGGCGCGAGCGCAGCCTCGGCCTCGCCGACCGGCGCGGAGAGTGCATCTACGCCGCCTGCCCCCACTATCAGAAGTGCTTCATCGAGCGCAGCGTGCGCCGCGCCCGGCGCGCCGAGATCGTGGTCGCCAACCACGCGCTCGTCATGGTGCAGGCGGCGCTCGGCGGGATCGACGACAGCTATCTGCCCACGCGCTACGTCTTCGACGAGGGCCACCATGTCTTCGATGCCGCCGACGGCGCCTTCTCGGCCCATCTCTCGGGACGCGAGACGGCCGAGCTCAGGCGCTGGCTGCTCGGCGCCGAGGGACGCTCGCGCAGCCGCGCGCGGGGCCTGAAGCGCCGCGTCGAGGACCTCGTCGCCGACGATGCCGCGGCGGCGGCAGCGCTCGACGCCATCCTCAAGGCGGCGCGGACGCTCGCGGCCGACGGCTGGCTGCAGCGCCTGCAGCAGATGGGGTCTGTCGGGCCAACTGAAGCGTTCCTCGCCAAGGTGCGCCAGCAGGTGAGCGCGCGTGCGCACGATCCCGGAACGCCCTATGACCTCGAGACGGCGACGAGCGAGCCGGTCGACGGCCTCCTCGATGCGGCGGCTCTGCTCGAGGGGGCGCTCGAGCGTCTGCTTGGACCCATGCGCACGCTTGCGACGAGACTTGCGGCCCGGCTCGACGACGAGGCGGCGGAGCTCGACAGCGCCAGCCGCCTGCGCATCGAGGCGACCACGCGCGGGCTCTCGCGGCGCGCCGAGGCGCAAGTCGCGAGCTGGGTTCACATGCTCAAGACCCTCGGCCGCACCACACCGCCCGAGTTCGTCGACTGGTTCTCGATCGACCGCCTCGACGGGCGCGACGCGGACGTCGGCATGCACCGCCATTGGGTCGACCCGACGGTGCCCTTCATCGCCGCCGTCGCCACCCGCGCGCACGGCATCGCCGTGACCTCGGCCACGCTCACCGACGGCAGCGGCGACGTCGAGGCGGATTGGCAGGCGGCGGAAGCGCGCACCGGTGCGCGCCACCTGCCCAGCCCGGCGATCCGCGCTGAGGTCCCCTCGCCCTTCGACTACGCAAGGCAGACCCGCGTCGTGGTGGTAACCGACGTGCGCAAGGATTCGCTCGATCAGGTCGCCGCCGCCTATCGCGAGCTCTTTCTCGCCGCGGGCGGAGGGGGACTCGGCCTCTTCACCGCGATCTCGCGGCTTCGCGCGGTCTATCAGCGCATAGCGCCGGCGCTCGAGGAGGCGGGAGTGCCGCTCTTGGCGCAGCATGTCGACGCGCTCGACGTCTCGACCCTCATCGACATCTTTCGCGCCGAGGCGGATGCGTGCCTGCTCGGCACCGATGCCGTGCGGGACGGCGTCGACGTGCCCGGCCGCGCGCTGCGCCTCATCGTCTTCGACCGCGTGCCCTGGGCACGCCCGGACCTCCTGCACCGCGCACGCAGGGCGGCCTTCGGCGGGCGGCGCTACGAGGACATGATCGCGCGGCTCCGCCTCAAGCAGGCCTTCGGCCGCCTGGTCCGGCGCGCCGATGACGCGGGCGTCTTCGTCCTCCTCGATCCCATGATGCCCTCGCGGCTCGCGGGCGCCTTCCCGCCGGGGGTAGCCCTCGAGCGGATCGGACTCGCGCAAGCCGTGACGCTCACACGCGAATTCCTCGCACAGGAACACGGTCCGGCGGCACCGCCCTCAACAAAATGATTCGCCGCCTCGCCCTCGCTCCGCATTGCTTCGGGGAGGGAGGTGGAACCGCACGGCGGCGAAGCGAAGGCGAGGAAACGTCAGATGGGGAAGCGGGAGTACCAACCGGACTGGAGAGTGCCCTTCGCCGCGACTTTCGTGATGCAGGCGCTCGCCGCGATCCTCATCGTGGCCATGCCCGTGCTGGGACCGCTCGTGACCGCCGCCGCCGGCAGGCCGCCCGAGGCGGTCGGCACGATCTCCACCGTCACAGCACTCGGCACGCTGTGGTTCCTCGCCGCAGGCACGCCGATCCTCGAGCGCTTCGGCCCGCTTCGCAGCCTGCAGCTCGGCGCCCTTCTGGCGGCCGTCGGGCTGGCGCTTGTCTTGGCGGGCAGCTGGGGGCTCGTCCTCGTCGGCGCCTTCGCCATCGGCGTCGGCTATGGCCCGTCGCCGCCGGCGGGCAGCGAGATCCTGGCGCGCACCGTGCCGAAGGGGCGCCGCTCATTGATCTTCTCGGCGAAGCAGGCCGCCGTGCCCGCAGGCGGAATGGCGGCCGGACTCGTCTTGCCGCTGCTCGCGGCGCATGACGGCTGGCGCGGAGCGCTCGCTGCCGCGGCCTTCTTCGCCGTCGTCCTCGCCTTGCTCATGCAGCCGTTGCGCGCGCGGCTCGATGCCGGACGACAGGGGCAGAGCGCCCTCATCCTCGCACGCATATTCGCGTTGAGGAGCCTCAAGGCTCCCTTTACCGGACTTGCCCGGCAACCGGGCCTCGTCGTCGTAAGCTATTGCGGCTTCGGCTTCGCCTGCGTGCAGGGCGCGATCACGGCATTCGCCGTCACATTCCTCGTCGACCGCTTCGGGCTGGGGCTCAAGGACGCAGCCCTCGGCTTCACGCTCATGCAATGCGCCGGGATCGTCGCGCGGATTCTGATGGGCTGGATCGCGGATCTTGTCGCTTCCGCCATGAGGACGCTCACGGCATTGGCGCTTCTGTCCTCGCTCGTGCTCGGCGGGCTTGCCGCAGCGAGCCAAGCGAGCGCCGCCGCACCCGCCGTGGTGCTGCTCGGCCTCACCGGCTTCTTCTCCGCGAGCTGGAACGGCATCGTGCTTTCCGAAGTGGCAGCGCTCGCCCGGCCCGCGGAGATCGCCGCAGCGACCTCCTCAGCCACCTTCTTCATCTTCATCGGCTACAGCCTGTCGCCGGTTCTCTTCGGCGCGCTGGTGAAAGGGGCGGAGGGCTACGGTCTCGCCTTCGCGAGCTTGGCCATCCTCTCGCTTAGCGTGACGGCCCTGCTCGTCCGCGCGAGCCGCAGGCGATCCGATGCATGATTTCGCCCTGCTCAAGCCGGCCGCATCTTTCCCTGCGCCGACCGCGGCTCCATAACTATCTCGAATCGCGAAGTTTTCCCTTGCGGGCAAGGTGCCAGCGGGTGCCGCGGCAAGGCTGCTTCCGGCGGGCTTGACGGAAGCGTCTGCGCCTAGTCTAAGTCTTGCCGACGCGGACGAAGGGGGCGACATGAGCACTCAACAACCCATCAATCATCACGACGCGCTCATCTACACGATGGTGCTGGCCTCCGCCGCCGACCAGGACATGACGGACGCGGAGCTCAGGACGATCGGCGAGCTCGTGCGCTATCTGCCGATATTCAAGGACTTCGACGGCGAGCGCCTGCCCTCTGTCGCGCGCGCCTGCGCCGGGCTGCTCACCGACGCCAACGGGCTCGAGCGCGTGCTCGGCGCGATCAAGCGCGCATTGCCGAGGGAGCTGCGCGAGACGGCCTATGCGCTCGCCTGCGACGTGATCGCCTCCGACGGCAAGGCCTCGCAGGAAGCGCTCAGGCTGCTCGAGCTGCTGAGCGAGCGGCTCGAGATCGATCAGCTCGCCGCCGCCGCCATCGAGCGCGCGGCGCGCGTGCGCCACGCCACCTTGCAGGCGCACTGAGCCGAGGGTGCTCAGCGCGGAAGCCGCACCCGACGTCGGCGTCCGCGGAGACGGGAGCCTCGTTCGGCCTCGCCACGAAATAGGGGCCGCCCCCTACGGGAGCGGCCCCGATGCTGTCGCAAGCCCCTGACGAAGTCGGCGCTCAGAAGTCCATGTCGCCCATGCCGCCGCCGGGCATCGGCGGGCCCGGCTTCTTCTCTGGCCGCTCGGCGACCATGGCCTCGGTGGTGACGAGGAGGCCGGCGATGGAGGCGGCGTCCTGGAGCGCCGTGCGCACCACCTTGGTCGGGTCGATGATGCCCGCCTTGAACATGTCG
>JBKQRV010000099.1:0-2878 GCA_052143835.1 Alphaproteobacteria bacterium
CGCGAGCGAGCCGACGCCCGAAGGCGAGCAGACCCTCATCCCCGGCGTCCGGCCGGTGAGCTTGCGCGACCGGCTCGCCCTGCGGCTGGCGGCACCCATGGCGCCGAGCGTGCCGCAAAAGCCGCTCGACATCGGCCTCTTCGACGAGGACGCCCGCAACCAGTTGAGCTTGTTCTGACCAGCGCAAAGGAACGCCGCAATGGACCTTATGCCCGATGACATCCGCAAGAAACTTCTCGCCAACGGAGCCGCAGCTGTCGAAACCGACCATGTGCCGGTCGTCAAATTCTTTGACCCCACGGGGGCGGCGACCTGGCTCATCACCGAGATGATGCCCGACGAGCCGGACATTCTCTTCGGCCTTTGCGACCTCGGGATGGGCTGTCCCGAACTAGGCTATGTCAGCCTCGGCGAATTACAAAGCGTCGAGGGCCGTCTCGGTCTCGGCATCGAGCGCGACCTTCATTTTGTTGGTCGCTTCCCGCTGTCGGTCTACGCCAAAGCCGCGCGGATCGCCGGCCACGTCACGGAGTCCGAGCGGCTACTCGCGCAAGCCACCGCCGCGCTCGACAAGTCAATCCCTCCCAATTCCGAAATTCCGCCGCACGGCGGATGACCCGCGCCGGTTAGGCGCATTCCCCCAAGCGAAGGATGAACCGCCATGCAACTCACCCATATCGACCTTGGTAAGCTTTCCATCTCGACGCTCAACATGAGACACGGTAAGAAGGCGCCCGACACGTCGGACATTCTGCCCTCGATCCGCGCGCGTGGCGTGCTCGTGCCGCTGCTGGTGCGTCCGAACGGAAGCCCCGACAATTTCGAGATCGTCGCCGGACGGCGGCGCTATTTTGCCGCCAGGACGGTCGCCGACGAACAGGGCGGGATCGCGCCCTTGCCCTGCGCCATTATGGAGGCGGGCGACGATGCGGCGGCGCTTGAAGCCTCGCTCATCGAGAACATCGCTCGCCTCGACCCCGACGAGATGAGCCAGTACGAAACCTTCGTCCGCCTCACCAAGGAGGGCCGCTCGGTCGCCGGGATTGCCGCGACTTTCGGCATCACCGAGCGCATGGTCAACCAGCGTCTCGCCCTCGGAAACCTGCTGCCGAGGATCAAGGAGCTTTACCGCAACGAGGAGATCGACTTCGAGACTATCCAGCATCTGACGCTTGCCTCGAAGGCGCAGCAAAAGGATTGGCTCACGCTCTACGACGACCCAGGAAGCCACGCCCCGCGCGGTTACCAGTTGAAGCAGTGGCTGTTCGGCGGGCAGTCCATATCGACCAAGGCCGCGTTGTTCCCGCTTGAGAACTACAGCGGCCAGATCGTCGGCGACCTATTCGCGGAGGATGCGTATTTCGCGGACGCGGACCTGTTCTGGGCGCTGCAGAACAAGGCCATCGCCGCGAAGCGCGATGCGTTCCTTGCGGCGGGCTGGACCGAGGTCGTGGTGCTGGAAACCGGCCAGGCATTCCATGCGTGGCAGCACGAGAAGACGCCAAAGAAGAAGGGTGGCAAGGTCTTCGTCAGCATCTCGCACCGTGGCGAGGTCGAAATCCACGAGGGTTATCTTGACGCCAGGGAGGCCCGCCGCAGCCGCAAGCGGGGCGGCGCGGAGAACGAGGGTGGGCACAGTGTTGCCACGACTGCACCAACGCGCCCCGCAATGACCAAGGCCATGCAGAACTACCTCGAGCTGCATCGCCACGCGGTCGCTCGGCTGGCGCTTCTGGCCCATCCCGGCACGGCGCTGCGGCTCCTGGTCGCCCACGCCGTGGCCGCCTCAGGCCATTGGCAGGTCAAGGCCGAGCCGCAGCAGGCGCGCAGCGAGGCCATCGCCAAGAGCATCGCCGACAGCCCCGCGCAGCAGACCTTCGCCGCCGAGCGGGAGGCGATGCTCAAGCTGTTCGAGCGCCCCGACTATCACCATACCGTGGCCTCGGCGAACGGCGATGCCTATCGCACGGCAGTCGTGTTCGCGCGGTTGCTGGCGATGCCAGACGAGGAGGTTCTGCGGGTGGCGGCCTTCATCATGGCCGAAACCCAGGCGGCGGGGAGCCCGCTGGTCGAGGCCGTTGGCGTCCATCTCAAGGTGGATGCGCGCCAGCACTGGCGACCTGACGACGCCTTCTTCGAGCTTGCGCGCGAGCGGGGCACGGTCAATGCGATGCTCGCCGAAGTTAGTGGAAAGTCGGTCGCCGATGCCAATATCGCGGAGCGGGCGAAAACCCAGAAGCAGATCATCCGCGACTTTCTCGACGGCACTAACGGCCGCGCCAAGGTCGAGGGCTGGCTGCCCGGCTTCATGGCCTTTCCCTTCCGCCTCTATGGCGACGGCACTTGCGCAATTGCGGAAGCGGCAAGCGGCATCGCAGAGCTGTTCCCCACGTCCTGACGCGCGACGGGCAGCGGCATTTGCCGCCGCCCGCCGCACTCGTTGCCGGGTTTTCGGCGCGTCGGGCGGCCAAGTCGGTGGCGGCGCGAAGCCCGCACGCCCGCAAGCGCGGGGATCCGCGGAGCCGTCTGGTGGCGCGGTACCCGCAATGCAAACCGTCCCGCCGCCCGGTCGTGCCGCCGAGCGTGGCGTAGAGCTTGCGCGGCCCGAGCTTAGGGGGTGGCCATGCATCCGCAGCTTGATGGCCTCGCCTCGATCATCGCCGCCCGCATCTCCCCGGTCGCCAGCATTCGCGTCATGGTCAGCAGGCGGAAGCGGAGCCGGCAGCACCAGCCTACCGCGCCGGTCACCCGCTGTTCAGCGCGGCGACGGGTCTTGAAGGCCTCTCGCCGGCCGTTGCTGGAGCTTCGTGACGACCGCGCAGTCTTGCTCCGTCTCCCGTGGCTTCTTGGAGCCATTCCCCTGCTCGCGGCTGAGACC
>JBKQRV010000100.1:0-29963 GCA_052143835.1 Alphaproteobacteria bacterium
AGGGGGATCGGCCGCCCGTTGAGGAGCGGCCGATGGGGAGGGGGTGACGCTCGAACCCGCCCTTTTATCGCCCGCATGCGCGATTTTCGAGAAGAATCTGAGGCCGCTGACACGCCCTCATCGCTCAGGCTTGAGCACGACCGGCTTGCCGTGCGGCGTTAAGCGGTAGGCCTCGGCCCAGGCCTCCTTGCGGGCGTCGAGGCTCGCCCGATCGGCGAGACCCTTCTCCGCGGCAAGACGCTCGAGGGCGGCGAGCCAATGGCGGTAATACTGCCGGCCGTCGTCGGGCTCGCCGAGGTCCTCCGCTCGCTTGAGCTCGGCGCCGAGGGTATCCGCCCATTCCTTCCAGGTGAAATGCCCGGCCTCCGAGAGCTTGACGGCGAGCGCGAAAGCCTGGGCCTGCCACGGCTCGGCAAAGACGGGCCCCGCCTCGTCGCGCGGCAGCGCCGGCAGCTCGGCGAGGGACCGCGCCGTCGACTGCGGCTCAGGCGCGCTCAAGATAGTCGTCCCACAGATCGAGATAGACGGAATCGCGCGGTGAGGCGGCCTCGCCCCACAGCTCGCGCGCGGTGAAACGCACCGAGTAGAGATGCTGCGGATTCTCGCCGAGGAAATGCGCGCGGCTGTCGGGGAAGACATAGACGCCGTGATCGCGCGCGATGGTGCCGAGCCGGCCGCGCGCGTAGCGCGGCAGCCTGGTATGGCCGACGGGATGAATGTTCCGGGCGCACACCTTGTCGCCGGTCTTGAAGCTCGCGGCGACCGCTACGTCGCGGTTCGCGGGTGCCCCTCTGCCGAGCATGGGCTGCACCCCACTCGGCGCGAGCGCGGGAGAAAGTTTGGCGGAGCCGGGGTCCGGTCTGCCGCTCTCGACCTCCGCGCGGCTCACGAGCCCGGCCTGGAGCGAGAGCATGACCAGGCGCGCGATCCATTTCTCGTAATAGCTCATGCGCAGGTACTCTGCCGCGGGAATGAGCTCGATCGCGTGCCGCGTGGCGTCGATGTTCCATTTGTGCCAGGCGCCCATGGCGAGGTTGAGTGCGAGCACGCGCGCTTCCCACGGCGCATGGAAGACCGGCTCGCGGGCCTCGTACTCGATCGCCCCCATGCCATGCATGCCGCCCATGTCGTGGATGCCGTTCATGGCCGCTCTCCCGGCTTGCCGAGCGTCACCTTGGCCACCCCGATCATGGCATCGCGCGTGACAAGCTCGGCCAGGGACGCCTCGTCCATGCCCTCGCTTCCCGCCGGGCGCTCCGGCAGCACGAGATAGCGCATCTCGGACGTCGAATCCCACACGCGCAGCTCGACGTCCTCGCCGAGCCCGAGGCCGAATTCGCGCAGCACGCCGCGCGGATCGATCACCGCGCGCGAGCGGTAGGGTGCGGACTTGTACCACACGGGGGGCAGGCCGAGCACGGTCCAAGGATAGCAGGAGCACAGCGTGCAGACGACGAGGTTGTGAAGCTTGGGCGCATTCTCGACGACAACCATGTGCTCGCCCTGGCGGCCGGTATAGCCGAACTCCGCGATCGCCGCACTCGCGTCCGCCATCAGGCGCTTCTTGTAGGCGGGATCGCTCCAGGCGCGCGCCACCACGCGAGCGCCGTTCCTGGGTCCGACCTTGTGCTCGTACATGTCGATGATGGCGTCGAGTGCTGCGGGATCGACGAGCCCCTTCTCGATCAGCAGCGATTCGAGCGCCTTGACCCTGAGGGCGACATCCGGGGGCACCTCCTGCTGCGCGTGATCATGGCCATGATCCTCGCCGGTGCCGTGGTGATGTTCGCGGTCGCGGGTATCCATGCAATGCTCCTCCCCTCGGCCGGCATCGTAGCCGCAGCGAGGCCACGCTGTCACGGGGGCAGCACGCGCTCCGGCGCTTAGTTCCAATCGGCATCCGGTTCATTGTCATTCCGGAAGCTTAGGCGAGCCCGGGAAAAGCCGAGCTTTTCCCGGCCGCGAGCCTTGCTATCCGGAATCCATGCCTCCCGCTCGCGCGGTCCCGGCCGTGGATTCCGGATCGCGCAAATCATCGTTGACACGATGATTTGTTTGTCCGGAATGACGGACGTGAAGATAAATGCCGATTCCGCCTAGTCCTCGTAGAGGATGTCGACGCGCCGGTTGGCAGCGTCCCCATGGACGCCTTCGATCGCGAGGACGGGCGCGCTGTCCCCTTCGGCGCGGACGGCGAGCGCCCCCGACTCCATGCCGAGGCGGCCGAGCGACTCGGCCACGGCACTCGCCCGCTCGACGGAAAGATTGAAATTGTCGAGCTTGGTCTGGTCGAGACCGTCGCCCGTCTGCGAGGCGTGTCCTACCACGACGAGCGAGCCGCCCTCGCGTTTCACCCCCTCGATGAGCGGCTTGAGCTTCGCCACCTGCTGCGGGTCGATTGCGGCGGAGCCCTCGGCGAAGAACACGATGGCGGCGCGATGGGGCAGGCCGAGGGCGCCGGCACCGGGCGCATTCTTCCCCGGGGTCGAGGGCGACGGCTCCGCAGAGGTGCCGGCGTCGGCGAGCTTGACCGGCGTCTCCGCCTCGACGAACCCCGGCGGGAGTGCCGCCGGTGCTGCCGGAATCTCCGGTGCCGCGGCCTTGTCGGGGGTGTAGGTCGTGGCCTTGTTGTCGGCCTCGAGCTTCTTCTCGAGCTCGACGCGCGCCGCCTTGGGGCTCGCCCCAGGTACGGAGGTGGGCACCGAGGCGAGGTTCGGGTAGGGCTGATCCGTGCCCGGGATGGCACCCGCCACTTCCCTGACCAGGCCCTTGCGCCAGGCGAGGAGATCCTCGGGCTCGAAATCGCTGCAGGCGCCGAGCGTCAGGCACAGCAAGGCCAGCAGGGCAAACCCGGTGCCGAGGTGCCGCCCGTGCGAGCGAGTGCCTTCGGGCCCCAAGCGAGCAATGCGCCGGCCGGACGACCTTGCCATCGTAATGCCACTCCTCCGCGGTCCCGCCCGCGAGCCGCGAGACCCCTTCCAGCCATCTTATCTTGATTGCAAATATCGTGTAATGGAACCATATGGGTCGCGCAAGCCGGGGCTCAGGGTCAACCTATTGATCCTGGGCCGCGACAAGCGGGAGTGGTCGAGAGGGAATGCGTGATGGCGATTGAAACCGATCCCGGCAAGGGAGCTCCCGATATCAAGCTGCCCGATCCGGTGGAGTTCTCGCGCTCCATGGCCAAGATCGCCCAGCGCAGCCAGCGCCTCGTCACCGAGTTCCTGGCACGCCAGCAGACGGACCGCCACGTCGGCATGAGCGACCCCCTCAACGTCGGCAGCGCCTTCCTCGAGATGACCGCGCGGCTGATCGCCAACCCCGCCAAGCTGATGGAGGCCCAGGTCAACCTTTGGCGCGACTACATGACGCTGTGGCAAAACACCACGCGCCGCTGGCTCGGCGCCGAAGCCGAGCCCGTGGCAGAGCCGCACTCGGAGGACCGCCGCTTCAAGGACCCCTCCTGGGACGAGAACCAGCTCTTCGACTTCATCAAGCAGTCCTACCTCCTGTCCGCGCGCTGGATCCAGAAGACCGTGCGCGAGGTCGACGGGCTCGACGACAAGACCGCCAAGAAGGTCGACTTCTATACGCGCCAGTTCGTCGACGCGATGGCGCCCTCGAATTTCGTGATGACCAACCCGGAGGTGATCCGCGCCACTCTCGAGTCGAGTGGGGAGAATCTGGTCAAGGGGCTCTCCAACCTGCTCGAGGACCTCGAGCGCGGCAAGGGCAAGCTCCACATCAAGATGACCGACATGGACGTGTTCAAGCTCGGCGAGAACATCGCGGTGACGCCGGGCAAGGTCGTCTTCCAGAACGACCTCATCCAGCTCATCCAATACAACCCGACGACCGCGCAAGTGTGGAAGCGCCCGCTCCTTATCGTGCCGCCGTGGATCAACAAGTTCTATATCCTCGACCTCAGGGAGAAGAACTCGTTCATCAAATGGGCGGTCGGAGAAGGGCACACGGTGTTCGTGGTCTCGTGGGTCAACCCGGACGAGCGCCTCGCCGCCAAAACCTTCGAGGACTACATGTTCGAAGGCATCCTCGCGGCCGCGGACGCGGTCACCAAGGCGACCGGCGAGGACGACCTCAACGTCATCGGCTACTGCCTGGGCGGCACGCTGCTTGCCTGCACGCTCTCCTACATGGCGAGCAAGGGCGATCCCCGCTTCAAGAGCGCCACCTTCCTCGCCTCCATGGTCGACTTCGAGGAGGCGGGCGAGCTCGGCGTGTTCATCGACGAGGAGCAGCTCGCCTCGCTCGAGGCCATGATGCGCGAGAAGGGCTACCTCGAAGGCTCGGCCATGGCGACCACCTTCAACATGCTGCGCGCGAACGACCTCATCTGGTCCTTCGTGGTCAACAACTATCTCCTCGGCAAGGACCCCTTCCCCTTCGACCTGCTCTATTGGAACTCCGATTCGACGCGCATGCCCGCGGCCATGCACAGCTTCTATTTGCGCAAGATGTATCAGGAGAACTTGCTGCCGATCCCCGGCGGCATCGAGCTCGGCGGTGTTCCCATCGACCTCGGAAAGGTCACGCTTCCCGTCTTCATCCTCTCGACCCGCGAGGACCACATCGCACCCTGGAAGTCGACCTACGCCGCGACCCGGCTTTTCAAGGGAGCGGTCAAGTTCTGCCTCTCGGCCTCGGGCCACATCGCGGGCGTGGTCAATCCGCCGGCGGCCAAGAAATACTGCTACTGGACGAGCGGCAAGTCGCCGAGCACGGCGGAAGCGTGGCTCGCCCAGGCCGAGCAGCGCCCCGGCTCCTGGTGGCCCGAGTGGGCCAAATGGGTCGCCAAGTTCGGCGGCGGCAAGGTGAAGGCCCGCGTCCCCGGCGAGGGCGCGCTGCCTGCGCTCGAGGACGCCCCCGGCTCCTACGTGCGCGTCAAGGCGGGGAGCTGACGGAGAGATTGCCGCACCAGCCATCGCGTGTCACCCTCGAGGCCTCTCGCAAACGGAGGCCACCATGGCGACTTTCCGGCTGCCGCTTTCCGGCAACGTGACGCAAGCGATCAATCCCTGGAGCTGGGCCTTCAATCCCACCGGCGGGCAATACGGCCTGATCAACGTCGAGCTCGGCAGCTCCGAGAATCCCGCGGCCGAGGGCGCGATCCTCGAGAATGTGGGGAGCTACGGCAGGCAATTGGGACGCATCGGCGACGCGCTCCTGGTGCTGCTCGATCATCTCGAGCGCCAGGACGCGAGCCTCAAGCGCAACCCGGCCATCATCGCGCTCAGGCAGCAGGTCAGGGCGGTCGGAAAGGTGAAGGACAAGCATCCGCGCGCGACCGCGTGACAGTTCAGGAGCCGTCCCTCACCCTCCCATCGCTTCGCGATGGGCCCCTCCCTCTCCCGCAGGCGGGCGAGGAAAGAAATGCAGGCGCACCCTCTCCCGCTTGCGGGAGAGGGAGGCGAGCGAAGCGAGCGGGGTGAGGGATCGCGCGCCGCCGCTCACGGAAACAGCGGCTGCTGCTCGAGCCCCGCGGTCTCTGAGAGGCCCTGCATCACGTTCATGTCCTGCACCGCCTGGCCCGCAGCACCCTTCACCAGATTGTCGATGACCGAGATGAGGATCGCCCGGCCGGGCACCCGGTCGGCAAAGACGCCGATCAGGCAATGGTTCGAGCCTCGCACATGGCGCGTCGCCGGTGCCGATCCGTTGGGTACCACGCGCACGAAAGGCTCGTCCGAGTAACGCTTCTCGAGCGTCGCCCTGAGATCGTCCACCGCCGCACCGCCCGCAAGGCGCACATAGATCGTCGAGAGGATGCCGCGATTCATGGGCATGAGATGGGGCGTGAAGTTGATCTTGAGCTTGCGCCCGGCGACGGCCGAGAGCTCCTGCTCCATCTCGGGCGTGTGGCGGTGGTGGGCGACGCCGTAGGCGTGAATGCCCTCGGAGACCTCGGCGAACAGCATGTCCTCGCGCAGCGAGCGGCCCGCACCGGTGACGCCCGACTTGCAGTCGACGATGATGTCGTCGGCGTCGATCTGGCCGGCCGCGACGACGGGGACGAGCGGAAGCAGCGCTGCGGTCGGGTAGCAGCCCGGCACGGCGCAGAGCCGCGTCTTGCGCACGGCGTCGCGCTTGAGCTCGGTAAGTCCGTAGACCGCCTCCTTCTGGAGCTCGCGCGCGAGATGCGGATGGCCGTACCATCTGGCGTACTCCTCGGCGTCCTCGAGGCGGAAGTCGGCCGAGAGGTCGATGACCTTGAGCCGGCGCGGGAGTGCTGCGATCACCTCCTGCGTCGTGCTGTGCGGCAAGCCGCAGAAGACGAGCTCCACCTTGTCCCAGTCCGCATCCTCGATCTTGATCAGCTCGGGCAGGCCGAGGGTGCTTAAATGCGGAAACACCTGGCCAAGCGCCTTGCCAGCGTGGCGATCGGCCGTGAGCATGGCGAGCTCGGCCGCGGGATGGCGGGAGAGCAGGCGGATGAGCTCGGCACCCGTGTAGCCGCTCGCACCCAGGATGGCGATCTTGATCCGGTTCGTTTGCTTGGCCATGACACGCTGCCTTTCGTTCTTGCCTCAGAGAGTATGTCGGCGGAGCGAACGCGAAAAGGGGCGTCCCCCTTGAGGACGCCCCTTTGGCAGGAAAGCCGGTCCGCGAGGGATTAGCGCTTGGAGAATTGGAAGCTACGTCGCGCCTTGGCGCGGCCGTACTTCTTGCGCTCCACGATGCGCGCATCGCGCGTCAAGAAGCCGGCCTGCTTCAAGGTCGGACGCAGCTCCGGCTCGAAATAGGTCAGTGCGCGCGATATGCCGTGCCGCACCGCACCGGCTTGGCCCGAGAGCCCGCCGCCGACGACGGTGCAGATCACGTCGAACTGGCCGAGGCGGTTGGCCGCGATGAAGGGCTGGTTGATCAGCATGCGCAGGACCGGACGCGCGAAATAGACCAGGCTCTCGCGTCCGTTCACGGTGACCTTGCCCGTGCCGCGCCGGATCCACACGCGGGCGATGGCGTTCTTGCGCTTGCCGGTGGCATAGGAGCGGCCCTGCGCATCCACGCGCGGCTTGAGCTCAAGGGTAGCAGCGGGAATCGCGGTCTCCTCGGCCATGCTCAGGCGCTCCTCTTGTTCTTCGCATTGAAGGAGGCGAAGTCGATCTTGACCGGACTTTGCGCCTCGTGCGGATGGCTCGGCCCGGCGTAGACGCGCAGATTGCCCATCTGCTTGCGGCCGAGCGGCCCGCGCGGCACCATGCGCTCGACCGCCTTCAAGAGCACGCGCTCGGGATGCTTGCCGCTCAAGGTCTGGCCCAAGGTGCGCTCCTTGATGCCGCCCGGAAAGCCCGTGTGCCAATAGAACTTGCGGTCGGCGAGCTTCCTGCCGGTGACCTTCACCTTCTCGGCGTTGACCACCACCACGTTGTCGCCGCAGTCGACATGAGGCGTGAAGATCGCCAGGTGCTTGCCGCGCAGGCGGCGCGCGATCTCCGCCGCGAGCCGGCCCAAGACGACGCCTTCGGCGTCGAACAGCACCCACTTCTTCGCGACCTCCGCCGGCTTGGCCGAATAGGTCTTCATGCTTGCCACCACTCGCTCGCACATGCGCGGGTCCCGAGAGGCTCCCCGGGACCCGCGACGAGGCCCGGACTATGCCAGGAAAACCGGCGCTGTCAACCGCAAAAGCACGGAATCATAAGGCCTTCTGCGGAGGTATTATGGTACCGCAGAGCTTTCGCCGTGGGCCTGGGCGGGGAGCGCGTAAGTGCCGGTGGCATGGGCGACGGGCTTCTGCTCGCCCGCCGAGGTGAGCGTCACCTCGATGACGGCAAGCCGGCGTCCGAGCCGCAGGAGCTCGGCCTCGGCGATCAGGTCCGCGGGCTTGGGGGCACGCAGGAAGTGGATCGTGAGGTTGCTGGTGACCGCCATGATCGCTTCGCCGCGTAAGCTGAGCACGGCCGCATACATGGCGCAGTCCGCGAGCGCCATCATCGCGGGGCCGGCGATCGTACCCCCCGGCCGCATCGTCTCGGCCTTGAAGGGCAAGCGGATCGTCGCCTTGCCGTCGCCGAGCCGCTCGGCACGGAAGCCGAGGCCGTGCGCAAGCGGCAGCTCGCGCTCGACCAGGGCCTGGAACTCGGCGGCGCTCATCTTGTGCATGGCTTCGCCCCTTCCCTCTTGCCGCCCCGCCTCTGCGGTGCAACGCCGGGCGCCCCGGAAAGCGAGGCGCGGTCGCAGCGTCGCCGCGACTCTTTGACGTTTACGTAAAGGTAAGACTAAGCTCGCGCGACCGCCGGGACAACCCTCGTCCCCAAGGCGCTATCATTCGGGCGGCAAACCTCGCGTGAGGCGGAGGACATCATGGCTGTGATCGTCGAGAAAAGCGGGCCGGTCACCACGATCGTGCTGAGCCGCCCCGAGGTCAAGAACGCGGTCGACCCGGCGACCGCGCGCGAGCTCCACAAGCGCTTCCTCGCCTTCGAGGCCGATCCCGACGCGCGCGTTGCCGTGTTTTACGGTGCGGGCGGCAGCTTCTGCGCCGGATACGACCTCAAGGCGCTCTCCTCGGGCGAGGGTGCCGAATGGGCGGAGGCGATCCAGTTCCCCGAGGACAGCAGCCGCCCCACCCCGCCCGGGCCCATGGGGCCCTCGCGCCTCGAGCTCAGCAAGCCCGTGATCGCCGCCGTCGAGGGCCCGGCGGTCGCAGGGGGCACCGAGCTCGCACTCTGGTGCGACTTCCGCGTCATGGCCGAGGACGCCTATTTCGGCATCTACTGCCGGCGCTGGGGCGTGCCGCTCATCGACGGCGGCACGGTGCGCCTGCCGCGCCTCGTCGGGCTGGGGCGGGCGCTCGAGATCATCTTGACCGGGCGCAAGGTCCCGGCCGAGGAGGCCTTGCGTATCGGGCTTTGCGAGTACGTCGTCGCGCACGGTGCGGCGCGCGCCAAGGCGGAAGCGCTCGCCCATGACATCGCCCGCTTCCCGCAAGCCTGTCTCGCCGCGGACCGCGCCTCGGCCTATCGGCAGCACGGACTCTCGCTCAACGAGGCGTTGCGCCAGGAATTCGCCGGCAGCCTTCCCGTCGTGCGCGCGGAGGCGGTGGGGGGTGCGAGCCGCTTCGCAGGTGGGATGGGCCGGCATGGGGATTTCGGGGAGATTTGAGCCCAAGGGGCGGCGAGCGAGGTTTTCCCGGGCAATGAATGCGGAGTATATTAGCCTCGCTCACCGGGAAAGGACCGCTCGACCATGACCGCAACCGCGCCAACGACCGAGAGGGCTAGCCTCGCCAACGAGCCGCTCCTGCTTTCTCGGCAAAGTGGGGGGATCGCCACGCTTACGCTCAACCGCCCGAAGCAGTACAACGCGCTCTCCGACGCACTCCTCGAGGAGCTCCTCGCCGCACTCGCCAAGATCGCCAAGGACGACGCGGTTCGCGTCCTGGTGCTCGCCGGCAACGGGCCCGCCTTCTGCGCCGGACACGACCTCAAGGAGATGCGCGAGCGCCGCGAGCCCGACTACTACCGTGCCCTCTTCGCCAAATGCGGACGCATGATGCAGGCGATCACGCGGCTGCCGCAGCCGGTCATCGCGCGCGTGCACGGGATCGCGACCGCGGCCGGCTGCCAGCTCGTCGCCTCCTGTGATCTCGCGATCGCCGCCAAAGCGGCCCGCTTCGCCACCTCGGGCATCAATGTCGGGCTCTTCTGCTCGACGCCCGCCGTGGCGGTCACGCGCAACGTGAGCCGCAAGCAGAGCTTCGAGATGCTGATGACGGGCGAGTTCATCTCGGCCGAGGAGGCGGCAAGACGCGGCCTCGTCAACGCGGCGGTCGAGCCCGCGGAGCTCGACGCCAAGATCGCGGAGCTTGCCGGGAAGATCGTCGCCAAGTCGCCGCTCGCCGTGCGCATGGGCAAGGAGATGTTCTACAAGCAGAGCGAGCTCGGCCTTGCCGCGGCCTACGACTACGCCGGCGAGATCATGGCCTGCAACATGATGGCGGACGACGTGGCCCAAGGCATCGACGCCTTCATGAGCAAGGCGCCCGCGCCGAAATGGACGGGGCGCTGAGAGAATGGCGATGAGCGATCCGATCGACCGCGAGAACTATTCCGACGAATATCTGCTCGATATCCTGAAGAACAACCGCATCGTCGCCATGGTCGGCGCCAGCCCGAACTGGGTGCGGCCGAGCTACTTCGCGATGAAGTATCTGCAAACGAAGGGCTATCGCGTGATTCCGGTCAATCCCGCGGCCGCCGGCGAGGAGATTCTGGGCGAGAAAGCCTACGCAAGCCTGAGCGACATCCCGGTCAAGATCGACATCGTCGACATCTTCAGGCGCTCGGACGCGGTTCCGCCGATCGTGGACGAGGCGATCGCGATCGGCGCCAAGGTGGTGTGGATGCAGCTCGGCGTGCGCCATGAGGGTGCGGCGGCGAAAGCCGAGGCCGCCGGCCTCAAGGTCGTCATGAACCGCTGCATGAAGATCGAGTTCGGCCGGCTCTCGGGCGAGCTTTCATGGAGCGGCATCAGCTCCGGCGTCATCTCGAGCAGGAGGCGGAAATTGATCGCATGAGCAAGAAGAACGATGCGTTCGGCTTCGAGACGCGCGCGATCCACGCGGGCGCCAGCCCGGACCCGGTGACCGGCGCGCGCAGCACGCCGATCTACCAGACGACCTCCTACGTGTTCGACGACGTCGATCACGCGGCCTCGCTCTTCAACCTGCAGACCTTCGGCTACATCTATTCGCGCATCACCAACCCGACCGTCGCCGTTCTCGAGGAGCGGGTCGCCAACCTCGAGGGCGGACGGGGTGCCGTCGCCTGCGCCTCCGGCCACGCGGCGCAGCTTCTCGCCTTCTTCTCGCTCATGGAGCCGGGTGCGGAGTTCGTCTCCTCGCGCAACCTTTACGGCGGCTCGATCACGCAGTTCCAGCACACCTTCGCCAAGTTCGACTGGCACGTGCATTTCGTCGATCCGCAGGACCCGGAGAATTTCCGCAAGGCGCTGACGCCCAAGTGCAAGGCGATCTTCGCCGAGATGCTGACCAACCCGACGGGCATCGTGATCGACCTCGAGGCCATCGCGAGGATCGCGCACGAGGCGGGCATTCCCTTCATCGTCGACAACACCTGCGCCTCGCCCTATCTCTGCCGGCCCTTCGAGTGGGGTGCCGACATCGTCGTGCACTCGATGACGAAGTTCCTCTCGGGCCACGGCACCTCGATGGGCGGCGTCGTCGTCGAGTCCGGCAAGTTCGACTGGGGCCAGAACGACAAGTTCCCCTCCATGACCCAGCCGGACCCGGCCTATCACGGCCTCACCTTTTACGAGACCTTCGGCGATTTCGGCTACACCATGAAGACGCGCGCGGTGGCGCTGCGCGACCTCGGCCCGTCGCTCGCGCCGCTGAATGCGTTCCTCATCCTGACCGGCATCGAGACGCTGCCCTTGCGCATGGAGCGGCACGTCACCAACGCCGGAAAGGTGGCGGAGTTTCTCGCCGGCCATCCCGCCGTCGCCTGGGTCGCCTATGCCGGATTGAAATCGAGCCCCTATCACGAGCTCGCCCGGAAATACCTGCCGCGCGGCTGCGGTGCCGTCTTCACCTTCGGCGTCAAGGGCGGCTACGAGGCGGGCATCAAGGTGGTGGAGAGCGTGGAAGTCTTCTCCCACCTCGCGAATGTGGGCGACACGCGCTCGCTCATCCTCCATCCCGCCTCGACGACGCACCGCCAGCTGAGCGACGAGCAGCGGCTGGCCGCGGGTGCCGGCCCCGACGTGATCCGCCTCTCGATCGGACTCGAGACCGCGGACGACCTCATCCGCGACCTCGACCAGGCCCTCGCCGCGGCCACGCGCAAGAGCCGCGAGGCGGCAGAGTAATGCTGCGAGACTACTGGCTCGGCGGAGGCGGCGGGGTGCCAGGCGGCGGCCCCTCGGCACCCGGCGGGGGCTGCGAGCCCGGCGGGGGCTGCGAGCCCGGAGGCGGCGGTTGTGCGCCTGGAGGCGGCGGCGCCGCGCCCGCGGCGCCCGGCACCTGGTTCCCCCTCGAATACATGCATTGCACGTAGGCGTTGTCGTAGCGCTGCTGCTGCGTATATTGCTGCTGCGCCGCGGCACTGGCACCAGCGCCCGTGCCGGCAACGGCGCCCGCGCCCGCTCCGATGGCGGCACCGCGGCCGCCCCCGAACGCTGCCCCCAGCCCCGCGCCGAGTATGGTGCCGACGATGGCACTCCCCACCACCGTGCTGCCGCTCTCGTCCGGCCCTGCCTGCCCGTCGGCGTATTGCCTGCAGGCGGCGTCATCCTGCTGGAAGACTTCCATGGGCTTGTTCGGCCCGGGCATGACCTGAACGCTCGGCGCCAAGGCCCAGGCAGCGTTGCTGCCGAGCAACACCACCCCCGCCGTTGCGACGAGCCTTGTTGCGAAGCTTCTCATACGCTTGCTCCTTTCCGCTTGCCCGACGTTGGCGGGCTCGACCTGGCGCATTCTTCTTTATCGTCCCATCCCTAATCGGCCGCAATAGGCTGCGCGCGGAGCCGCACCGGCGCCGTCGACGGCAAGAGGAGGGCCGCAAGAACGACCGCCGCTGCGAGGCCCGCGAGTATCACGAAGAGCCAATAGAAGTCCCCGCTCTCGCCGTAAATCCAGCCGACGAGCTGCACCGAGAGCGGCGTCACGCCGAAGGCCAGCACGAACTTGGCGCCGAAGGCGGTCGCGCGCCAGCGCTGCGGCGTGTAGCGCGTCAGCAGCAGATTCTCCGCCGGCTGGCTGCCGCTGTTGAAAAGCACCATGAGCAGCACGACGGCGATGACGGGAAGTCCGGTGAGACTCCCCATCAGATAGAGGAGCGGCAGCTGGAGCGCGAAGAAGATGAGATAGGCGGCGCGCAGGCTGAAGCGGTCCGCGAACCAGCCGCCCACGATCTGGAAGGCGCCCGAGGCGAGATAGACGATGGTGAAGAGCGTCCCGGCGCCGAACACGCCGCCCGTGAGATATTCGCCTAGGCGCAGCTCGAAGAGCTTCGGCATCACCGTCTGGGTCGAGGAGAAGATCAGCCCGCTGCAGACGACGGTGAGCGAGAGCACCCAAAAGGCGCGCATCGCGTCGCGCCGGCTGGATGCCGCGTCCGCGAGCGGCTTGAGATCGACCTTATGGTCGAGAATCCAGCCCCCGCCGCGCAAAAGTGCGAGCGCCGCACCGGTCGCGACCGACGCCGCACCCGGAATGATGAAAGCGGCGCGCCAGCTGATGAGGTTGGTGAGAAGGTCCGCGATCACGCCTGCCGAGGCGACGCCGACGCAGCCGAAGATGCCGAACACGCCGACCGAGAAACCGGGCCGCAACGCCGTGCGCATGAGCCACGACATGCCGACGGGATGGTAGATCGAGGCAAAAAGCCCGAGGGCCGACAATGCCACGGCGAGCCCGAGGGTCGATTGGCTCAGCCCGGCGCCGATCGTGGCTGAGCCCGCGCCCACGAAGAACAGCACCATCATGCCCGGCGTGCTCCAGCGGTCGCCGAGCCAGCCGGCGAAGGGCGCGCCTAAGCCCATGAGCAGCGCTCCCACGGTCCAGAGCTCGATGAGCTCGCTGTAGGAGAGATTCCACTCCTTCTCGAGCGACAGCACCACCGTGAGGTAGAGCGCTATCAAGAGGTGCGTGTAGCCGTGGCCGAGCCAAGCGAAGAGCTGCGAGAGGTAGGGGGAGCGGTGCGACATCGTTTCAGCCCGACGTCCTTTTTGGGCACGCGCTGGAGGCGCAGTGCGGCCTTGACTCGTCCTGATAAATGGTAGCGATCCTTACGCGAGACAATGGCCGAACCCCCCTCCCCGAAGGCCGGCGGCGCGCTCGGCACCCGGGCCGGCAACGGCTTAGACTCGGCAATGCTTGCCCCGCCGAGACGCCATGCGATTCGCGCAATAGCACGCCCGTCCGTTTGAGAGGAGACTGCGCATATTGGCTTCCTCGACCAGGCCGCCCGTGACGAGTGCTCCTCTTTCCCCCCCGCCCGACGACGCCAGGCTTGGCATCCTTTACGTGCTCGCCTCGACGTTCCTTTTCAACATCCTGAATGCAACGGCCAAATGGCTCGCCGACGATTATTCGATCGTCGAGATCACCTTCTTTCGCAACATCTTTGCCTTTTTTCCCTGTCTCCTCCTCGTCTTCGCCGGCCCGGGCATCGCCTCGCTGAGGACGGGCAGGCTCGGCCTTCACATGTTGCGCGGCCTGGGCGGACTCGCCTCGATGCTGCTCGCCTTCACCTCTTACAGCCTGTTGCCGATCGCCGACGCCGTGGCGATCTCCTTCGCCTCCCCCATCTTCCTCACCGCACTCTCGGTCCCGCTCCTCGGCGAGAAGGTGGGCATCCATCGCTGGAGTGCCGTCGTCATCGGCTTCCTCGGCATCCTCGTCATGGCCAAGCCGTCCGGCATCGGCCAGAACCTCGGCTTCTTCACGGCACTCGGCGGCACGGTCGTCGGGGCGCTCGTTCTGGTGAGCGTGCGCCGACTCGGCCGTACCGAAGCGCCGCTCACCATTATCTTCTACCAGGCGATGGTGGGCACGGCCGGCAGCGTCCTTCTCCTCCCCTTCGGCTGGAAGACGCCGACCCTCGGCGGCTTCGCCCTCTTTACCATCATGGGCCTCGTCGGCGTCGCCGGCCACTTCTGCCAGACCCAGGGCTTCCGTCATGCCGCCGTCGCCGTGGTCGGACCGTTCAATTATGCCGGCTTGATCTGGGCGACGCTCTTCGGATACCTGATCTGGCACCAGCTCCCCGGACCGGGCACGGTGCTCGGCGGCCTCGTCGTGATCGCGAGCGGAATCTATATTCTCTACCGCGAGACCCGGCGCCAGGTGGCGGTCGTAAGCGCGGCACCGCCCCAACCAGGAGCGGACTGAGCGAGCATGGCGGCAGGCGCAGCCGCCGTTTCACCGCGTCTCGGCTTCGATCCAGGCGAGATAGTCGGGATTGCCGGCGACGATGGGGAGTGCCGCCACGCAGGGCACCGAATAACCGTGCGTCTCCTTGATCCGCGCCGTAAGGCGTGCCACCAGATCCTCCCGCGTCTTGAGGATGAGTGCGACCTCCTCGCCTTCCTCGAGCGAGCCCTCCCACCAATAGAGCGAGCGGATGGCGCCCAAGATGTTGGCGCATGCCGCCAAGCGCTCGCCGACCACAGCACGCGCGATCGCATGCGCCTCGTCCTCGCTCCGGCAGGTGACATAGACCAGCATCGCACTCATGTCGGCACCCTCGCTCGCGGCCGCACGAAGCGGAAAATACCATCGCCAAGTTGCGCTCGGCACTTGGCGCTGCAAGCAATTTAACGTAGGATCGGCGCTCAGTCATTGGCCGCCGGACGCCAACGCATCCGGCCCAGGGGAGCCCAATGAGCGAGGCCCACAACGTCGTCAAGCTGCCGCTCCGGCGCCCCCGCGCGCCGCGCGGCGCAAGGGGAAGGCCGAGCACGGCACAGCGGAGCTGGCTCAAGCGCGGCCTCGAGCAGCCCGGCGGCAAGCTGCCCCTCTTCGACGGGGATGGCCAGCGTGTCGACCTGCGCACCATCCGGAGCTGCATCGACAACGGCTGGGCCGAGCCCTGGTTCCACAATCCGATCAAGCCCGACTGGCTCGTCTGCAAGCTGACCGCGGCCGGACGCGCCGTGCTCGCCCGGGCCTGAGCGCGTCGCTCCCGGAGCCGGGCGGCCAGAGCAACACCGTTCCGAACCCTGCCGCATCTCTATCTTTCCGGTTGCCGGGAAGTTGAGCGCGTCGGGGGAAAGGCGCTAGTGTGCCATTTCGGACATTCGTCTCACCCGGAAATGACCGTCATTGCGAGCGCAGCGAAGCAATCCAGCATGCCTGGTGCAAAACCCGTTCTGGATTGCTTCGGCGCCCTTCGGGCGCCTCGCAATGACAAGGGTCTTCCTGATGTGGCGAATTTCAGAATCAAGGCGTTAGCTTGTCGCATATGAACGACGCGTCGGATGCGGGACGGCATGGCGCCGGGGCGAGCGCTCTCGTTACAAGTTGGGCTCCCTTCCTTCTCTTTGCCGCAGGGAGCGCTTATTGCGTCTTCCACCACGATCCTTCGCGCCACGAGCTGCAGGCCTTCCTGATCGCCCGCGCGTCGAGCGGGCTCTCGAGCCTCTTTCATAATCTCGCTCATGAAGGTCATCCGGGACTATGGCACCTGCTGCTCCTCGCAGCAGTGCGCCTCCACGACGACCCGATCGTGCTGAACGTGCTTCAGGCGCTCATCGCCGCGGCGACCCTCTCGCTCATCTGGCTCGCCGCTCCGTTCAATGTGATCGAGAAGGCTCTTCTATCGGTCAGCTACTATATCGCCTTCGAGTACGCGCTCCTGGCGCCGGGCTACGGTCTCGGGGTCGTCCTCTTCTTCGCTTTCATTGCCCTGCGGCGCTCGCCGTGGTCCTGGCTGGCCCTCGGGCTCATGGCCAATATCGCCGTCCACTTCATGGCTCTCGCGGCCGTCGGCGGCGCCCTCCTCATTTATCGGAGGCAGCGCTCGCGCCTCGGCATCGCCGTTTTTCTGGCGCTCCTCGCCATCGCCGTGATCACCGCTTATCCGGCCCCGGATACGATCGTGGCAACGCAGCCTCGCGGGGTCGCCTTGCGCGCGCTCCTTTCGCTTGCGCGCTTGTCCGCGGCTCTGTTGCCCGTGAACGCGTCTCTACCACTCGGCCTCAAGTGGAGCCAAGTCTGTGCCGCGTGCGGTGGGCTCGCTCCGCTCGTCCTCGGCCTGCTCGTCCCGGCACTCGGCGCCTTTTCGCTGCGCGCGAGGCCGGCACTCCGCAGCACCTATCTCGCGGCCTGCGGCGCGCTCTTCCTCATCGGCGCCGCGATCTACCTCGGCTACGACCGACATTACGGGCTTGCCTTCGTGGTTCTCGTCGGGTTGCACTGGATGGCCCGCGACGACAAGCCGCAGCTCGCGCCGAGCGCGACGTTCCTCTGCTGGCTCATCGTCTCCGCGGCGGCGGGCGCCTGGTCGATTTCCGGGTCTCTCCAAGCCGACGGCTCGAACGGTCGCGCGGCGGCGCAATGGCTCAGCGACCACGCGGAGCCCACTGCGGTCGTGGCCGCCTATCCCGGATGGATGGGCATCGAGATCTCGGCTTACTTGCGCAAGCCCATCTACAACCTCCAGGCCCATCGCTATCAAAGCTTCGTCAGCTGGAACTATGCGGCGGATGTCGCGCCGTCGCGCGACGATGTGCGGGATTGGCTCGAGACCGCACCAAGGACGGGACCGCTCTACGTGGTCTCGGATCCCACTTCCCTCGCCTCCTCCATCGAGCGCGGCGCGGGCGAGCGTCTCGGCGCAAGCGGCATCCGGCTCAAAGAGGCGGCGCGCTTCCAAGCCGGCGGCGACGGTTACGTGATCTACCGCGCCCGCTTCGGGGAGCCGTAAGGCAAAGGCAGCGGCTCAAAGGCGACCGGCCCTAAGATCGTCGATCAGCGCTTGCAGTGCTTGGCGCATGGCTTCGCGGCTTCCGTGGCGGCAGGTCCATCCCAGCGACCTGATCCGGTCGGTGTTGAGCCTGACGACCGGCACGTCGCCTTTCCAGCCGCGATCGCCGCCGGAATACTCGAAGCGCGGGCGAACGGCAAGGCCTAGAGAAGCGACCGCGAGCTCCGCGATCTCCGTGACCGTGATGTAGTCTCCCGTGGCGACGTTATAGACCTCGTAGGGCTTTGCGCAATGACGGTTGGCGTGCAGCACCGCGGCCACGACATCCGAGACATGGATGTAGGACTTGCTTTGCGTGCCGTCGCCGAGGATGGCAAGACGAGTGGAATCCGCGATCAGCCGGCGGGCGAAGTCCAGGCCCACGCCGTGCGTCTGGCGCGGGCCGACCACGTTGCCGAAACGGAAGACGCACGCCGTCAAGCCGAACATGAAACAGTAAGCGGCGATCAGCGCCTCGCCCGCGAGCTTGCTCGCGCCATAGGTCGAGATCGGCAGCAGCGGACCGTGGTCCTCACGAGCCTCGCGCTCGCCGAGCTCGCCGTACACGCCGCTGCCCGAGGCATAGAGAATGCGGGGGACCCCGCTCCGGCGCATCGCCTCGAGCACGTTGTTGGTGAGCTCCGTGCCCTCGCGGAAGTCGATCTCCGGCTCCTGGGCGGCGCGCGCGATGTCGGGATTGGAGGCGAGGTGGATGACGACATCGTGGCCCGCCACGGCCGCGGCGAGCGCGTGCACGTCGTGGGCGTCGCCGCGCACGACGCTGAAGCGCGGGTCGCCGAGATGGTGCCGATAGTGCCATTCGCGGCCCGAGGAAAAATTATCGTAGAGCGTGACGGCGGCGACCTCGCGATCGGCCAGCAATCGGTCGGTGAAGTGGCTGCCCAGGAAGCCTGCACCCCCCACGATCGCATAGCGGGCTCCGGCATCCTTGCGGGCGGACGGGTGAGGCATGCTTTTGCGCTCGATGCGGTCGCGACGTTGTCTTGCCATTTATCGCAGGTTCTATGGTCCTAGGCGAACCGACTGCGCCAAATCCGCTTCAGGGTCCACCAGGCACTCTCCAAGGGACGCATGGTGCTCTCGCCGATCCTCGGCCGATAGGGGACATGGATGAACTTGATCTTCCAGCCTTCGCGCAGCGGACGCAACAAGAGCTCGACCGGCAGGGCGGCACCCTTGCTCTCGTAGCGCAGCCCTTCGATGCGCTGCCTTCGATAAGCGCGCATTCCGCTATGCAGGTCGTCGAGGCGGCGGAGGAAGAGCACGGATGCGATCAACGCAAATCCCCAGTTCGCGAGGAAATTGAGCCAGGGCATCGCCGCCGGCTTGCGCGCGAGCCTGGAGCCGTCCACGAGATCATAGCCCTCCTCGAGGACCATGCCGGCCATCGTCTCGATGAATTCGACCGGATACGTATCGTCGCAGTCAAGGGTCACCACCACCTCGCGCGTGCTCGACCGCAACGCCAGGTCCATGGCCGGGCCGTAGCCCGCGGGCGGGAACTGCCTGACGACGCGCGCGCCGAGCGAGCGAGCGATCTCCGGCGTGGAGTCGCGGCTGCTGTCCACGATCAGGATCTCGGCATCGGCCGCCGCGCGCCGAATGTCGCCGATCACCTTGGCGACGGATTCCGCCTCGTTCATGGTGATCATGGCGACGGTGGTGCGAGCTCCGAATCGGCTCAAGTCCGCTCCTTGCACGTTGGCGACGCTGAAGCGCGCGCATCGGCGCTTTTGGAGCGGCCGGTCACGCGCGCGCCGCACGTTTGGGAGTGCTTCCCTCGTAAGCAATCCGCCGGCAAATGACGCAGAGGAAGGCCGCGATCAGGAGGGCGCCGATTTGCATCCCAAGGAGGGCTGCAAGGGGGATGACTAGGCCGGGGAAGAGCCAAGCGAGGAGAAGTGCCAACTTCTCGCCGGGCAGCCAGCCATGCCGCGCGCCGTGCCAGCCGAGCCAGGCGATCGGAAGTATCAGCAACACCAGATCGTAGTTGTAGACGTAAGGGGTGGCCAGCAGGTTGGCGACCACAAGGGTGGACGACTTGAGCGGCTGCGGCGCCGGGCTCCGCCATGCCCACACGACCGCGACGGCGCCGGCGAGGGCGAAAGCGCCCTGGGCGAGGTAAGCGAGCGGACTGCCGAGGCCGAGCTGGCGCGCCATCACGAAGGCGGACGGTTGCCAGTTCCAAAGAATGAAGACATCGGAGCTCAGGCCAGTGGTTCCCCGGAGCGACGTTTGCGCGTGTCCGAACGAGCGGATGTTGTCGAACAAGGTGAGCCAGATGTCGGCACCGAAGACGACCGAGCTCGCCGCGGTCAGAAGGAGGACGCCGAGCGTTGCCGCAGAGAAGACGGCCCAGCGGCGCGAAACGAGGAGTGCCAACGGCACAAGCAGGAAGAGATGGGGTTTCACCGCAAGCAAGGCAATGAACGCGCCCGCGAGGAGCGGCCACTCGTCGAGCAACAGCAAGCCCCATCCGAACGCAGCCACCAGCAGCAAGCCGAAATGGGCGGTGTGAAGCGTGAGGAGCGCTCCGGGAAAGGCGAGCCCGAGCCACAGGAAGCGCCACTCGAGGGCGAGCCGCTTCAAGAGCGTGAGATAGGCCGCAAGTCCGGCCGCAAACCATAACGGCACGGCCCAGAGATAGGGCAGCAACGCAAAAGGCAGCAGAAAAAGCAGCAGCACCGGCGGGTAGTGCCATGGATAGAGCGGCCGCACCGCGCCGATCACCGCCTTCTGCATCGCGTAGAACGAGGGGAAGTCGTAGATGGCCGAGGGCGTCGGACCGAGCGCCGCCTTGGCCGCGGTCCAGAATTCGATGAAGACATGGCCGAAGGGTATGCCAACGGGATCGATCATCCCGTGCGTGATCGTGAGCGCGGTCCACAATCCCGCGAAGACCACATAAAGCGCGAACAGCGCCGCCGGATAGAAGGTGAGCCGCTCGCGATTGAGCCAAGGAAGCTCGAGCCAGCGGACGAACCGCCCCGGCGCGGTCATACGGCCCTCTCATCCGACTTGTCCCGGACAGCCGACCGAAGGGACCATCCCATCGTGAGGATAGCGGCAGCAGCGCCGTCGTTCAATGCGCCGGCGAGGCACGCGCGCACGCGAGCGCTCTAGAATAGCGGCAGGCCTCGCGCCGCGCGCTCGCGGCAGTCGCCGGCGATCTCGGCGTAATCGACCGTCAACTCCTCGCCGATCTCGATGTCTCGCGCCGCCGCCACCACGCCGTCCCCATTGACGACGACTTCGTCGCGGGGAACCAGATTCGGCGTCGACGAGTGATTGATGAAGAGGGTCTGGTCGCCGGGGATGCTGAGCTGCGTCTTGTCCAGGCTCAGGACGCCATAAACATCGACGAAACGGCGGACGTGCTCCGGCTGGAGCCCGAGCCACGACGCGGGATGGCGGTTGTCGACGCCGGGATCGAATTGCCAGACAACGGCACCTCTGCGGACGGCTTCGCGCGCAAAGACGCCGATGCCGTGAACGGCGCTCGGGCGCAGTTCGACGGCGATCAGCAGCATCGCTTCCTCCGCCCGCGTGCGGTGCCTTGGGGGAGCCTGCGGCGCGGGAATGCGGCCGGCGCGCCTGCGGCGCATGGCCTCGGCAGGCGCCGGATCACTTGAAGAAGATATCCATCAAGTGCAGGAAGGCGGGGCCGCCGATGATGAGAAATACGCAGGGCATGATGAAGATGATCATCGGCACGGTCAGCATGACGGGCATCTTGTTCGCCCGCTCCTCGAGCTTGAGCAGCATGTCGTTGCGCAGCTCGGACGCGACGACGCGCATCGACTGCGCGAGCGGCGTTCCGTAGCGCATGGTCTGGGAGAGCGTCGACACGACCGAGCGCACGCTCGGTACGTCGACGCGGTCGGCAAGGTTGAGGAGCGCCTGATCGCGGCTCGGCAGGATCTTGAGGTCCGCCGAGGTAATGGCGAGCTCCTCCGCAAGGATCGGCTGCGAGCGCCTCATCTCGACCACCACGCGATCGAGCGCGTCCTCCAGCGCCAAGCCGGCCTCGACCGACACGACGAGGAGCTCGAGCGCGTCCGCGAGGCCCATCTCGATCGCCTGCGTCCGCCGGTTCACAAGCGCCTTGACCACGTAACTGGGGATGAAGAAGCCGATCCCGAAACCGAAAAAGGCGAACCCCAGCATGCGAATGCCGAAGATTTGCGCGCCCACGCGCGAGGCGATGAACGACATGGCGATGAGGCATGCCAAACCGACGGCGATCCGGAACATCGTGTAAGCGGTGACCGCCCGCTCGGACGAAATACCGAAGCGCGCCATGCGGCGCATGATCTCGCGCTCCTCCCGCGCAGGTATGCCGGCGCCCCCCAGGCGAACCGGCCGGGCGGCGACCTTGCGCACCTCGGCGGCCCCGGGGCGGAAGGGCCGGAGCGCATCGACCTTGCGCGTGACGTTGTTGCGCCACTCCATGATGTTATAGGCCGTGA
This sequence comes from Alphaproteobacteria bacterium, assembly GCA_052143835.1. Taxonomy (GTDB): domain Bacteria; phylum Pseudomonadota; class Alphaproteobacteria; order JACZXZ01; family JACZXZ01; genus DASPPM01. The sequence goes on from JBKQRV010000100.1 coordinate 21,944, forward strand.
ACGCCAGGCCGGCCACGACGAAGGCGGAGGCGGTGAGGCCGCTCAGGACGATGGTGGACGACAGAGCCATTGTGGCGCTCTCCTATCGCGCGCTCAAGTCATCGTCGCCTTGCGTATCAGCCAGCGCATGGTAAGGCCGGCGAGCGTCAAACTCAAAATCGCGATTCCAATCAGCACGTTGCCGCGCGGGTCCGTGATCAGGGGCGCAAGATAGGACGGCGCCATAATCGTCAAGGCGCCGGTGATGAAGAACGGAATCACGGAGAGCACGATGGCCGAGATGCGCACCTCGGCGGTCGCGGCATTGGCCTTCATCCGTATGGCGCGGCGCTTGCGAATGATTTCGCCGAGCGTGTCGAGCGTCACGGCGAGATTCCCGCCCGTAGCGCGCTGGAGCGACACCGCCGTGGCGAAGAAGCGGAAGTCCGCCAAGCCGACCCGCTCGGCCATGTTGGCGAGCGCGTCCTCGAGCGGTATGCCGATCTCGATCTGGGCCGCGACTGCGGCAAACACCGTGTCCACCGGCGGCGCCGCCCGCTCTCCGAGCGTTCGCATCGTGGCCGTGACCGGCAAGCCGGCGCGCACCATGCGCACGACCATGTCGATGGCGTCGGGAAAGAACGCCACGAACCTCGCCTCGACGCGATGCTGTTCCTGGCGCACGATCACGCGGGGGAGCACGAAGAACGCGGCGAGCGTGATCGGGACCCAGAGCCAGAGCGGCAGATGCAGCGCCAGACGAAAGAGGATTATCGCGGTCAGCGCCGCGGCGGATGCGTAGATAAAGAGCCGCATCGTGCTGCTCCGCACGCCCCAGGTCGGCCCCGATCCGACAAGGATGGGCCGGAGGCGCGCGGACAGATCCTCGACCCAAGCCGGGGTTTTCTCCTCCTTCACCAGCTTTTTTTTGTCGCCGGACTCTACGCCCAAGGCGCGATCGACTTTCTGCCCCAAGGCGCCGCTTTGCTTGCGCGCCTGGAGCAGAATGAGCACCACCGCGGCGCCGCCGACGAGAACCAGAAGTGCGACCAGCAGCGCGACCAATATCACGGGGACGACCTTTCCAATTTGGAGGCCTCGAGAAAGGCATTGGCCAACCCGTAATACTCGAGGCGCGTCAGGAAGTGCGGCCTGACGCCCGAGGCTTCGTAGGCGCCGCGCAGCGTGCCGTCCGCGTTTTCGCCGAGATACTTGAACGAGAAGAGCGTTGCGAGCAGGATGACCTCGTCTTCCATTCCGACGACCTCGACGATCTCGGTGATCCGCCGCGTGCCGTCCCGCATGCGCTCGACCTGGATCACGAGATCGATGGCGCTCACCATTTGGCCGCGGATCGCCCGGCTCGGCAGGTTGACGTCCGCCATCAGGACCATGTTCTCGATGCGCGCGAGCGCGTCGCGCGCGGTGTTCGCGTGAATGGTGGACATCGAGCCGTTGTGGCCGGTGTTCATCGCCTGCATCATGTCGAACGCCTCGGGGCCGCGCACCTCGCCGACGATGATGCGGTCGGGCCGCATCCGCAGCGCATTTCGCACAAGGTCGCGCTGGGATACCTGGCCCTGGCCCTCGACGTTCGGGGGCCGCGTCTCGAGCTGCACGACATGCGGCTGCTGGAGCTGGAGCTCGGCGGCATCCTCGATCGTGATCACGCGCTCGCCTTGGTCGATGGGATGCGACATCGCGTTGAGAAGCGTGGTCTTGCCCGAACCCGTGCCGCCCGAGATGATGATGTTGAGCCGGCAGCGCGCGCAGATCTCGAGCGCGCGCGCGAGCTCGATCGAGCAGCTGCCGATTCGCGCCATTTTCGCCAAGTCGAGAAAGACGCGCGAGAATTTGCGGATCGAGATGCAAGGCCCCTTGAGGCTGAGCGGGGCTATGATGACGTTGACGCGGCTGCCGTCGGCAAGACGCGCGTCCAGCATCGGACTCGACTCGTCGATGCGCCGGCCGACCGAGGAAGCGATGCGCTGGGCCACGTGGAGCACGTGGGCGTCGTTGCGGAAGCGCACGTTGGTGAGGTCGAGCTTGCCGCGCCGCTCGACGTAGACCTGCCGCGGGCCGTTGATGAGAATGTCGGCGACATCCGGGTCGCGCAGGAGCGGCTCGAGCGGCCCAAGACCTACCATGTCGTCGACGATCTCGGCGGCCATCACGAGCTGCTCTTCGTGATTGATGAGGAAGCGCCGCTCGTCCGCGACCTCGGAGACGAGCTCGACGACGCGCGTACGGAGCTCGTCCTTGGGCATCACAATGACCGTGGCCGGCTCGATGCGCTGCAACACTTGGTCGTAGATGACGTCGATCGAGACGGAACCGCTCGGACGTACCACCCGCGGCACGGGCAAACTCTCGCTCGGCTGGGTCTCCGCCACCGTCAAAGCAGGCGGCGCTCCTTGGCCGTTTCGTGAAATCCTCAGGCCCATCAGCGAAAGATCCTCCTCCAGATCGGCCGCGACTCCTCGGGCAATGCGCCCGCGACGTCGCGGGACACCGCCGCCATGCCGCGCCGGATGGCGGCACATTTGCCCACTGCTGCAGCGCCCAGGATGGACGCCCTTGCCACCTCGCGGTCATAAGGGATGACGATGTCGGGCGGTGATGCGAACGCGCGCTTGAGCTCGGCGTCCGGCAGGCCGCCGTCGGCGCCTTTTTTGTTGAGGACGTGCAATGTCGAGCGCTCCGGCGTATTGGCGCCGATCGTCTCGCGCCAACGCGCCACCTCACGGGCCGAGACGAGGCTAGCATTGCTCACCAGGAGAACCGTGCTCGGCGAGTGCAGCACTTTCGGGAATTCGAGCGCCGCCAGCCACGGAAAATCGACGATCACATAGCGGTATCGGCGCAGCAGCTCGGCGAGGAGCTGCAATGCGGCCTCCTCGGCCGGCATGATGTGCTCGGTAAGCGGCTCGAGTGCCGCAAGCAGGCCGAGCCGAGGCGTCACCTTGGCCACGCCTCGCTCGAGAAACAGGTCATCGATGCGCTCCGGATGCTCGAAGGCTTCCCTGAGCGCGTGGCTCGGCGCCGTGTCGAGCTGCAGCGCCGCATCGCCGCTTTGCAGGTTCAAGTCGAGCAGCAGAACGCGCCTCTCCCGCGCTTCGGCGAGATGCCAGGCGGTCTGCACCGCGATCGTGGTGGTGCCGACTCCGCCATGGACGCCGAGCACGAGGATGAGCTTGCCCGTCCGCGCGGAGCGGCGGTCCACCTCGCCGCTCGCCGCGTCGCCCAGGCTGCGCACCAGCACGCTCGACACGAGCGGTTTGAAGAAATACTCGGCGACGCCCGAATCCTTGAGCTCGCGATAGAGCACGATGTCGTTGCGTTCGCCCACCACGACCACTTCCGTGCGGGGATCGCACACCTCCGCCAGCCGGCTGATCATCATGATCGGGTCGTCGACCCCGCTTACGTCCACTACGAGCAGCTGGGGCGAGCCGCGCCGCCCGATGTCCTCGATGGCCGCATCGATGCCCCCGCGCGAGACCTGCGCGTCGGCGATGCCGAGGTCCGCGAAGCAGCGCCGCATCACTCCCTCGGAATCGCGGTCGAGCACGAAGGCTACGGCACTCGGAGGAATCTCCGCTGCCGCGCCCCGATCGGACGTGCGGACGGTCGTAACCATTATTGCGAGACGCTACCTGTCGACGAAGATCCGATCAAGGGGGTCACCTTGTCCTGTTCATAGTTCTTGACGGCCAAGATCTGGAGCTCGCCATTCGCAGGCCCGAGCGGCCGGCCGGAGACGGTATCCGCCGTCCGGTCGACCATGTTCAGCAAATTGACGTTGTCATCGCAGCCGATATAGGCCGAGGGCTCGTTGCCGTAAAAGAGCGGCCGGTAGTTGCCCCAGGTCGGGCATTCGCCCGACGCCACCGGGGTGGTGTCGAGATTCTCGACGCAGCCCGCCAGGCCGAGAAGCACGGCCATGCCGCCCAAGAGCCTCTTCCAATCCGCTCTCCGTCTGCATCCGCGCATTTCCATCACTCCATCATGAAACCGGCGGTACCGTGCAACTGCGGCGGCGCGGCCGGCATCGTCTCGGGCCTGCCGCCGCTTCCCGTGGTGATGCGTCCGAGCAGGAGCTGCTCGAGATCGCTCGAGAAGGTCAACCCGTCGGTCGGCGAGCGGATCTGCGCGCTCTGAGCCACCGGGTGGACCACGTACGGCGTTACGATGATGACGAGCTCGCTCTCGTTGCGCTGGAAGCTCGTCGAGCGGAACAGCGCGCCCAGGACCGGCACGTCGCCGAGCCAGGGAAAGCTGTTGATCTGGGCGGTGACGTTGTTCTGGAAGAGGCCGGCGATGGCGAAGCTCTCGCCGCTGCCGAGCTCGACGGTGGTCTGGGCGCGCCGCACATCGAGGGCGGGAACGGTGAAGCCGTCGATGGTGATGGCGCCAGTAGTGGTGAGCTCGCTCACTTCCGCCTTCACCTTGATGCTCATCCGATTGTCGTCGAGCACCGTCGGGGTGAAATCGAGGCCGACGCCGAAGGTCTTGTAATCGATCGTGATCGTCGTGGCACCGCCGGAGCCGGCTTGGGGAACAGGAATGGGAAACTCCCCGCCTGCCAGGAAATCCGCCGTCTCGCCCGAGATCGCGGTGAGGTTCGGCTCCGCCAGAACAGTCACCAGCCCCTCGGAGACAAGGGCGTCGATGAGACCCTGGACGTCGAGCGAGTTGCCCGAGCTCTTATAGCCCGAGCCGAGGGAGTATTGGCCCCCGGGGTTGGCAGTGAACTGGCCGAACCCGGAGGCGCCCGTACCCGTGAACGAGCGGCCGGTGAGCAGCCCCACGGCGATCGAACCGTTGTTGTAGAGCGCATTCCAGTTGAAGCTGAAGTTCTTGGCGACCGAGCGCGACACCTCGGCCACGCGGACGCGCAGATTGACCTGGACCGCGCTTGTCACCGAGACATTGAAGATGACGTTGTCCTTCTCGCCGACGAACTGCTGCGCCACGGTCTTGAGCTTGTTCGCCTCGCGCGGCGAGGGCACGGTACCCGAGACCACGATCCCGTCGGGCGTGCTCGCGACCTCGATCTTCGCCGCCGGCACCTCTTTGAGCATTGCCGCCAAGATCGGTCCCGTCTGGCGCAGCACCGTGATCGGGTAGCTCGCCGCGCCCCCGCTGTCCGTCAGGACGTAGAGCGTGGTGACGCCCGCCTTCTTGCCGAGCAGCATCAGGTTCGTCGGGCTGGAGATCTGGACGTCGGCAACCTCGGGATCGGCGATCAGCACGGTCTTGGTCGTTTGCGGAACGCGCATGAGGAGCGCCTTGCCGACCTCGACCGTGACCGGGGGGCGGTCCTCCACCCCGGGGGTCGCGGCGAACGCGCGGTGCTGCTGCCCCGACAGGACCGCCACCGCTACGACGAGGATAAGCGGGGCGGCGAACCATCGCCAATTGCGCATCGCACCCATCACGGCCTCATGGCTTGGGCGCCGGGAAGCCCTTGACCGGTGCCGGAGCGGCGGCGCGTGCCGGAGCCGGCGCCGCAGCAGCAGCCGGGGCCGCAGCGGCGGTGGCGGCAGCGGCGGGGGTGGTCTCGGCCTCGCCCTCGGGCAGGCCGCAATTCGGAATCGAGACGTTGCGCGCGTCGAAGCAGCGCAACTCCCTGCTGGTACCGCGCATGATCTCGACCACATGCGCCGCCTTGGGCCCTTCTTGGCCACCCGTGGCCGCGGCCGCGGCCGCAGCCGCGTTCTGCTTCGCGTTCTCCTGCCCGAACGTCTTGAGGGCGGGCGACACCTCGTACGCCCAGGTCGGCGGCAAGCCCGTGCCCGGCGCGACCGACGCCGTGGCCTGGCCGCCCGAGTCGAGGCTGCGCAGGCTAAGCTCCACCTTGCCGAGCTGCACGGCCACCATCAGCTCCTCGGCCTGGGCCGGCGTCACCTCGAGGGTCACCGTTTTGGACACGTGGGGCTCCGCGGCCCCGCCCTTCGGCTCCTGGTTCTTCGTTTTCGCGATGTCGCCGACCGTCTGGTCAATGGCGATCACGCGCAAGTCCTGCAGCACCGTCTCGGCGACGGAGCGGCTCCCCCGCGCGAGGTTCGCGTCGGTGAAGTTTTGCGTCAGCAGGAGATCGACATGATCGCCGGGGGCCACGAGGCCGGCACCGCCCTCGGCGGCGCCGCCGACTGCGATCGAGACCGCGCGCATTCCGGGGCCGAGCACGGCCGGAAGGAAACCGGGATCGGTCGGCTTGATGAGAGTGCTGAGAATGAGGGGCTCGCCGGTTTTGTAGCTGTGGCTCACCGCTGCGCCCACGAAATCGGCCTCGTTGGCCTGGCCGCGGGCGAGGCTCCCCTGCGGCGCCTTCTCGAGCGCCATGTCCTGCCATTTCATGTCGTCGGCACGGAGAAGCGTTCTCGCTTCAAGGGGACGCGCCGCGACCAGGACGGCCGCCTGGGCCGACTTGGGCTGCTCCGGCGTCGGTGCCGAGGGACCCGGGCTGCGCAGCCAGATCACCGCGAGCACGATCCCGGCCAGAAGCGCTATGCCGCCTATGGCGAGCAGGAGACGCTGGATAAGCATCGCACCACCTCAGGCGTCGTACGCCACAACAAGGCGGCGAATATCGCCACCGCATAAGGCATCGGTTCCCGCGCCCCCATCCTTGCAGCCTCCATCCGCAGCAGCCGGGCAAGCGCTCCCGGAGCGCGCGCCTCGCCCTTGCCCCCGGCGTCGGCGGCGCGCTCGCGCACGAGGCGCCGCCCGATCAGATAAACGCAGGCCAGCACGCCGCCCGCCAAGGCGATCTGAAGCAGCAGCGGCAAGATGTCTTGGGGCGCCATCCCGAGGGCGGCCGCGGCAATCAACTTGGCATCTCCGCCCCCGAACACCCCTGCCCCGGCCAGCAGCGACAGCACCACGAACACCACGAACGCGCCCACCACGCTCGGCCATACGTGATCGTGAGGCGTCAGCAGCCGAATGAGCACCCCGCTCGCCGCCACCAGGGCCATCGTCGTGTAGGGCACGATGCGCTCCCGCACATCGACCACCGCCGCCCATGCCGCGGCCCCCAGGATGGTGATCCTGGCCAAGAGGACGGTGATCGTTATGACGCTCATCAGGCGTGCCCGCGCATCAACCTCCTGCGCCGCGCTTCCATCAAGCGCGACGCTCCGGCCACATCAGTGGGGCGAACTGCCGAGATGGCCGGCGATCATGTTGAAGGTCAGCTGCAGGTTGGTGCCGACCAAGGTGACCGCCACGATGATGGCGACTGCAATCAACGCCGCGATCAGACCGTACTCGATCGCGGTGACGCCGCGGTTCGAGTCGAGCGCCAGTAAGGATGCGAACGTCCGAGCCAACTCCAGCATGATCTTCTCCCGAGCTAGTTTAGAAAAGTCTCAAAGAAATCTAAAACACTAGCTATTGCGTTCGTTTGCCCAGATTTAGCCAATACATGCGCTCAGCACAAAAAACAATGCAAATTCCCATAATTGGTGGCGCCGACCCTCCGTGGTTCGCCGAGTCGCGATGCGAGCCCCGGGCTCAAGAATGCCCATGAGCACCGGCGCAGACTGCCGAAGCGACGATCGACCTGCGGTAGCGCCGCGATGATGGGCAATGCTATCATGCCTAAAATAAAGCCAAATTCGCGCTCGGCCGCCCTGCGGGAATCGTTTCGACCCGGGTAGGCGCCCCCGCGCGCGCCGTTGCCCTCACCTCCGAGTCGCCTTTACGATTGAATCTTAACACAAAAAATGGCATCATGCATTGCTTTGTGCGAGCGAGGGCCGAGCGGACAGGGCCGAGTGGCCCTGAGTCTGCGGTTTTCGATGCGAGCCGCGCGGCGTTCGCGTGGGACTTGGGTTCCGGGACGGGGGATGGTGCGATGCGCCATCGGGGCCGTCCCGGGAGCAACGCCAGGATGGAACCAAGGCGGGGGCATTGGCCATGAAGCGGGGGCTACGTCTCACCGGTCTTGCCGTTTTGATGCCATTGGCATTGTCGGGGTGCAGCGCGCTGTCGTCGATTTTCGACACCGGGGCCGCCCCAGGGACTGCGGAGG
>JBKQRV010000101.1:0-7738 GCA_052143835.1 Alphaproteobacteria bacterium
GGCAACGCATCAGCGTTGCCGGGAGGGGGGATCGCAAGCTAGGCGCTGGGAGAGCTCACCGCGCCTGCAGCGCCGCGTAGAGCTCGGGGCGGCGGTCGCGCCACCAGGGGAGGCTCTTCTGGGCCGCGTCGACGTCGGCGAGATCGAGAGTGGCGACGAGGAGCTCCGGCTTTTCGGCCGAGGCGAGCGCCATGATCTCGGCCCCCACCGGATTGACGATCATGCTCTTGCCGATGTGCTTGCGCCCGGCCTCGTCGCCGCAGCGGTTGACCGCGACGACGAAGACGCCGTTCTCGTAGGCGCGCGCCTGGAGCGGCAGCTCCCAGGTAGCGGCGCGCAGCTTGCTCTCGCCGTAGGTGGCGGCGCAGATCGGCATGAAGAGAATCTCGGCCCCCTTGAGTGCCAGCGCCCGCGAGCCCTCGGGGAACTTGCGGTCGTAGCAGATCTGGATGCCAATCTTGACGTCGTCGAGCTCGAAGACGGGGAACTCGCTTCCCGGCGAGAAGTAGAACTTCTCGTAGCTGCCGGTGCCGCCCTTGAGCTCGGAGGGCAGGACGGCGGGGATATGGGTCTTGCGGTAGGTGCCGAGATGGCGGCCGGCGCGGTCGAACACCGCGGCCGAGTTGTAGAAATATTTGCCGGCGCGCTCGCCGTAGGGAAAGACGAGCGCCATGCCCTTCTCGCGCGCGAGGTCCAGGAGCGGTGCCGCGATCGGGCTCGGCAGCGTCATGAAGTATTTCGCGGAATCCTGGATGAGGCGGTTGGGGAAGAAGGGTGTGAGGAACAGCTCGGCGAAGCAGATGACGTCCGCGCGCTTGCGGCCCGCCTCCTCGACCATGCGGCAGGCCGCCTCGATGCCGGGCCGCATGTCGTCCGTGAGCACGGCACCCGTCTGGGCCGCCGCCACCGTGATCGTCCGTGCCATGCCGTCCTCCTTGCCGCGCCAGCGCCCGCACCTTAGCCCCGGCATCGAGGCGAGACAAGCACGACGCCGCTCACTACACTCAGGCCGCGCGCGCGCACGGCGCGGCGAGGGCAGAGGGGAGGGCGCATGGTCTTCGATTGCATCGTCAAGGGCGGGATCGCGGTGTTCCCCGATCTCGGCGAGCGGCCGGCCGACATCGCGCTCGGCCAAGGTCGCATCGCGGCGATCCTCGCACCGGAGAGCAGTGCCGAGGCGCGCGAGACGATCGACGCACGCGGCCGCCATGTCTTCCCCGGCCTCATCGACGCCCACATGCATTGGGGCATTGCCGAGAAGATCACGGAATACGGCAGCGAGACGGCCTATGCCGCGCAAGGCGGCTTCGCGAGCGTCATCGGCCACTTCCTCAACAGCGCTCCCTACAGCGAGATCTTCGCCGCGGAGCGGGAGGCGGCCGAGGCGCGCGCCTTCGTCGATTTCGGCTTCCACTTCGGCATGGCGACCGAGGCGCACATGGCCGAGCTCAAGCGCTACGTCGAGGAGCTCGGCGTCCCCTCCTTCAAGTACTTCACCAACTTCAAGGGCGACGAGGGGCTCTATCTCGGCCTCTCCGGCACCGACGACGGCTTCTTCTACGAGCTCATGCAGCGCGTCGCGGCCTATCCGCAGGCGATCCTCGCCGTCCATCCCGAGAACATCGAGCTGGTGCGCCGCTACCGCCTCAAGTTCCAAGGCGAGGGGCGCTCGACGCTCAAGGACTGGAGCCTCGCCAAGCCGCCGATCACCGAGGCGGTCGACACGCTGCGCGCCATGTACTTTGCCGAGCAGGCGGGCTGCTCGGTCTATTTCGTACATACGAGCTGCAAGCTGGCCCTCGACGAGATCCGGCGTTACCGGCAACGCTACCAGCACATCCACGTCGAGACCTGCCCCCAGTATCTCACCCACACGCTCGACTCGGACGCCGGCACCATCGGCAAGGCGAACCCGCCCTTCCGCGAGCGGGAAGACCTCGAGGCGCTGTGGCAGGGCCTGGCCGACGGCACCATCGACGTGGTCGGCGCGGACCACGTCGCGCGCAAGCGCGTCACCAAGGAGAAGAACATCTGGCAGGCCTCGCAGGGCTTCCCGGGTACCGCGACGATCCTGCCGGTGCTCTTGAGCGAGGGCTACCACAAGGGCCGCCTCACCCTTCGACGCATCGCCCAGCTCCTCGCCAGCACGCCTGCCCGCATCTTCGGCCTGGAGCGGCGCAAGGGTGCCATCTTCGTCGGTGCCGACGCCGACCTCACCATCGTCGACCTCACACGCGAGCGCGTGGTGCGCGCAGCCGAGCTCGGCTCCTATGCCGACTACAGCCTTTACGAGGGCTGGAGCTTCAAGGGCTGGCCGGTCCTGACGATGGTGCGCGGCCAGGTGGTCATGCGCGAGGGCAAGATCGTAGGCCCGGCCGGGCACGGCAAGTTCCTGAAGCGCCCGCTCGCGGCGAATTCGTGAGCGCGGGTCGGCATCGTTGCGCCAACTCTCGCAAATTCGAGCGTCACCCCCTCCCTACCCTCCCCCCTCAAGGGGGAGGGGGCAGTTAATGAGTGCACTAATGTTTTCCCTCCCCCCTTGAGGGGGAGGGTGGGGAGGGGGGTGTTTCACGTATTCATGATTCCGAGTGCTAGGCGCCGTGAGCAGCTCGCCGCGATGCAGGCGGCAGCGCGTCGTATAGCCTGCCGGCCACGGCGCGGCCGTCCTTGAGCACGAGCGCCAGCCGCTCGGGCTCCTGCAAGAGCCTTATGTCGGTGAGCGGATCGCCGTCGAGGACGAGGACGTCCGCCCTGCGGCCGGCCTCGAGGGCACCGGTGAGCTTGTCGAGCTTCAAGGCGCGCGCCGCGGTCCCGGTCGCCGCCTGGATCGCCTCGAGCGGCGAGAGCCCGGCGCGCACGAGATACTCGAGCTCGCGCGCGTTCGTGCCGTGGGGGAAGCGGTTGCCGAGGTCGCCGCCGGCCGCGATGGGAATGCCGGCCGTGTGCGCGCGTTCGACGCTCGCGAGCCAGAGCGGCTCGTTCACCGCCATCTCCTCGCGCTGCTTGGACAGCAAATCGAGCTTAGCACCGAGCTCGAGCACGCTCATGAGCGTGCACAGCGTGGGCACCAGGATGCTCGGCGAGCGCTTGAAGAGCTCGATCGCCTCCTCGTCCATGCGCGTGCCGTGCTCGACCGTATCGACGCCCGCGCGCAACGCAAACTTGACCGCATCGTAGGATTGCGCGTGGATCGCCACGGTGCGGCCCCAACGATGGGCCTCCTCGATCGCGGCCCTCACCTCCTCCTCGGAGAAGGTGGTCATCCAGGTATAGGCGTAGGGGCCGACCTCGACACCGCTTGCCGCAAGCTTGATGTTGTCGACGCCGTTCCTGATCTGCTGGCGCACCACCTTGCGGATCGCGTCCGCCCCATCGACGAGAATGCCGAGCCCGCCCCACTTGCGCTCCCACTGGGGCGGGAGCGTGTCGCCGAGGCCCCCGGTCGGGCTGATGATCTGGCCGCTCGCGACGATGCGGGGACCCGGAACCTTGCCCTGGCTCACGGCATCGCGCACCGCGACCGCGACATTGGCGATGGTGCCCACGTCGCGCACGGTGGTATAGCCCGCGGCCAGCACCTTCCCGGCATTGAGTGCTGCATTGATCGCCGCGGTCTCGACGGCGCAACGGTCGACCTCCTCGAGGCTGCGGAAGCCGCTATAGACGAGATGGGCATGGCAATCGATGAGGCCGGGCATCAAGGTGCGGCCGCCCACGTCCACCTGGGGCACGCCGCTCTCCCGCGGCAGCGCCGACATGGGGCCCGAGGCCGCGATAGAGGCACCCGCGAGCTCGACGTAGCCGTCCTCGATCGGCGGTGCCCCGAGCCCGTCGATCACGCGGCCATGGAGAAGGCGCACGCGCGCGGCACCTGCCGCCAAGAGCGCCGCATCGGCTTCCTTCATCGCTCCTCCCCGTGGGCTAAGGAGCCCTCGCCCTTGGGACCCGGCTCTTCATGCGAACTCTTTGCCGGAACAGACCTTTGACACGCAATCATGAACAATGGCAACGTGCTCTCCTATTGAGAGACTGGGGGCTCAGATAAACAACCGCGGAGCGCGCAAGCCGGCGCCCATCTCGGGGGGTCATATGACAATCAAGGAATGGATGCCAAAAGCCGAGGACTTTTTCGAAAACTGGCTGATATTCGGCGCAAGATGGCTGCTCTTGCCCGCTTATCTGATGCTCGTTTTCTCGCTTGTCATCCTCGCCTACAAGTCGCTCGAGGAATTTGTTCAACTTGTGGTCAATCTGCATGTTTTTGACGAAGCCAGCGCAATTGCCCAAGTGCTTGTCATCGTCGATTTGGTGCTCGTGCTAAATCTTGTCCTAATGATCCTCTTCGTCGGCTACATGAATTTTGTGTCCGTAATTCATCCGAGAAGAGAGGAAGATTGGCCAAAATGGATGGGAGCCCTCGATTACAGCGGCCTTAAGATTTACGTCATGGGGTCCATTGTCGCGATTTCCGCGATCAAGCTCCTTCGTGCATTTCTCGACGTGAGCGCGGGCGGGAAGATCGAACCCGAGCGCCTCACATGGATGGCTATAATCCATATGACGTTCGTAGCCTCCATCGTGATACTCGCCATTTCGAATAAGCTAAAAACGAAAGGCGAACCCGGCCATTTCCAATTCAGCCAATTCCAGCGCCTCTTGCCCGACGAACCGGACACGCATCAAACCGACAAGCCGGCGCACCCTCACCCGGGCTGACGCATAGATCCGTCCTCCACGCTGCCGAGCGGCTCACCTCCGTCTGTCGCATTGCACTCTAGAATCGCTTCTGCCACAGTGGCGCGGGGAGGTGACGATGCCCGAGGGCGGCTCCGTTCGACGCGTTCCAGGCTATTGCGCGCTCTGCCGCTCGCGCTGCGGCTGCATCTCCGTGGTCGAGGACGGCCGCCTCGTGGCGGTCGAGCCCGACCCGAGCCATCCGACAGGGGGTGCGCTTTGCGCCAAGGGGCGCGCGGCACCCGATCTCGTCTATAGCCCCGAGCGCCTGCTCCATCCGCTGAAGCGCACGCGGCCGAAGGGGGATGCGGATCCCGGCTGGCAGCGCATCGGCTGGGAGGAGGCGCTCGCCGTGACCGCGCGCGAGCTCCGCCGCCTGAGCCAGGAGAGCGGGGCCGAGAGTGTCGCCTTCGGCGTGAGTACGCCGAGTGCCACCGCACTCTCGGACAGCATTCTCTGGATCGAGCGGCTCATCAACGCCTTCGGCAGCCCGAACTGGGTCTACGCCACCGAGCTCTGCAACTGGCACAAGGACCACGCGCGCGCCTTCACCTTCGGCGTCGGCGTCATGGCGCCCGATTTCGAGCGCACTGGCTGCGTGCTCCTGTGGGGGCACAATCCGAGTACGGCCTGGCTCACCCATGCGAGCAAGGCCGCCCAAGCGAAAGCGCGCGGCGCCAAGCTCATCGTCGTCGATCCGCGCCAGGCCGGGCTCGCGAACAAGGCCGATCTCTGGCTCCGCGTGCGGCCGGGAAGCGACGGGGCCTTGGCGCTTGCCGTCGCCAACGTGATGATCGAGGAAGGCTGGTACGACCACGACTTCATGCGCGACTGGAGCAACGGCCCGCTCCTCGTGCATCCGGAGAGCGGACGCTTCCTCAGCGCAGCCGACTTAGCACGCGGCGGCGACAGCCGTCATCTCGTTGCCTGGGACGAAGCGGCCGAGCGCCCCCTCCTCTACGATCCCGCGCGCGGCGCCTATATAGATGAGGCTCGGCACCCCGCCCTTCTCGGCCGCCATACGGTCGAGACCAAAGCAGGCCCGCGCGTTGCCGCCACCGCCTTCGAGCTCTATCGCGCGCTCTGCCGCCGCACTCCGCCTGAGCGTGCCGCCGAGATCTGCTGGGTCGAGGCCACGCAGATCCGCGCCATGGCGCGCATGCTTCATGAGAGCCGGCCGGTCGCCTACTACGGCTGGACCGGGGTCGGCCAGCACACCAACGCGACGCAGACCGACCGCGCGATCGCCCTCGTATGCGCGCTCACCGGCAGCTTCGACGCGCCGGGCGGCAACGTGATCTTCGCGCGCGTGCCCGTGAACGACGTGCGCGGTGCCGAGCTCATGTCGCCCGCCCAGCGCGCCAAGACGATCGGCATGGAGAAGCGGCCGATCGGCCCGGCGCGCGGCGGCTGGGTCACCGGACGCGATCTCTACGACGCCGTCCTCGAGGGGAAACCCTATCCGGTGCGCGGCCTCGTCGGCTTCGGCGCCAATCTGCTCGTCGCCCACGCCGACGGCGCGCGCGGACGCGAAGCACTCCGCCGCCTCGACTTCTTCGTCCACGCCGATCTTTACATGACGCCCACAGCCGAGCTCGCCGACATCGTGCTGCCGGTCGCGAGCGCCTGGGAGCGCGAGGGCCTGCGCGTCGGCTTCGAGGTGAGCCAGGCCGCGGAGGGCACGGTGCAATTGCGCGCGCCCGTGGTGGCCCCACTCGGCGAGGCGCGCTCGGACAATTGGATCGTCTTCGAGCTCGCCAAGCGCCTCGGCCTCGGCAACGCCTTTTGGCAGGGCGACATCGAGGCCGGCTATCGTTATCTCCTGGCACCCTCGGGCATCGGTCTCGAGGCGCTGCGCCAATCCCCGGAGGGCGTCCGCATCGCACTCGAGACGCGCTTTCGCAAATATGCCGGCGACGGCAAGGACGGGGTAGCGGGCTTCCAGACGCCGACCCGCAAGGTCGAGGTCTATTCCGAGTTTTTCCTCGCCCACGGACAGGCGCCGCTGCCCGAGTTCGTCGAGCCCGCGGTCGGCCCCGCGAGCCGCCCCGATCTCGCGGCGCGCTTCCCGCTCGTGCTCACCTCGGCGAAGACGCCGCAGTTCTGCCACAGCCAGCACCGCAACCTCGCGCGGCTGCGCCGGCACATGCCGTACCCGCAGGTCGAGCTTCACCCCGAGACGGCGAAGGCGCGCGGCATCGGCGAGGGCGACTGGGTCGAGATCGCCACACCGCACGGCCGCATGAAGGCGCGCGCGCGGCTCAAGGCGAGCCTCGATGCGCGCGTGGTCGCGGCCCAGCACGGCTGGTGGCAGGCCTGCCCCGAGCTCGGCCTGCCCGGCTACGCGCCGCTCGGACCGGAGAGCGCCAACTACAACGCCGCGATCAACGCGGATGAAGTCGATCCGATCAGCGGCGCACCCGGCCACCGCTCCTTCCTCTGCGAGGTCGCGAAGGCCTGAGCGCGAGGCGCGCGAAAGCGTGTGACCCGATCAGGTCGAAACCTATTCTCGTCGTCCCTGCAAAAGCTGGGGCCCCGACCTCCGAAAAAATGTCGTTGACGAAATTGGCGGTCGCCGAGCCGGCGGAGTAATGCACCACGTGATGCGCGGACTAATTGAGATTGCCGGCGATGCTGCTCTTGCTAGGGCTGGTGGAAGATAGAGCCGGCGGGGATGCAGGTCACGCTCCACGTGACTGAGCCCATATCATCCATAGATCTGAAATTATGGTAATTTTCAACGTATACCCCCAATGGATAATTCGGCGGTATCGTATAATTTGCGCTCCCGGAACCTTTCATATTGTTCACGATGATATGCTCACCCTGGTATGCGAAAGCATTACCACCCCCCGTGGTCGAATATGAAAATTTGAGGACTGAAGTGGACCCCGAATTTGGGACCGGTCGGTTAATTGGAGCGTGAGCCGTTCCGTCGTGGTAGATGGAGCGGATCATGACAAAGCGAACGAGACGGAAGATCGACGCGGGGCTGAAGGCGAGG
>JBKQRV010000102.1:0-3666 GCA_052143835.1 Alphaproteobacteria bacterium
CTCCGGCAGAACCTGGCGCTCATCTACGGCCTCGAGGGCAATGCCCAACAGGCGGCGCAGCTTAGCCGGGTCGATCTGAGCGAGGCGGACACGGAGGCCAACCTCAAGTTCTTCCAGGCCGTGCGCGAGCACGCGGACCGCCGAGCGCAAGAGCGAACGATAGGCCATGGTGCTGTGGACCTTTGATCAACGCAGAATCGACAGCACGCGCATATTCATTCTAATCAAAAGTGCGGCACGATATCTCGCCCAGGGTCACTAGCGGTGGTCGCGACCATGTCCGCGCTAGCCGCAGTAGCCGGTCCAGGTATTGGCGTCGTGGTACGGCGGCAGAGAGCGTGGGCGCCGTACCGCTAGCGGCGAGCGCTTTGACCCGCGCGGGCTCACGGCGGCCTCGAGACCGCTTCCGCCGGGGAGTGTGGTGCGTGTCACGAGACCGGACACCGGAGCGAGCGTCGTGGTGAGGATCAATGACCGTGGCCCGGCAAAGCGATATGTCGCGACTCGACTTCTGGACTTGCCGCGCGGCGCCATTATGCGGCTCACCGAGCGGTTATAGGCATGTGTCGCAAATTACAGGCTTGCCCTGCTTGAAAGTAAAATTGCTATTATTCAACAGAACATTCACGCGATTTTGCTCGAACATGCCAATCTTAATAGAGTTTCTCTGGACGAATACAACTGAAAATGAATTTTCTTGACATTTCATTGCATTCGTCACATTTTTGTAACCTTGCTATTGTTCCCTCGGACGGAAATGGAGGCGTTGAGCGACCAATTTTTCGGGCTGACGGTCGAGGCCATTCTCGCACGGATTGGCGTCGGCATGATCGTCATCGACCAGAATGCAATCGTGCGCTGGGTCAACCCGGCTTTGTGCGATTTGCTCGGCACCACTGCGCATCAAATTGTCGACGCACCGGTCACCAGATTCCTAACATCATCGTCCCGTGTGGCATTCGAGGCAGCATTCGCCAAGCGAGCGCGGGGCGAACGCGCACTATACGAGCTCACGGGGCTGCGTCCCGATGGCACGACCGTCCACCTCAGGTTGCTGCCGTCCCCGATCTCCGATGAGGTGGGCCATTTTGTCGGCGGCTTCGCCGTCGTGACCGACCGCGCCGAGGTGGACGCGCTGACGGAGCTGCTCTCGATCTCGGACCGGATTGTCGAAAACAGTGGCGCCATCTTGTACAGAGCGCGTCTCACCCCCGACTTCCCCATCGAATATGTCTCGCGCAACATCGAAAAGCTAGGCTATCGCCCCCGCGATCTAGTCGAAGGCCGGATCAGATTCGTGGACTTCGTTCTGAAGGAGGACTATCCGCGCCTCGTAGCCGAGCTGAACCAGCACATGGCGCGTGGCAACGCCCCAATGTCCCTCCGGTACCGCATCCGGGCGGCGAGCGGGCAGGTCCATTGGTTCGACGATCAGGTCAGTGTGCGCATGTCCGATGCCGGGGAAGCGCCTTACCTCGAGGGCATTTTGACCGACGTGACCACCCTGGTGCACGCGGGGAGGGAGCGGCATCGGGCCGTCGTGCAAACTGTGCAAGCGCTCGCCAACACAATCGAGAAACGAGACGCGTACACCGCTGGACATCAACGCCAGGTGGCCAACCTGTCCCGCGAGATTGGACGACGGGTCGGGCTGGACAGCGTGAAGCTCGAGGGATTGTATCTCGGCGCCCTGGTCCATGACGTGGGGAAGGTGGCGATTCCCATCGAGATTCTCACCAAGCCCGTGGCCTTGAGTGAAGCCGAGTTCATGATCGTGCGATCGCATGCCGTCGTCGGACAGGACATCCTCAAGGACATTACACTTCCATGGCCGATCGCCGCGATGGTCGGGCAGCACCACGAACGTCTCGACGGCTCCGGGTATCCGCGTGGACTGAAGGGCGACGAAATCATACAGGAAGCGCGGATCATCGCCGTCGCAGACGTGGTTGAGGCGATGTCAATGCACCGGCCCTATCGCCCCGCCCTGAGCTTGGAAGCCGCGCTCACCGAATTGAACGGCTTGAAGGGCTCGCAGTTCGACCCAGCGACGGTCGACGCCTGCCTCGGTATCGCGCAAGAGCATTCAAACGATGGGGCTCAGCTATGGCCGGCGCTCGAGCGCGATACAGTCGCCGCGCGGCTGACCCTCAACGGCGGCACCCGCGCGATCGACGAGAGCCGGGACTGACGCTGCTCCGGCACCGAGTTCGACTCAGAGCCGACATGGGGCGAACCGCTTATTCGATCGCCAAGTCGCCGCCGATTACAGGTCAAATGATGTGCCGATTCACACTACATGGGCCATAAGGATACATTCTGACGCGTGCACGACCGGTCATTGGGGGAATGTCGGCTTAGAATTTTGCTAAGCTCAAGGGGCAATGAACGAGCGGCCGACAGAGCCGCGGTGAGCGACCCGTTAGAGAGCATGCAATGCAGAGCAAAATCGAGACGATGCCCTTAATCTTAAGCCACGCCGATCTCGCCCGGCATGGAATACGCTTGACCCGCGCCCCAATTCCCCGGCTTGTGCGCGAAGGTGAGCTCACGTCGCCGGTCGAGATTGCCGCCAGCCGCGTCGCTTTCCTGTTCTCTGACATCGTGGCCTTCCTCGAGCGCAGGCGTGCCTTGGCGCCCGCTGACTTCATGAGGCGTCAGCAACAGGGTCAAGCCGCAACAGCCGTCCGCATCCCAAATCCTGAGCGCTGGACTGCGAGCCGGGCCAAGGCCGCCGCGAGTCGCAAGCGCAACCTTGCCGCCCTGAACGCCGCGCTCGAGGCCATCGCAAAGGAGCTTCTTGCCGCGGACGGGGCCGCCGCGAAGTAGAGCACCTCATGAGTGCGATCGAAAAGATGTGCGGCGAGCCGCGGCGGATGCGCGCTTTGCGCGCCTACGAGTTGAACCAAGTGACCGCCGCGGACGGTGCGCCGGCATACGAAGATGGTCCGAGGCTGACGAGAAACTTTTTGCGTGCCTTGGGGCTTCGCGCCGTTCCTGCCGACTTTCCGAAACCCGAAGGCCATCAATCGAGATTACGAGCATCCATGCCAGAAAGCACATGAGTTAAAAACGAATGTCAAACGAAACTGGCGTCTCTCCAAAGAGCAGAGGCTTGCGACCGACGATTAGCATTCGTCGGCTCGCGCTGAAATGTAGTAGCAAGAAGTTCCGCGATAGTTATATGAGGCAACAGCTCAGGGCTTTTCTTGCCACTCAAATTCGATCCTTGAGAAATATGGATTCGCAGGCTGCGTTCGGGAAGAGGATCGGCAAGCCGCAGAGCGTCGTGTCACGATTGGAGGATGAGGTATACGGGAATGTGAACGTCAGGACTCTAATCGACATTGCGCAAAAGCTCGATCTCGGGCTGATCGTTCGGTTCGTGGACTTCGCAACGTTCTTAAAAGCCACCGCCGACTATACGGATGCCGCAATTAAGCCTGCCGCTTACACCCAGGAAGCGATGGACGAGCTATTCTCTGACACAGAGAAAGTCGCCGCTGTATCTAAGGAGCCGGATACCCCTTAACACTGTTACTAGGGTCTGGACTCATATCTTGATCCAATAGAGCGCGGCGACGAGTTGGGCGGCGGCAAGGAAGTTGCGGGCGAGTTTGTCATAGCGCGTGGCGATGCGCCGCCAATCCTTGATGCGGCAGAAGA
>JBKQRV010000103.1:0-9523 GCA_052143835.1 Alphaproteobacteria bacterium
CCTCGCCTTCAGCCCCGCGTCGATCTTCCGTCTCGTTCGCTTTGTCATGATCCGCTCCATCTACCACGACGGAACGGCTCACGCTCCAATTAACCGACCGGTCCCAAATTCGGGGTCCACTTCAGTCACTCCAGTACCGGTGCCCTAGCGTGCCTGGCGCCTCCTCTCTGTCCTCTCAGCTGAAGCGCTCCCTTCCTCAGCCGAAGATCAGATTCGGCAGCCACAGGGTCATGACCGGCACATAGGTGATGAGGCCGAGCACGATGAGGAGCACGACGAGGAAGGGCAGGATGCCGCGGATCACCTCGCCGATCGGCGCGTCGGAGATGGTGGACAGCACATAGAGGTTGAGGCCCACCGGCGGATGGACCAGCCCCACCTCCATGTTGTGCGTGAAGATGATGCCGAAATGCACCGGATTGACGCCGAGCGGTATGAGCACTGGCGCCAGGATCGGCATCACCAGCAGCAGCGTGCCGACCACTTCGAGGAAGCAGCCGATGATCAGCAGCACGATGTTGATCATTAGCAGGAACTCCCAGGTGGCAAGCCCCTGATGCGCTGCGAAGTCTACGAACCGCGCAGGGACGCCGGAGCCCGTCATCCAGTGGCCGAATACCAGCGCGGTGGCGATGATCAGCATGATGACGCCGGCGCTGGCGAGCCCCTCGGCGACCACTTCGAGCGTGCGGGGCCAGGCGAAGCCGCGATAGACGACGAGGCTCGCCAGGAGTGCGGTCACGGCTGCGAGTGCTGCCGCCTCGGTGATGGTGACAAGGCCGCCGTAGATGCCGACCATTACCACCGTGGGCACGAGCATGGCCGGCAGCGCCCTCAGGGTCACGCGCAGCCGCTCGCGCATCGGCATCGTCCGCTCGGCCGGAAAGTCCTTGCGCCGGGCGTAGTAGAGCACCCAGAGGAAGAACGCGCCGGCCTGCAGGAGCCCGGGCAGGATGCCGGCGAGGAAGAGCCTCGGCACCGACTGCTCGGTGACGATGCCGTAGAGAATGAGCGCGAGCGAGGGCGGGATGACGACGCCGATCGTGCCCGAGGCGCCGAGCACGCCCAGCACGAAGGACCGCGGATAGCCCCGCTCGATCATCACCGGCGCCAGGATCGTGCCCATGGCGAGCGCGGTCGCGACCGACGAGCCGGAGATCGCCGCGAAGAGCGCGCAGGAGACCACGGCGACGAGGCCGAGCGAGCCCTTGATGCCGCCGAGCCAGGCGGCCGAGACGTCGACCAGCGCCTGCGCCACGCCGCCGCGGCGCATGAAGGTCGCGGCCATGACGAACAGCGGCAGCGCCATCAGCGTCGTCGAGTTGAGCTGGTCGATCATGTTCTGGGCCAGGCCGATGATCGGCTGGCCCGAGACGAAGTAGAGGATCGCGGCGCAGGCGCCCAAGACGAGGAAGATCGGCATGCCCGCGGCGAGGAGGCCGATGAACAACAGCAGGAATCCGGCGATCGCCATCGCGCGCGCGCCCGCGGCTCACCGAGCGGTCGGCGGCACGAGCTCGGCCGGCACCTCGCGCCGGATGGCGTGCCCAACGGTCATCTTCGCGGGGTCGAAGAGGAAGAGGTAGCGGACGAGGCGGATCGAGTAGCGGATCAGCATCAATCCCCCGCCAACCGGCAGCGCCAGGTAATAGACCCACATCGGGAACTGCAGGTCGGAGGAGCTGCGCTGATCGAAGAGCCACGCCAAGGCCACGATCCGCCAGCCGTACCACACCATGCCGGCGGTAAACGCCATCGCCATCAGGCAGTTGAACGTCTCGACCCAGCGTAGCGCCGGCGCCGGCAGCAGGCGCAGCACGAGATCGGGACGCACATGGCCGTCGTTTCGCACCAGCTGGCTCGCCACCAGCATCACCGCCCAGACGGCGAGGTAGACGATCACCTCCTCGGCCCAGTTGATAGCACTCCCCGGGTCGATGTAGCGCCCGAACACCTGGACGACGGCGATCAGCAGCGCCGAGGCGCCCAAGAGACCCACGAGAGTCCGCTCGACGCGGTCCCACGCGGCGAGCACGCGGGCGAGGCGCTTGGCCGCCGCACCTTCCCCGGGGCTGGCGCCGTCAGGCGCCGACATCCGCCATGACCAGCTTGACCAGTTTCGCCGAGATGTGCGCCTCCTCGGCCACCTTGTCCTGCTCCGTGATCATCTTCGCACGCATCGCTTCGAGCTCCGACTGCGGCACGTCGACGAAGGTGACGCCCTGCTTGGTCATTTCGGCGCGGCCGTTCTCCTGCGACTTGGCCGAGCCGGTGCGGTATTGGGCGATGTTGTCCGCCCACAGCTTGGTCATGATGCCCTGGAGCTCGGGGCCGAGCTTCGTCCAGAAGGCCGGGTTGACGATCGGGATGTACAAGCCCGTCGCCTGGTGGTCCTGGAGCGAGTGGCGCAGTCCGGAATCCACGAGCTTGGAGCTGTTGGCGCTCTCGTTCGTGGTGATGAGTCCGTCGAACGTCCCCTGCGACATGGCGAGCGGCACGTCCGGCCAGGCCGTGGTGTTGGCGATGCCGCCGAAGTAGCGGATGCGCCAGGAGTTGAGGACGCCGCCGGGGCTCCTGAGCTTCATGTCCTTGAGGTCGGCGACGCTCTCAAGCGGCTTCTTGGTCGAGTACCAGTTGTCGAAGCCGAGATCGAGCCAGAGGCCGAGCACCTGGGCCCCGAGCTTGTCGGTGATCTCGCTGTTGACGAGCTTGCCGCCGGCCCCGTCGGTCGCCTTGTGGATGACGTCGAACGGCCGGCCGTAGAATCCCGGCAGCGAGACGAAGTCGGCGTCGGGCACGAAGCCGGTCAGCGTCCAGTTGCCGGGGCAGGCCATCTCGACCTGGCCTTGGACCAGCGCCTTCGTCACCTGGAGGTCGGGGAACAACGCCCCGCTCTCGAACAGCTTGGTCTTGACCCGGCCGCCAGACGCCGATTCGAGCTTGGCCAGGTAATCGCGGAACGCCACGTTGCGCGGGTGCGACGGCGTGGTATCGAGCGAGCAGCGCAGCTCGAGCGGCTCGGCGGCCTGCGGCCGGCGGATGAACGGAGCCGCGAGCGAAACGGCCGCCGCGGCTGCGAAAGCCCGGCGCGTGAGCATGACTGACATCGTGCATCCTCCCGGTTTTGATTCTTGGTTTCGCAATTTACGCCCTGGGGTTCGACATCGTCAAGCGAAGCTGCCGGAACGGTGATGTACTGGAATTTGTCTGTCGCTATCGAAAATTGGATTCGACAGTACTGACGATGATGCCGCCCCGAGGAGCGGGCGCGGCGATCCTGCCGAAAGCCTGGATCGGGCGGCCGCGGCGCCGTCGGGCGGTCGCCAATGCCCACGGCGCGGAGCCGTTGCATCGCGATTTTATCATACGCCGCGTCGTGGTCTCGGATCAGATAGGCGCGCTGGTTAATTCAGCCTCGAATGACACCCGTCCGCGCGAAGCCTGCGATCTCCGTCGCGCTGTAGCCGAGCTCCGTCAGCACTTCCCCGGTTTGCGCGCCGAGCGGCTGGGGCGGAATACGCACCTCCGGAGCCTTGCCGTCGTAGCGGTTGGGATGGGCGACCAACGTGATACGGGCACCGGTCGCCCCCGGCAGCGTCACGAAAGTGCCGTTGTGACGGACCTGGGGATCGGCCTCGACGGCGACATAGTCGTTGACGGGCGCGTTCCAGACCCCGTGCTTCGTAAGCGTCCGCTCGAGAGCGCTCGTCGTCTGGGGGGTGACGCGCGCGGCCACGCGTGCCGCAATCTCGTCGCGCCTGACGAAGATATCGCTCTCGCTCGTGGCTGCGAGTTCGGCTTCGTCGAGCGCTTCGCCCAATGCCTTCAGGCTGCCCATCGATATCGCGATGTGGCCGTCCTTTGTCGGGTAGATGCCGTAGGGGGCTGGATGGTACCAGGTCGCGAGGTAACTCGGCTGGCGCACCGTGCCGGGCCGCGCGCCGTTGAAATAGGTGGTGAAGGATTCGGCCTGCAGGTCGATGGCAGCCGAGAGCAGGTTGACGTCGACCCGGCAGCCCGTCCCCGAGGCGACGCGACCCATGAGTGCCGCCAGGATGCCGAGCGCCAAGAGGGCCGCGCCGTGGTGGTCGACCGCGGACACGCCGACCGCCCGCGCGCCGTCGACGACGGAACCGGTGATCGCCGCGAGACCGGAGAGGGCCTGGATCATGAGGTCCTGGCCGGGGCGCTCGACATAGGGTCCGTCCGCGCCATAGCCCGAAGCGGAGGCATAGACGATACGCGGGTTGGTGGCCTTGACCGTGTCGTAGCCGAGCCCGAGCTTCTCGATCACGCCCGGCCGGAAGTTTTCCGCCATGACGTCGGCGCCGTCGACCAGCTTCTGCGCAATCTCGCGGCCGGCCGGGGATTTGAGGTCGAGAGCGACGCTTCGTTTGTTCCGGTTGCCGCAGAGGAAAAGCATGCTCTGGCCGTCGACGGTCTTGCCGGCGCCGCTCCACTTGCGTTGGAAAGCGCCGTCGATCGGCTCGACCGCGATAACGTCGGCGCCCAGGTCGGCCAGGTATTGGATGCCCATGGGACCCATGAGAAAATGATTGAAGCTGATCACGCGAATACCACTCAGCAGCGCCATGGCGCGGTTCCTCCGAATAGGCGAACACCGAGGAGCGCACGGCGCCCCCCGGCCGCTTGATGCCGCCGGCTACCCGAATCCTTAATATCGCCGGCTGCGATCTCGCTTACGGGAATGCCGAGGATCAAGGCGAAGTGCTTTAAGGAGCGATCACCCCGGTGGCGAAGCGCCTCGCTGGGTCGCGGATGCTGTGTTGTTCCTCTGCCGCTTGGAAATCCATCGTCCTGCTTCCTTATGGGTCGATATAGCCGCCGACCGCGCGCGGTATTGCAAGAGAGATCTGGGGAAAGTACGCGAGGATGAGAATCGTAACGAACATCGCGATGATGAACGGCGTCATCGGCTGGAACAGCCGGCGCATCTCGACTTTCGCGACCGCCGATACGACGAAGCATGCCGTTCCCATCGGCGGCGTGACGAGCGAGATTCCGAAGATCGCGAGCGAGAAGATCGCGAAATGAAGCGGGCTCATCCCGGCCTTTGCCGCAAGGGGAATGAACAGCGGCATCAAGATGACCAGTGCGGGTATCCCATCCATGAGTGCGCCGAGGAACCAGAATAGCACCATCACGATCGTGACGAAGATCAGGTAATGATTGATGTATCCGCCGACCCAGGCGACGAGTGCGTCCGATGCTTGATTATAGGCGAAGATATAGGCGATCGCCGAGGCGATCCCGACGAGCCCGACGACGACCCCGGTGAGGCGTGCCGTCGCGAGGAGCAGTCCGGGGAGGGCCGTCACGGCGATCGAGCGGTAGACCACAATGGTGAGCAGCAGCGTGTAAAATACCGCGACCGCGGCCGCTTCGGTCGCCGTGAAGACGCCCAAAAGGATGCCGCCGAGAATGATCCCCGGTGCGAGCAATGCCGGAATCGCACCGACAAACGTCTTGAGCACATCGGGCGGAGAGAAGGCGATGCGCTCGTTGCTGGGCTCGGCTTTCGTGCTCGCCCGGACAAAGATGATGACTGCTTTCGCGACCCCAAGCAGCAACGCAGGGAGGAGCGAAGCCAGAAACAGTTGTTTGATCGAAAGGTTCACGATCGTGCCCAGGACGATCATCGTGATCGACGGCGGTATGAGGATGCCCGTACCTGCGGCTGCCGCGACGATCGAGGCGGCCCAGGCGCTGCGATACCCTGCGTCCACCATCATCGGGATCATGACCGATCCGATCGCCGCCGCATCGGCGTTGACCGAGCCCGAGAGTCCCGAGAAAAGCATCGTCGCGCCTACGACGGATATGCCGAGCCCGCCGGTGAGCCACCCGACCAGCGCCACCACGAACTTGACGAGCCTGAGAGACATGCCGCCCTTGTCGAGCAGCTGTCCGACGAAGATGAACAGCGGTATCGAAAGCAGCGTGAAGACGCTAATCCCGCCGTAGATGGAGCGCCCGACTTCGGAGAGCGAGAGTCCGGAGCCGACAAAAGCTGCCGAGGCGCCGAGGCCCATCGCGACGAGGACCGGCGCGCCGGCGATGACCAGTGCGAGAAAGACGGTGAGCATGACGATCGTCACGCGTCGACAACCTCTTCCGGATGATGGGCCCATGCGAGCGACAACGGGGAGCGGATCAATTGCGGCAAATCGCGCAGGGTGTGGTAGAGACCGAGCACGGCTCCCGTTGGCAGGCACGCATAGACGACCCAGACATGAATCCCGGAAGCCGGGCCCGTCTGGATCATCTCACCCGACGCGAAGAGATAGCCGGCGACTGCAAGTATCGCGAAGAACAGGAAGGACGTGGTCCAGGAGAGCCATGCCGTCGCGATACCTATCGCCTCGCTCAGGTGGGCAAAAAGTCGCACCTCGATATGCGCGCGGTCGCGCTGCGCGATCGCCATCCCGATAAGCGTAAGCCACGCGAACATATACGTGGCCACCTCGCTCGACCATGACAGCGGGTTCGAGAGCACGTAGCGAAAGAGGACTTGCAGCAGAACGTCGACGATGATCGCTGCCAGGAGACAGATCGCGAGGACGTTCTCGACATGGCGAACGCCCTCGTCGATCCAATCCCAGCTACTGGGTCGCCTCGACGATGTCATAGAGGCCACCGAGATCTCCCTTGTTCTGAGCCCAGATGGGCTTCACTTTGCGCTGAAAAGCCGGGATATCGGCCTCGTTGATGAGAGTGCCCATCGAAGTGGCGCGCGCGTAGTCGGCGTTCTCCGCTTCGAGCCATATCTTTCGCTCGTATGCGACGACCTCACGCGCGACATCGTAGAAGATCTTCTGGATCCTCGCCGGCTGCGCGTTGAACCACTTCGCGCTCGCGAATAACGGATCGATGCCGAAGAAATGTTGCGTCTTCGTAAAGTACTTCGCTACCTCGATGTGTTTCATCGAGATGTAGTAGGGAACCGAGTTCTCGGCGGCGTCGACTACGCCTTGCTGGAGCGCGTTGTATACCTCGGCGAACTCGATCGGCGTCGACTGCGCGCCCAGGAGATTGAAGGTCGCGATCATGATCTTGTCGGGCTGCACGCGAATCTTCAGCTTCATCGCGGCGAATTCGTCCGGTGTTTTGAAGGGACCCTCCCGGTTGTACACGTCGCGAATCCCGGAATCATAGAAGCCGAGCGTGACGAAGCCGTACGGCGCCGCAGCCTTTCGGTAAGCTTCGCCCAGTCTGCCGTCGAGCGCCGCGAAGAGCTTCTCGCGCGTCGTGTACAGATACGGAAGACTGAAAATGCCGAGCACCTTGTCGTAGGTCGTCGGGAAGCCCTGGCCGCTCTTCGCCATCTCGAGCGTCCCATTACGGACTTGCTCGTTCATTTGCGTATGGCCGCCCAACACGCTGTTCGGGAAGATCTTGATCTCGTATTCGCCCTTGGTCTCCTCGCTGATGCGCTTGGCGAGGAAGACATGGGCGGCGTACTCCGGGTTGTCGGTGGGCGTGATGTCGCCGAGCCGGACCGTAATCGGTGCGGCGGCCTTGATGTATTTTGGCGCAAAAATCGCTGCAGCCGCGCCGCCAAGAGCGGCAAGCGACTGTCGACGCGTCAACTTCGCTCGCTTCAGCGCCCTGATCGTTCCCATGGGAGATCCTCCGGTCTTATTCTTGAGCCGACGTTCCCCAGACGACATGAGTTTAGCCCTCCTCGGCTCCCCTGGGCAATACGAAGGCCAACGAGTGTCGCTGACATGCGATATGTCCGGTCCTCGTGACACGCGATCCGTCCGGATTTTGAATCGCTCCAAAGCAGGGGCGAGGTTGAGACGTAGAGAGCTGTTGCAAGGACGGAGAGCGATGAGGCTCGTGGCGATATCGGGGCGCTGGACCTCAGCGCCCGACGAGGCTCGGATGCGCGCCGTCGACGAGGCGGTGACGCTCGAGCACGAGGGCGCGCAGCCGCCCACGCGGGACCTTGCCTTGCGCGTTGCGGGGGAGACTCTCGACGGTCAGATAGAAGCGCGGCTGCTTGTATTTGGCGAGCCCCGCCAACGCCTCTCGCGCGCGCGCGGGCCAATCCGCGGGTGCCGCCTCGGCGACCGCCACGATCACCTCGCCCCAGTATTCGGAGGGCAGCGAGATCACGCTGACGGCCCCACCTGCGGTGCTCGCGGCGAGTGCCGTCTCGATCTCCTCGGGGTGGACCTTGTAGCCGCCCGATTTGATCACGTCGGCGATGCGGCCGACGAGGTGCAGCCGGCCGCGCGCATCCAGGCGTCCGAGGTCGCCCGTGGCGTGGAACTCGCCCTCGCTCAGCGGGTGGAAGCCGCCCTCGTCGATGGTGCCGATCAGCATATGGCGCGCCCTGAGATGCACCTCGCCGATCTCGCCCATAGCACACGCGCCGCCCTCCTCGCGCCGCACCTCGATCTCGACCCCGCTGCCGGGCCAGCCGACGCAGAAGCCGTCGCCCGCGGCCTCGTTCATGTAGTAGTCGTCGCAGGCCTGAGGCGGGAGCGTCGCAATCGGGTTCGTCACCTCGGACTTGCCGTAAGTCACCCGCACGACGGGCCCGAAGAGCGCGCGCGCCCGGCGATAGACGGCGGGCGTCAAGGGTGCGGTGCCACAGAAGACCGTGCGAATGCCCTCGAAGCGGCGGCCCTCGAAAGCCGTGGTGAGCTTGGCGAGCACGGTCGGGGGGGCGAAGATGTGGTCGACGCCGCCGCTTGCGAGGATGGGCTCGACCGCTGCTGTGTCGACGCCGTCGAGGAGCGTCACCGCGGCGCCGCGGTCGAGAAAGCAGTAGGCGAGGAGGCCTGCGCCGTGCGTGAAGGGCGTCATCAGGAGAATCCGGCTGCCGGGCCTCGGCATGTAGGCGAGGCTTGCGCGCAAGAGCAGGTGGCCGAGCCAGCGCCGCGCGTGCGAGGTCACGATCGCCTTGGGCCGGCCGGTGGTACCGGAGGTGAAATTGATGCGGCCCCACGCTTCGCCCGGCACCGGCGCGAAGCCGGCGAGCGGGGCTCCGCACTCGGGCGCGGCTTCGACGGTAAAGACGGCGCAGCCGAGTGCCTCGAAGAAATCGGCCTCGGTAGCACTGGTCACCACGCGGCGCACGCCCGCGAGCTTGATGAAATAGCGCTTCTCCTCGGGACCCAAGGCGGGGTTGAGGCCGGTCTCGGCGGCGCCCACGAGCTTGACGGCGTAGCTCGTCCACACCGCGGGAATGCCGTTCCTGAGGCATGTTGCGAGGGGCTCGCCGGGCTTGATTCCCGCCGCCCTCAGCTCCGTGGCGAGGGCGGCGGCCTTGGCGCCGAGTGCCGCGAAGGTGATCTCACGGACGCCATCCGAGACGCAAGGGAGATCGGCAAAGGCATCGCTCGCCGCCTTCAAATCCTGCGCCCAGGGGATGGTCGAGAGCATGCTAAGCAACCGCCTCCTCAGGAGGATATTATTTACCACGGAGACACGGAGGTCACGGAGAAGAAATTCAATCTTTTCGACCTTCTCCGTGCCCTCCGTGTCTCCG
>JBKQRV010000104.1:0-77563 GCA_052143835.1 Alphaproteobacteria bacterium
TTCAGGGGCGACGCCTCGACGGAGAGCTCCGGCTAGGCCGTGGAGAACGAGCTTCTGTATGCGCCAGTTCAAGAGCTCGGCGACGTAGAGCACGTTTTCCTTCGGACAGGCCATCTCGTGGATCCAGCCGAACTGCTTCAGCTGCTTGCCGGACTGGCCGAGCACGCCCAAGAGCTTGCCGTCGAGCGTCAGCTTGTAGATGCGGCCGGGAAAGGCGTCGGAGCTGTAGAGCACCGGATTCGGCCCCGGCGAGATGCAGATCGCCCAGGGCGAGCCGGGGGCGAAAGTGCCGGCCGCGATCGTGGCCTCGTTCGGCACATTGCCGATCGCCGGCCGCGCGTCGGGCGGCACCGGGACGTCGATGGTGAACTGGCGCAGAAATTTGCCCTCGCCGTCGAACACCTGGATGCGCCGGTTGGCGCGGTCGGCGACGTAGACCTGGCCCTTGGCGTCGACGGCGATCGAGTGCGGCGTGTTGAACTGGCCCGGACCGGTGCCGCGATCGCCCCACGACTTGAGCCAGTTGCCGTCCTTGTCGACCTTGGCCACGCGCGAATTGATGTAGCCGTCGCTGATATAGGTGTTGTCGGCGGCGTCCCAGGCCACGTCGGTCACCTGCCGGAAGCGGCCCGGCTCGGCCGGCAGCGGCGGGTTCGGATGCTTGAGCGGGGCGGTCTCCTCGTCCGAGGCCTCCTGCTTGCGGCCGAACACCATCGCGACGCGGCCGTCGGGCGTGAACTTGATCACCATGTCCGAGCCTTTGTCCGTCACCCAGATGTTGTCGTGGCGATCGACCTTGACGGTGTGCGCGAACGACCAGGCATAAAGGTGGTGGCCGATCTCGCGGATGAAGCGGCCGTCGGGAGCGAATTCGAGGAGCTGGGTCGCGGCTGCGGCATAGGCCGGGCCGGTCGTGTTGCCACGCGAGAGCACGAAGACGTGGCCCTTGGAATTGAGCGCCACGCCGGAGCACTCGCCGAAATAGACGTCACGCGGCAGGTGCAGAGGATTGGGGACGGAGTCGTAGGCGATGGTCGGTACCGTCTCGGCCAAGGCAAGCCGCGGCGGCAGGGCCAGCGCTGCAACGGCCGCGCCGGCGGCCAACATGAAACGGCGGCGGGCGAATGCGCCGCGCAGGAAATCGCCACAGCATGGGCAGGATGCCGGATGTTGATGGCTCATGGGATTGCCCCCCTCGGGCTCGCGGATTGCGCCGAACGCCGGTCGTTTCGACCAAAGCGGGATCGCGCACGCGCAGTCTAACGCCGGGCTTGGCCCGCCGTAAATGCCCAAGGGCGCGGGCAACAGCAACCGGCCGAGAGAAATGGCGGCCGCGGGCAAGAAACGCGTCCGTGGCCGCGGCACCAAGTTTTGCGCTCATGGGACGTGCCGGATCAGGACTCTACCGGATGCTGGCACTCTTTGGCTCTGTCTGCGGCCAGCGTCATGGGTTAAAGTTTTCGCGCCGCTATGTCGTGTTCCCGCATGTCCGGACTGTGCCCTCGTGCCGCAAGTCGATTTACGCTCAGCCTCCCGTCCTTTCTTGCCGCAGCTGGCGGCGCTCGTCTTGCTTCTCTCGCTTGCGAGCGGCACGGCAGCCGCGCATCCCCATGTGTGGATCGATGCCACGGTCAATCTCGTGTTCAAGGACAAGAAGATCGAAGCGATGAACATCACCTGGGTGTTCGACGAGGTCTATAGCGGGGCGACGATCGCGGATTTCGGCAAGCATAAAAAGGGAAGCATGGACCAATCCGAGCTCAAGGGCCTGGTTGAGGAAAGCACGAAGTCGCTGCGCAATTACAGCTACTTCACCTATCTTCAGATCGACGGCAAGCGCCGGCGCGTCGATTCGGTCAAGGATTTCACCGCGGAAGTGAAAGGAGGCCGCCTCATCTATCATTTCACCGTCACGGTCTCCCCGCCGGTCGATCCGATCAAGCAGCGCTTCGAGTTCCTGCTCTTCGACGAGACCTATTACGTCTATGTCGGGCTTCTGGAGAAGGGGAAAGGCGTCACCTTCAGCGGCGATGCGCCCGACATCTGCACCGATTCGCGAAAACAGGATCTCACCACGCCGCTCTATTTCGGTTACGATTATCCGACCCTGATCCACGTGGCCTGCGAATGACCCGTCACTTGCGCTTGATCGGCACGGTCCTGTTGCTCGTTGCTTGCGTGGCAGCACTCGCAGCGCTCGCCAGCACGGACGCGGGCCGTATTCCCGAGCTGCGCGAGACTTTTCTCCTCGTCAATCGCCTGCAACGCAGCCTCTACGGCGAGCTCGCCGCCGCGGTCGACGGCCTCAAGCGCGGCGCATCGGCTTGGCCGCTCGTCGCTTTGCTCGGCATCTCCTTCCTCTACGGCGTTTTCCATGCCGTGGGTCCCGGCCACGGCAAGGTCGTGATCTCCTCTTATCTCGTCGCCAAAGGCAGCCGCTTCCGGCGCGGCCTGGCGCTCTCCTTCGCAGCCGCCCTGGTGCAGGCGGCCTCGGCGATCCTCTTGGTGGGCCTGCTCGCCATGGTCCTCAAGCTCACCCGCTTCGAGATCAACAACCAGAGCATCCTCCTCGAGGAGGGCAGCTACGGCCTCGTCATGCTGATCGGGCTGTGGATGCTGGTCTCGATCCTTTGGGGCGGGGCGGGCTTCGGACACGGACATGACGGCGGGCACCGCGACGCCCATCATGCCGGCGCGATCGCACCTCCAATCGTCGGGGGAAGGCGCGGCAAAGCGATCCGCGGCGCCTTGGCCGTCGTTCTCGCCACCGGCATCCGGCCCTGCAGCGGCGCCATCCTCGTCCTCCTTTTCTCGCTCGCGCAAGGCATGTTCCTCACCGGCGTGGGGGCTGCCGTCGTCATGGCGATCGGCACGGGGGTGACCATCTCGGGGCTCGCCGTCCTCGCCGTCTTCTCGCGACGGACGGCGATCCGCATCGCCGGCGAGAACTCGCTCTGGCAAGCCCGCATTCACACCGGCCTCGCCATCCTCAGTTCCCTGCTCGTGATCGGCACGGGTCTCCTCTTCCTGTTGGCGACCGCCAACCAGCAATCCTCGCTCTGAGCGCAGCCAAGGTGCTGCGGGGCGCGCGAGCCCCCCGAGGATGGCTGAGCAAGGGTCGCTTGTCCGCGGCGTGTCCCCGGGCGGCGATCTTGCGTTGACTCTCCCGCGTGGCGGTCAAATACTGGCCGCGGGCGATAGGCCCGCGACAACCGGCCGCAGAGTCGGCAACAGGGCAGGGAGGCAAACATGAGGACCTCGCGCAGGTCGCTTCTCAAATATTCGGCTTTGAGCGTCGCGGCGCTCGGCTTCGGCGGGAGGCTCGCGCGCGCCGAGGAGGAGACGATCCCCATCGGAGTCCTCTACGACCTCTCGGGCCCCTTCGCCGCGGCGGGCTCGGTCGCCTCCTCGATCGGCGCCCAGATCGCCATCGATCTCGTCAACGAGCGCGGCGGCGTTGCCGGCAAGTACAAGGTGGTCGCGGTCAGCGCCGATTCGCAGAGCAAGGCCGACGTCGCGATCAACGAGGCCGAGCGGCTGATGAGCCAGGAGAAGGTCAACATCATCCTCGGCGTCTTCTCGAGCGCGCATGCGGTGCCGCTCGCCGCCAAATGCGAGGAGGCGAAGAAGATCCTGTGGATCACCACCGCGGTAGCGACCTCGGTGTTCAAGGGCAAGAACCTGCATTACGTCTTTCGTGCGCAAATCCATTCCGACCAGTACGGAGAGGCCGCGGCCGGCTTCCTCGTCGAGCACGCCAAGACGAGGCTCGGCGGCGAGCCCAAGGACGTGAAGGTGGCGATCATCAACGAGGACGGGCCCTACGGCGCCGGCTGCGGCGATGCCGACGATCGCTATTGCAAGGAGAAGGGCTTTCCCATCGTGCTCAAGGAGGCCTATTCGGCGAGTGCCCCCGACCTCTCCTCGCTCGTGACCAAGGTCAAGCGCTCGCAAGCCGATATCATCCTCCACACCGGCTACAATCCCGACATCACGCTTTTCCTGCGCCAGGGACGCGAGGCGGGACTGCGCTTCAAGATGCTGATCGGCAACGGCGCCGGCTACAGCCAGCTCGACAAGCTGCGCGCGACCTTCCACGACGACATCAACGACTTCTGCGATATCGATCCGGCGCCGGCACAGCTTCTCGACCCCAAGACGCTGGCGCCCGGGCTCGGCGACCTCATCAAGATCATGGTCGAGCGCTACAAGGCCAAGACCCATGCGGATGACGTTCCGCCGCACGTGTCGATGGGCTTCAACCAGGCCTGGATTCTCCTCAACGCCGTGCTGCCGGTGGCCAAGGCGAAATACGGCGGCTTCGATCCGGAGGCCATCCGCAAGGCGGCCCTCGACGTCGACATACCGGCAGGCGGCACGATACAGGGCTACGGCGTCAAGTTCTTTCCCCCAGGCACGGAGCTCTCGGGCCAGAACGAGCGCTCGACCCCCGTCGTCATGCAGTACAGCGGCGAGCACACCGCCGTGGTATGGCCGACCAACATCGAGACAAAGGAGCCCGTCCTGCCGCTGCCGGCCTCCTCTCCCTATGCCATGCGCGCATAGATGCTGGCGGTCGCGGGCCTGTCGAAGCGCTTCGGAGGTTTCCTCGCGGTCAACCAGGTCTCCTTCGAGGTGCGCGAGGGCGAGATCCTGGGTCTCATCGGTCCCAACGGATCGGGCAAGAGCACGACCTTCAATCTGATCGCGGGCGCAATGCGGCCGACGAGCGGCTCGATCCGCTTCGCGGACGCGGAGATCGGCGGCATGTCGGCGCACCAGATCTGCCGGCGCGGCATCGCGCGCACGTTCCAGATCCCGCGGCCGTTTCGCAAGCTCTCCCTCGTCGACAACGTGACGCTCGCCGCCCATTACGGCAAAGGCGGCGGGATGAGCCGCGCCGCGGCGCGCCGCGCGGCGGCGGAGGCGCTCGAGCTCGTCGGACTGCCGAGCGACGGGAGCGCCAAGGCCGATGGGCTGGGTGCCGCCGCGCTCAAGAAGCTCGAGCTCGCCCGCGCGCTTGCGACCAGGCCGCGCCTCTTGCTCGCGGACGAAAGCCTCGGCGGGCTCGATGCGGCGGAGATGGAGCGGGCCGCCGACCTGCTCGAGGGCATCCGCGGCCGCATGGGCATCACCATCGTCTGGGTCGAGCACATCATGGGCGTCCTGATGCGGATCGTCGACCGCGTCATCGTCCTCGACCACGGCGAGAAGATCTTCGAGGGGCTGCCGGCCGACGCCGCGCGCGACGCGCGCGTCGCGGAAGTCTACCTCGGCCGCAAACGGGCCTGAGCCGGCGATGCTGTCCCTCGCCGCGGTCTCCGCCGGCTACGGCTCGTTCCGCGCCCTCTTCGATGTCTCCCTCGAGGTGGCGGCGGGCGAGGCGGTCGGCGTGATCGGTCCCAACGGCGCCGGCAAGACGACGCTGATGCGCGTCATCTCCGGGCTGATTTCGCCGCGCGCGGGCGAGATCACCATGGAAGGCCGCCCGCTCGCGGGCGTGCCTGCGCACCGCATCGTCGAGCGCGGCATCGCCCACGTGCCGGAGAACCGGCGGCTCTTCCCGCGCTTGAGCGTCGAGGACAATTTGCGCATCGGCGGCTTCATTCCCGCGGCGCGCCGGCATTTCGCGGAACGGCTCGCCTGGGTCTACGAGCTCTTCCCGCGTCTCGAGGAAAGGCGCGGCCAACTCGCCGGCACGCTCTCGGGCGGCGAGCAGCAGATGTGCGCGATCGGGCGCGCGCTCATGTCGCGGCCGAAGCTCCTCTTGATGGACGAGCCCTCGGCCGGCCTGGCGCCGCAGGTCGTCGAGCAGGTCTTCGACCTCGTCCGCCGCATCCGTGGCGAGGGGCTGACCGTGCTCATCGTCGAGCAGAACGTCCAGCAGGTGCTCGACATCGTCGACCGCGCCTATCTTCTCGAGGTGGGCAGCATCCGGCTTGCCGGGAGCTCCGCCGAGCTCAGGGACAACGCCTTCATCCGCAAGGCCTACATGGGGCTGTAGAGGGCTAGCTCGAAAATGAATGCGTTATTCGCAATGCGTTCGCCACCGTCCATCGTCATTCCCGCGAAAGCGGGAATCCATCCTCGTGCCGGTCGCGGGCGTCAAAGATGGACCCCGGCTTTCGCCGGGGTGACGAATATCCTTTTGTTGCGGCACGGATGCGAAGGGGGAGCGTAAGCGCGCATGGACATCTATCTCCTCGAAGCGGTGGTGAACGGCCTCTTGCTCGGCGGCGTGCTCGCACTCCTGGCGCTGGGGCTCAACCTCATCTTCGGCGTGATCGACGTGATCTGGATCGCCTATGCCGATCTCGTCATGTGCGGCATGTACGGCGTCTACTGGCTGCATGCCTATTTCGGCTGGCCGCTTGCGCTCGCCTGCGTCGCGGCGATCGTCGGCGTGGCGCTGCTCGGCCTCCTCGTGCATCTCCTCATCATCGCCCCCGTCCTCGGCTCCCCACCCATCAATCAGCTTCTCGCGACGGGCGGCCTGCTCTATTTCCTGCAGAGCTTTGCCACGCTTCTCTTCGGCACCGACTTCCGCAACATCGGCGTGCGCCTGCCGGTCATCGAGCTGGGCGAGATATTCATCAGCTACGCGCGCCTCATCGCCTTCGCGGCAGCGCTCCTCGGAGCCACGGCACTCTATCTCTTCCTCAAGCGCAGCTATCTCGGCACCGCCATCCGCGCGATCTCGCAGGACCGCGAAGTGATGGGCCTGATGGGCGTCGACCAGCGCCGCATCTATCTCATCACGTCCGCGATCGGCGGCGCCTTGGCCGGGTTGGCCGCGTGCCTGTTGTCCCTGCAGTACGACGTCCATCCCTTCATCGGCAATACCTTCGGGCCGCTCACTTTCATGATCTGCGTGCTCGGCGGCCTCGGCAACATGCTCGGCGGATTCATCGCCGCCTTCATCATCAGCCAGATCATCGCGATCGGCGGCTATTATTCATCGACGGAGCTCTCCTACGTGCTCGCGTTCACGCTCTTCATCGTCCTCATGATCGCCCGGCCCCGCGGGATCCTCGCGCGATGAGAGCGTGGCATCCGGCGGCGCTGGCCGGCCTCGCGGCACTCGTGGCGCTTCCTTTCGTAGTACCCGTCTATTTTCTCCACATGCTGATCCAGATCCTGTTGTGGGGCTTCATCTACACGGCTTGGTCGCTCATGGGCCGTTTCGGCTTCGTCTCGCTCGGCCACGGCGCCTTCATGGGGATCGGCGCCTATGTCCCGGCGCTCTTGTGGAATTACGAGGGCGTGACACCTTGGCTCAGCATCCCGTTGAGCATGCTGCTCTCGGCACTCCTCGCCCTCGTGATCGGCTATCCCTGCTTCCGCCTCAAGGTCGTCGGCCACTATTTCGCGCTCGTGACATTGGCGCTCGGGCAAGTGGTCATGCTCACCATCGTCGCCGCGCGCGACATCACTGGCGGCTCGCTCGGCATGACGCAGAAGCTCGCCGGCCATTCCTGGTATGCCCTGCAATTCCCCGAGAAGGGTTATTTCTACGGGGTGGCGCTGGTCGTATGGCTCGCCGGCCTCGCCACATGGCGCTGGCTCGACCGCGGCGTCGGCCGCGAGGCCTTGGAGGCGATCTCGGAGGACGAGGAGGCGGCCGCCGCGGTCGGCATCGACGTGATGCGCGAGAAGCTCCGCGTCACGGTGGTGAGCGCCGTGCTCACGGCGTTGGGCGGTGCGCTCTACGTGCAGTACCTGATGTACCTCAACCCCGAGACGGTCTCCGGCATCGGCGTGTCGCTGCAGATCGTCTTCGCCGCGATCGCGGGCGGCATGTACACGCCCCTTGGGCCCACGGTCGGCGCCCTCCTCACCATTACGCTGACCGAGGGCCTGCGCGTCTGGTTCGGCACCAGCTTCGTGGGCGCGGCCAACACCATCTACGGGATACTCCTCGTGCTCTTCATCATTTTCATGCCGCGCGGCATCCTCGGTCTCTTCGAGACCTGGCGCGCGCGCCGCGCGCGCGCCGCGGCTCTCATCAGCGCCGGTAGCTGATTTTGCAGTGGCGGAAGCCCATGCGGCCGTCCGCGAGGAGGGTGGCGTCGCTGATCTTCCCGCTGAACTCGATCGGGTATTTGCCGACCTTGCCGTTCTCGCCCTGGCCGGTGACCGTGAAGTTGCCGTCCGCATCCACCTTGCCGCTGTAAACTTCGTGGCCGCCGGTGCCGTAGCCCGGCACATCGTAATCCCCCGACACATGGCCGTCGGCAACCGTGAAGGGACGGACCTCGCTCTTGAAGGCGGGCCCGTAAGAACTCGCCTCGCACGACATGGTTCCGCGCCAGGTGCCGTTGTAGGCGCTGACACCGGATGGCTTGGGGGCCGCCAAGGCTGGGGCAGGGGCTAGCGCCTTCGGCGCCATAGCCGTCTTCACTGCCTGCTGCTGCGCCTCCTGGTCCTTCTCCTGTCGCTCTTTCTCGAGCTCACGCTCCTTCTCCTTCCGCGCCTGATAGACCTCGCTGTCCTCGAGCGCAATGGTCGCCACATAGGCGAGCGCGTCGCCCTTCAGCTCGACGGCGTACCACTCTCCGCCTTTCACCTTGCCGGCGACATGCACGCGCTCGCCGTCCTTGAGCCGGCCCACTTGCTTCGCCGCAATGTCGGGCGCCTCGCGCATGGGGGCGGCGCGCGCGGCGACCATGTAATTGTCGATCACCTCGAGCTCGGGGGCGGGTGCAGGTGCGGGGGCGACTTTCGTCGGCGGTGCTATGGCCGCGGTTTGCGCCGCCTTCATGGCGGCAAGCCGGTTGCGCGCGACCGCCGCGAAATCGCCGTTCGGATATTTCTCCAAATAGGCCTCGAAATCAGCCGCAATCGTGCTGTCCTTGATCGATTTCCAGAACGCAAGCTCCACCTCGCGGTCCGAGGTGCCCGTCGGTGCTGCGGCGGGGGCGGCAGCCGGGGCGGCAGCAGCCGCCATCGGTGCCTCGCTCTTTGCGGGCGGAGCGGCGGTAGCACTTGCCTCGGCCGGGGGCGGGGCCGGGGGAGCAGGATTTGGCGCGGCAACGGCGGGAGCCGCCGGCGCGGCAGCCTCTTTTTGGGGCGCTGCCGCGGGGGCCGCAGCGCTCGTTTGGGCCGGGGCGGCTTCCGTCCTGGATGCTGTTCGTTCCGTGCCGCCGCGCAGCGCGAAGAAAGCCCCGGCTGCCGCCACGATGGCGACCGCGGCGAGTGCCATGACCAGGCCGCTCACGCGCCGGGCGGGCTTCGCCGCCGGAGAGGTCTTGATGTCGTGCGGCTCGGCAGGGCCTTTGGCAGGAGCCGGCGTGGCAGGGGCCGGCCCCGCCTCGAGGGCCAGCTTGCCCGCCTCTGGCGGCGCTCCGATGAGCTGAGTGAGATCGGCGATGAGTCGCTGGAAGGGGGCCGACGCGCCGCTGTGGTCCCAGGCCGAGAGATCCACCGTTTGAATGTTCGTGAAGCGCAAGGGAGGAATGGTGTCGTCGAGGCGGACCGGAACCAGCTTCTTCTTCTCGACGGCGAAAGCGGCCTCGGCGCGCACCCATTCCGAGCCCACGGAGTGCCTCGACCAGGCGACGATGACGGCTTTCGCTTCGGCCAGCGCCTGCTCGATCACCAGGTCGAACGAGCTGCCCGTCGTGATGCGCCGGTCCCACCACACCGACCAGCCCGCGCGCTCGAGGATCGCCGCCAGCGCCTCGATCTGCGGCGCATCGTTCCTCGCGTAGCTGATGAACAGGTCCGCCACCGCAACCCCGCCAGCGCCGCGCAACTGCGGCGATCTCCGGAAAAGCGCGTCGCATGCCGTGGCGTCGCAAAACGATCTCCCGTTAGGGCACCACGCGCCGCTCGAATTTTATCCTCCTGAAGGCGCGAAAACAATTACGGGACTCTTGCCCACTGGCCTGGAAATGCTATATTCTTCCCTTACGAGGGGCTCCCAACCGACAAAGGGTCTGAGCCATGAGCGGAAAGCACGTGAATCGTCGGGCGTTCCTGTTGAGCACGGCGGGGCTCGGCGGAGTCTTGGCACTTCTGTCGCGGAGCCAATCAGCTGCAGCCTTATCCGTCCAGGGCATCCCCGCCCAAAGCGGGCTCGGTATGGCCTATGCCAACCGCTGCAGCGGAGATGGCGCGCACGCGCAGATCCTGGCGAGGCTCGAAAGCGTGCTCGCCACTCGCACGGGCGAACCCGGCAGCATGATATCGATGACGGAATATTGCCCGATCTGCGGCTGCCCCATCATCGCGACGCGCACTCTGCCATAGCACCGCGCCGGAGCGGGCAGCGCTCCGATCTCCTCTTCACGGCCGCAGCACGCGAAGGTGCGCGGCCGTTCGCTTTTGCAGCACCGGCCTTCCGCGGGCGGCCTTCTTGCATTCGCTAGGGCGCGATGTGGAGGGTCACTGTTAGATCGACCACCTCGCCGACGATTTCAGGCGGCAACGGATGGAAGGGGGCGCTGCGCTCGATCATCTCGCTTCCCGCCTTGTCGAGGATATCGGAACCCGATGAGCGCAAGAGGCGCACCCGAATGAGCCGCCCCTGGCGGTCGAGGAGCATGGCATATTGCGCCGTGCCGGAGAGCCCAGCGGAGCGTGCCGCGGGCGGATAGACGCGATTGCGCAGAATTTCGTCGCGCAGCGAGTTGAGATAAGGGTCCCCGCCGCCCTTGCCAAGAACCACGCTGTCACTCTCCGAGCGGGCCGGGGGGCGAGATGGCGCTGCCGCCGTGCTCGCGACGGAGATCTCTCGCTGCGGCGTGGGCTTGGCCTCGGGCGGCGGCGGGGCGATCGCATCGCTGCCTTCGGCTGCAGGCATTGGCGGCGCCGCGGAGAGCGCTGCGGCGGACGCAGATCCTGGAGGCGGCGGCTCCGCCGCATCCTTGTGCTGCGCGGGCTCCGGTGCTGCCTCGAGGCTGGGCGGAGCTTGGGCGTCCGGCGGCCGCCCGGGCTCGCGCTCGAGCTTGCCGCCGGATACGCGCGCCGTGGTCTGCGGCGGCGTCTGCGGCGATGCGGCCTCGGGCGTCATCGGCGCCTGGGATCGGGCCACCGGTTGCGGCGGCGGGGCAGGAACCAGCTCGACCTGGATCGACGGCGGCACGCGCCGCTCGTCCTTGCTCGGTTCCATCAGCAGGATCGCCACCAGCCAAACATGGAGCAGCAAGGCCGCGAGGATCGCGGCGGCGCGCCGGCGCGCCCAATGGGCGTCTCCCGAGGGCAGCACGAGGCGGGGCGTCCCGGCCACCAAGGTGCGAGTGGCCGCGTCCCCTGCCATGCTGGCCGCCACCATGCTCATCGCCGCCTTAGGCACCTCTCGCCGTCAATTGCTCGTGCAAATCTCCACGCTGTTCGACTGGCCGGAGCACTTGCCG
Source organism: Alphaproteobacteria bacterium (assembly GCA_052143835.1). Taxonomy (GTDB): domain Bacteria; phylum Pseudomonadota; class Alphaproteobacteria; order JACZXZ01; family JACZXZ01; genus DASPPM01. Next base: position 11,358 of record JBKQRV010000104.1, read on the forward strand.
CGGTCGGGCGCAGAGCCGCTCGCCCCGGCAGCAGCCGGGTCATCGACCGTGCCAAATAAAATTCGGTGGCTCAAGGCCTTATACGCTTCTTCCTCGGCGTTCCGGTTGTTCGCCGCATTGACGGCGTCCCACAGCGCCTGCTGCCGCTTGGCGTGCTCGTCGAGCTGCTTTTCGCCGGCATTCGGCGCGGCCTCCTTCGCAGCCGGGCCAGCCGGAGCCAGGATGCCGACGATCTGCTCGTAAAGCTTCGGCAAGTCGCCGATGGCGTAATTGCCGTTCGCCATGATTACGGTCGGCGTCTTGACGCAAATCTCGAGCGGGCTTTCTGTGAGGTTTCGGAGGCTCACGCGCGCGTCGCTGCCTGCTCCTTCGACTTGCAGCAGGTGGTGCTCGAGGGCGGCTTGGAGAGACAGTCCACCGCCCGCGGCCGTCTTCACGAGCGTTGCTCCGAAAGACTGAGGCGCGTTCGAGAGGATGGCGCCTGAGGCCGGCGGCGCCATCGACTGATCGAGACAATAGGCCGGAACCTCAAGGGACTTGCCGGGCGCAAGCGCGTAGCATCCGGGTGCGATCACCATACGCTGGAAACCCGCGGCGGCCGCCGGAGCCTGCGCGGCCATGGCCAGGGTCAGCATCCCGGCGAGAACCAGGCCAAGCGCTCGCCAGGCCGCGGCAAAACCCTTCGGCTTCTCGCTGCTCATATGACCAATGTCGGGTCTCTCGCTCATGCGGGCAAGTCGCTCTGTCTCCTGGCGCGGCGGAAGCGGTGGCCCTCGATGAGCTGCCAGCAGACGAGCGCGGGCGCGCCGATCACGAGGTCGCGGCCGCGCTTCAGAAGCGAGAGGGCGAGCGCCAGTTCCGGGGAGAGGCCGAGGAGGCCGCCGATCAGCACGTAGCCGCCCTCTTGCACGCCGGCACCCAAGGGAATGAAGAAGGTGACGCTTCGAATTGCGTAGACCAGACCCTCGATCGCCAACACGTCGCCGAGGCCGAGCGGATGCCCCATGAAGTAAAGGCCAATCCAGCCCTCGAGCCCGCCCAAGACCCAGGCGGCGAAGTGCAGCAGGATGCAACCCACGAACGCCGGGACGTCGTCATAAAGGAGAAGGATGCGCTCGTGCAGCGTGCGCTCGGCATCCGATTCCCGACCTTGCCTGCGTCCCCTGATCCAATCGAGCGGCCGCTCGATGAGCCGGAACAGGCCCTTCTTCTGAGCGACGAGGAAACCCACGAACTCGAGCGTCATGAGGAGGATGCCGAGGCCGATCCAAAGCTTGTAGGGCGCCTGCGGATGACTCGCCACCAGGAGGACGAAGCCGAGTATGGCGAAGAGCACTTGGCCCAGGAGCTCGGCGGTCAAATCGACCACGATGCTGGCGCCGGCCAGCGTCAAGCCGCGCTGGGCCAAGATGCGTGTGCCCACCAGCTCGCCGCTCACCGGCAATAGGGCAATGACACCGTCGATGCCGTCGCGTATCCAACGCACCCAGCTGAAAAGGAACCAGCTCTCCGGCGATCGGGCGCGCAGCAGGAGCCACCACGCGATGCCGCAAAGCAGCGTCGGCAAGACGTGAAAAAGCGTGATCGTCCCGAGCCCGCCCCAGCCGGCGATGCTGAGCGCGCCGAACACCGGGCCGATGCCCTCGGCGACGACGAGATAGGTCGCAGCGGCGAGGCCGAGAGCTGCGATGACGAAGCGGCCAAGCTTCATCGCGATGTCCACTGCCCGCGCCGCATCGCGCGCGCGCGCTTCATACGGGTTGCGGGCTCGGTCGGCGGCCGGGCCACAGCCGCATCGCGGAGAATACGATGCGCCCCACCGCCGGCAGCAGGCGCGGCTGCAGGAGGTCGCGGTCGAACTCGCTCATGCGCCGAGCGTTCTCGGCGAGGCATTCGCCGACGAGACGCTTCACGCTGAAATCGTTGAGGAACACGTCGGCCTGGGTGGCGGAGAAGTTGGCGCCGTCGCTGTCGGCGCCGCGGCGCACCGTGCCGATGAGGCGGCCGAGCGCGCGCGCGTAGTAGCGCAGCGAGGTGAGTGCTCGGAGCGGCACTGCACCGCGTCCGCGGCGCACTTCGTTGTAGGCCATCCAGTTGACGAAGAACACGATGTGCCGGGTCTCCTCGTGCATCAGGACGTCGAAGACCGAGAACAGGGCGTCCGGCAAAAAGTGCGATTGGCGGGCGATCTTGAAGACGCCGAAGCCGAGAAAGGCGTCGAGGCACTCGCCGTAGCCGAAATCGACGAAGGCGGTGACGACGTCATCGGGCAGCTTCTCGAGCGGTTTCTCGCTCGCCGAGAGCCCGTAGCGGTCGATCATGAAGCGGATGAGGCGGGCGTGGCGCGCCTCCTCGTAGCCCTGCAAGTCGATGGCATCGCGCAGGAGCGGGTCGTCGACCGTCTTGGCAAAGGCCTCGACGATGGCGCCCGCGCGTCGCTCGGTGTGGAAGACCTCCTGCCAGAACGGCACGGCGCGCAGCCGCGCGAGCCCGCCCTCGTCGAGCTCGGGCCACGGCAGATCCGCCGGCTCGAAGGGCCGATGCGTCGCCTTGAAATGGCGGCAGAACAATTCCTTGTGGGCCTGCGAGCCGATCTTCATTCCATCATCCCTTTGCCAGCGCTGAGGGTGCGCCGCAGGTTTTCGGTTTCCGGCGTTCTCCTCGCCTCACGCGGCGGATTTCGCTCCGCGCAGGAAACGGCGCACGAAGCGCGCCAGCCGCGGCACGAGCTTCGGGCGCAGCAGGCGCTCGTCGTAGCCGCTCATCCGGCGGTCGTTTTCCGCAAGGCAGACCTCCACGAGCTCCTTGGCGTCGATGTCGATGCCCATCGACTCGTGTCCGGTCATGGTGAAGTTGTCGCCGCCCATGTCGCTCGCCGTATGTAGCCGCTCCTGGATGAGCCGCACGAAGACGGCCGAGCGGCGCAGGTCGAACACCGGCTTTCTCCACCAGGGCAGATTTTTGCGGTGCCAGGCGGCCCAATTGACGAAGAAAAGAATGTGCCGGCATTCCTCCTGCATCACGGGCTCGAAGGTATCGACCAGCTCGGGCGGGAAATAACCCGAGCGCTTGGCAAGCTCGAACAGGCCGAAGGCGAAGAAGCTGTCGAGGCATTCGCTGTAGCCCGTGACCATGAAGGCCCATTCGGCATCGCGCGGCTTGGCATAGGGCGGCTCCTCGCCAAGCTTGATGCCGTAAGCGGCGACCATGTTGGAGAGCACCACCTTGTGGCGACCCTCCTCGAAGCCGTTGAGCTCGACGGCTTGCTTGAGGAGCGGGTCCGCGATGCCCTCGGCATAGGTCGCGACGTGGATCTTGGCCTTCCCTTCGGTCTGCACCGCGATGTCCCAAATCGGCAGGCCGACCAGGCGCCCGCGCGCGTCGTCCGCGAGCTTGGGCCAGTCGATCGCCGCCGGCTTGTAAGGATTGTGCGTGTCGAGCAGCATCCGGCAGAAGAGGCGCTTGTGCGCCTCGCTGCCGACGCGAACCGGGCCCCCCGCCTCGCCTTGCCAGAGGCGAGCCGCCCGATCCGCCTGTGCGACCATGACGTTCTCCATGTGCGCGCCGATCATTCCGTCTTCTTGCCGCCCATATCCTGCTGCATATGGCCCATATTGTCGTCGGCCGCACCCATTTTCTGCACTTTGACCGTCACCGTGATCTTGCCGGCCTTCTCGAAGGTGAGGGTCATGGGAAAGCTTTGGCCCTCCTTGAGCGGCTGCTTCAGGTCCATCAGCATGACATGGTAGCCGCCCGGCTTGAAGACCGCCTGGCTGCCGGGGCGCACGTCCACGGCGTCGACCGGAAGCATCTTCATCACCCCGTTCTCCGTCTCGGTCCGGTGCATCTCGGCCGTCTTGGCGACAGTGGTCGACACGGCCACGAGGCGGTCCGCGTCCTTGCCTTTGTTCAAAATCGTCATGTAGGCGGCACCGTTCTTAGCCCCACCCGGCGTCGCGCGCGCCCAAGGGGCCATGATCTCGATCGTCGAAGGAGGGGCAGCTTGGGCGTGAGCCGCCGCGGCAGAGGCGAGGGAGAGGGCGAGGGAGACGACGATGGTCAGGGCTTTCATGATAGCCGCCTTCATGAGGATTGGCTGATGAGCTGGCGCAGCCGCGCGGCGATCTGTCCGGGCTTCTGCTCGGCCGAGATGAGCGTGACGTAGCGGCCTTCCGGGTCCATGACGTAGAGAATGGAGCTGTGGTCCATGAGATAATCGTCGGGGTTCTTCCCGGTCGGACGCTTCTTGAAATAGACCCGGTACTCCCTTGCGACGTCGGCGATCTGCTCGGGCGTGCCGGTCAGGCCGACGATGCGGGGATCGAACGACTTTACATACCTGCCGAGCACTTCGGGCGTGTCGCGCTCCGGGTCGACGGTGATGAAAAGCGGCGTGATTTTGTCGGCGAGCGGGCCGAGCTTGCCGAGGGCTTCGGCGATGTCGTTCAACGTCGTCGGGCAAACATCCGGGCAATAGGTGTAGCCGAAGTAGACCAGCATCCATTTGCCACGAAAGCTGGTATCGCTGACCGTCTGGCCATCGCTTGCCGTGAGCGTGAACGGTCCGCCGATGGCAAGTGCCGAATGGGAACCCGGCTCCGGCCGGAAATGCGCCACCACCATGGCGGCAGCACCCAATGCGCCGAGCGCCAAGGCTCCCAGACCCACGAGGGTGGCACGTCGCGTTTGGGGGCTCATCTCGGGTTGCTCATCTCCACGGGTGGTCCGCTTCTGGCTCGGGCTGCCGGCAGAGCCGCAGCTTCGGACGATGTTGATACTCTCAAAGACCGCGCGAGGCCACGGGGAGTATGTGACAAAAGCGTGCAAGGCGTTTGGGGAAAGTAGCCGCGGCAATCCTTACGTTCCAAAAAATATCTCTTGTGATCAATTCATTGACCCCCTCTTCTCACCTATTTTGCAAATCTCAAAACGGCGGGGCGATCGCGCTTGCGAGGCCGTGGTTCGCGGCTTGCTCATCCCGGTGCCGAGCCTCGACTGGCCGCGCCGGGAGGACGGACCGTGCTATAGTCCGGGCCCTCTCGCCAGGTGGCGGCATGGCCAAACGCCCGCTCTCCTACTGTGCCGCCGAGGTGCGGCGTCATGATCCCGACCGCTTTCTGACGGCGCTCTTTGCCCCGCGCGAGCGGCGCGAGGATCTGTTCACGCTCTATGCCTTCAATTTGGAGGTGGCGAAGACGCGCGAAGTGGCGAGCGAGCCGCTGTTGGGACGCATTCGCCTCGAGTGGTGGCGCGAGACGATCGAGGAAATCTATGCGGGCGAGCCGCGGCGCCATGCGGTGGCGCTGCCGCTGGCGGAGCTCGTCGAGCGCGCGCGCCTCACGCGCGCGCACTTCGACCGCCTCATCGAGGCGCGCGAGCAGGACTTCGAGGAGGCGCCGCCGGCCGATCTCGCGGCCCTCGAGAGCTACGCCGCCGGCACCTCGGCATCTCTCGTGGCCTTGGCACTCGAGACGCTCGGGGTGCGGGGCGAGGCGGCGACGGCGGCTGCCAACGCGCTCGGCGTCGGTTGGGCGCTTGCCGGACTCCTCCGCGCAGTTCCCTTCCATGCCCGCCAACGCCGGCTTTATCTGCCGGGCGATCTCATGGCCGCGGCGGGAGTAGAGGCGAGCGAGCTTTTCGAGTGCCGCAGCAGCCGCGGCCTCGCGACCGTGGCGTCCCGCATCGCCGAGCGCGCCGAGCTGCATTTGGCCGAGCTCGGACGTCAGCGTGAAGCGCTTCCCCGCAGCGCCGTGCCGGCACTGCTGCCGGCCGTGCTTGCCCGTGCCCATCTTGCCGCGCTCAGGCGTGCCGGCCACGACCCTTTTGCCTTCAAGGCGCGGCGCAAGCACCCGCTCGATACCCTGCGCGTGGCAGCCGCGGCACTCAGCGGACGCTACTGAGCGAGACTATTCCGCCGCCGCCGCGCGCGCCGTTCCCAACCAAATGTCGAGCTCGGCGAGCGCGCGCTCGGCGAGGGCCCGCTTGCGCTCACGCCCGCGCTCGCGCGTCTCGAGTGCTGGAAAAAGGCCGAAATTCACGTTCATGGGTTGGAACGTGGCGGCGTCGGCTCCGCCCGTGATGTGGCCGAGAAGGGCGCCGAGTGCCGTGGTGAGGGGCGGGGGCGCGAGCCGCCGGCCCCGCTTGCCCGCTGCCGCGAAGCGGCCGGCGAGCAAGCCGATCGCAGCACTCTCGACGTAGCCTTCCACCCCGGTCAACTGGCCGGCAAAGCGCAGCCGCGGCATCGCCTTCAATCGGAGCTCGCGGTCGAGAAGCTTCGGGCTGTTGAGGAAAGTATTGCGGTGGAGTCCGCCGAGCCGCGCGAACTCGGCGCGCGCGAGGCCCGGGATCATGCGGAAGATGCGGAGCTGCTCGCCATGCTTGAGCTTGGTCTGGAAGCCGACGATGTTGTAGAGGGTGCCGAGCGCGTTGTCCTGGCGCAGCTGGACCACGGCATGGGCGCGTCTTCCCGTGCGCGGATCGGTGAGCCCCACCGGTTTCATGGGTCCGAAGGCGAGGGTGTCCCGGCCGCGCGCCGCCATTACCTCGATCGGCAGGCAGCCCTCGAAATATGGCGTCTTCTCCTCCCACGCGTGGAACGAGGTCTTCTCGCCGGCAAGGAGCGCCTCCACGAACGCGTAATATTGCTCGCGATCGAGCGGGCAGTTGATGTAGTCGACGCCGTCGCCCTTGTCGTAGCGCGACTGGAACCAGGCAATATCGAAGTCGATCGATTCCTCGTAGACGATGGGAGCGATCGCGTCGAAGAAGGCGAGCGCGTCCTCGCCCGTGAGCCGGGAGATGGCCTCCGCCAGTGCGGGCGAGGTGAGGGGACCCGTCGCGACGATGACCTCGTCCCACTCGGCGGGCGGCAGGCCGGCGATCTCGCCGCGCTCGATCGCGACCAGCGGCTCCGCCGCGAGGGCCTGCTGGACCGCACCCGAGAACCCCTCGCGATCGACGGCGAGCGCGCCGCCCGCCGGCACCTTGTGGGCATCGGCCGCCGCGAGGATGAGCGAGGCAGAGCGGCGCATCTCCTCGTGGAGAAGCCCGACCGCATTGTAGCTGCGGTCGTCCGAGCGGAAGGAGTTGGAGCACACGAGCTCGGCGAGACGATCCGTCCGGTGGACGTCCGTCATGCGCAGGGGGCGCATCTCGTGCAGCACGACAGGAACGCCCGCGCGCGCGAGCTGCCATGCCGCCTCGCTGCCCGCAAGGCCGCCGCCGATCACACGAACGGGATGGGCCGACGTGGCGCTCATGAGGCAGGACATAGTCCTCCCTGCTGGGGCTGGCAACCGGCTCGATCGTCACCGACTCGCTCGACGAAGTCATTGACCGGAGTGCCGGGGGGTGGGAGGATTTGAGGCGGCCCGCGGGACGGGATACCGGACGACATCACGCTGGGGAGGTGTCCGATGAATGTCCGATTGGCCTTCATCTCGGCAATGCTGGCAATTGCGTTTGCGCCTGCTTCGCAGGCAGCACCGCAGCTGCTCGGTCTGGTGGCGAGCGCCGAGCCCATTCCGATGACCTGCGAGGGTGGGAAGTGCAGCGCCGAGATTTCGGCATTCTGCCTGGAGCAGAGCCGCAGCGGTCCGCTCGACGGCACGGCGTATGAGGCCGTCGATTGGCGCGGCTTGACGCTCGTCGCGACCGCGGCGGACGGCAGCGTCCGCAGGCTCCCCGCCTCGCCTTACCTCCGCGTCACCAGCGCGCGCAGCTATAGTGCCGTCACGGCGAGCATCGACGAGGAGGTGCGCGAGAGCCTGGGTGCGGAGAAGCTCGCCCTCGCGGTGGCGCCGCGCGTCACGCTGGTGCCGGTCGCGACCGCCGGCGATCCCTCGCCGTTGACCGGCAAGGAGATCGCCGACGCCGTGGCGAATCTTCGCCCCATCGCCTCCGATGTCTTCGAGAGCGGCGAGCGCTCCGATATGGTCACCGCGCGCGTGCTCAACCGACTCATCAACGCGCTGCCGCGCGTGGCGGGCGGCGCCGCCCTCGACCTCGCCTCGCCCGACGGCTTGTGGGACAAGGTGGTAGGAAAGAGGCCTCGGCTCGAGCATACGGATGCCGGGATCGCCCAGGCAGCGCTCGCTTACGAGAGCTGCCGACGCGGCGCCCATTTCGTGCAGGGGCTCACCTTGCGGCGCTGCCTCGAGGCGAGCCATGACGCGCTCATGAGCTCGCTCAACGAGGAGTATTGGCGCATCGTCGGCGCCGGGAGCTGAGCGCCGAGTGCCGAGGGGAGGGTAGAATGAGGGTCGGGTTCGTTTGCATGGCGGCAGGGGCCAGCCTTGGGCTCTTCGCTGGGAGTGCCGGCGCTGCACCGCAGATGCTCGGCGTCGTCGCGAGTGCCGAGCCGGTGCCCATGCATTGCGAGGATGGCGTCTGCCGCGCGGAGCTCTCCGCCTTCTGCCTGCAGAAAGAGCGCACCATGCCCGAGGACGGCACGTCTTACGACGCGCTCGAGCCCGAGAAGCTGGCCCTCGTGGTCAAGGGCGCCGACGGCTCGGTGCACACACTTCCGGCGGGAGGCCTCAGCATCGAGAGCCGGCGCAGCCAGGTCGCGGTCGAAGTGAGCCTGCCGGAGAGCGTTGCCCACGAGCTCGGCGCGGTCGAGCTCGCGGTCAAGGTGGCGCCCGATCTCGCCCTCATCCCGGCCGTCGCGGCAAACGACCCGAGCCCGTTCCGTCCCGCGGAGGTCGCCCGCGCGCGCGATACGCTCGCCACCGCCGACGTCCTCTTCGCGCGCGATGGCGCGCGCACGCGCATGGCTCATCTCCTGAACCGGCTCATCAACGCCTTGCCGGGAGACACCGGCGCCGATCCCGCGAATGCCGAGCAAGCGTGGCAACGCGTGACGGGAACTCCGTCTCCCCTTGCCGCGAGCGACCCCGTGCTGTCCGAGGCCGCGCAGATCTACGAGAGCTGCCGCCTCGGCCTGGCCGATATCTGGCCGCCGGGCCTGCGCCGCTGCCTCGAGGTCAGCCACGACGCGGTCATGGGCGGCCTCAACGCCGACTTCTGGAACATCGTCGGCACGGGAAGCTAGCGTCCTGGTTCTGAAATTCGCGACATCAGGAAAACACGTGTCATTGCGAGGCGCCCGAAGGGCGCCGAAGCAATCCAGAACGCGTCTCGCGTCTCGCGCCCTGGATTGCTTCGCTGCGCTCGCAATGACGGTTATTTCCGGTTGAGGCGAACTTCCGAATCGCGACACTAGCGTCAGCCGCTCACGCCGCGAGAATTCGCCTTACCCGCTCCGGCTCCAAGGCGATGAGCTTGATCAGCGCCTCGATGGTTTCGTCCGGCTCGCGCGTTCCTTGCTCCCAATTCTGCAAGGTACGCAGCGAGAAATGGTAGGCGCGCGCGAATTCGGCCTGCGACATGTTGAGCGCGCGACGGACGAGCCGAATTTTGTGACGCGTCGTGAGTCGCTTGGAGCGGACGCGAAAGAGGAGCTTGATGCGCGCGGGCGTGAGGTCCGGGGCGGCATCCGCATTCTCGAGGATCTGGCGTGCTATGTCCTCGTCGGACATGGCATCGATCCTCTTCCAATCGATCGTCGCCGCAGCGGCGGCCGCGGCTTTCCTGCTCACTTTGGTAACGGCAGCCATTGCTTCTGTTCCCTGCTATTCGCCTTGCGCACCGAGATCAATCGGCACGTTTGGCCGCGAAGCGTGTAGACGCATACGAACATCCGGCCTTTCACCAATCCGTAGGCGATGCGGCGGACCTCGCCATAGTCGCGGGGATCGCGCACGTCCGCTATGCGGTTCTCGATAACGATTCGGCCCACGGCCAACGGGACGCCGTGCTTGCTTTTATTCACTGCGTCCTTGGCGGGATCATATGCGAATTCCACGGCGAAGACCATACGTCATTGACGTATTATCCCATAGCCGACATTGCCCGGAGCCTCAGCCCCCGGTGCTGCCGGCGAGCGCGCTGTAGCCGCTCCAGATGATCTCGATGCCGATGCAAAGCAAGATAAAGGCCGAGAGGCGCACGACCACGTTGGTGCCGCTCTCGCCGAGGCGTGCCACGATCGGCGCGGCGAAGCGATAGCAGACGAAGACCGTGGCGGAGATGGCGATTAGACCCGCGACGGCAGCACCTCCGATGAGGGCGAGATGGGCGAGATCTCCCGTGGTACTCGGCCGTCGGCTGCCGAGCGTGATGGCGACCGCTATCGAACCGGGCCCAATGGTGAGCGGGAGCGTGAGGGGGTAGAAGGAATCGGCGGGTTTGGCCGGCCTGTCGTTGGCGGTGCCGGACGACGGTAACTCGCTCTCGTCGCCCTGATGGAGGAGCTTCCAGGCGAAGGAGGTAACCACGAGCCCGCCCGCGATACGCACGACGGGCAAGGTGATGCCGAAGAATTCGAGCACGTGCGAGCCGATGAAAAGCGAGCCGAGCAGCAGGAGGAAGCCGTTGAGCGCGACGCGGGCGGCAAGCGCGTGCCGCTCCTCCTCGCTGCAATGCCGAGTGAGCCCGAGGAAGATCGGCGCTCCCCCGATGGGGTTCACGATGGGAAAGAGCGCGGCATAGACCAGGAGAAACGCGTTGACGAGGTCGCTCACGCCGCCCACCTTGCCCGCGCGCCCGCTTACGCCGTCTTCTGCGTCTTGAGGCCGAGGGTGCGGATGGTTTCCTCGCGCATGAGGAACTTCTGCACCTTGCCCGTCACCGTCATGGGGAAGCCGTCGACGAAGTGGACGTAGCGCGGGACCTTGTAATGCGCGATCTGGCCGCGGCAGAAGGCGCGGATCTCGTCGGCATTCGCCTGCTCGCCGGGCTTGAGCTTGATCCAGGCGCAGAGCTCCTCGCCGTATTTCTCATCGGGGACGCCGATCACCTGCACGTCGGCGACCTTGGGATGGCGGTAGAGGAACTCCTCGATCTCGCGCGGATAGACGTTCTCGCCGCCGCGGATCACCATGTCCTTGATGCGGCCGACGATGTTGCAATAGCCCTCGGCGTCGAGGGTGGCGAGATCGCCGGTATGCATCCAGCCCGCGCGGTCGATGGCCTCGGCCGTGCGCTCGGGGTCGTTCCAATAGCCGAGCATGACCGAGTAGCCGCGGGTGCAAAGCTCGCCCGGCTGGCCCGGCGGCACGATGCGGCCCTCGGCGTCCACGATCTTCACCTCGACATGGGGATGGACGCGGCCGACGGTGCCGACGCGGCGCTCGAGCGCGTCGTCGTGCGCGCTCTGGAAGCTGACCGGGCTGGTCTCGGTCATGCCGTAGCAGATGGTGACCTCGCGCATGCCCATGTCGGAGATGACGCGGCGCATGATCTCGATCGGGCAGGGCGAGCCGGCCATGATGCCGGTGCGCAGCGAGGAGAGGTCGTAGCCGGCGAAGTCGGGATGATTGAGCTCGGCCACGAACATGGTGGGGACGCCGTAGAGTGCCGTGCAGCGCTCGGCCGCCACCGTCGCCATGGTCGCCTCGGGATCGAAGCCTTCGGAGGGGTAGACCATCGCCGCCCCGTGGGTGATGCAGGCGAGATTGCCGAGCACCATGCCGAAGCAGTGATAGAGCGGCACCGGGATGCAGACCCGGTCGGCCGGGCTCAAATGCATGGCCTCGCCGATGAAGAAGCCGTTGTTGAGGATGTTGTGGTGGGTGAGCGTGGCGCCCTTGGGGGCGCCGGTGGTGCCGCTGGTGAACTGGATGTTGATCGCGTCGTCGAACTGCAGAGTCTGCGCGAGCTCGGCGAGCCGCGCGCGCTCAGCAAGCCCCCCGCGGCGCGCCACCTCGGCGAAGCGGAGGAAGCCGGCCTCGGCCGCCTCGCCGAGATGGACGAGAAGACGCAAGCTCGGCAGGCGCTTGGCCGAGAGCGCGCCCGGCCGGCTCGCCGCAATCTCGGGCGCCAGCGTGCGCAGCATGCCGAGGTAGTCGCTGCTCTTGAAGCTGCCGGCGGTGACCAGCGCCTTGCACTCGACCTTGTTGAGCGCGTACTCGACCTCGGCCAGCCGGTAGGCCGGATTGATGTTGACGAGGATGATGCCGGCCTTGGCGGTGGCGAGCTGTGTTACCACCCATTCGGCGTTGTTGGGCGACCAGATGCCGAGCCGGTCGCCTGGCGCCAAGCCAAGGGCGAGGAGGCCGGCAGCAACGGCATCGACCCGCTCCTTGAGCTCGGCATAGCTCCAGCGCAGGTTCTCGTGGCGCACCACGAGCGCCGTCGAAGCGCCAAACCGCGCCACGACCTTGTCGAAATGCACGCCGATGGTGTCGCCGATCAGCGCTACGGCGCTGGCGCCGTGGACGTAGCTGCGCTCGAGCTTGGACATGGCGGCACCTCCCGGATTTTCCCCCATTATGGCACTGTCGCGCCGCGCCGGGCAGGGCATTCGCTTGCGGAGCAACGCGTGACACAACCCGCCCGGAAACGGACAGGGATGTGTTCCGACTCGAGCGACGGGCTTCAGCTCGCCGGCTCGACGCGGCTCTCGCGCTTGGGATCGAAGAGGTGAAGCCGCTCGGGGTCGATTGCGAGCGGCAGGATGTCGCCGGCCGCCGCCGCCGTCACATTCCTCGGCATTTCCGCGTCTTAGGTCAAAAGCTCGATGCGGAGGTGGCGGGTGCCCGGCGATCTTGCGACAGCCTGGCTCCTCTATTTGCTGGCGCGCGGACATCGCAGGCGCGCCGATACCTTCGCACGTCTCGTCAAGGAGGCAAGCGCGCTCTTGCGCAGCCCTGGTCCGCCGCCGGCACGCGTGTCCGAGGGCCTGCTTGAGGCGGTCAAACGCAAGGTGGCGGCGCTCAAGTTGCGCAAGCGGCAAATCGACGCACTCCGCCGCCTCCTCGCCGCTCTCGAGCTCCAGCATCGCGAGCTTGCGCGGCTCGATGCCCAGCTCAAGGTTTTGGCACAACAGGACAACCCGATGCTCGCCGAGCCCGAAATCCGTCAAACGCTGGCGAGTGCGGAAGGCGGATTGCCCGCGGCACTCGCCGGCGCGCGCCAGGTCATCCGGAAGCTGGAGCGCCGGCTCGGCGAGCTCGAGGCGGATTATCGCGCAGAACTCGAAGCACTCGATCGCTTGCGCGCGGCGGGCCGCTAGATAGCGCGCCGGGTCTTCAATACTCCGCCTGATCGTCCACCGCGTGGCCGCGCTTCGGCACGAGCACGCTGCGCTCGAAGGTCATGAACACGGTGCCGTCGGCTTTCTTTCCCGTGGTCCTCACCGTGACGATGCCCTGCGTCGGCCGCTTCGCCGACTCGCGCATCGAGAGCACCTCGGACTCGGCATAGATCGTGTCGCCGACGAATACGGGTGCGGTGAGGCGGATGTCCGTCCAGCCCAGATTGCCGATCGCCTTCTGGCTCACGTCGCTGACGCTCATGCCCACCACCAGGGCGAGCGTGAAGCAGCTATTGACGAGCGGCCGGCCGAACTCGCTCTTGGCGGCATAGGCCGCATCGAAGTGCAGCGGATGCTGGTTCATGGTCAGAAGCGTGAACCAGGTGTTGTCGGCCTCGCCGATGGTGCGTCCGGGCCGGTGCTCATACACGTCGCCCACGGCGAAGTCCTCGTAGTGGCGTCCGTAGCTCTCACGATAGCGCTGCGGCCCGACTTCCTTGGCAATCGCAACCATGCGGGTGTCCTCCCGTTGCCGCGAAGTTGTCCGGATCGTCAACGCTTAGCCTTTGCGCCGGAGCGCGTCAACGCGGAGGGCGATTGACAGCGCCCGCCGCGCTGGCGCAGGTTTCGCTCAGCCCGTCCCCGCGCTGAGAGGAGGTGCTGCGAATGGCCGTAACCGATACGCCCGCCCAAGAGGAAGAGGAGGCGATCCTCGCGAGCATCGAGCGCTTCCTCGAGCGGGAGGTGAAGCCGCATGTGCACAAGCTCGAGCACGATGACATCTATCCCGCGGAGATCGTCGAGCGCATGCGCGGGCTTGGCCTCTTCGGCGCCACCATTGCCGCGGACTATGGCGGGCTCGGGCTCAAGACGACGGTCTACGCAGGCATCGTCGAGCGCATCTCGCGGGTGTGGATGTCCTTGAGCGGCATCTTCAATTCGCACCTCATCATGTCCGCCGCCGTGGAGCGCTTCGGCACGGAGGCGCAGAAGCGGGCCTTCCTGCCGCGCTTCGCCTCGGGCGAGTTGCGCGGAGGCCTGGCGCTCACGGAGCCCGACTGCGGCACCGATCTGCAGGCGATCCGCACGGTCGCCAAGCGCGCCGGCGACCACTACGTCGTGAACGGCACCAAGACCTGGATATCGAACGGCATCTACGGTCACTGCTTCGCGCTCCTGGTGAAGACCGACCCGGCGGCCGAGCCGCGTCACAAGGGGATGAGCCTGTTCCTTGCCGAGAAGGGCGAGGGCTTCACGGTCGGCCGCAAGCTCGAGAAGCTCGGCTACAAGGGCATCGATTCCGCCGAGCTCGTCTTCCAGGACTACCGCATCCCCGCCGACCGCCTTATCGGCGGGGTCGAGGGGCTCGGTCTCAAGCATGCCCTCGGCGGGCTCGAGCTCGGCCGCATCAACGTAGCGGCGCGCGGCGTGGGCCTGGCGCAGGCGGCCCTCGATCAGGCCGTCGCCTACAGCCAGGTGCGCAAGACCTTCGGCAAGCCGATCTGCCAGCATCAGGCCATCCAGCTCAAGCTCGCGGACATGGCGACGGCGGTGCGGGCCGCACGCCTCTTGACCTACGACGCCGCGCGCGCCTATGACCGCGGCCAGCGTTGCGACATGGAGGCCGGCATGGCCAAGCTCTTCGCCTCTGAGGCCGCGGTCAACGTCTCGCTCGAAGCGATGCGCATTCACGGCGCCTACGGCTACTCCAAGGAGTTCATCGTCGAGCGCCTCTATCGCGACGCGCCGCTCCTCGTCATCGGCGAGGGCACCAACGAGCTGCAACGTCTCATCATCGCGCGCCAGCTCGTCGAGCGGAACCCGGTGTGAGGCACGGGCCGTGCTTCCGCTGGCGGGCCTGCGCATCATCGCCGTCGAGCAATACGGCGCCGGACCCTACGGCACGATGCAGCTCGCCGATCTCGGCGCCGAGGTCATCAAGATCGAGAACCCCGAGGACGGCGGCGATATGTCGCGCCGCGTGGGGCCCTACTTCCTCGGTGCGGACGACAGCGATTTCTTCCAGAGCTTCAACCGCAACAAGCGCAGCCTGACGCTCAACCTCAAGAAGCCCGGCGCGTCTGAGGTGCTCCATGCGCTCGCGCGGCGAGCCGACGGCGTGCTCGACAATCTGCGCGGCGACCTGCCGGAGCGGCTCGGCGTCACCTACGCAGCGCTCAAGGCGGCCAATCCGCGCATCGTCTGCGCGCATCTCTCCGCCTACGGCCGCACCGGCTCGCGCGCGGCCTGGCCGGGCTACGACTATCTGATGCAGGCCGAGGCGGGCTATCTCTCCCTCACCGGCGAGCCGGAGGGTCCGCCCGCGCGCATGGGGCTCTCCATCGTCGATCTGATGAGCGGGCTCTTCGCCGCCTTCGGGCTCGTCTCGGGCATCATGGCGGCGCGCGAGACCGGAGAGGGGCGCGACATCGACGTGAGCCTCTTCGACACCGCGCTCCAGAACCTGAGCTATCTCGCCACCTGGTATCTGAACCGCGGCCACGCGCAGGGACGCGAGCCGCGCTCCGCGCACCCCTCCCTCGTGCCGAGCCAGCTCTATCGCACCAAGGACGGCTACATCTTTATCATGTGCAACAAGGAGAAATTCTGGCCGCTCCTCTGCGACGCGGTCGGCCGGCCGGAATGGGCGACCCATCCCGACTTCCGCAGCTTCGCGGACCGCCTCGCCCATCGCGCGCGCTTGACCGAGCTCCTCGACGAGGTCCTCTCCGAGCGGACGACCGCGGAATGGCTTAAGCGCCTTGGCGGCCGCGTGCCGGCGGCGCCGGTCAACGACATCGCCTCCGCCCTCGACGGCCCCTTCGCGCGCGAGCAGGCGCGCATCTGGCAGGTGCCGCATCCGCTTCGCAACGACTTCCGCATGGTGGCCGCCCCCTTCGCCGCGGCGGGCGAGGAGCTGCCGAAGCGGCCGGCGCCGGCGCTGGGAGAGCACACCGACGAGATTCTAGGCGCCTGCGGCTACGACGCCGAGCGCATCGCCCGGCTGCGCAGAGAAGGCATCATCTGACGTCATGGCGCAATCCCCGACCAGCAACCAGTTCGGTCAGCCGATCGGCTTTGCGCTACCGGACTGGAAGGCGCGGCCGCGACCGCCGCGGACGCCGATGGAAGGTCGCTATTGCCGCATCGAGGCGCTCGACCCCGAGCGCCATGCGGCGCAGCTCCATCGCGCCAATGCGAACGACCGCGAGGGGCGCAACTGGACCTACTTGGCCTATGGCCCGTTCGCCGAGCTCGAGAGCTACGAAAATTGGATGCGCCAGAGCTGTCTCGGCGACGACCCGCTTTTTCACGCCATCATCGACGGCAAAAGCGGCGAGGCGGTGGGGGTCGCGAGCTATCTTCGCATCGATCCCTTAAACGGCGTCATCGAGGTCGGCCACATCAACTATTCGCCCCTCCTGCAGCGCACCCGTGCTGCGACCGAGGCGATGTTCCTCATGATGAGGCGCGTCTTCGACGAGCTTGGCTACCGCCGCTACGAGTGGAAATGCGATGCGCTGAACGCGCCCTCGCGCCAAGCCGCCGCGCGCTACGGCTTCCGCTTCGAGGGCATCTTCCGTCAGGCCACCATCTACAAGGGCCGCAACCGCGACACGGCCTGGTACGCCATCATCGACAAGGATTGGCCGGCGCTCAAGGCTGCCTACGAGCGCTGGCTAGCGCCCTCGAATTTCGATGCCGAGGGCCGCCAGCGCGCGCGGCTCGCAGCCCTGGTCGAAGGGACGGGCTGAGATAATTGGCGGTTCAATTGCAACCGCCCCTTCAGCCGTCACCCGCGGGCTTGACCCGCGGGTCCATGGATTGCCGGGTCAAGCCCGGCAATGACGAGGAGGGTGGTGATTCTCCTTGAACGAATACCGGTCTGCCCTTGATTGTTACTCGGCCGCCGTGCCGAAGCTCGGCGCGTTCTTCCGGTCGTCGACGAGCGCTTCCGGGCCCTCGGTCGGCAGCATCTCCAGGTAATTCAACCCGGCATCGATGTCGCGCTCCCACATCTCGCGCGGCAACTCGTACAAGAGCTCGACGCCATAGCCGTTGGGGTCGCTGATGTAGACGCTGTGCGTGACGCCGTGATTGATCCGCCGATGGAACTTGATGCCGCGGCTCTGCAGGAACGCCAATTTTTTCAGCCAGCTCTCGCGGTCGGGCATGGCGATCGCGATATGGTTGATCGCCTGCGGCGCGCCGAACAGCTCCCAGTTCTTCGGCGGCGGCGGCAGGTTCGGGTTCTCGACGATCGCGACGTCGTGGTGGGTCATCTTCCCGCCGTGATCGCCGCTGTAGAAGCGCATGGGGGGAATCGGTCCCATCTCGGGCCGCGGCCGCAAGGCGCCGACTTGCTTCAAGCCGACGATTTCGGTCCAGAAGCGATGCGATTCCTCGATGTTCCGAACGTTCAGCACGATATGATTGACGCCAACGGGCGTTCCGGCATCGCCAGCGCTTTCTTTTGCCATCGCGATTCTCCCCAGCATTCAAGCCGTGATTCCCCGGACGAGAGGGGATTCTCTCGAATGGTGGACCAATTCGAGCACACGGGTAAGGGAGTCCGGGAATCCCGACCGCCTCAACGGCTCTTGCGGCCTAACAGCCCGGGGTCCCCGGGTCGGGCGATGGTCGCGGTGCCGGGCGACGACGGCTCAGGCGTGCGATCCATCCCGCTCGAAGCGAAGTTGCCGCGGCGGGAGCGGCCTCGGCCGCTCCCTCGCGTTCCGGCATGGTCTGCGCCCTGCGCCTCTCGCGCCAGACGAGGAGCGCCGGCAGGACGACCAAATTGGCGGCGAGCGCCATCGAAAGCGAGATGGCCAGAAGCTCGCCCATGCTCGCCATGCCGCGATGCCTCGACACGATCAGGCTTCCGAAGGAGGCCATCGTGGTGAGCGCGCTGACGAGCACGGCGAGCGGCGTGCTCGTGCCGAGCAGCCGGCCGACGCCAAGGGTCTCCCGGTGGCGCATGACGAGATAGACGCCGAATGCCGAGCCCAGGCTGAACAGGAGCGGCAATGCCATGATGTTCGCCAGGTTGAGCTTGGTGTCGAGAAGCACGATCGCCGCAATCGTGAGGCTCAGCGCGAGCGCCAAGGGTAGAGCCACCAGCAGCCAATCGACGATGCTGCGCAACGTCAGAATGAGCACGAGCGATACGCCGATGAAAGCCAGCACGCCGCTCGTCTCGAAAGCGTGCACCACGGCGTCGGCGCCGTCGAGCAACAGGACGGCGCTGCCCGTCGCGTCGGGGGCCACGTCGCGTACGCCATCGACGAAGCGCCGAAGCCGATGCGCGCCGGCAAAGCGCTCCTTCGGCGAAACCTCGACGCGCGCCTGGCCATCGGCGCTTACGTAGCGCGACTTGATCTCGGGCGGCAAATCCGCGAGGGTGATTTTCTCGGCACCCAAGGCCTCCTTGAGGCTTTGCAAGCGGCCCGGGAGGTTTGCCAATAGGGCGCGCTCGAGCGCCTGGTAGCGCGCAGCCGAGTTCTCCGCCGACTTGGCGAAGCTCTGCAACAGCGCCGCCAAGCGCCTTGCGGACGGCGCCAGCTCTCCGGCGTGGGGCGAGGCGGCCAATTGGTCGAGGTCGGCGACGAGCGCGGCGAGGGCGGCTTGGTTCTCTTGCAAGGAGGGCGGTGCCTCCGCGACCTTGCCCTCGAAGACCGGCATGAGGAAGAGCGACATCTGGTCGATGATCTCGAGTTTCTTGTCCTGGTCCTGGGGCAGGAATGACCCGAGCGTGGTGACGTCGCCCACGAGCGGAAGCGCGCTCACCTTCTTGGCGAGTGCGGCGGCCGCCTCTTGGCTCGGCGCGAGAATGCTGACCGAATAAGGCGAGGCCCTGCTGTCCGCCATGAGCGCGTCATAGGCCAAGACCGATGGCGAGGCGGGGTCGTCCAATTTGATCGGATCGACCTCGAATCCCACCTGCGGAATGGCGGCGAGCGAGAGTAGCCCGAGTGTCAACGCGCCAACGCCGATGGCGCG
This sequence comes from Alphaproteobacteria bacterium, assembly GCA_052143835.1. Classification (GTDB taxonomy): domain Bacteria; phylum Pseudomonadota; class Alphaproteobacteria; order JACZXZ01; family JACZXZ01; genus DASPPM01. The sequence continues at coordinate 30,454 of JBKQRV010000104.1, forward strand.
GGCATGGCGCTCGACGAAACGGCCGGCAGCCCCCGTTCGCTCTCGTCCCGCCGCGCGCCGCGGCCGTGGCGCGATAGGAATCAGCGTCAGAACCGCAGGCAGCAGCGTCAAGGTCGCGAACAGGCCGATGACCATGCCGACCCCGGAGATGATGCCGAGCTCCCCAAGGCCCCTGTACTCGGTCGGCACGAAGGAGAAATAGCCGACCGCCGCGGCGAGCGCCGCCAAGGCGATGGCGATACCGGTGCCCGATGTCGCCTCGCCGAGGGCTGTTTTGTGATCGCCTCCGCCCTCCCTTGCCTCCTGGAAGCGCATCCCGAATTGGACGCTGAAGTCCATGGCGACGCCGATGAAGAGAACGGCGAAGGCGGCGGAGAGAAGATTGAGATGACCGATGGCGAGGGCTGCGAATGCGCTCGTCCAGACGAGGCTGATGACGAGGGTGATGATCATGGCAGCCACGAGGCGAAGCGAGCGCAGGCCGAAGAAGGCTATGAGCGAGACCAGCGCCAGCGAGATGAGGCCGGCGCGCTCGCCGCCTTCTGTCACGGCATTGATCTCGTCGGTGGCGATCGGCAGATCTCCGGTGAGCCGCACCTCTACGCCGTGGCTAGGATCGAGACCGAGCTCGGACGCCATCCGCGGGATCGCCGCGAGTGCGGGCGGATCGTCCGCGGAGGCGGGGTCGGCGCGAGCCTCAGCGAGGATGACCTGACGGTAATCGCCCGCCTTCAAAGGGCTGGCGGACATCAGGGCACGCCAACTCAACGGCACCGCACTCCCTTTCATCACGCCCTCGACGGTGTCGCCGATGCTCGTCCATGCCGAGCCTAGCCCGCCGGGATCCTCGCCGTGCTCCGAGACGGCGTTGGCCGCCAGTCCGAGGACTTTGAAAAGGCCTCGCAAGCTCGTGTCGCCGGCGAGCTCGCCGAGCAGGGGCTCCGCCGCGGCGATGCGATCCGAGGTGTTCTCGAGCTCGGCAGTGCTGAGGAAGAGGAGGCCGTTGCGACGGAAGAAGGGGCTGCCTTGGGGGTAGTATACCCACTCGAACAGGTCCGTGCGCTTGCGCAACGCCTCGAGGAGGGTCAGGCCCGCGTCGTCCGCCTGGTCCGCCGTCTTCCCCGTGACCAGGATCGCAACATTTCCGTCGAGTTGCGGAAACGCCGCCTGGAACTCTCGGCTCTGCCTCAGGAACGGCAGATCCGGCGAGAGCATCTCCGCGGTGCTCGTCTGCATCTGGAGATGGCCCGCCGCGTAATATCCCCCGGCCAGTGCCGAGACGAGCGACGCCAGCACGATGACCTTGGCGCGCCGATGGACCCAGTTGCCCCAGCCGGCAAGCGACCGCGCAATATCGATGCGCGGCGACTTCATGCCCGCTTGCGCTGGGCGCGCGCGAGGGACTGACGCAGGTAGGTGCGCAGATAGTCGCCGGTGTAGCTGCCGGACGAGCTTGCGATCTCCTCGGGCGTGCCGGTGGCGACGAGCCGCCCGCCCTTGTCGCCCCCCTCGGGACCCATGTCGAGAATGTGGTCGGCGGTCTTGATCACCTCGAGATTGTGCTCGATCACCACCACCGTGTTGCCCTGCTCGACGAGCCTGTGCAGCACGTCCAGGAGCTTCTTCACGTCGTCGAAATGGAGGCCGGTGGTGGGCTCGTCGAGGATATAGAGCGTGCGTCCGGTGGCCCGGCGCGAGAGCTCCTTGGCGAGCTTGACCCGCTGCGCCTCCCCGCCCGAGAGCGTCGTAGCCGGCTGGCCAATATGGATATAGCCGAGGCCGACCTCCTCCAGCGTCTCGAGCTTCTGGCGGATGGCGGGCACCGCCTTGAAGAACTCGACGCCGTCCTCGACCGTCATGTCGAGCACCTCGGCGATCGACTTGTCCTTGAAGGTGACCTCGAGCGTCTCGCGGTTATAGCGCTTGCCCTTGCACACGTCGCACTGGACGTAGACGTCGGGGAGGAAGTGCATCTCGATCTTGATGACGCCGTCGCCCTGGCAGGCCTCGCAGCGTCCGCCCTTGACGTTGAAGGAGAAGCGCCCCGGCTTGTAGCCGCGCGCCTTGGCCTCGGGCAGGCCGGCGAACCAGTCGCGGATGGGGGCGAAGGCGCCCGTATAGGTCGCGGGGTTGGAGCGCGGCGTGCGCCCGATGGGCGACTGGTCGATGTCGATCACCTTGTCGAGGAACTCGAGCCCTTGGATCGCCTCATGCGCGCCGGGCGCCTCGCGCGAGCCGTAGAGCCGGCGCGCCACCGCCTTGTAGAGGGTATCGACGATGAGGGTCGATTTGCCCGAGCCCGACACGCCGGTGACACAGGTGAAGGTGCCGAGCGGAATCGAGGCCGTGATGTGCTGCAGGTTGTTGGCCGACGCCCCCTTGATGACGAGGTGCTGGCCGCGCTTTCCGGGGCGGCGGCTCTTCGGCACCTCGATGCGGCTGAAGCCGGTCAGATACTGCGCGGTCAGGCTCGCGGCGCTCTGCATCACCTTCTCGGGCGGACCTGCGACGATCACCTCGCCGCCGTGCCGCCCCGCGCCCGGACCCATGTCGACGATATAGTCGGCGGCGCGGATCGCCTCCTCGTCGTGCTCGACGACGATCACGGTATTGCCGAGGTCGCGCAGCCGCGTGAGGGTGTCGAGCAGGCGCTTGTTGTCGCGCTGGTGGAGCCCGATCGAGGGTTCGTCGAGCACATAGAGCACGCCAGTCAAGCCGGAGCCGATCTGCGAGGCGAGCCTGATGCGCTGGCTCTCGCCGCCCGAGAGCGTGGCGGACGCGCGGCTCAAGGTGAGATACTCGAGGCCGACGTTCTGGAGAAAGCCCAGGCGCTCGTTGATCTCCTTCAAGATGCGCGCCGCGATCTCGTTGTGCTTGGCCGAGAGGTGGCGCGGCAGCTCGGCGAACCAGACCACGGCCTGCGCGATCGAGAGATCGCAGAGCTCGCTGATGTGGAGCTTCCTGATCTTCACCGCGAGCGCCTCGGGCTTCAGGCGATCGCCCTTGCAGACGTCGCATTCCGTGGTGGTCTGGAAGCGCTCGAGCTCCTCGCGCACCCAGGCGCTGTCGGTCTCCTTCCAGCGCCGCTCGAGATTGGGCACCACCCCCTCGAAGGGCTTGGTCGTCTGGTAGGAGCGCAGGCCGTCGTCGTAGCGCATGGTGACGGGCTCGGTTCCCGAGCCCCAGAGGATGGCCTGCTTCACCTTCGCGGGCAGATCGCGCCACGGCGCGCTCATCGGGACCTTATAATGCCGTGCCAGGCTGTCGAGCGTCTGCTGGTAGTATTGCGAGCTCGAATGGGCCCAGGGCCTGATCGCCCCCTCGCGCAGCGAAAGGCGCTCGTCGGGGGCGACGAGATCGGGGTCGAAGAACATCTTGGTGCCGAGCCCGTCGCAGGCGGGGCAGGCGCCGAAGGGGTTGTTGAAGGAGAACAGCCTGGGCTCGATCTCGTCGATGGTGAAGCCCGAGACCGGGCAGGCGAACTTGGCCGAGAAGGTGGTGCGCGTGCCCGCATCCGCGTCCTCGGCGAAGACGAGGCCGTCGGCAAGCTCGAGCGCGGTCTCGAGGCTGTCGGCGAGGCGGTTGCCCAGGCCCTCGCGCACGATGATGCGGTCGACCACCACCTCGATGTCGTGCTTGAGCTTCTTGTTGAGCGCCGGCACCGCGTCGATGTCGTGGAGCTTGCCGTCGACCTTGACGCGGGTGAAGCCGCGTTTCTGCAGCTCCTGGAGCTCCTTGCGGTATTCGCCCTTGCGCCCGCGCACGATGGGGGCGAGGAGGAGGAGCCGCGTGCCCTCCTTCATCGCGAGCATGCGGTCGACCATCTGGCTCACCGTCTGGCTCTCGATCGGCAGCCCCGTGGCGGGCGAGTAGGGGATGCCGATGCGGGCGTAGAGCAGGCGCAGATAGTCGTAGATCTCGGTGACCGTGCCGACGGTCGAGCGCGGGTTCTTGGAGGTAGTCTTCTGCTCGATCGAGATCGCGGGCGAGAGCCCCTCGATCGAATCGACGTCCGGCTTCTGCATGAGCTCGAGGAACTGGCGCGCATAGGCCGAGAGGCTCTCGACATAGCGGCGCTGGCCTTCGGCATAGATGGTGTCGAAGGCGAGCGAGGATTTGCCCGAGCCGGAAAGCCCGGTGATCACCACCAGCGAGTCGCGCGGCAGGTCGACGTCGATGCCCTTGAGATTGTGCTCGCGGGCGCCGCGCACGCGGATGGCTTGGGCGTAAGCGCTGTCCGAGGTCATGTCGGCTCTGGGGGCCGGAGGGAAACCGAGAAGGAATATAGGCGCCCGGCCGGAAAAATCGACTCCTCTTTCGCCATCGAGGCCGCCTCTTCGCCCGATCTTGATCGGCCTCGCGGATGAAGACCCTTCGAGGAAGGGCGGGGTTGAGGGGGCAAGGCTGTGATTGCGGTCATAGCGCAAGGCGAGCGGCTATGGCAGAATTTTGTGGATAGTTGGGGGGAACGAGCCATGGCTCAAGCTCCAGTCGCCGCGTCGGCGAAACGAGCGGTTACCCTGCGAGGCTCGGGCAATGCGTCCGCGACTGTGGCGATTGCCGGAGTGGACCAAGGGGTCGTTCGACAGCAACCATCAACGGAACTCATCGCGATGTCTCACCGTAGAACCGTTTTGGCTCTGCTCGCGGCCGCGGCATTGTGCCAGGTCCTCCTCATCCGCCCTGCGGGCGCCGAGGCGCCGGCGGCCGAAGCCGAGGCTCTGGTGAGGAGTGCGATCACGCATGCGCTCGAGGTCCTCGGGAACAAGGCGTTCAACACCGAAGAGCGCGTCAAGCGCTTGGACGAGCTGTTCCTCCAGTATTTCGACGTGCGCGGCATGAGCATCTTCGCGCTCGGCCCCTTTGCGCGCAACGCCACGGACGGACGGCGCGAGGAATATGTCGACGCCTTCAAGGGCTACATGGTGCGTCATTACTTCTCGCGCCTCGAGGGGATCGGCGACAAGTACTCCATCGAGAAGTCGAGACCGGAGGGCGACAATACGGTGATGGTAGACACCAAAGTCGGCTCCTACTCGGTCGTGTGGCGCGTGCGCAACCGCGACGGTGAGCTCAAGATCATGGATATCATCGTTGAGGGCACGAGCTTGCTTCTGGTCCAACGCAGCGACTTCGGTGATCTGCTTCGCAGCAATAACGGAAGCATCCCGCAGCTGATCCAGATAATGCATACCCAGGGGCGGGTCGCCGTCTACAACAACCCCTACCGCTGAAGCGCACCCCGCGCCGAGGCCAAGCGCGCTCTTTCAATAGTCGCCTGCGGATGGAGGTGGCCAGGGCAATCCGCCGTATCGGGCCATAATCCCTTTTTCAATGCTCCGGTTTGGGGGTAGAGTGCTCAACCAGCGCGTGACGAGGAAACGGGGGAAGCGGCTATGGCGGGCAGCGTCAACAAGGTGATTTTGATCGGCAATCTCGGCCGCGACCCGGAGGTGCGCCGGACCCAGGCCGGCGATGCGATCGTACATCTCTCGGTTGCGACCTCGGAGAGTTGGCGCGACAAGGCGAGCGGCGAGCGCCGCGAGAAGACCGAATGGCACCGGGTGGTGATCTTCAACGAGCGCCTCGGCGAGGTCGCCCAGAAGTTCCTCAAGAAGGGCTCCAAGGTCTTCCTCGAGGGCCAGCTGCAGACCCGCAAATGGACCGACCAGAGCGGGCAGGAGAAATACACCACCGAGGTCGTCCTCCAGCGCTATCGCGGCGAGCTCACCCTGCTTGATGCCCGCGGCGCCGGCGAGGAGGCGGGCGGCGGGGGATATGAGGAGCGCGGTGGCGCTCCCGCTTCCGCAGGCGGCAGCGAGGGCGGCGGCGCCGCGCGCGCCGGTGGCGGCGACCTCGACGACGAGATCCCGTTCTAGGGTCCTAGCTCTGAAGTTCACGGCGTCAGGAATACGCTCGTCATTGCGAGGCGCCCGAAGGGCGCCGAAGCAATCCAGGACTCCTCTCGCGTCTGGCCCGCCTGGATTGCTTCGCTGCGCTCGCAGTGACACCTACTTCCGGCTGAGACGAACCTCCGACCCGGGACACTAGCGGCCGACAGGCATTTCGCGCATCGATGCGGTTCCGGATACGGAAAGAGCCTTGGCCGCTTGGCCGCGGACGCACGCCTTTGGCGCCGATTCCGCTTTACTGAATCTAATATTCAGAATTATGGTGGAGCTCCGCCGCTCGACCGCCCAAGGGGGACTCCATGGAAAAGTCGTTCCGCTTCTCGAATTCCCATTCCGACACCATGGCGCGCGACGCCAAGTCCGTGTTCGGCTGGCGCTTTTCGCCGCGCATCATCTTCAAGGCCGGCAAGGGCACCAAGCTCGTCGACATGGACGGCAACGAGTACTACGACCTCACCTCAGGCATGATGTGCATGGTGCTCGGCCACTCGCATCCCGAGCTGACCGAGGTCATGAAGGAGATGGCCGGCACTTTCGTGCACCAGTCCTCCTGGTACTCGAACCCCTGGGTCGTCGAGTTCGCCGAGCTTCTCGGCAGCACGCTGCCGGGCGAGCTCAAGGTGGTCAACTTCGCGGTGACCGGCTCGGAGGCGAACGAGATCGCCATGCGCATGGCGCTCGCGGCGACCGGCAAGTACGACATCGTCTCGATCATCCGCGGCCTGCACGGCGGCAGCCTCGCCGCCGAGGCGCTCACCACCGTGGGGGGTGCCAGGCGCAAGAGCCTCGGCCCGCTCATGTTTCCCGCCAAGTCGAACGCCATCTTGGCCCCGCTCTGCTACCGCTGCCCGGTGAACGCCACCTATCCCGCGTGCGACATCGACTGCCTCAAGAAGAGCGAGGACATGATGGAGTTCGTGACGAGCCAGGACGTGGCGGGAATCATGGCCGAGACCATCCCGGTCGCGGGCGGCATGATCGTGCCGCCGGCCGAGTGGCTGCCGCGGCTCGCCGCCCTCGCCAAGCGCTGGGGGGCGCTCCTCATCCTGGACGAGGCGCAGCTGGCACCCGCGCGCACCGGCAAGATGTGGGCGCTCGAGCACACCGACGTCGTGCCGGACGTCGTCACCTTCGGCAAGGGGCTCTCCGCCGGCTTGGCTGTGTGCGGCACCATCACCACGCCCGCGATCGCCGAGAAGGTGCGCGGCAGGTGCGGGCTGCCCTGGGCAGGGACCTATTCGAGCGATCCCTTCGTCTCTGCGGTCGCCTTGAAGCAGCTCGAGATCGTGCTGCGCGACAAGCTGGCGGAGCGCGCGGCTCGGCTCGGCACGATGCTGCGCGGCCGTCTCGACCGCCTGGCCGGGGCCTACGAGGTGGTCGGCGACGTGCGCGGCAAGGGCCTCTACCACATGCTCGACATCGTCGCGGACAAGAAGGGCAAGCGGCCCGATCCGGCCATGGCCGAGCGCATCCGCTACAACGCGCTGCTCGAGGGCATCGCCACGATCGCGGTCAAGAACTTCGTCCGCGTCTGCCCGCCGCTCATCATCAGCGAGGCGGAGATCGAGGACGTGGTCGGACGCCTCGAGGTCGCGATTCGGCGCGCGATGGACGGCTTCCCGAAGGATGTCGACTTCCGCGAGTCGAGCTCGCTCGCGATGGGAACGCGGCCGGCCGCCGCGGAGTAGCCTCGAGCGCGCGCTTTCACGCCGGCGCTCGAGCGAACACGAACAGGGGAGATACGACATGGCGAGACAATTGCGCTGGGCGGCTGCTGCCGTCCTTTTCCTGGCGGCGGCGCTTGGCGCCCAACCTTCCCGCGCCCAGGAGAAATCCAAGCTCGACGAGGTGATGGCGCGCGGCAAGCTGATCGTGGGCGTCACCAGCGAGGCGCCGCCCTTCGGCTTCGTCGACGAGAAGGGCGAGCTCGTCGGCTTCGACATCGACATCGCGCGCCTGGTAGCCAAGGCCACCTTCGGAGACGCCAACAAGATCGACCTCTACCGCCAGGGCTTCGCCGCGCGCTGGCCGAACGTCGAGAACGGCACCATCGACTTCGGCATCCAGGTGACGACGGTCTACGCCGACCGCGCCCAGCGCGTCGCCTTCACGCGGCCCTATATTGATTCCGGCATTGTGATCGTGGTCAAGAAGGACTCGGCCGTCCACAAGATCGCGGACCTCAACGATGCGAAATACACGGTCGCCCATTTGACCGCTCCCGTCCAGGAGGAGCGCGGCAAGCGCCTCTATCCCAAGGCCAAGTTCGTGACCTACGATTCGATCTCGGCCCAGTTCAACGCCGTCAAGCTCGGGCGCGCGGATGCGGCCCAGCTGGATGCTCCGGTTGCCTGGTGGTACGTCAAGGACAACCCCGACATCCGCGTTCTCGACGAGTGGCTGACGGACGTCACCAACAACGCCATCTTCCTGCGCCAGGGCGATTTCAAATGGTGGCTCTATCTCGACACCGTCGTCGCCGAGATGACGGGAGGCAGCCTGTTCAGCGAGTACAGCGCCATCTACCAGAAATGGTTCGGCCATCCGCCGCATCACGCGAAGTTTTATCTGAACAAGGATTGATGGCAAGTGCGGCGGCCCCGCGCACGCTCGCTTCGCCGGCCGACTAGTCGCGCCGGCGGGAGCGGTTGCGGGGTCGCATCGCGAGGGTGAGGGATGGATTTCGCACCTCAGCTCGTGAACTTCATCGCGCGCTACGTGCCGTTCCTCGCCCAAGGCTTCACGCTCACCCTGGCACTCGCCGCGGTGTCGGTGCCGCTCTCGCTCGCCTGGAGCTTAGCTATCCTGCTGCCGCGCCTCTCCAAGCGGCGCTCGCTCGCCGCCGCCGCGGCGGCCTACATCGAGGTGATGCGGAATACCCCGCTTCTCATCCAGATGTACCTGATCTATTTCGGCCTGCCGCTTTTCAATATTTTCCTCTCCGGCTTCGCCTGCGGCGTGCTCGCCATCACGCTCCAGCACGGCGCCTTCCTCGCCGAGGTGCTGCGGGGCGGGGTCGAGTCGGTGAGCGCGCGTCAATGGGAGGCGGCGCGCGCCATCGGCATGCGCAACCGCCAGGCGTTCCGGCTCGTCGTCCTGCCGCAGGCGGTCGTCAAAGTGGTGCCGCCGATCTGCAACCAACTCATCGTGCTGGTCAAGGACACCTCGCTGGTCTCGGCGATCGGCGTCATGGAGGTGACGCTCTCCGCCAAGGTGATCATCGAGCGCACGGGCGCCTCCTACGAGGTCTTCGTCGCGGTGGCGCTCTTCTATCTCGTCATGACGACCGCACTCGGCGCGGGCTTGCGCGTGGCCGAGCGGCGCTTAGCACTCCGCTTCGGCTGATGTTCCACGTTCTCATCATCAGCCTGCCCTACCTGCTCAAGGGTGCGGTCGTCACGGTCTGGCTCTCGCTGGCCACCATCTCGCTCGGCACGCTCCTGGGCTTCGCCGTCGGCACGGCGGGTGCCGTCGGGCCGCGGCCGCTCCGCGCCGCCGTGACCGCATACGTGTTCGTGCTGCGCGGGGTTCCCATCCTCGTGGTGATGTTCCTCGGCTATTACGTGTTTCCCGCGCTCGGCTATCGTGTCGATGCCTATGTCGCGGTGGGGGCGGCGATGGTGGTCTATGTCGGCGCCTTCGTGAGCGAGATCGTGCGCGGCGCCATTCTCGCCGTGCCGTCAGGCCAGATCGCGGCCGCGCGCAGCCTCGGCATGCGGCGCGGTCCGATGCTGCGCGAGATCGTCTTCCCGCAGGCCTTCCGCATGGCCATACCCCCGCTCCTCAATACGGCGCTCACCACGATCAAGCAGACCTCCTACGTCTCGGTCGTCGGCGCCTGGGAGCTGAGCTACGCCGCGCGCGAGGTCGTCGAGCGCACGCTCGCCGCCTTCGAAATATTCCTCGGCGTCATGGTCCTCTACTTCATCATTTGCTACCCTTTGAGCCTGGCGGCCCGACATTTGGAGAGGCGCTATGCCTTCGCGAGCTAAGCCTACGGGCGCAAGCGGAAGAGGCGAGGGGCAGTCCATGATCGCGATCAAGGACCTGCGCAAGTCCTTCGGCGCCTTGACCGTGCTCGACGGCATCAGTTTCGTGGTCGCCGCGGGCGAGGTCGTGGTGGTGCTGGGCCCGAGCGGCTCCGGCAAATCGACCATGCTCCGCTGCATCAATTTCCTCGAGCCCTACGACGAGGGCGAGATCCGCATCGAGGGCGAGCTCGTGGGCTATCGCGAGGGCGGCAACGGCAAGCGCACGCCGCGGCCCGAGGGCGAGATCGCCCGCTTCCGCGAGCAGGTCGGCATGGTCTTCCAAAGCTTCAATCTGTTCCCGCACCGGAGTGCGGTCGAGAATGTGATGATGGGGCCGGTGCATGTGCGCGGCATTTCGCGCAAGGCCGCGCGCGAGACCGCTGCGGCTCTTCTCGCCAAGGTCGGCCTCGCCGAGAAGATGGACGAGTACCCGGCCCGTCTCTCGGGCGGACAGCAGCAGCGCGTGGCGATCGCGCGCGCGCTCGCGATGCAGCCCAAGGTCATGCTGTTCGACGAGGTGACCTCGTCCCTCGATCCCGAGCTCGTGGGCGAAGTGCTGCTCGTCATGCGCCGCCTCGCCCAGGAAGGCATGACCATGATCGTGGTGACGCACGAGATCGCCTTTGCACGCGACGTGGCGGACCGCATCATCTTCATGGACAAGGGCACGATCGTCGAGGAAGGCGATCCCCGCGAGGTGCTGGTCAATCCCCGCTCGGAGCGTCTGCGCGGCTTCGTGCGCCGCTTCACCGGCGCCCTTCCCGAGAGCTGAGGGGAAAAGCGTGGCTCGCGCGCGCCGAGGTGCCAATTCGTCCCCCGCCGGCAAGCTGCTCGATGTGCTGGGGGCGGTGGCGCGGCGGCCCAACACCCCGCTCGTGACGCTTGCGGCCGAGCTCGGGCTCAAGCCGCCGACGGCGCACCGCATCACGACCGAGCTCGAGCGCCTGGGCTACCTGCAGCGCGTCCCGGGGAGCCGCAAGCTCACGGTCTCGCCCACCCTCGTGGCGCTCGCGAGCGACGTGATCGCCGCAGCCGCTGCTTCGGCCCCGCTGCAGGCCTTCTTGCGCGCGCTCTCCGAGGAGATCGGCGAGATGTGCAGCCTCGGCATCGCGGTCGGCGACGAGATGGTCTATATCGCCAGCGCCGAGCCGCGGCAGCAGCAGACCCTCATCTTCCGCGCCGGGCGCCGCGCGCCGCTCTTCTGCACCTCGAGCGGCAAGCTCTTCCTCGCCGAGCTCGACGAGGCGAGCCTCGAGGCCTTCCTGGCGCTGTCGCGTCCTCCCGCCTACACGCGCTACACCATCACCGACGCCAAGCTCCTGCGCATGGCGATCGCGCGCGCGAGGAAACAGGGCTACGCCCTCACCAACCAGGAATTCGTACTCCATATCGTGGGTGCTGCGGTGCCGGTGCGCGAGCGCGGCGGCCGCATGGTCGCAGCCCTCTCGGTCGCGGCACCGACCGTCAGGCTCACGCTTGCGGGCGTCAAGCGGCTGGTCCCGCGCCTCAAGGCCGCGGCAGCGCGGCTTGAGGGCTATTTCAGCCCTCCGCCGCCGCCGCTTTCGGAAACCGCGCAGCCGCCGGGACAGCCCGCTCCAAGAGCGCGCCGAAGCACCGCGGCGAGGGCTTGAGAGGCGGCTCTTGAGGCTTCCCCGAAGGGCTCTGTGGACGGGCCGGGCGCTGCCCCCGGTGCCGCCTCTTAAGCCATTGAAAAGTAATGGATAAATAACCAAAATCCGAGACCCTTCGCGGTTGTTCGCAGGCGCAAAATTTGCTATAAAAGTTGGGTCGCTGCGGGCCCTCCCCGTGGCCTGCGCCAAGCCCCTCAACAACCCGCGTAAAAGCCTCATTTCGTGAGCGAAACCACCCCGCCGCCCGACAGCCCCGCCGTCCCTGTGACGATTGAGGAGGAGATGCGGCGCTCCTACCTCGATTACGCCATGAGCGTGATCGTGGCGAGAGCACTGCCCGACGTGCGCGACGGGCTCAAGCCGGTGCAGCGGCGCATCCTCTTCACCATGAAGGAGGCGGGCTACACCTCCGACAAGCCCTTCCGCAAGTCGGCGCGCATCGTCGGCGACGTGATGGGCAAGTACCACCCGCACGGCGACGCGGCGATCTACGACGCCATGGTGCGCATGGCGCAGGACTTCTCCATGCGCCTGCCCCTCATCCAGGGGCAAGGCAATTTCGGCTCGATGGACGGCGACCCGCCGGCGGCGATGCGCTATACCGAGGCGCGCCTCGCCAAGGCGGCGGAGGCGCTCCTCGCCGACATCGATCGAGAGACCGTCGATTTCCAGCCCAACTACGACGACACCTCGCAGGAGCCGAGCGTGCTCCCGGCCGAGTGGCCCAACCTGCTCGTCAATGGGGCCGGCGGGATCGCGGTCGGCATGGCGACCAACATCCCGCCCCACAATCTGGGCGAGGTCATCGACGCCTGTCTCGCCTACGTCGACGATCCGGGCATCTCGGTCGATCAGCTCATCGAGCACATCCCGGGGCCGGACTTCCCCACGGGCGCCATCATCATGGGCCGCGCCACCATCCGCCAGGCCTACCACACCGGGCGCGGCTCGATCGTGATGCGCGGGCGCGCGGCGGTCGAGGAGCTCGCCAAGGGGCGCGAGGCGATCGTCATCACCGAGGTGCCCTACCAGGTCAACAAGGCGCGCATGATCGAGCGCATCGCCGAGGTGGTGCAGGAGAAGACCATCGAGGGCATCTCCGACCTGCGCGATGAGAGCGACCGCCACGGCGTGCGCGTCGTCGTCGAGCTCAAGCGCGACGCCATGGCCGACGTGGTGCTCAACCAGCTCTACCGCTACACGCCGCTGCAATCGAGCTTCGGCGTCAACATGCTGGCACTCGTGAGCGGGCGGCCCGAGCTCATGGGCCTCAAGGACATCGTCGCGGCCTTCGTCAAGTTCCGCGAGGAGGTCATCACCCGCCGCACGGTCTATGAGCTCGGCAAGGCGCGCGAGCGGGCGCACATCTTGATCGGACTGGCGCTCGCGGTCGTCAACCTCGATCCCGTCATCGCCGCGATCCGCAAGGCCAAGGATCCGGCGGAGGCGCGCGCGGCACTCACGGCGCGCTCCTGGCCGGTCAAGGACCTCGAGCCGCTCATCAAGCTCGTCGACGAGCCCGGGCGCGGGGTGGTGGACGGCGCCTACCGGCTCTCCGAGGAGCAGGCGCGCGCGATCCTCGATCTGCGCCTGCACCGCCTGACCGGGCTCGAGCGCGACAAGATCGCCGCCGAGCTCAAGGAGGTCGTCGAGCAGATCACCGGCTATCTCGCCATCCTCGCCTCCCACGCCAAGCTGCTCGAGGTGCTGCGGAGCGAGCTCCTCGCGATCAAGGAGCGCTTCGGCACGCCGCGCCGTACCGAGATCCAGGAGCTCGAGTTCGAGCAGGACATCGAGGACCTGATCCAGCGCGAGGACATGGTGGTGACGGTGACCCATGCGGGCTACGTCAAGCGCGTGCCGCTCTCGGCCTACCGCGCCCAGCGCCGCGGCGGCAAGGGGCGCGCCGCGATGGCGACGCGCGAGGCCGATTTCGTCAGCCGCCTTTTCGTCGCCAATACGCACACGCCGGTGCTGTTCTTCTCATCGCGCGGCATGGTCTACAAGATGAAGGTCTACCGGCTTCCTGCCGGCACGCCCCAGGCGCGCGGCAAGGCGCTCGTCAATCTCCTCCCACTCGCGGCCGGCGAGACGATCACGGCCCTCATGCCGCTGCCCGAGGACGAGGCAAGCTGGGCGGCACTCGACGTCGTGTTCGCGACCGCGAGCGGCACCGTCCGGCGCAACAAGCTCTCCGATTTCGTCGACGTGAAGGCGAACGGCAAGATCGCCATGAAGCTCGAGGAGGGCGATCGCTTGATCGACGTGCTGCCCGCGACCGAGCGCGACGACGTGCTGCTCGCGAGCAAGCTCGGCAAGTCCATCCGCTTCGCGATCGGCGACGTGCGCGTCTTCGCGGGGCGCGGCTCGACCGGCGTGCGCGGCATCTCGCTCGCCGCCGGGGACGCGGTGATCTCGATGTCGATCCTGCGCCATGCCGAGTTCGCGATCGAGGAGCGCGATGCCTATTTGCGGCTCGCGGCGTCGCGCCGGCGGGAGGCGGGTGCCGCCGAGGAGGCCGCGGAGGAGGGCGAGGCAGTCGCCGCGGTCTCGCTTGCCGAGGAGCGCTTCAACGAGCTCGCAGCGGCCGAGGAGTTCATCCTGACCGTGTCCTCCGCGGGCTTCGGCAAGCGCAGCTCGGCTTACGAGTACCGCGTCACCGGGCGCGGCGGCAAGGGCATCGAGGCGATCGACCTCGGGCGCGAGGCCGCGACCACGCTCGTCGCCGCCTTTCCGGTCACCGCCTCCGACCAGATCATCCTGGTCACCGACGGAGGACAGTTGATCCGTTGCCCGGTCCATGATATCCGCATCGCCGGGCGTGCCACCCGCGGCGTGACACTCTTCCGCATCGCGGAGGGCGAGCGCGTGGTATCGGTGATCCGCCTCGGCGAGGAGGGTGCGAACGGCACCAACGGCGCCGAGGACGGCGGCTCCGGTCCCGAAGGCGCTCTGGGGGAAGGTGAGGATGCCTGAGCGGATCGGCGTTTACCCCGGGACCTTCGACCCGATCACCAACGGCCACCTCGACATCATCCAGCGCGCGACGCGCATCCTCGACCGCGTCATCGTCGGCGTCGCGGTCAACGTGGGCAAGGGACCGCTCTTCACGCTTCAGGAGCGCCTCGCCATGGTGCGCGAGGAGTGCGCGGCGCTTGCCAAGGCCGGCAACGGCAACATGACGCGGGTCGAGGTGCGCACCTTCGACAACCTCCTCACCCGCTTCGCCAAGGACGTCGGCGCCAACGTCATCATCCGCGGCCTGCGCGCGGTCTCGGATTTCGACTACGAGTTCCAGATGGCGGGCATGAACGCGCGCGTCGCACCCGACATCGAGACCGTGTTCCTCATGGCGGCCGAGCGGCAGACCTTCATCGCCTCGCGCTTCGTCAAGGAGATAGCACTGCTCGGCGGCGACATCACGAGCTTCGTGCCCCAAGGTGTGGCGGCGAGACTGGCCGGGCGCAGCAAGGCCAAGAGCGGTGCTGCCAAGGGTTGACGCCGGTCGCGGCACGCTTTTTCGAAACCACCCCGAGGAACCCAAGATGCGCGCCTTTTTGAAACCCCTTCTGCTGGCGGTGATCCTCATGACGGCATCCGTTGCGTCGGCCCAGGCGGCCGATCCCGAGAACACGCTCTATATGGATTTGAAGGACGGCCGGGTGGTGATCGAGCTGCGTCCCGACCTGGCGCCGCGCACCGTCAAGCGCTTCAAGGAGCTGGTGCGCCAGCACTTCTACGACGGGCTCACCTTTCACCGGGTGATCCCCGGCTTCATGGCCCAGACCGGCGATCCCAAGGGCGACGGCACCGGCGGCTCGGGGCAGAATCTGCCCGCCGAATTCTCGCGCACGGCCCATTTCGAGCGCGGCACCCTCGGCATGGCGCGCGCGTCCGACCCCAACAGCGCCGACAGCCAATTCTTCATCTGCTTCGACGAAGCCGGCTTTCTCGACGGCAAGTACACGATCTTCGGCCAGGTGGTGAAGGGCATGGAGTTCGTCGACAACATCAAGAAGGGCTCGAAGGAGCAGAACGGCAAGGTCGCCGGCGCGCCCGACAAGATCGTCAAGCTCCAGGTCGCCGCCGACGTAAAGCCCTAAGCGCCGCTCCCGCTAAGCCCCTCTCCCGCAAGCGGGAGAGGGATCGAACCGCAACGCGGTTCGATCCCATCGCGACCCCCGGGCACTTCGTCCCGGGGGGATGGGAGGGTGAGGGGTACCGCTTTGCGCCTAAGACCTGGCCACCGTCGAAGCCCTTTTCCGGCCTGCCGGCCGTAAAACCCCTCACCGGGCCCTGCGGGCCGACCTCGATCCGCTTCGCGGCCCGAGCCCTCAAGGGGAGAGGTTACTGGTGGGCAGCTCCAGCCAAATGCGACTGCCTTGCCTACAAGGGTGAGGGACGGCCGCATCGCCAGCGCCCCGTTGTCTCTCTCCCCGATTGACCGGCCCGGGCCAAGGCGCCTATTTAAGCAGGCGAAGTCCCACGGCGTCCGACGTTGCGTCGGCCTTGGGGGCGCGTAGCTCAGCGGTAGAGCAACTGACTTTTAATCAGTAGGTCCCGGGTTCGACCCCCGGCGCGCTCACCACGTCTTCGCCGTTTTCGGCCTCACGCCGCCCTCGGCCGCACCGAGCGCTCGATCTTGGGGCCGATCTCGCTCTCGGCGACGCGCAGGTCGTGCGCCGTCTGCAGATCGAGCCAGAACTGCGGCGACCCGCCGAGATAGCGCGCGATCCGCATGGCGGTGTCGACGGTGATGCCGCGTTTGCCGTGAAGGATTGCGGTCACCCGATTTGCCGGCACGCCGATCGCCTTGGCGAAGGCGTTTGCCGACATGCCGAGCTCCTTCAGAACATCTTCCCGGATGATCTCCCCGGGATGCACGGCCCGCATCCGATTCCTGCTCATGAGCGCAGTCCTCTCAAGCATGATAATCAGCGATCTCGACGTTGTGCGGTCCGTCTCCATGCCACTCGAAGCAGACGCGCCATTGGCGATTGATTCGGATGCTATATTGTCCCTTGCGTCCGCCCCGCAACGCCTCCAGCCGGTTGCCCGGAATAGAGGCAAGGTCAGCGAGAGATCGCGCCGTGTCCAACATCTGGAGCTTCCTTTGCGCCTGATCCGAGAACGCTTGGAAACGCTTGACGCGCTCGCCGAGATAGAGCGCTTCGGTATTCCGGTCGCGGAAGCTCCGGATCATGGGAGGAAGGTACAGAGTTCGGGTTTTACGTCAAGCGTAAAAGATTCGTCAGTTGCGTGCGCGGGTCAGAGGATAGAGCGCGGCCGCCGAGCGTGCCGTATATCGTGGAGATACTCCAGGAGAAGACCCGGCGCGCCGAGCAGGAGCCACACCGGGAAACGGAGCAGGGGCTCAAGGACGTTATCCCACAGCGCCGGCGGAAGGGTGTACTGGAGGAGGGCGAGGCCGCGCGGGCTCAGGCGCGAGAACAGCTCGCTCGCGGTGATGACGTGATAGGCGCTCCGGTCGAACGAGTAATATACCTCGACGGCGCCGGCGACGAGGGCCGAGAGGATCAGGAGCCTGCCAATGATGCCAAGAATGCGTGCGCGCATAACTCGGCGGGTCCATGTGAGAGGCTCAATTGGCTTAACAAGACTTTGTAATGAAATTGTTATGTAAAGGATTTTTGTAAAATCCGACGCTCCGCGGATGAGCCGAGCCTCCGCGCGAACCCCGCGAATCCCCGGAAAATTCGGCTCCTAATTTAAGCCGCGAACCGTCACATTGAATCCGCCGCCTTTGCCCAAATATTTTTCGACCAGGTAGGTGATAGGCTCGTCGGCGCTGCCCCAATAATCAGGCAGGGCAACATGCAAATTCGCGGTGCATGAGACGGCACCCGTCGTCTCGTCCTTATCCGTCATGCGAATTTGATCGATGTTGTAAATTGCGCCCTGGCCCATCAGGCGCTGTTTTTGAGCCATCGTCTCCATTGCCGGGCGGGTGCAGTCTTCCGTATATGTCTTGCCGCATTCCTTCTCGATGTCCTGCTTCTGTTTCTCAGTCCAGGCGTCCGTGGCCACGCTGAGCAAGTGCGCCGGCGGGTGCTGCTTTATGATCCCTATGACCGTCTTTTTTACATCGTCCCTGGCACAGTCCGGGCCTAGTTCGAAGCCGCACAGCATCAAGAGGCTGAGCGCGCAGAAAAACAATTTCCGGCAAACAGGCAACATCGTTTTCATGATGGAAGCTCGGATGCTTGCGCCAAAATCTCCAAAAGCGGACGGGACGGAACCGTCGGTGACGGCTCAACATGGAAGATAATAGCGGGCCCGGGTGCCTTTTCAAATGGTCTCTTGCCGCGCAAGGCCTGCCATGGAGAGATGCGAGACGCCGGAATGGAGGCGCCTTGCTTGCGGGGCCGAATTGGTAAATCCTTTCTGGGAATCCCCGGTCGAGCCGGGAATGTTGGCGAGAAGGAGGCGAGCGACCGGTACCATGCGCGACGGCAAGACGAAGATCCGGCCGAGCATCCCGCTTGATGCCAAGGGCAAGCATGTCGGCTATCTCACCGTGCCCCACTCGCGCGACGATTCGGCCTGGGGTGCGCTCAGGGTGCCGATCGCCGTCGTCAAGGGAGGCTCGGGCCCGACCGTGCTGCTGACGGGGGCCAACCACGGCGACGAATTCGAGGGGCCGCTCGCCCTTCTCGATCTGATCGGCACGCTCGAGCCCGCCGAGATGCGGGGATGCGTCGTCATCCTTCCCGCGCTCAACTACCCAGCCCTCAAGGCGGGGCGGCGGCTCTCGCCGATCGACGGCGGCAACATGAACCGCAGCTTCCCGGGCGCCGCCGACGGCACCATCACCCAGCAGATCGCGCATTACG
The DNA here is from genome assembly GCA_052143835.1 of Alphaproteobacteria bacterium. Lineage (GTDB taxonomy): Bacteria > Pseudomonadota > Alphaproteobacteria > JACZXZ01 > JACZXZ01 > DASPPM01. Next base: position 48,882 of record JBKQRV010000104.1, read on the forward strand.
TTCAGACGGAGCTCTTGCCCGGCGTCGATGCGGTGCTCGACATCCATGCGGGCGGCCGGACGCTTATGTTCATGCCTTTTGCCGCCGTCCATCAGCTCGCAGACGGCGCGCAGATGGCGCGGGCATCGGCGGCGCTCGCGGCGTTCGGCGCTCCGGTCGGCCTCGTGCTCGAGGAGCTCGATGCCGAGGGCATGCTCGACACGGCCGTCGAGCGCATGGGCAAGCTCTTCGTCTCGACCGAGCTCGGCGGCGGCGGCTCGACGACGCCCGCGACGGTGGCGCTCGCGCGGCGGGGGGCGCTTAACCTGCTGCGCCATTGGGGGGCGCTCGAAGGTGCGGTCGAGCGGCCGACCGAGCCGTCCCGGCTCATGCGCACCGACGCGGCGAGCTATACGATTTGCGAGGGCGACGGGCTGATCGAGTACCTTGTCGACCTGGGCCAGACGGTGCGTGCGGGCGAGGCGATCTGCCGCGTCCGCGACATCGACCGGCCGCTCGCCGGCCCCGCGCTTTACCGCGCGGGGAGGGGCGGCGTGCTGGTCGGCCGCTGCCACGGCGGCCGGGTGGCGCCTGGCGACTTCCTCGCCCTCGTTGCCTTCGACGCGTGATGGGAGCGACGATGCCCGCCCCACCCTTCGCGAAAGCCGAGTACGAGAGCCGGCTTTTGCGCGTGCGCGCCCGCATGGCAGCGGCCGGGATCGATCTCCTGCTGCTCGCCGATCCCGCGAACATGAACTACCTGACCGGCTACGACGGCTGGTCCTTCTACGTCCCTCAGCTCGTCGCCGTGCCGTGCCAAGGCAACGAGGATCCCCTTTGGCTCGGACGTGCCATGGACCGCGCGCAGGCCCCGCTCACCTCGTGGCTCTCCGACGACCGCGTGATCGGCTACCCGGAGAGTTATGTCCAGCGCCCGGAGCGGCATCCGATGGATTGGATCGCGGACCATCTCAAGGGCCGCGGCTGGGACGGCCGGCGCATCGGCACCGAGACCGACGTGTATTATTTCTCGCCAAAGGCGCTCGAGCGCCTGCGCGCCGGCCTGCCGAACGCCGAATTCGTCGACGCCGATCTCCTGGTCAACTGGGTCCGCGCGGTCAAGAGCCCGGCCGAGATCGCCTGCATGCGCGAGGCCGCCGTCCTCGTCGGCGGCGCCATGCGCGCCGCCTTCGACGCGATCGAGCCGGGCGCTCGGCAATGCGACGCCATCGCGCGCATCTATGCAGCGCAGATTGCCGGCGAAGCGGGATTTGCCGGCGACATCACCGGGCTCTGCCCGCTGATCATGAGCGGCCGGGCCGCTGCGGCGCCGCACCCGATGTGGACGGACGACCGCTTCGAGCGCGATCAGACGACGGCGATCGAGCTTGGCGCCGCGCGCCGGCATTATCACGCCGCGCTCGCGCGCACGCTTCACATCGGACGGCCGCCGCAGCGCCTTCTCGACACGGCGAAGATCGTCGAGGAGGGCCTCGAGGCAGCACTCGCCGCGATGCGTCCAGGCGTCGTGGCCGGCGCGGTGGAGGCGGCCTGGCGCCGCGTGCTCGAGCGGCACGGCTTGAAGAAGGAGTCGCGTATCGGCTACTCGATCGGGCTCGGCTATCCGCCCGATTGGGGCGAGCACACGATCAGCCTCAGGCCCGGCGACGCAACGGTGCTCGAGCCCAACAACACGTTCCACATCATCCTCGGCATGTGGATGGAGGGCTGGGGCATGGAGACGAGCGAGACCGTGCTGGTCACCGAGCGAGGTGCTGAATGCCTCACCCGTTTTCCGCGCGGCGTTCACGTGAAGGACTGACGACGGCCGCCCGCGCGCCGTGGAGCACGCGTCCGCGACCAGCCTATTTCGCGATCAGCGCCAGCCGCAGCGCGTCGCCGTCCGGTCCATGCTCGTTCGACATCTCGAGCTTGCTGTGGCCGAGCTCCTGCAGGTGGGACGCGCGGGCGCCGCTGTAGGTCCGGTAGCCGGGACTGGGCTCGGAGGGAAGCTCCGGCTTGCGATAGCCGGGACCGACGATGACCGTCTCCGATGAGGAGAGGCGATATTCCACTTCCGCGGCAAGCGGCGCGAGCGCCGCCGCGTCGTCCGCCGCCGGCGCATCGTTGAGGAAGCTCTTGGCAATGTCGCGCGCGAAGGGCGCGTCGACGGGGCTGTCGATGAACGAGCGCAACAGCCACAGCTCCATCCGTCCGACGATGCCGGCGGTGTCGACGGTGACCTCGAGCGTGGTCATTCGATGGAAGCGCGCGCCGTCCGGCTTGTAGCTTATTACCAGGCCGCCGCCGGCAGCGGCGGCACTGCCGGTCTCGACAAGATGGAACCAGCTGAAGAAGCCGCTCTGCAAGACCTCGGCGAGCGGCCGGCCCAGAAATCCCTCATCCGGCCCGCTCGCACGCGCGCTCGTCGCGATGGCAACGCCCACGAGCATGGCCGCGACGAGCATGTGCTTGCTCCCCACGAGGCGCCTTTGAAGCCGCCCGTCCGCCATCAAGGCTCCGAGCGCTGCCGTCGCGCCGCCATCACGACGGCGACTTCGGCAGCAAGACCGGGTCGACGCGGTCCGTCGATCCCTCGTTCGGCTTATTGGTCTGCAGCCGGACGTCGATGCGCCCGGCGGAGACGCCTTGGCTGACGAGATAACCGCGCACCGCCAGGGCGCGGGTGAAGGAGCGCGCACGCGCGTCGCTCTCCGTCGGCTCGCTGGCGGGATAGGCAACGAGCTGGACGCGCAGCCCCTGGTTCTGCTTGAGCATCCCGGCGAGCTTGGCGAGGTCGGCCATATCCTCGCGCGAGAGATCGGAGCTCTTGGGCGCGAAATTGATGCTGGCCGGCTTCTCGTTGGCGCTTGCGCTTGACGCCGCGGCCTCAGGCGGCTTGCTCGCGACTTGGGGTGCCGCTTCGGGCTTGGCCGGCGTCACGGGCTCGACCGGCGTTGCCGGAGGCGCCGGTGCTGCGGCAGGTGCTGCTGCGGTGGTGGGCGCGGGCGCTGCCGCAGGTGCCGGTGCCGGGGCAGGTGCCGCGGCCGGCGCTGCTTCGGTCGTGGGCGCGGGAGTTGCGGCGGTCGCGGGCGCCGGGGTCGCGGCCGGCGCGGGCTTCTCCGTCGCGGCGGCTGGCTGAGAGGGCGTGGCCGGCGTGGCCGCCTGCGTCGGAGGCGCGCTCGTCCCTGTGGGTGAGGGTGCCGGAGTCGGCGGGGCGGCGGCCGCCTCTTTTGCCGCGGCCACGAAGGCGCTCTCGCCTTTCGTCGCAACGGGTGCCGGCGGGGTCTGAGACGGCGTCGTCGTCTTTGCCGTCGCCGCGGGGAGCGGCGCTGAAGGTGCTGCGGGCGGTGCCGCGGCCGCTTTCTCCGCGGCTGTCGGCGGCGTCGGCTCCGGCGGCGGCGGTGTGGGCTGCGGCGGAGCCGCGGCGACGGTCTTGCTCGGCGGCGCCGGCTGAGCCGGCTGCGTGACCGGCGCTGCGGGCTTCGGCGGAGCCGCGGCGATGCGTTTGCTCGGTGCCGTCGGCGGTGCCGGATTGTAGCTCGCGAGCTTGCGCATAAACTGAAGCAAGCCGTCCGAGACGCGGCCGTCGACCGGAAGGCCCATGTCCTGCTGGAACATGCGGATGGCGCGGAGCGTCCTCGCTCCCATGCGCCCGTCGGTCGCGTCGGGCTCGTAACCGAACGAGATGAGCAGGCGCTGTATCTCGGCGAGCTCGGGCGAAGCCTCGAGGGGTGTCCTTGCCGGCGGCTTAGCGGCTGCGACGCGGACCGCCGCCGGCGCCTTGCTCGGCGTTGCTGCCGTAAGGGGCTTTGGCGAGGGAACGGCTGCCGCCGCCGCCGCGGGCGGCTGAGTGGCAGGCTGAGGCTGCAGCACGTTCGCGCCGGTCGCCTCCATGCCGGCCTCCAATTTCGCGAGCGGCGCTTGGCTTGAGGGGGGCGGGCTCCCGGCCGGCTGCTGCGCAGGGGCAGCCGCGGTTGCGGGCGGCGGCGCAGCCGCGGGCGCAGCTGCCTGTGCAGGCGGCGGCGGTGAAGGCTGCGCGGACGGCGCCATTGGCGCGGGTGCCGAGCCGCCCGTTGTGTTTGCGGGACCGGCGGCATGCCGGAAATTGAGATAGAGGCCCAAAGCGGCAGCGAGGACGACCAATGCCGCAGCCACGCCGAGCCCACGCACTAACGTAGATGTCCTCACTTGCTTCGCCATTCTCCGGATGGATGCCCGACCCGATCAAGCTTCTTCGTACAATAGCCCCGACCGCGGCTCATGAGAAGCACCGCGCTATCGTCTCGCCGCCGCGAGAGCGTTCCTAGAGCGGTTCCCCTTTAAGCGGAAGCGCCGCTTTTCGTCATTGCCGGGCTTGACCCGGCAATCCATGGACCCCCGGGTCAAGCCCGGGGGTGACGAGAAAAATTGGCGATTCCATCAAGCGGGAACCGGCACTAGCCTCGCGCTACGCGGCTCAGATCACCTTATCCTTCCGCAAGGCCTCGACCTCCTCGGGCGCTAAGCCGAGGAGCCTGCCGTAGACCTCGCGGTTGTCGGCGCCGAGCAGCGGGGCGGCCTCGATCGGCACTGCGGACTCGGACATGTGCACAGGCCAGCCCGGCATCTTGAAGTCGCCGCGAACGGGATGCTTGACGGTCACGAAGGCGCCGCGGCGGTTCAAGTGCGGATCCTCTGAGAGCTCCATGGTGTCGAAGACCGCGCCCGCCGGCACGCCCGCCTCGCCGAGGACCCGCATGACGGTGCGCTTGTCGAAGTTGCGGGTCCATGCGCCGACAAGGGCGTCGATCTCGTCGCGATGCTTGTAGCGCGCCTGCGCCGTCGCAAAGCGCGCATCGCCGATGAGGTCTTCGCGGCCAATGATCTTGAGCAGACGGTCCCAGTGCTGGCCCGTCGCGCGCGAGGTGTAGATATAGCAATAGTCGTTGGGGCCGCCGCCTTTGCAGGGGTAGCTCTCGCTCGGCGAATTGGTGCCGAGGATGCTCTGGTTGCCCACGCGCGGTGCGGGCTTGCCCCACAACGCCTGGCTCGCGTAGGAGATTCGGGCGTAATTGATCACCGCCTCCTGCATGGCGAGCTCGATGCGCTGCCCGCGGCCGGTCGAGCGGCGCTGGTAGAGGGCGGCGAGGATGCCGATGGCGCAGTGCAGGCCCGTGCCGGTGTCGCCGATCGTGAGCCCCGGCTTCAAGGGCCGCCCGTCGGGCTCGCCGGTGATCGACATCGCACCCCCCGTCGCCTGGGCGATCATGTCGAAGGCGAGGAACTTGCCATAGGGGCCGTCGGGCGCGAAACCCTTGATCTGGGCGTAGATGATGCGCGGATTGATGGCGCGCACGCTGTCGTAATCGAAGCCCAGGCGCTCGATGACGCCGGGGGCGAAGTTCTCGATGAAGACGTCGGACTTGGCGATGAGGCCGCCCAGAAGCGCCTTGCCTTTCTCGCATTTGAGGTCGGCGGTGACGCTCCGCTTGTTGGCATTGAGCAGCATGAAATAATACGAGTCCACCCCCGGCCGGTCGGAGGAGGCGCTGCGTCCCTGCTCGCCCTTGGTCGGCTCCTCGACCTTGATGACCTCGGCCCCGAGCCAGGCGAGGGTCTGGGTGCAGGAAGTCCCGGCCTCGAACTGGGTCAGGTCGACCACGCGCACCCCCGCAAGCGCGCCGCGGCGCGCCGTCTCCCTTGCCTCTTGCGAGCTGCCGCTTTCGTGGGATTTCACGATCGTGTCGTCGGGCATGGCCGTCTCCCGATTGCCGGCCTCTCGTCCGAGGCGGGCTTGTGGCAACCTCCGAGTGTGTGCCACTCTATACCGGCTGGGCGAGGCCAACAAGGCACGGCAGCGAGGAGGCGACTCAAATGGCGGAGCTCACGGGTTCGGAAATCCTGGCGAAATCGCTCAAGAACGAGGGCACGGAGATCCTGTTCTTCCTCATGGGCGGGCCGATGCTGCTCGCCGAGGCTTCCTGCATCAAGGAGGGCATCCGCCCGCTCGACGTGCGCCACGAGCAGGCGGCGGCCTTCATGGGACAGGCCTATAGCCGCCTTCTGCAGAAGCCGAGCGTGTGCATGGCCGCGAGCGGCCCAGGGGTCATCAACCTCACGACCGGGATCGCGAACGCGCTCATCGACTGCGCGCCGGTGGTGGCGATCGGCGGCTCCAGCCCCATCGGCCACAATGGCCGCCAGGTGTTCCAGGAGATCGACCAAGTCGCGATCATGAAGCCCTGCACGAAGTGGGCGGACCGCGTCTACAACTTGAAGCGCATTCCCGAGCAGGTGAACAACGCTTTCCAGCACGCCATGAGCGGCAAGCCCGGGCCGGTCTATCTCGATTTCCCCGGCGACATCCTCTATGCCAAGATCCCCGAGGAGCAGGTCGACTGGAGCCTCTCCGGACGGCCGCTCTTGCAGGCACGGCCGATGGGCGATCCCAAGGAGGTGGAGCGGCTGGCCAACGCACTCACCAAGGCGAAGCAGCCCATCATCGTCTCCGGCAGCGGCGTCATCTGGTCGCGCGCGTGGGACGATCTCAAGGCGCTCGTGGAGAAGGCCGGCATTCCGTTCTACACCACGCCGCAGGGCCGCGGCGTCCTGCCGGACGATCATCCCTATTCCTACCTCACCATGCGCTCCGCGGCCTTCCGCGACGCCGATCTCATCATCGTCGTCGGCACCCGCATGAACTACATCATCACCCATGCGGCGGCACCGCGCTTCAATGCCGCCGCCACGATCGCGCGCATCGATATCGACGCCGCCGAGATCGCATCCGCGCCGCGCAAGGTCGACATCCCCATCGTGGGCGACTGCAAGATGGTGCTGCAGCAGCTCACGGCCGCCCTCGACGGCGGCGCCACGCCCGCGCGCTTCGAACCCTGGCGCCGCAAGCTCAAGGAGGGCGAGGCGGCGAAGCGCGCCGCCCTCGGCAACAAGCCGCCGGAGGGCGACCCCATCCACCCCTTGCGGCTCTGCGAGGAGATCACTCACTTCATGCAGCGCGACGCCATTCTCGTCGTCGACGGGCAGGAGATTCTCAACTACGGCCGCCAGTCGATGCCGACCTACGTGCCCGGCCATCGCCTCAATTCCGGCCCCTTCGGCACGATGGGCGTGGGTCTGCCCTTCGGCCTCGGCGCCAAGATCGCGAAGCCCGACAAGCAGGTCATCGTCGTCCACGGCGACGGCTCCTTCGGCTTGAATGCCATGGAGCTCGACACCGCCGTGCGGCACAACATCCCGGTGCTCGTGGTGATCAGCTTGAACGGCGGCTGGACGGCCGATCCGAAGGGCGAGAAGCCCGGCCGCAGCCTCGGCTATACGCGCTTCGACAAGATGGCCGAGGCGCTCGGCTGCTACGGCGAATATGTCGAGCGGCCGGAGGAGATAAAGCCGGCGCTCGAGCGCGCCCAGAAAGAGGTCGATCGGGGCAGGGTGGCGCTGGTCAACGTGGTGACCGACTACCGCGCCCGCGCGGGCACGCTCGCCTTCTCGGTTTACCAGACCTGAGCGTGCGCTCGGCGAAGACAAGAAAACCCTCTCCCGCTTGCGAGGGCTTTGCAAATTGTCTCGATTTGCGATTCTCTGATGTCGATGTCAGGGAGGCGGGCATGGCGCATCGCAAGTTGGGACAGTTGAGTTTGGCGGATCACGTTGTTGCTCGGGGGACCCGGCCGACGGGGTTTCTGTGTCGTCTTAGCGGGTTGCTCGACTGGGTGGCGCTGGGCGAGATCGTGGGGGTGCTGCACGGGTCTGCTTACGGGGCGCCGGCTTATGCGCCGCTGAGCATGTTGAAGGTTTTGCTGCTGCAGCAATGGTACGGTCTGAGCGATCCCGGACTTGAGGAAGCCTTGTGGGATCGGCTGTCGTTCCGGCAATTCTGCGGCTTTTCGTTGGATGAGAAGGTTCCGGACCATACGACGATCTTCCGCTTCCGCGAGGCGCTGCGCCAGGCGGGTCTCGATCGGTGCGTGTTCGAGGAGGTCGCCCGCCAGCTCGATGGCCGAGGGCTGGTGCTGCGGCAGGGGACGCTGATCGACGCCAGTCTGGTTGCGGCGGCGGTAAAGCCTCCGAAGAAGCCGCCGCAGCCGGCGCCGCCGGGGCCCGATGGCCGGGCGCCGAGCCAGCTTGTGCGAAGCGAACGCGACCCTGATGCCGAGTGGACCAAGAAGGGCGGCAAGCGCTATTTCGGCTACAAGGCCCATGTCGGGGTCGACAAGGGCTCCGGCATCATTCGCCGGGCGAAGCTCACCGGGGCTTCGGTCAACGACACGGTTCCGGCCGATGAGATGATCTGCGGCGACGAGGCCGCAGTCTATGCCGATGCCGCCTACCATACCCATCGGCGCGAGCATGATCTGATCGCGCGCGGGATCGCCGCGCATCTGATGCGCCGCGGCAACAAGCACCACCCGCTGGACCAAGCGAACAAAGATCGCAACAAGGCAATCGGCAAGAAGCGCGGTCCCGTCGAGCAGGTGTTCGCGCGGATGAAGATCACCTACCGTTGGGCCCGTGCGCGATCTCTCGGACTGGCGCGCAACACCACCCACTTCCTGCTGCTGTGCACCGCCATGAACCTGAAGAAGATGGTCGCGCTGTGCCCGCCCTGAGCCCGCACCATAGGCCCATGCGGTTAGCCCCGATGCAGTCCCGCCACCAACCAACGAGGCCGCATTCGCAGACGACGCGCACAATAACTGACCCTTAGCTCGGCGAAAAATGTCCCGATCCCGAAATGCCGCCTCACCGCACGATATTTGCAAAGCCCTCGCTTGCGGGAGAGGGCAGCCGGCTACGCCGCGTGCTGTTTCGCCCACTGCGCCACCTCGGCATGGGTGGCGAACCAGACGCCGGGGCGCGCGCGCGCGTGGCGGATGAGCTCCTCGATCATCCAGCTGCGCGAGCGGTAGCCGATGATGTGGGGGTGCATGGTGAGCTGGAAGATGCCGCCCTCCTCGTAGGCCGCGTCGAACTCGCGGCGGAAGATCTCGAAGACGTCCTGGGGCGGGGTGTAGGGCCTGAGCTGCTGGAAGCGGTGCATCATGAAATAGACCGCGTCGTCGCGCACCCATTCGACGGGAAGCTCGACGATCCCCGTCGGCTCGCCGTCCATCACGAGCTCGTAGCAGTCCTCGTCCGACATCAGCGAGGAATCGTAGGCGAGGCCCATCTCCTTCTCGATGCGCAGCGTATTCGGGCTGAAGTCCCATGACGGCGTCCTCAGGCCCACGGGGCGCACGCCACTCACCTTCTCGAGCGTGTCCGCCGAGCGCAGCATGAGATCGCGCTCCGCGTCGTAGGGCAGCACCGAGTTGAGCTCGTGGATCCAACCGTGGATGCCGATCTCGTGCCCTTCGGCCACGACGCGGCGCTGCTCGTCGGGGTAGATGAGGGCCGAGACGGCGGGCACGTAGAAGGTGGCCTTGACGCCGTGCTTCGCGAGAATCTTCAAGATGCGCGGCACGCCCACGCGGTTGCCGTATTGCCCCCAGCAGAGCCGCCCGATCGACTTGCCGCCGTCCCGCAGCTCGTTCGTCTCATGATCGGAATCGAACGAGAGGGCGACGGCGCAGCGCGCGCCGTCCTTCCACGCCTTCGGCCTGAGCGCACGGCCCGCGCGCACGCGGCCCACGAGCTTGCGCCAATGCTCCTCCGGCCACTGCCAGGGTTCGAGAGCGGGGGCTTGCACGTTCATGACGTCCTCCTTAGGCGAGCGGGGCGTGCGCGGTCTCCTTCAGGTAAGCGATGACGATGGCGCTCACCAAGGCCGCCGCGATCACGTAGTAGACGGGTGATATCGGGCTGCCGGTCTGGTCGATGAGCCAGGTGGCGATGAAGGGCGCGAAGCCGCCGAAGATCGCGACCGCGAGCGCATAGCCGCTCGTCATCCAGGTCGAGCGCACCCGCGTCGGGAAAATCTCCGAGATCGCCGCCGGGCCCGGGCCGGAGAAGAGCGAGATCATGAGTCCGATCACGATCTGCACCAGGACGAAGACGGGAAGCGACACGCCCGACAGCATCATGGCGAAGATCGGGTACGGCAGCACGATGAAGGCGGCACAGCAGAGCAGAAGGAAAGGCTTGCGGCCGTAACGGTCGGAGAGATGCCCCATGAAGGGGATTGCCACCATGAGCACCACCACGCCGATGGTATTCGACCAGAGCGAGCCGGTGCGCCCGATGTGCAGGAATTTCTGCGCGAAGGTCGGCATGTAGGCGAGGAAGATGTAGAAGATCACCGTCCAATTGATGGTGAAGCCGAAGGCGCGCGCGGCGAGCCAGAAGGGCGAGAGCGCGCCTGGCTGAGCCGCGGCTGCCGGCTCGCGCGCCACGCGCCGATAGGCCGGCGTCTCCTCGATGTTGCGCCGCATGTAGAGGCCGACCGGCCCCAGGACGCCGCCCAAGAGGAAGAGGACGCGCCAGCCCCAATCGTCCATCTGCTGGCTCGTCAAGAGCGTGCTGACCAGTGCGGCGATGCCGGAGCCGAGCACGATGCCGCCCACGACGCTCGATTGCTGGAAGCTGCCGTAGAAGCCGCGCCGCTTCTCGGGGGCCCACTCGACGATGAAGGCAGTCGACCCGCCCCATTCTCCGCCCGCGGAGAAGCCCTGCGTCAGGCGCGCCACCACCAAGAGAAGCGGGGCCAAGAAGCCGATCGAGGCGTAGCTGGGAATGACGCCGATCAGCACCGTGCCCGATGCCATGAGGAAGATGGTGAGCAAGAGGGCCGACTTCCGGCCGCGCAGGTCGCCGTAGCGTCCGATCAGGATGCCGCCGAGCGGGCGCGCGAGGAAGCCGATGCCGTAGACGAGGAAGGTGTTGAGAAGCGCCGCCACGCCGCCCTGCGGGAAGAACGTCTTCGCGATGGTGGTGGCGACGAAGGCATAAACGGAGAAATCGTACCACTCCAGCACATTGCCGATCACCGCGGCCGCGACGGCCTGTTTCGGCGACCCGCCGGCGTGCTCGCCCTCCCCCCGGAATGCGGCGACCATCTTCCCCTCCTCCCTATGTTATGAACTTATGGCGTTCTTTCCTTAGAGCGCGCTCCATCCCGCTTGGCATTGTGCCGAGAATGCGCCCCGCTCACAAGGGCGATACAGCACCTCCTCGAGTGCCGCGGCCTCACGCGACCCATTGAAAGCCGTCGAGGATCAAGGCTTGTCCGCTCATGAAGCTCGGCTCGGCCGTGGCGAGGTAGGCGACGAGTTGCGCCACGTCCTCGGGGCCGCCGAGGCGGCCGAGTGCTATGCCCTTGACGAGCTCGGCCGCGCGCGGCTCGACCAGGCTCTTGGTGAGCTCGGTCACGATGACGCCCGGGCAGATCGCATTGACCGCGACCTGAGGTCCGAGCTCCTTGGCCAAGGCCCGGGTCATGCCCAGGATGCCGGCCTTGGCCGCGGCGTAGGCGAACTTGCTGACGGCGCTGGTGACCCCTCCCGAATAGGCGCTGATCGAGGAGATGCTGACGATGCGGCCGCGCCCTTGCGCGAGCATGACCGGCGCGACCGCCTTGCACCAGTTGAAGCAGCTCTTGAGGTTGACGGCGATGGTGCGATCGAACTCCTCCTCGCTGATCTCGAGGATGCCCTTGGGCATCGGCGCGCCCGCGTTGTTGAGAAGGAAATCGACGCGGCCCCAGGCGTCGCGAATGCGCTCGACGGTCGTGCGCGCGAGCTCGAAGTGCCGCACGTCGGCCTCGTGCACCGAGGCGCGCCGCCCCAGCGCCTCGATGGCAGCCGCCGTCTCTTTCATCTCGGGCACCAGCACGTCGACGAGGGCCACGTCGTAGCCGCGCCCGGCGAGGGCCAGCGCCGAGCTCCGCCCGATGCCGCGCGCTCCGCCGGTGACGATGGCAACCGGGCTCCCCGCTTCGCTCATGACTCTGCTCCCCGAGGCGGATTTACTCTGCGGCCGCCGCAGAGACGAATTTGCTAGTCTCCCTTGAATTTCGGCGGGCGCTTCTCGAGGAAGGCGGTCACCGCCTCCTTGTGGTCGGCCGTGGTGTGGGCGAGCGATTGCATCGCCGCGGCGAGCTCGAGAAGGCTCGAGAGCCGCATGTGCCGGCCCTCGTAGAGAAGGCGCTTCGTCATGCGCATCGCGTGCGGCGGATTGGCGGCGATGCGGGCGGCGAGTGCGCCGGCCGTCGGCAGGAGCTCGGCGTCGGGCGTCACTTTCGAGACCAGCCCGCAGGCGAGCGCCTCCTTGGCATCGATCGGATCGCCGGTGAAGGTCATCTCGCTCGCCTTGGAGAATCCGACGATGCGCGGCAGCAGCCAGGCGCCGCCGTCGCCGGAGATGATGCCGAGCTTGACGAAGCTCTCGGCGAAGCGCGCGCTCTCGCCCGCGATGCGGATGTCGCACATGCAGGCGAGATCGCAGCCGGCCCCGATCGCCGGACCGTTCACCGCGGCGATGACCGGCACCTCGAGGGCCTCGAAGGCGAGCGGGATGCGGTGGATGCCGAGCTTGTACCAGCGCCGCGATTGCACGGGCGGCTCGGCGCCCGGTCCCGCGCGCGCGGCCATGCGCTTCAAGTTGCCGCCCGAGCAGAAGGCCGTGCCCGCGCCGGTCAGGATGGCGACGCGAACGCTCATGTCGGCGTTCATGCGCTCGACCGCCTCGACGAGCGCGTCGATCATGTCATTGTCCGTGATCGCGTTGCGCGTCTCCGGGCGGTTCAAGGTGAGCGTGACGATCCCGTCCTCTTCAACGTACAGCACCGGCGCTTGCGCCATCGCCTGTCCCTCCCTTCCGCTTTTGGGCCTCATCTGAGCCCTAGCCCGCGGGCGATCATGCCGCGCAGGATCTCCCGCGTGCCGCCGCGGATCGAGAACGAGGGCGCGTGGAGGATGGCGTGCGCGAGCACCGCCGAGAAGGCCTGGGTCGATTCCGTGGCGGGCTCGCAAGCGACGAGCTGGCGCGCCACCTCGGGGACCTCCTGCTCGAGCAGCGTGCCGAGATCCTTGACCACGGCCGCCTGCAACGCCGGGTCGGCCCCCGCCTGCAGCATGCCGGCGACCGAGCGCGAGAGGCGCCGCAGCGTCACGATATGCGCCATGATGCGGCCGAGCGCCACCACCGCGCGCTCGGAGGGCTCCGGACCCAACGCGCGCGCGAGCTCGATCAGCAAGGTAAAGGAGGAGAGGAAGCGCTCCGGTCCGCTGCGCTCGAAGGCGAGCTCGCTCGTCACCTGGCGCCAGCCGTCGCCGAGCCCGCCGATGAGCGCATCCTCGGGCAGGAGCACGTCCTCGAACACCACCTCGTTGAAGTCGTGCTGGCCGGCGAGGTTGCGGATCGGCCGCACCTCGACCCCGGGCGTCTTGAGGTCCACGAGGAATTGGCTCAACCCGCCGTGGCGATCGGCCTCGCTCGCGGCGGCGGTGCGGCAGAAGAGAATCATGTAATGGACCTGGTGGGCCCGCGTGGTCCAGACCTTGGTGCCGTTCACGCGATAGCCGCCGTCGGCGGCGACGGCGCGGGTGCGCACCGAGGCGAGGTCGGACCCGGTATCCGGCTCGCTCATGCCGATGCAGAAGTAACACTCGCCGGCGGCGATCCGCGGCAGGATGGCCCGGCGCTGCGCCTCGCTGCCGAAGCGCAGCAAGAGAGGGGCGCTTTGCCGGTCGGCGACCCAATGCGCACCCACCGGAGCGCTGGCGGCGAGCATCTCCTCGAGCACGACATAGCGCTCGAGCGCGCTGCGCTCGTGCCCGCCGTAGCGCTTGGGCCAGGTCATGCCGATCCAGCCGCGCCGGCCGAGCTTGCGGCTGAACTCGGGATCGAAGCCGCTCCAGGAGACGGCGCGCGCCTCGGCGCTGCGCCCCGCGAGCTCGCGCGCGAGGAACTCGCGCACTTCTCCACGCAGCGTCTCGGCCTCGGGACAGGATGGCGGCGGGGCAAAGCTCAGGGCTTGCATCGAGCGCTCTTCACCAGAAGGACCGAGCATAGCAAGTGCAGGGGCCGCGGCAACAAGCTTTCTGCCACGAGGTTTCTCCCTCTCCTCCTTTAGGAGGAGAGGGTCGGGGTGAGGAGGTGGGTGGGCGAGACGAGTTATCGCAGGGAAAGGCTCGCTACGCTCGCCCTCCTCACCTTCCCATCGCTTCGCCCGGCGCGCGTAGCGCGCCTCTTATGCATGATGCAGAAGAAGCGGGCCTTTGGCCCGCGGGGGCCCCTTCCTCTCCTCCTGAAGGAGGAGAGGAGAAGCGAGCCTCACCTCCGCTTGCCCAATTTCAAACCGAGACACTACCCGCCTTTGATGTTATTTGACACGCGGCGGGCGGATGCCAATACTCAGGCCTTTTCTCGCGCGCCTCGGCGCGCCCGTCCTGTCGTCCCAGTGCCGTGGAGGGTAGCGTGATCCCAGCCCTTATGCCGACCTATGCCCGAGCCAACGTCGCCTTCGAGCGCGGCGAGGGGGCCTATCTCTACGCGAGCGACGGGCGGCGCTTCCTCGATTTCGCCTGCGGCATCGGGGTGACCGGGCTCGGCCATGCGCACCCGCATCTCGTCAAGGCGCTCACCGAGCAGGGCAAGAAGCTGTGGCACTGCTCGAACATCTTCCAGATCCCGGGCCAGCAGCGCCTCGCCGAGCGCCTGGTGGCGCGGAGCTTCGCGGACACGGTGTTCTTCTGCAACTCGGGTGCCGAGGCGATCGAGGGCGGCATCAAGCTCGTGCGCAAGTATCACGATGACAGCGGCCATCCCGAGCGCTACCGCATCATCACCTTCCACAACGGCTTCCACGGACGCACGCTCGCCACCATCGCGGCCGGCGGGCAGGAGAAGCACCTCAAGGGCTTCGCCCCCGTGGTCGACGGCTTCGATCACGTCGCCTACGAGAACCTGAACGAGGTGCGCGCCGCGATCACCGCCGAGACGGCGGCCATCCTCGTCGAGCCGGTGCAGGGCGAGGGCGGGCTGCGCGCGGCACGGCCGGAGTTCCTCAAGAGCCTGCGCCAGGTGTGCGACGAGTTCGGCCTGCTGCTCTTCCTCGACGAGGTGCAATGCGGCATGGGCCGCACCGGCAAGCTCTTCGCCCATGAGTGGGCGGGGATCAAGCCCGACGTGCTCTCGACCGCGAAGGCGCTCGGCGGCGGCTTCCCGATCGGCGCGCTCTTGGCCACCGAGAAGGCGGCCGTCGGCATGACCGCCGGCACGCACGGCTCGACCTTCGGCGGCAATCCGCTCGCCATGGCGGTGGCGAACGCCGTGCTGGACGTCATGTTCGCCGACGGCTTCCTCGACCAGGTGGCGGAGAAGGGAGAGCGCCTCGGCCGGCGTCTCGCCGCCCTCGTCAAGGCGCGGCCGCGCGTCTTCGGCGAGCTGCGCGGCATGGGCCTCATGCGCGGCCTAAAATGCGTCGACGGCGTCACCGCCGCCGACATCGTGGCGAAGCTGCGCGACCGCGGCCTCCTGACCGTCGGCTCGGGCGACAACGTGGTGCGCATCATGCCGCCGCTCATCGTCGAGGATCATCATATGGAAGAGGCCTTCGCCATCCTCGAAGGTGCCACCGAGGGGATCGAGCCGGCCAAGGCGGCCAAAACATGAAGAGTGCGCGATGAGCGGCTCGAACGAACCGCGGCACTTCCTCGATCTCGACCGCTTCGATGGGGCGACGCTGCGCCGGATGCTCGAGATGGGCAGGGCGTTCAAGCGCGGCGAGGGGCTCCAGCACCGGCCGCTCCAGGGCAAGACCCTCGCCATGCTGTTCGAGAAGCCCTCCACCCGCACGCGCGTCTCCTTCGAAGTCGGCATGCGCAAGCTCGGCGGCGAGGTGGTGGTGCTCGAGCGCGACGGCATGCAGCTCGGCCACGGCGAGAGCGTCGCCGATACCGCGCGCGTGCTCTCGCGCTACGTCGACGTCATCATGCTGCGCACGACCAAGGAGGAGAAGCTCCTGGACCTTGCCGAGCACGCCAGCGTGCCGGTCATCAACGGCCTCACCGACCGCACGCACCCCTGCCAGCTCATGGCCGACGTGATGACCTTCGAGGAGCACCGCGGGCCGATCGCGGGCAAGGTGGTGGCCTGGGCCGGCGACGGCAACAACATGGCGACCTCGTGGATCCATGCCGCGGTGCGCTTCGGCTTCACTCTCAAGCTCGCCTGCCCGAAGGAGCTCGGGCCGCCGCGCCAGGTCGTCGAGTGGGCGAGGAAGGAGGGTGGGGAGATCTTCGTCACCGACAAGCTCGAGGAGGCGGTGAGCGGGGCCGACTGCGTCGTCACCGATACCTGGGTCTCCATGGGCGAGCGGGAGGTCGCGACGCGCAAGGCGCTCTTGCCGCCCTATCGGGTCGACGACGGCGTCATGAAGCTCGCCAAGCCCGACGCGATCTTCATGCATTGCCTGCCGGCCCACCGCGGCGAGGAGGTGACGCCGTCGGTGATCGACGGGCCCCAGTCGGTGGTGTGGGACGAGGCCGGCAACCGCTTGCCGGCGCAGCAGGGTATACTCGTCTGGTGCCTGACCTAGCCCAAAGCCGGCCCGCGGGGCCCAACCTCGCCGACGATCTCGTCCAGCCCTTCCAGCTCGAGGCGCAAACCATCCGCGGGCGGCTGGTGCGGCTCGGTCCGCTGGTCGACGAGGTGCTCTCGCGCCACCGCTATCCAGAGGAGATCGCGGCACTCTTGGGCCAGGGCCTGGCGCTCACGGCCACCCTTGCCGGCGCCTTCAAATACCAAGGCGTCTTCACGCTCCAGACCAAAGGCGACGGCCCCGTCGGCCTCTTGGTGGCGGACGTCACCAGCGAGGGCGAGGTGCGCGGCTACGCCCGCTTCGACGAGGGCCGCCTCGGCGAGGCCGAGCGCGGGCGCAGCAGCGGGCACGGCGCGCAAGGCATCGTGCCGCGCCTCTTGGGCTCGGGCTATCTCGCCTTCACGGTCGACCAGGGGCCGAACACCGAGCGCTACCAGGGCATCGTCGAGCTCGAGGGTGCGGAGCTCGTCGACTGCGTGCACCATTACTTCCGCCAGTCCGAGCAGCTCGACGCCGCCTTCAAGCTCGCCGTCGGCCGCGTTGCGGGCGAGGACGGCAAGGCGGCCTGGCGTGCCGCGGGTCTCATGCTGCAGCGCCTGCCGCTTGCCGGCGGCGAGCGCCCGCTCTCGCTCGCGCAAGGAGAGCGGCTGAGGGCGGAGGAGGCGGGCGGCTCCGTGGCCGAGGAGGCCCGGCGCGAAGCGCTTGAGGAGGGCTGGCGCCGCGCCCTCATCATGATGGGCAGTGCGACGACCGCCGAGCTTCTCGACCCTGCCCTCGGCGCCCACGACCTCCTCTATCGCCTCTTCCACGAGGACGGCGTGCGCGTCTTCCGCCAGCGTCCCTTGCGCTCCGGCTGCCGCTGCTCGGAGCAGCGCGTGATCAGGGTGCTGCGCGCACTCTCCGCAGCCGAGCTCGAGGACATGGTGGTGGACGGCCGCGTCAGCGTCGTCTGTCAGTTCTGCATGCGGGAATATGCCTACGACCGGGAGGCGCTGGCGGCACTCCGCGCGGAGGGCGCTGCCGTGCGCGACTGAGCAACCCTTGAGCGGCAACGCTCGCGCGGCGTATAAGGCCGCATTGGCCCGAAGAGAGTGCCCATGGCCCGGCCCTCGCCTCTCCGCCTCCTCGTCGCTTCACTCCTGCTGGCACTCCTTGCCGGCTGCGGCAGCGGGCCGCCGCCGGAGAAATATCCCGAGCTCACCTGGAAGCACCTGCCGCCGATCAAGCTCAAGGTGGAGAAGATCGTAGTGGCGAGCGAGTACCAGCTGCGCGTGGTCTCGCCGCACGTGGAGACCTTGGCGCCGCGCTCGCTGCTCGCCTCGGCCGAGCGCTGGGCAAGCGACCGCCTGAAGGCGGATGGCGACGAGGGCTACGCCCGCTTCGTCGTCACCGACGCGAGCATCGTCGAGGAGCGCATGCCGGCGCAGCAGAGCCTCGCCTCCGGCTTGAGCGACCAGCGCGACCGCCGCTACGTCGGCCACGTCGCGGCGCGGCTCGAGATCCACGACCGGCACGGTCAGGTCGTCGGCCAGACCGCCGCCGAGGCCACCAAGATGCGCACGGTGCCGCAGGACGTGAGCGACCAAGCCGTCGACGAGGCCTGGTACCTCGTCGTTCAGGGCGCCATGCTCGACCTCAACGCCGAGCTCGACCGCAACATCCAATTCTATTTGCCGCGCTTCGTGGAGCAGTAGCGTCCGCGCGTGGGGCGCCTTGAGGGGTCTTCGCCGGCCTTGGCCGCACTTCCGTCGTGAGCGCGAAGACGGCCGAGGGTCAGCTGCAGCGTTGCGCGGCCACCATCATGGGGACAGCGCGGGCACGCGCGCTCTCGCGCACCTCGGGCCGCGCGAGCTCGCGCTCGAGGTTGTCCATGGTGGCGCGGCCGATATACTCGCTCTCTCGATCGCTCGTCGCCGCCGCCTCGAGATAGGCGCGCGCGATGATGCGGCCGAGCGGGGGCGGGTTGTAGAGCAGCCGCTTGATCAGGAACGGATTGAAGGTGAGGGGATTGTAGTTGGCGTCGAGGTAGCCCCGCTCGATCAGCAGTTTCTCGACCGGCGTGCCGGGCTGGATGCCGATGAAGAAGATGAACGGCAGCACGCGGTCGCGGCCGAACATGGCGTAGAGCTCGTTGATCCGGTCGATGGTCATCTGCAGCGTCTCGGCCGTCTCGCCCGGCGCGTTGAGCGGCATGTAGAGCTTGATCTGCTGGTTAGTATGGCCGTTCGCCTTCAGCATTTCGAACGCCGCCATCTGCTGGTCGAGCTTGTAGCCGAGGGTGAGCGAGTCGATCATCTCCTGCGATCCCGTGAACGAGAGATCGACGCTGCCCATGCCGCTTGCCCACATCTTCCGCGCCAGCGTCGGCGTCAGGTAGTTCAGGCGAAGATAGCCGAACCAGGTGACTTGGGTCTTGCGCGCCAGCATCTCGTCGAGAATCTGCTCGACGTGCTCGGTGCTCTTGCGCGTCGAGCAGAACTGCGCGTCGGTGAACCAGATGCGCTTGACGCCGTACTGCTTGTTCAGCGTCTCGACTTCCTTGGCGACCTCGACGGGATTGCGGTAGCGCTGGCGGTGCCCCTCGATCTGGTTGTAGAGGCAGAAATGGCACTGGAACGGGCAGCCGCGCTTGGTGTGCACGCCGATATCGCCGTCGAGATAGCCGCGGAAATCGGGAAAGATCGAATCGATGTAGCCGAAATCGACCGCGGTGAGCTTGGCGAGATCGAAAATCTCGCCGCGGGCGCGGTGGCTGATCGCGCCGCTGCGGTCCTTGTAGAAGAACTCGCCGGCCGGTGCGGTGAAGCCGTCGACGATCGAGAGCATGGCATCCTCGCCGTCGCCGACGACGACCACGGTATCGGCCGGGCATTTCGCGGCGACGTGCTTGGCGAAGATCGAGACGGCGGTGCCGCCGACGACGATACGCGCGGCCGGCAGCAGCTTGCGGACGAGGCGGAAGTAGCCGAAATTCCTGAGGCGGCTCGCGATGTAGTCGCGGATGATGGAGAGCGCGTCCTTCGCCGCCTTCAAGCGGAGATGCCAACGCGGCGAATGGTCGAAGTTCATCACCACGTCGAGCGCGTCATCCTCGGGATGCGGCCCGAAGGACTGCATGTTGCGCCAGGAGAACGCGACGATGTCCGGCCGTTGCCGCTCCAGCCGCTCGATCAGCACGCGCCTGCGCTCGCCAGGGGGGACCACGGCCAGATCGAGGATGTGCTGGGCGATCGCGGGGCGCTCTTTGTGCACGTAGTCGGCGACGTAGACGACCCCGCCGGGATAGATCTTCCAGCAGGGCAGCCGGACATAGAGGACGGAACGGGCGGCCAGAGACATGGAGCCTCCATCGGAAAGCGCGGCTATTTTGCGTCTCGCGAGGCGCCGGTCTTTGATGTAGATCAGTCGCGCCGCATCTCCTGACCGGCCTTCCCCCGGGCGAGCTCAGGGGCGGCCCTATGCGGTCGGAGCTTGCTTTAGTGTCCTGGATCCGAAATCCACCACATCAGGAAGGCACTCGTCATTGCGAGGCGCCCGAAGGGCGCCGAAGCAATCCAGAATGGGGCTCGCACCAGGCACTCTGGATTGCTTCGCTGCGCTCGCAATGACGGTTATCACCGGGTAAGACGGACTTTCGATTTGGGACGCTAGCAGAGAAAACCCGGCGATCGTCGCGCTTACGTGGCGCAGTAGTCGATCAAGCGGCGGAGGAAGGCTTCGCAGGCCGCGACCTGCGTGCCGAGGATGTACTCGTTCGGTTGGTGCGCTTGGGCGATGTCGCCCGGCCCGCAGAGCACCGCCGGGATGCCGGCTTCCTGGAAGAGCCCCGCCTCCGAGCCGTAGCTGACGACCCCCGCCCTGTTCTCGCCGCTGAGGGCCAGCACGAGCGCCTCGGCGGCAGCACCATCGGGGGCGAGCGGCGGCACCGTGACCCGCACTTCCGTGGCAACGCCGCCCGCGGCCGTCTTGGCCTTGAGCGCCGGCGTCACGCGCGCGGCCGCGAATTCGCCCAAACGGCGGAGGACCTCCTCGCCGTCCCCGCTTCCCGGAAGCGGGCGGCACTCCCACAGGAACGAGCATTCCTTGGGGATGATGTTGAGCGCCGTCCCGCCCGCGATGGTGCCGACGCTGATGGTGGTGCAGGGCGGGTCGAATTCCCCGTCGCTCGAGCCCGCTCGCGGCGCGCGGGCGGCGAATTCGGCGGCGAGCTCGGAGAGGAAGCGGATCAGCTCGGCGGCCGCCATGATGGCAGACGCCCCGCGGTGGGTGGCGCTCGAGTGCGCCTCGCGGCCGACGACGCGCGTCTCGCAGATGACGGCGCCCTTGTGCGCGTGCACCACCTTCATGAGGGTCGGCTCGCCCACGATGGCGAGGCGCGGGCGCCCCGTCGCCGCGCCGAGCCCGCTGATCAGGCGGCCGACGCCGAGGCAACCGACCTCCTCGTCGTAGGAGAGCGCCAAGTGTATGGGACTCTCGAGGCGGCGCTCCAGCATCTCCGGCACGAGCGCCAAGGCGGTCGCGATGAAGCTCTTCATGTCGGCGGTGCCGCGCCCGTAGAGCCTGCCGTCGCACTCGGAAAGGACGAAGGGATCGCTCTCCCACGCCTGGCCTGCCGTCGGCACCACGTCGGTATGGCCCGAGAGCACGATCCCATTCCCTCGCTCCGGCCCGATGGTGGCGAAGAGATTGGCCTTGGTCCCGTCGTCGTTCTTGGTCAGGCGCGAGGCGATGCCATGGCCGGCCAGGTATTCCGCCACGCTCTCGATGAGCGCCAGGTTCGACTTCTGGGAGGTGGTGTCGAAGGCGACCAGGTGCGCGATCATCTCGACGGGAGTGAGCCTCTCGGGCGGCATGCGAGGGTGCGGTTCTTGGCGCTCACATATCCGGCTGCGTCGTCGTGCGCGGATTGCCGATCATGGAGAGGAACTCGCGCCGCGTCGTGGGGTCGCTGCGGAACTGGCCGAGCATGCGGCTGGTCACCATGGTCACACCCGCCTTGTGGATGCCGCGCGTGGTCATGCATTGGTGCGAGGCCTCGACGCACACCGCGACGCCCAGCGGCTCGAGCACCTCCTCGATCGTGTTGGCGATCTGCGCCGTGAGCTTTTCCTGGATCTGCAGGCGGCGGGAGTAGACCTCGACGAGGCGGGCGAGCTTGCTGATGCCGACCACGCGGTGGCGCGGCAGATAGGCGATATGCACCTTGCCGATGATGGGCGCCAGATGGTGCTCGCAGTGGGACTCGAAGCGGATGTCGCGCAAGACCACCATCTCGTCGTAGCCGTCGGTCTCCTCGAAGGTGGCCTTGAGGAAGGTGTAGGGATCCTCGTTATAGCCCGAGAACCACTCCTTGAAGGCGCGCGCCACGCGGGCCGGCGTCTCGCGCAGGCCCTCGCGGTCGGGGTTGTCGCCGGCCCAGGCGATGAGCGTGCGCACCGCACCCTCCGCCTCGGCGCGGCCCGGCTCGCCGGCCTCCGCCACGGAGCTCGGGAATGTCACGGTTTTCATGGCCACGACGGCCTCCTTCTCAACGACGCTTCGGCATTCGAGGGAGCGATGGGACGTGAGCGGCACCCCGGCGCCGTGAATTTGAGCCTTTGTCCACGCAAGTCAAGCGGAAGCTTAGGCCCGTCGCCGTTCCCCATCGTGGCACTCCCCGTCAACCGAGTCTGCACCCCGCCCCGATCAATTAATGCGGGCGGTGTGATAGGGGCTGTCGAGCGAGAAGGCGGGTACCACGATCTCGAAGCGCTCGCCGCGCTCGCTCTCCATCTCGTAACTGCCGCGCATGATGCCTGAGGGGGTCGGCAGCGGCGTGCCGCTGGTGTACTCGTAGGACTCGCCCGGGCGCAGAATCGGCTGCTCGCCGACCACGCCGGCGCCGCGCACCTCCTGCACCCGGCCGAAGCCGTCGGTGATGTGCCAATAGCGGTTGCGCAGCTGCACGGTCACGGCGCCCCGGTTCTCGATGCGGACGTGGTAGGCCCAGACGAAGTGGTTCTGCCCGGGGTTCGACTGGTCCTCGAGGAAGATGGGCTCGACCGTCACCTTGATCGAGCGCGTGGTCTCTTCATACATCGCGCTGTCCTCTCGGCCGGAGCCTCGGAAGGCGCCTTCAGCCGCCGGGGCACCGAGCGGCCTTCTTCGATTCTAGGGCGCCTTGCGGCTTTGTCCAGGCTTGGCGGCCCCGAGGGGACGCATCAAGCGCTATGGGCGCCACCCTCGGGCTAGGCGGCCGAATGGCGGCCGCGCGCCAATTTGCCTTGCCGCCAATGCCGAAGAGGCGCATCCTGCCGCGCGGAACACGGGTCATTCGGGGGATGTCGGTTTGACGACGTGAATGAGCCCGACGAGGAGAGGAATGCACGTGTCCTCCTTTCGTCTCGTCAGAAGCCATTGCTCCCCGTCTTGGCGACACCACCAAATGGGGCTTGCGCCATGAAACGGATATTCTTTGGCAGCGTCATCGCTCTCGCAGGCCTTGCTTGCGCGGCCTCGCCGGCCGGCGCACAGGATGACAAGGCCGGCATCGCCGCCGCGGTCAATCCGCAGGCGACGGGCCAGCCGCCCAACGAGAAGACTCAGGTGCTGCACATCGGTCAGAACGTGATCCGCAACGAGCGGATCACCACGCAGAACGAGGGCCAGGTCCAGCTCCTCTTCGTCGACGGCTCGACGCTCACCTTGGGCCCGAACTCGGAAATCGTCATCGACGAGTTCGTGTACGACCCCAAGAAGCAAATCGGCAGCATGACCGCAACCGTAACCGCCGGCTTGCTTCGCTACGTCGGGGGCAAGGTCAGCAAGCAGAAGGGCGTCAATTTCTACACGCCCTCTGGCGTGGTCACGGTTCGCGGCGGCATCGCCCTCATCAACGTGACGAAGGGCGCGGGTGCGGCGCCGGGCAATGCCCAGACCACGCCGGCCGAGCCGGGCAAGGCCGGCCCGACGCAATAGTCGACCCTCGCGGCAGCTCTGCCTGCGGCCGATCCCTCAAAGCCTCGCGGCTGACTTGAACCAGGCGGGTAAGGCCCCGAACGAAGGCGGGCGATATGACGTCGCCCAGTGAGGGTCGGAGACCGACGACGGCCGTAACAGGGCCCAGTTCGCCCTTGCCAGCCGAAGGCCGGGAAGCCGGGTCGGAATATTCCCCTTAAGGAGGTTCACCCCTCCGGCTCCGCGCCTCGCACACGGCGCCTTGCCGGCATCCGGGCTACTTCGGCTGGAAAGTGTCGCTCGCCATCCTATCCCGTACCGCCTGATAGGCCTCGCTTCCGATGGTGACCTCGCCGCGAAAGGGATAGTCGAAGGCCACGATGAGCACGATGACGAGGGCGAGCGACGCCGCGACGCCGGCGGTCATCGTCAGGTGCATCTTGAAGCTGTGCGGGCCGAAGAGATAGGTGAAGGCGACCGTGAGGACGGCGCCGAAGAAGATGATCCACCAGACGACCTCGGGAATATGGCTCCCCGCCGCGAGCTGCCTTGCCCGGCGCGAACTCAAGAGAAAGTCGAGATCCTGCAGCAGCTTTCTGTGCATGTTCGATTCGCCTTGGGTTTTCGGCTCGAAATGCGCGACATCGACATTGAGGTCGTTGAGGACGATCCAACCTTTTTGGTAGACCGACTTGCCCGTGTGCCCGGAATGCTGTGCCGGCCACTCCTCATCGATGACGAGCTCAACGTACTGGCTCAAGAACTTGCGATAACGGGCGCCGATTGCGTCCGGCACGCCTGCGGTATCGAGAAACATGTTGCCGACGGCATTGGCCTCGTTGTCCACCACATCGCCGGCCTTGGCGTAGGTCTCCCAGGTCGCGACCGCGATGAAGGCGAGCAGCACCGCATAAAGCACGCCAACGATCGCGATCGTGAAGCCCGCGACGTCGTTGTGACTGCGGCGCAGCTCCACGTCCACGAGGCGATGAACGGCGAAAAGCCCCGCGCAGGAAACCAGGACCGAGGCCGCCACGATCGCACTGCCGACCAGCCAAGTGGGGTCGTCGTAAATCCAGTCCGTGAGCATGCTTCCCCCGACCTTCTCCGAAAAATAGGGCGCTCAACGCTCCGGCCGCTCAAATTGGCGGCCAAGCGAATATGGCTCGGGCGGACGGTACTTCCTAGAGCAAGTTCCGATTGCATAGGTGCCGCGCGTGCTCCGAGACGCGGTGCTTCGCACCGCTCCTCAGCATGAGGCAGGTTCATGATTGCACAAAGAACCTCCTCAGCCTGAGGAGCGCCCGAAGGGCGCGTCTCGAAGGCCGCGCCGATTCGATACAGCCGGAACTCACTCCAGCCGCCTTCAGCGTTAGAATTGGTAAAGTCGCGCCGGGTTGTCGACGAGGATCTTTTGGCGCGTCGCGGCATCGGGCGCCCATAGCGCGAGTCGGTTCAACAGCCGTCCGTCATCGATCTGAAAGAGCGGCGTCACGTCGGTCGCCTTGCGGCCCGGCGGCGTGGTCGAGTTGGGATGCGGCCAGTCGGTGCCCCAGACGATGCGATCCCGGTTTGCCGCGATCAATGCCTTGGCGAAGGGTGCTACATCGGGGTAGTCGGGCGCTTGGGTAGAGGCGCGGTAGGCTCCGGAGATCTTGACATAGGCCTTGCCCGCGCGGACCAGCTCGATCAAGTCGGCAAAGCCCGGCTGCTCGAGCCCGAGGGACGACTGGGTCCCGCCGAAATGATCGAATACGACCGGGACCGGCGACGCCAGCACCAGGTCCTTGATGCCCGAAATCACCGCGAGGCTCGTATACATCTGGACGTGCCAGTTGCGCTTTTTCGCACGGTCGACCGCGGCCGATAACCGCTGGCGGCCGAGCGCCGGATCGTCCGTGCCAACAGTCGCGAGATTGACACGGATGCCGCGCATGCCCGCCCGGCCCAAGGCATCAAGATCGCCGTCGCTCGTCTTGTCGTCGATCACCGCGACGCCGCGCGCATCAGCACCTCGCGCCTTCATGCCGAAAAGAGTGGCGGAATTGTCGGTGCCGTACACGCTCGGCGTCACGATTACCACGCGCTTGATATGCAGCTTGCCATGGAGCGCCAGCATCTCCTCGGGCGAGGCCGTCTCGGGTGTATAGACACGCCCTGCGAAGAAGGGAAACTGCTTTGGGTCGCCGTGGATGTGCGTGTGGCAGTCGCACGCATTCGCCGGAACCGCGAAATTCACGGCTGTGGCGGGCTGCGAGGCTTTGGCGTAGCTTGCTTGGGTGCGCATTGTTGCTCCTGCGGTGATCGCTCCCATCACTGGAGCCCGTCGTGTCAGTATTTTTCCGCCTGGGAATTCCGGCTGATCCGAGCCACCGACCGCACGTTCTGCGAAAAACGGCGGCCTGCACGCCAGGGTTCTGCGCTATTTGGCCCGTTTGAACTGCAGGTTACCCTGTCCGCATCCTGCCTCGGCGGGCGGAATACTGCCTGTGAACGAGTCACCCGAAAACTTTCCCGTGAGCGGCCCCCTACCCAAATTACCGGAGAAAGTGCCGTCAGCCGCGACCGTGCCGGAAACCTGATACGTGCTGCGTAGGCCCTTGTAGACTCCTGTAAGCTTGTTATCGGTCACCGTGACGGGGAAGTCGCCTGTGCCGCATCTCGACATGCCCCAAGCGAGGTGCGCGTCCCATTGACCGTCATACGGGCCCGACGCCATCGCGGCGCCAGCCGTGAGCAATCCCGCAAATGCGATTGCGCCGAAAGCGCGATTCACGAATAACCGGCTCATGCGCTGCCCTCCTTATGTGTCCTCAACAGGACGCGCCTCGGCTCCTTGTCTAGCACGGAGCAGGAAAGGCGAGCCGGCATGCCCCACGCACGTGCCGCGGCTGAGACTGCGCCCACTCTTCGGCGCTGGCAAGGGCGATGGGCCTGCGCGCTCCTTGCTGCCTAAGCCAAGCGGCGGCGAGCGTTCGGGGCGAGGCGCTTTCTCTAAGCCATTGATGATACTGGTGCCCCCGGGGAGACTCGAACTCCCACGTCCTTGCAGACAACAGATTTTGAGTCTGCCGCGTCTACCGGTTCCGCCACAGGGGCGCCCACGCCTCGCGAACGAAGCGCGTCTGTCGCGGGCGCGATCATAGCCGAGGCGAGGCCGCGGTCAACCGGCTGGCGCTGCCGTGGCCCTGTCCTCATGTCGTCCGCCACGTGGGCGTAATGGACGCGGCGTCGGCGCTCGCTCACAGAGATGGGATTGTAGCACTCCCAAAAGCCGAGCCACGTCGCCATCGTTTCCGCCAGCCCTCCTGTGACATTCCTCAAGCCGACGCGAGCCTACGTGCGCCTGCGAGATTGCTCTCGCCGCCCTTGCCTGCTAAACCAGCGCCGCACAAAGAGAGGGCCGCGGCGCCGGAAGCTGCCGCCCGCCGCCACGGAGAGCGCATGCTGCAACGGCTTTACGACTGGACGATGGCGATCGCGCGCCACCGCCATGCGCTCTGGGGCCTCGCCGCGGTCGCCTTCATCGAGAGCTCTTTCTTCCCCATTCCGCCCGACGTGCTGCTCATCCCGATGGTGCTGGCGCTGCCGCGGCGCGCCTTCTTCCTCGCCGCGGTGTGCACCGTCGCCTCCGTCACGGGCGGCTTTCTCGGCTACGCCATCGGCTATTTCGCCTTCGAGGCGATCGGCGTGCGCGTGCTCGAGTTCTACCATGTCATGGACAAGTACGAGGCGCTCAAGGCGTCCTACGCTGAGTGGGGCGCCTGGATCATCATCCTCAAGGGCATGACGCCCATCCCCTACAAGCTCATCACCATCGCGAGCGGCGCGCTCAAGTTCAACCTCGCGACCTTCACCTTGGCCTCGCTCATCTCGCGCAGCCTGCGCTTCTTCCTCGTGGCGGCCCTGCTCTGGCGCTTCGGCGAGCCGATCCGCGTCTTCATCGAGCGGCGGCTCATGCTGGTGACGAGCGTCTTCGCCGCGGCACTCGTCGGCGGCTTCCTCGTGCTGCGCTATCTCTAGGAGCGCTCCCTTGCACGCGACCGCCCTTGAGCCCCTCCTCGATCGCTTGGCCTCTGGCCGCTACGCGCCCGCGGCCCTCATCCTCGCCGCCTCGGTCGCCACCTTGGGCGGCGCCTTCCTCTTCCAATATGTGGGCGGGCTCGCCCCTTGCATCCTGTGCATCTACGAGCGCTATCCCCACGGCATCGCGATCGCGCTTGCACTCCTCGCCCTCTGCCTCGGCGACGGCCGCGCGCGGGGAGCAGCACTCCTGCTTTGCGCGCTCGCCTTCGCGGTCGACGCCGGCATCAGCGCCTTCCACGTCGGCGTCGAGCAGCATTGGTGGGAAGGCACGGCCGCCTGCACCGGGAGCGTCGTCTCGAAGGCGGCGGGCTCGCTCGAGGCCCTGCGCCAGCAGATCATGAGCGCCCCCGTGGCGCGCTGCGACCGCATCCCCTGGCAGCTGTTCGGCATCTCGCTCGCCGGCTACAATCTCCTGATCACGCTCGCCCTCGCCGTCTTCTCGTTTCATGCGGCGCGGCGGGCAATGCGGCGAGGGCAATGATGACCCGGCAGAGTTCGCATCCTAGGCGCACGGCCGAGCGGCGCCGGCCGGGCGATCCCGACCGCGAGGAGCTCGTCAAGCGCATTATCCGCGTCGACCAGGCGGGCGAGTACGGCGCCAAGCGCATCTACGCGGGGCAGCTCGCCGTGCTCGGCCGCAGCTCAGGCGCCGGCGTCATCCGCAAGATGGCGGAGCAGGAGGACCGCCACCTCGCCGCCTTCGACCAGCTCATCGTCGAGCGCCGCGTGCGCCCGACCGCGCTGCAGCCGCTCTGGTACGTGACCGGCTTCGCGCTCGGGGCGGCGACGGCCCTCCTCGGCGAGCGCGCCGCCATGGCCTGCACGGTCGCGGTCGAGGAGGTGATCGACGAGCATTACGCGCGCCAGGCGACGGCGCTGGGCGACGACGAGGCCGAACTGCGCGAGCGGATCGAGGAGTTCCGCGCGCACGAGATGGAGCACAAGGAGACGGCGCTTGCCCATGGCGCCGAGGCGGCACCCGCCTATCCGCTCTTGCGCGGCGCCATCAAGGCGGCCTCGCGCGTCGCCATCTGGCTCTCGACGCGCATCTGATCATCGAAATCAGCGCCTGCGCGGCCGCAGTCGGGGCTGAAGCGTCACCCCCTCCCTACCCTCCCCCTTCAAGGGCAGATCGCATTTGAGTATTTATGAACGTGATAATCCGTCGTCCCGGCGAAAGCCGGGACCCATTTCAGAGCAG
>JBKQRV010000105.1:0-11534 GCA_052143835.1 Alphaproteobacteria bacterium
GACCGCCCGCGTCGCCTTGTAGACGACCGTGATGCCGAGCGCCACGAGGGCATAAAGCGCCCCCGTGGTGATGCCCGAGGCAAGCAGGTAGCCGAACATCATCATGGCCGAGCGCCGCTCCGCGCTGTCTCGCGCCGAAAAAATTCAAATGCCCTCGTCCTGAGGAGCCGCCGAAGGCGGCGTCTCGAAGGACGACGGCAACGCCATCATTATTCCGCCACCCTATTTGACCGTGGTCACCCCGACCATCTCGGCATGGTCGCCCGCCGCCTTCATCCAGGCCGGGCTGTTGTTGCACTGATGGCTCACCGGGTCGTTGCACACGATCGTCGAGGCGTAGGTATCGGTATCGACCTTGATGTGCGCCATCGCCGCGAGAAGCTTGTCGCGCGTGAGATCGCGTCCTGCCGCCTTGAGGGCCGCCACCATCACCTCGCCGGCGCCGATGCCCATCAGGTTGAACACGGAGAGCTCGTCGTTCGGGAAGAGCTTCTTGACGAGCGTCGTCCACTCCTTGACCTGCGGGTCGGACGGCGAGTAGCGCACCGCGGCCGGCGTCACGAACTTGTCGGTGGCGCCCGGAATATCCACGTCCTTGGTGAAGGCGACGGGGTCGGCGATCCCGGTCTGTCCGATCAGCACCGGGTTTTGACCGAGCTTGTTGAGCGAGCGGGTCAAGACCGCACCCGGCTTGGGATAGAGCACCATGATGATCGCGTCGGCGCCCGCCTGCGTGATCTTGAGCGCCTGCGTCGTGGCGTCGTTGTCGTCGACCGTCATCTCGAGATCGAGGACGGGCTCGATGTTGCGCCGCTTCAAGTCCGCCATAAGCGGGGTGTAGCGCGACTGGCCCCAGGCGTCGTGCTGGGAGACCACGGCGATCTTCTTGAGGCCGTGGTCGACCGCATATTGGACCTGCGAGCGGCTCTCGATCGAGGCCGTCAGCATGGTGGTGTAAATGTACTTGCTGACCGGATCGGAGATGCCGTCGGCGACGGAAGCGAAGCATTGGAACGGAATCTGGTCCTTCTCGATCTCCGGACGCGCGGCAAGCGTCGCATTCGAGCAGCCGCCGCCGATGAGCGCGAAGACCTTGTCCTCGAACACGAGCTTCTTGACCGCGGCGATCGCGGTCGCGGGGTCGCAGCGGTCGTCCTCGCGCACCAGCACGAGCTTGCGCCCGTTCACCCCACCCGCCGCGTTCACCTTGTAGAACACGGCGTCGACGCCGTTCATGGTGAGCTTGCCGTAGAGGTACTGCGGCCCGGTCATCGCGCCGAAGGAGCCGAGCCTGATCTCGTCCTTGCTGACGCCGGGGACGTCCTCCGCCCACGCAGCATTCGCTATCACGGCACTTCCGGCGAGAAGCACGGCCAATGCCGCAAGCGTGTCTCTCACATGTCTCATCTCACACCTCCCGTTCGTGTACCGGCAGCACTCCGCCGGCATCGTTCGCCGCTCTAGCGGCCGACGAAATGCGGCCGCCGCTTGTCCATGAAGGCCTTCGCGCCTTCCTTGTAGTCGGCACTCTCGAAGGCCTGGCGCACGAGGGCCTCGATCTTTGCCGCGTTCCGCTCGATCTCGCCGCGCGCGAGCGCATCCAGCGTGAGCTTGGCGCCCGCGATCGAGAGCGGTGCGTTGCCGACCATGCTGCCGGCGAAGGCCAGTGCTGCCTCGACCACGTCGCCGTCTGCCACCTTGTCGACGAGGCCCATGCGTGCCGCCTCCGCCGCGTCCACGAGATCGCCGGCAAAGAGGATGCGCTTGGCATTCGCGAGCCCCACGAGCGCAAGGAGAAGCTGGCACTCGCGGATGCTGTAGATCGTCCCGAGCTTCGCCGCGGGAATGCCGAGCCGCGCATTCCCGAGTGCTACGCGGAAGTCGCACGCCATGGCGAGCGCGCAGCCCCCACCCACGCAATAACCTTGGATCGCCGCTATACTCGGCTGGGGCAGCGCTTGGATCGCGGCATAGCAGGCCTCGACCTGACGCTCATAGGCCGCACCCGACTCCTCGTCCGCGCGCGAGTGCGAGAATTCGCTGATGTCGGCGCCCGCGGAGAAATGTCCGGCAGCGCCGGTCAAGATGACGAGGCGCACCTCGCGCGCGCGGGCGAGCTCGGCGAAGCTACGGGCGAGATCGCGCCAAGCCGCGAGATTGCAGGCGTTGCGCCGCGCCGGCCGGTCGATCGTCACGACCGCGATCTCCGGACTGCGCCTGGCGACGATGATGTCCGACACGCCCAACCACCCGTTCCGCCGCAGCACCCGCGGATTTCCCGATCGCCCTCGCGAAGCCCCGCGCGCGGCGCTGTTTGCGGGGCTTCCCGCCCCGCGTGCCCCGTATCCCTTTGGAAAAGCGCTTCGCCTCCCGGTTTGGCGGCCGATTATCGTTGCAACTCTTTGCTTTGCATATTTTATTTAGCACGAGAGTCACGGGGTGCCGACGCTTTGTCAAGCGCATTTCCACGGAGGACGCTCAAAATGCCGGGAGCCTTAGAGGGACTGCGCGTGCTGGATCTGACGCAGCATCTGTCGGGGCCGTATTGCGCCATGGTGCTCGCCGACCAGGGTGCCGACGTGATCAAGATCGAGAAGCCCGGCAAGGGCGATGACGCGCGCGAGATGCCGCCCTTCGTCGGCGGCGAGGGCGCGCCCTTCATGCTGTGGAACCGCAACAAGCGCAGCGTCGTGCTCGACCTCAAGACGGCGGAAGGGGTGGCGACGTTCGACAAGCTCGCGGCCGGCGCCGACGTGCTGATCGAGAATTTCCGCCCGGGTACTGTGGATCGCCTGGGCATCGGCTACGCGCGTCTCGCCGCGCTCAATCCGCGCCTGATCTTCTGCTCGATCTCCGGCTTCGGTCAAAGCGGACCCTACCGCAGCCGCGGCGGCTTCGATCTGATGATCCAAGCGATGTCGGGGCTCATGTCGGTCAACGGCGACCCCGACGGCCCGCCGATGCGGCTCCCCATCGCCATCTCGGACGTGGCCGGCGGCCTCTTCGGCGCGGTCGGCATCCTCGCGGCCCTCGCCGCGCGCGAGCGCAGCGGACGCGGCCAGCAGGTCGACGTCTCGCTCTATGAATCGGCGGTCGCCTTCGGGGTCTACGAGGCCGCCTATTATTTCGCCACCGGCAAGAACCCGCCGCGCCTGGGCCAGGCCCATCGCGGCAGCTCGCCCTACCAGGTCTTCCGCACCAAGGACGGCTGGATCACCGTGGGCGGCGGCACCCAGGAGTTCTGGCTCCGGCTCTGCCGCCTGCTCGGGTGCGAGGAGCTCGCGCGCGACGCGCGCTTCCGCGACAACGCGAGCCGCGTCGCCCACAACGCCGAGCTCGTGGCGCTGCTTGAGACCCCGCTCGCGCGCGAGACCACTGCCCACTGGCTCGCCAAGCTCGGCGAGGCGGGCATCCCGGCAGGGCCGGTCGTCGATCACGCCGAGCTCTTCGCCGACCCGCAGCTGCGCGCGCGCGAGATGGTGGTCGCGCTCGAGCATCCGAGTGCCGGCCGTATGGAGACGCTCGGCGTGCCGATCAAGCTCTCGGAGACGCCCGGCAGCGTGCGCCGGCCAGCACCTCGTCTCGGCGAGCACACCGCCGAGGTGCTCGCCGCCCTCGCCCGCGCGGCGGCGGAGTAGTGCCCCCCACCCTACCCTCCCCCTCAAGGCGTGAGGTTTTTGGCTTTCCGGAGCGGGCATAAGGGACTGGAATCACTAGAGTCTATACAGGGTAAGGACTTAGCGCACTGGGCAGGCACACACTACTTGCACACACAAGGGCAACGCGGGAAAAGGTGTTAATTGCCGGGCGTTCTCGTTTTGTAAGACGGCCGCCAAGCGCCGCGATTTCCCCATGATGGCCGATACCTCGGAAGGCGTCAACGCTCACCACGGGGCGCCTCTGCGACCGTGTTTCGGCCGCTAAGGGCTCTTGTTCGCGCCGCGTTCGCGTCGGGTGCCGATTTAGCAGAGTCGCTCAAGGCGGACGCGCACGAGCCCGCGCTTCGTCATATCAAGCACCTTGGCAGCACCGCGCGACAAGTCGAGTAGCCTCTTCGTCGCGTAGCGTTTCGACATGCGGTCATTCACTCGCACCACCACGGCCGCTCCGGTGTCAAGCCGCACCACGCGCACCACGGCACCAAGCGGGAGAGATCGCGATGCGGCGGTCAGCTTGTGCGGATCAAAGCGCTCGCCGCTGGCAGTGCGCCGGCCGCGCTCCCTGTTGCCGTACCATGAGGCCGTGGCGAGCACGTCGCGCGGTGCGAGCGTCTCGGCTATTGGAGCGACAAGGGGAAGAGCCGGAGCCGCTTCGACTTGCGGCGATGATGGCAAGGGAAGGGGTGGCGCGCGGTCTAGTGGCGCCATGAGAAGCGTGAGCGCAGCAACGGTGCGCAGTCCTGCGGCGAGTCGCAACTAGGCTGCCCGCTACCGCTGCGTCTTGCTTGATGAGTGGAGCGAGTCCGCCATGGGGGCGGCAGCGGCTTGAAGAGCCCGGAGCGTGCGCGGGCACAGCGCAAACTCAACCCACAACAGGAAGGCCAGCACGACGCCTAGCGCAAGGGCAATGACCGCGGCCATGGCGTCACGCCGTACCGGGCACCGGGCCGTTCTTGAACGTGACGGAGAGCGGGTTCGCTCGGAAGGGTGCCGTTTGCCTGCCAATCGAGTGCGAGGTGATGTGCATGGCTTTGAGGGCTCCCTGCGAGACGGGATGCTGAGAGATCATCCACGGGTGCAACTGAAGCCGGGACTCAAGGTGCTGATCGTCACGGCCTTGGACTCCGTGAAGCATCTTGATCTCGATTCCGCCGGAGCCGGTCGGCGCGATATCCTCAATGCGAGAGTGCGTCAGAACATGGCCCGCCTTCCTCGCAAGCTGCTTGGCGCCGCCGTAAGCGTGCGCAATCGCTTGACCGACCATGCCACGAGCTTCCGGGATATTCTCGCCCGGTACCTTCAGCACCTTCACGGCCCTGTTAGCGGTCGCGACGATCTCTCCCGCGGTGCGCTGGTGATCGGCGGACGGTGCATTCGTCGAGCCGCCACTAGTCCATTTCCCGTCACTCGCGCGGGGCTGATCCGGGCTGTACTTCTCGATCGTCTCGATCGTCTCGGCGATATCTTCCTCGGACACGTCGAGGCTGTTGGCTTCGTCGGACACGTCGTGACCGGCCTTCGCCAAGCGGCGTCGGCTGCGCAACATGAGGCGCGCATTGTGAGGCTCGCCTCTCTTCTCAAAGAGCTGGGGATAGGCCATCGCAGCGACTCCTGAGTTGTAGTCCCGCGAGCAGAAGCGCCCAACTGCCCGCGGGACACTTGAGGCCGGCCCTTCCCAGTGCAAGCCTCAAAGGGTGAGCACCGGGGCTTGCCGAAGGCCCCGGCGCTCGTTCTGGCGCGCCGGTTGTTCAGCGCAGCCGAGAAATTCGGGCGTCAGCAACGCTGGCGAAAGACGTTGCTGACGCGACTCAGCGGAGTCGGCGCATGGCCGAACAGCGCGAGCTTGATCTCGTTACACCCTCTCGGGCAGGACGCGGCGCCTGCCGTAGCTTTTCGCGTACAAATCGCCATGCTGCTGCGCAGCTTGTGTGAACGCGCGGTACTTCCCGAGACTCGGCTTGTCCTTGAGGATGCGTTCCGCGTGCGCGTCGAGCGCGGCTGCCGCTTCGGCTGCTTCCTTGTCTTCGTCGCTGCCACCATCGCCGTTGCCGCTGTCATCGTCGGGGCCGTCATCGACGCCTTGAGCTTCGTTGTCCACCTTGGCAATTTCCTGCATCGCGAGCGACGCCTCATCGCCACCGGTCGAGACACGGCCGCGCAACGCGGCGTACAGGATTTCACCTTCGGGGGTGCGACATGCAGCCGTGTAGGCCTTCGCGAACGTCTGCAATTTCGGATCAGCGGCAAGCATCCGTTCGGCGAGGTGATTGAGCTGAATTTCGCCCATGGCTTTGAGCAGGGAGCCGCCGTGAACACGATAGGCGGACCACAGGTTCTTGAGCGCGACAATCTCATCCGAGTAGAGGAGATCGGCCTCGCCATCCGGGAAGAGATCGCGCACCCAGCGGTCAAAGCTTCGACTGCCCGGCGCATTGTTGAGGGCGTGACTGACGACGGCTGCAAGCTCCTCAGCGGCCGTAGCGCTGTCGCGGCCGTCTTGGCTATTCGGCCGGCCACTGAAAGCACCGTCGCCCTCCGAGAATCCGCGAGCGTTGCTGTCCGCGAAGGCAGCCGGCCGTCGGTGTTGCTCCATCGCCTTATTGAAGCGCCGCGTAAGCTCCGGGTCGGAGTCGAAGCTCTTGGCGAGGATCACTTCCGCTCCGGGCGAGGCTCCTTGGTCGCAAACCGAGACTTCCCCGATCCGCATAAACTTGATGTTCTTCGCTCGCCGACCGGTGCGCGAGAAGTAATCGTCGCTGGCCTGCTTGATGGTCATGCTCATTGGTCTCACTCCCTACCGTTGCGCCTCAGACTCTCCGAACCTTCGGGATTCCGAGAAGACTCTCGGCATAATCGACGCCGTGTTCTTTACGCGGGTCGGGAGCAGGGCGCGCCGTCGCTGCCGCGACTGCCGCGGCGTCTTCCTCCTTGAGCTGCTCATTGAGTGCCGCCTTGTCCGCTTCCAGGCCGTCATCATCGGACGCCGCGGGCTGCGCTGCCGGAGCGGGCTTCTTGACAATGGTAGGCTGCCAGCGCTGCGGGCCGGCGATCTCGGGCGCCCGCGCAACTGCGTCGGGATGGTGAAGATTCCACGCGCCGCGCTCATTCCAGCCAAGCGGGGCGATCTCCCGCGGCGAAAGATTGTCCAAGCCGAGAAGGTGCGGAAGAGCCCCGCCCGCGTGTCGCAGGGCGCACCCGAAACGATACGCCGACAAGAGGCGCTCGAAGCTGGTTACTTTCGAGACATCCTTGCTGAAGTTGCCTGCGATCTCGTGCGCCGATTCGATCAAGTAGGCTGCGCACCGCTCGGCATTTGCGATTGCACGATCGAAAGCGTCCGCGGCTTCGATGCGACGAAGCACCAGCTCATGAAGCTGGATGCGCTCCCACGCGGCGCCTTGCTTCGCCTGCTCGGCAAGCGCCGCCTTGAGCTGCCCATCCAGGCTACGGAGTGCCGACTCCAATTCAAAGATTCGCGTCTCGGCGAGTCGCCGCTCTTCGCGCACGGGCACGAGCGTTGATTCGGGCTTACCGGCGAGGAGGCAATCGGCGGCTGCGTCACCATGCTTCGTCACGGCGGCCTCAAGTGCCGCCCGCGCGGTTACGAGCTTCTGCTCCGTTGCTTCGCGTAGCTCTTGCAGCTTCGTCACCCGCAGGTTCGCGGCGTCAAGCGCCTCGGGCACGCTGGATGCACTCGACAACGGAGCAACGGGAACGGATTTCCTCTTCGCCATGACACGGCCTCTTGAAAGCTAGGAGCCCACGGCGGGAGTGCCGCGGCTAAACGTTCACGTATTGTACCACAGCTCCGGGACTGCTCGCGGCCACTCGCGGCCTATTCGCGGCCAACAGCCCTGCCCTGAAACAAGTCATTGATTTTAATGGCTAACCAGATAGTTCGCGGACGCTCCCATTTCGTGCTAATATCTTATTTCCTCAACATGCAGGACCAAGGAGGGTCCTAGGACTAGACGGAGGTACCATGGCCAGCGCACATTTCCCGCCGCTCCTTGTTCCGCTTTCCGATCTCCCGAAATACGGGATTCATTTTTCGAGCGCCGGTTTGGGGCGCGCCATTCGGCACGGCTTCCCTAAGCCAATCGCAATCGTGGAGGGCGGCAACAAGCTCGCCTTTTTGTACAGCGATCTCGTGGCCTATTGCGAGATGAGGAAGCTGCACGCCGAAGAGGACGCCGCGGCGAGGCGCGTGGTCGGCGCGAAGATTCTTGAGGCCCGGCGCAAAAACCCCGAGTACCTCGCCTTTCGCAAACGGTCAGCCGAGAAGCGCGCGAGCACGAAAAAGGCGCGCGCGGCAGCCGAGAAGGCGCGAAGGCAAGAGCCGGTTGAGGCTGCCGATGAGCTGGCGGCACTCACAGAAAAACTCGGCATGCTGCAATCATGAGCACCGAGCAGCCGGCCGTGATCTCAGAGGCCGACGCGCTCGCGCGCGGGCTTAAGAGATTCTTCCTAGGGACTCCATGCCGCAACGGTCACATCTGCGAGCGCGCCGTCGTGACTCACACTTGTATCGAGTGTCGGAGAGAAGGCGCGCGGCGTGCAGCGGAGGCGCGAGCGGCACGCGGCGAGCTTCCCGCGACGAAGCGCAAAGAGCCCAAGCCGCCGCGCGAGCTGACCGAGGAAGAGCGGGAGCTTGTGCCCGCGCGAATTTATTTGGCGCGGGTCTATAGGCTCGATTGGGAGCGAATCAGATTGCACGTCGCGTTCCCGGAACCTGCGGGACAGGATTCTGACGGCACTCCCCTACACCGCCGCGGCGATCTCGACCACCTCGCCCGAACCATCTATGCGGCAGCCTGACATGAGAAGCACCACAAAAGATTCGCCCCGCGAGACACAAGGCCGCGCGGGGCGATTGCATTTACCAAGTGCTGTGACTTCGGACGAAGCGGGCCAGGCCTAGTCAGACACAAGAGGCGTCCAACCGACGAATGAGCCATGATAGTACCACAGCCTCAGTCCACCAAGCAAGCGCAACGTCCCATCCTGCGGGCGCACCTGTCGGCGAAGCTGGAAACCGACCTGCGCAGGCGGCTGCTCCAGCACATTCAGGAAGGGCAAGCGCTGAAGTCCGACCTACGCTTCCGAATCAACGCGCTTCTAGACCAAGGCGCCGGGTTCTACACCGACGAAACACGGCCGGAACTGTCCGTGCTTTTCCCCGCGTTCCGCGTGCTCGCCACGGCGTTGTTGCGCGCTCGACAGGCTAGGCCAGCCGCCGGAGGTTTCGCCGAAGACGGCTCCGCTGCCGCTGCTCAAGCCGCAATGACATACCTGCTCGACGTGCTGGGTGCAGCAAAAGCGGTCT
This sequence comes from Alphaproteobacteria bacterium, assembly GCA_052143835.1. Lineage (GTDB taxonomy): Bacteria > Pseudomonadota > Alphaproteobacteria > JACZXZ01 > JACZXZ01 > DASPPM01. Next base: position 8,986 of record JBKQRV010000105.1, read on the forward strand.
TCCACCATCGCAAGGCCGTACAGAAGGAGCGTGCCACCAAAAAGGCTGGCTACGCGGCGCGGCACGCGAAACACGCGGCCGGCAAGAGCCGTTTGACACCTACGGCAACGCCTCAGAGGATTGAAGCATGAGCGCACACCCGGACTATATCCCGATCAACGGTAAGCTGAAGGCTTGGGGCCGCTGCACTCCGACTGAGCGCGAGACGTGGGAAGCCGAGCAGAAGGGCGCCACTGCGCAGGCGCCACTATCAGGCGATGCTCTCCTCAAAGCCAAGATGGGACGCGACCGCTCGCAAGCTACGCCCTTCGAACATGCCCAGCCAAGCGAGCCCGCGAAGCCGCGCGAGACACCCGATGAGACTGCGCAGGCGAGCGGCCGAGCGTTCGGCGAGGCCTCACACGCAGCGCCCTCAAGCGGTCCTGAATTGTCGGCTGATTTCCTCGCCTCCCTCTTCACGGGTGCTCAAGAACGACCTGCGACCGGCGCCGCAGGCGGTGACGGCGGGACGGGCACCAGCGGGCCGGCCGGCGCCGACACCGCGGGCGAGCCGCTTTCACCTATGGGGCAAGCCGCCATCGCATACGCCCGGCTTGACCCTCCCGTGCCCGTGTTCCCGCTCAATCCGAAAAGCAAGCGGCCCCTCATTAAGGGCGGCCACGGACACAAGGACGCCACGACCGACATTGCCCAAATCGTGACGTGGTGGACTCAACATCCCCGCGCCATGATCGGGGTGCCGATGGGAGCCGCGTCGGGGGTTATCTGCATCGATGCGGACGCCAAGCCTGATCGGCCGGGGTTGAAGAACCTCGCCGACTTCGCCGCAGGGCGTCCGCTTGGGGCGACGGCTTCCGAGCTTTCACCAAGCGGCGGCGCTCACTTTTTCTTTGCCTATGATCCCGCGGTGCCGTCTTCCAATGACAAGGTTGCGCCGGGCGTCGAGATCAAGGGCGCTGGCGTCTACGTTGCTGTCGCTCCAAGCGTGCGCGCGGACGGAAAAGCCTATACCGCGCACAAGGGCAAAGAGCTAATCCGACACGGCCGCAACCTTGCACCTATGCCGAACTTCCTTCGCGACTGGATCACGGCCGCGACGGGTGAGCACGCGAGCACGGGAGAGGGGACAAAGCGCAAGCTAGGCGACCCTGCGCTACTCGCGCCCGATCTTAACGAGCTGGCGAAGGCGATCGGCTTCATTCCCGACGAGAAGCTTAACTATGACGATTGGGTCAACGTGCTTCGCGCCATCAAGTTCGCATGCGCCGGGGATGAGGAGTTCTATGACTCGATCGTGCTCCCGTGGTGCCGCAAGCACCCGCGGACGAATGACGCCACGACGCGCGGGCGATGGGACTCGTTCTACGATTCCGAGATCGGCGCGAAGTACGTCTTTGACCGTGCCATTGAGCACGGATACGTCCCGTCAATCGACCCGGCCGCACTGGGCGATGAGCCGGCGCCGGAGCACGAGACGGGGGAAGAGACGAAGAAAGAATCCGGGCGCAACATCGTGCGCGGGTCTGACGACGCGCTAACAGTCGATTTCACCAATGAGCACGCGGCGCGGCTGCGCTACGTCTCAGAAAGTGACAAGTGGATTCACTATGACGGCAAGCGCTGGCGCGAGATCGGCGCGCCGGCTGTCTGGAACATGGTGCGGCCCGTTGTGCGGAGCTACGCGAAGAAATGGGCGAAGGGGGAGCCGCGGACGCAACCGTCAACGCTTCGCGCGCTTACGAGTAGGTCAACGATTGTCGGAGTCGAGAATCTTGCGCGCGGCGCTGACGGGATTCGCACGTCAATCGAAGACTGGGACACGGACGGCTGGGCGCTTGGCACCCCGGAAGGAATCATTGATCTGCGCACCGGGAAGCGCCACGCGGACGGCGCTAACTTTTATTGCACAAAAGCGACGGCTGTCATTCCTGCGGAGCCAGGCACCAAGCATCCGCTTTGGAGCGCCTTTCTCGCCAAGGTGACGCGCGGCGATTCCGAGCTTCAAGACTATTTGCAGCGAGCGGCTGGCTACTCGCTGTCGGGACTCGTCATCGAGCACGCATTTTTCTTCCTGTACGGCACGGGCTCAAACGGCAAAGGGGTTTTTATCAGCACCCTTAGCGGGATGCTGGGCGAGTATGCCGTCGTGGCACCGCCCAACATGCTGACGGAATCAAAATTCGAGCAACACCCCACTGACGTTGCCCACCTTCGCGGCGCGCGCTTCGTTCAAGGGCAGGAGACGAAGAAAGGGCAACACTGGGATGAGCCCAAGTTGAAGCGCATGACGGGTGGCGACACCGTGACGGCTCGACTCATGCGCAAGAATTTCCGGGATTATGTACCGCGCTTCAAGCTCTGGTTTGCCAGCAACGACGTGCCGAGCTTGCACCATGTAGATGTCGCCATCATGCGCCGGCTTCACCTGATCCCCTTCGCGCAAACAATCGTCGCGAGCGAGCGCGACCCCACGCTTGCCGAGAAGCTGAAAGCCGAATGGCCGGCAATCCTGCGCTGGGCGATCGATGGCTGTCTCGCATGGCAAAAGC
>JBKQRV010000106.1:0-10028 GCA_052143835.1 Alphaproteobacteria bacterium
TCCGAATTTGATGGCGTGAACATTTTCATCAACCACCTTCGTGAATGTCCCATCTGGATTCGGAACGAATACTTTGGTCAAACAGCCAGCACTTCCGCAGAATCCACCGTCACCGTATTCTCCGCAAACAACGTCACCGTAATCCAAGATGACTGCCGAGCCCTCACCGTTGATATCGCGCCGCGTCACGAAGCCTTCCTCAAACTTCACCTCTCCATCGCAACCTTTAATGGCTTCATTTATTTCTGACTTCACTTCAGGAGGCAGTGGGGGCAGTGACCACATTTCAGGACGCAGTGGGCTGGCTGGTTTGGACGGTGCCACGGACACGGCAACAGCGAGCAAGACGGCGGCAACCGCAAGCGTAAAAATGCCAACTACCAGCACCTTTGGCGCACGTTCGTCCATATTTCCCCCCTCCAACAAGTGCTTTGTTTTGGGGGAGTAATAGCGGCGGGGGCGAGCAGGCGCAACGTCTCAAGTTCTACCCATTTTGTTGAAAAACTCGAAGGCTGAAAAGGACTGACTGTCGGCGCTGGGGGAGTTTTTCAGCGGCATCGAAGGATTCCGCAACACGCGAGAAGTGAGCCCGTAGCAGCGATTTGCTCGCACTTTTGCCCCGGCTCTGTGTGACTTGGTGCGAAACGGTTGACACTGTGAGCAGAGTATGGCATGAGTGTCGCATCACTCTGATTCCGCACAAGGAGATTGGCAATGCAAGTTGCACATTCTGAGCCTGCAAAAATCGACCCGAACTGCGAAATTCGCCTGGGGATCGCTTCATGGGATGACGGGAGTAACACCGCCAGGTCGGTGAAATACACTTGGTTTGACAAAAATGGGAAAGCCGCCCGTGGAGGCGAATTCCCGGTCGAGGCCCTTCCCCAGGCGCTCGATTTTGCGATTCGGAATCGATACGTGAGCCTAGCCTAGGCATCTGTTTTTTGAGGGAGGCGCGATGCGCCTCCCTCATGCTTTCCTGCGTCTGCCACGGTCGAGAATGTGGCTGCACAATTCAAGATTTACGAGGCCAGCCACTTAACGTGAATGGGTATTATGCGCTGGAAATTCGAGAAGCCCCAGAGGGGTATGGGACCCCGCCTAACCTCAATGCGGCACGAAATGATGTTGCGCCAGCACCCGGCGAATATTTCTCAGATTGATGACCGCGGTATGCCGCTCGGCGGACCCTTCCGGCAGTTGCGGCAAGGCGCTAACGATCTGGCGATGCAGACCAAGCAGCTCGGTCCGCGTGAGGCAGAACAATTCCGTCAATGAATATACTCGCATCTTAATCTCCTTCGTTTTCGACCGCGCACATCGCGGCCTTCTGCCGAAGGCCCCGGTGCCGAAGGAGGCGAGCCGCATCGCTTGCGACCGGAACAAAGAGGAGGAGTGCCTGCACTTGCGGCGCATGCGCCGACGCGAGGCGTTACGTGGCCCAAGAAGGCAGCTATGGGGTGGTGAAATCCCTCGAAGGAGACGCGAGGGTCATGGAGGGGGTTGTTTGATAAGACTTACGCGGGCGCGCCCCGTGCATGCCGGACACCACCGAAAGGCGCACCACCCCGGTAATGTGACCCTCTTGCCGCCGCTCAACGTGGCCAGGATGTGCCAATTCCCGACCTTGCTGGATACGGCGACGAAGGTTATCTCTCGACCCAGAGCGGATGTCCGGCGTGTAACAATCTGACTAACTCGACGGCACGAATTTAGGTTGACCATGGCCGACTCATATCCACCACGCATTCAGGCCTTCCGCGATGACATGATCAAAATGCTGCCGCGCGCGCCTAACAACCGGGTGTCGCTCGAATCTCTGCGGGCGATGCCCACGCACCGAGTGATATTGGCCTTTCTTACGTGGCGCATGCGGCTCATACCGGCCAAGCCTCGAGCGGTGAGGCTTTGGTCGGGCGGGGTAACGCCTTTGCAGTTTCAGGCGGCAAAGTCGAAGCTCCGACCGTTGCTGGAGAAGGTCGCCGCCGGGAAGGACCTCACGCCGCATCTTTCCGATTTCGTAAACAAGAAGGGGGTCGTTCTTCGCGGCGCTCGCCCCGCTGACCGGCGGCAGGACATCGACATGGTCCTGACCCGGCACGGTCTTCACCATTTCCACGTTGGGGTCACTGCTCTCGGTAATCCGAAGGGGCGTAGTGGCAGCCTGGTTTTTGCCGAGGTGTTAGACAAGGAATTCCGGATTGTCGCTATATCGGACCACCGCGCATTTGAACCAGGCTCGGCTGAAGGACTCCGCTTCTTCGAAATCTGTCGCTCGTATGTGGCGAAGGACGTTCCGCCCGGTCAGGCGTTCATGTCGAACCCTGTCATGGCGTCCGGTCACTCGATGCTCGTCACGATGTTTGCAGACAGGTGCGACGACGAGATGCTGCGGCTCGATCCTCTGCTGGACGACCCCGCATTTATTGACAAGCTTTATCACGGTCAGCCGATCTTGCGAGACGGGCAGCCTGTTGCCAGACCGGCGAACCCGTCTATGACGTGGCATTTCGACGATCTGCGGTTCGGTATTCTTGACAGGCAAACAATGGTGTTCTTCTGTATCTTCCCATTCTTCGCGCGATAGGATTGCAGTCGATCCGCCCCGCTGTATCTTTCGCTGCCTTGTCGTTCGCAACAGCAAGCTCCGAACCTATTTGGAGGCTTATGCGATTGGAAGCCTCTGCCCAGCCCACATCGGTTTTGGTCAACTGCGTAAGGACCGCTAACCGATCCGTTTATTGCTGAGTTGGCGCGTCGGCTGCGCCGCCGGGCTCTACTCGCCTCGCTCGGGCTCGGCTCCCCGAGCCCCCGCTACGCGGGGTCTCGGCCTGCCGGTGACGATCCCTCGCGCGAGCTCACCGCTAATGGCGGTTCGCAGAAATACGGCGAGCGGACGGGCGGCCACGCTCGGTCCCGCGCCCCGGGACGGGGCGCTCTTGCGGGCGTGTCATCTCTTAAATTGACGGCACCGCCCGTCCGCTCATCGGCGCGTCCCGGCCGCTGAAGCGCGGTCTCCTGGCAGCCTTCATTGTTCCTTTCATCGCAAGGCGCATGCCTTGCGCAGATCCTTTTGCGTGAGGCGGCCCCGCGGGGCCGCCGGTCCTAAGGGGCGCCGCCCCTCGCGCGGGGAAGGGTGCGTGCGCTGAAGCGCACCGGCGTTCCGCGTATCCCCGAGCTTCCGCGCTGCGCTTGTGCAGCCCGGGTGATCCCCCTCGCGGACGCCGCCCATCCCCTTGCTACCCCCGGTCTCGCCGACGGGCAGAGGTGCAGCGCAGCGCTGCGCTGACACCTCAAGCCCAAGGAGGAGACATGATGAAGCCGAGGTTCATCGAGATCGATGGCAAGCGGGTTCTGTGGCGGGACCTGCTCTTGAGACGGCGCGAGCAGATCGCGGACGCAGCCAAGAGCGAGCAGCCGGCCTTGTTCGAGTTGAAGGACGACCGGCGGCCGATCGCTGATCGCACTTCTGCCGGGCGGTATCTTGAGCCGTCGCTGTTCAGTTCGCCCTCGCGGGAGGGCTGAGCCATGAACGCGAGTTTGAGGGCCGATGTTTATACCCGCGTGACGGATAAGATCGTGAACGATCTTGAGCGCGGAGTAAGGCCCTGGCTCAAGCCTTGGAACACCGTGCATGCGGCCGGGCGTATCACGCGGCCGTTGCGCGCCAACGGCCAGGCCTATAAGGGCATCAACGTGCTGATGCTCTGGTGCGAGGCTTCGGAGAAAGGCTACGCCTGCCCGATCTGGATGACCTACCGTCAGGCTCAGGAATTGAAGGGCCAAGTGCGGAAGGGCGAGCGCGGCTCGCAGGTCGTCTATGCCGACCGCATCAAGCGCACCGAGACCGACGACAACGGCGAGGAGCTTGAGCGCGAAATTCCCTTCCTCAAGGGCTACACGGTCTTTAACTGCGAGCAGATCGAGGGTTTGCCGGCGCATTTCTACGCGACCGCCACACCGCCGGCTTCTCCTCTGGAGCGCATCGCCGCCGCCGAGAGGTTTGCCGCCGGCACCGGCGCGACCGTCCGCCATGGCGGCAATCGGGCTTACTACTCCATCACCGACGATTACGTGCAGATGCCGCCCTTCGAGTGCTTCCGCGACGCGGAGGCCTACTACGCGACGCTCTTGCACGAGCTCACCCACTGGACGCGGCATGTCTCGCGCCTGGACCGCAATTTTGGGCGCAAGCGCTGGGGCGATGCCGGCTATGCCGCCGAGGAGCTGGTCGCCGAGCTAGGGGCTGCGTTTCTCTCTGCCGATCTCGACATCACGGCCGAGCCTCGCGACGATCACTCGTCCTATCTTGCGACCTGGCTCGAGGTGCTGAAGAGCGACAAGCGCGCGATCTTCACGGCCGCGGCGCATGCGCAGAGGGCGGCGGATTTTCTGAATTGCTTGCAACCCAAGCCGTTAGAAGCTACCTCAATCGAAACAGGGTCTTTATCTGGCGATTATCAACTCGGCAAACCCACCGCTAAATATAGCGTGATACGGGCATAAAAACAGCAGGAGTTTTGAAGCTTCGGCTGTTATCTCGCTATTAGAAACGATAGGTAACTTGGACGGTCAAGACATTCGCGCCGAAATTTCCTTCATGCACCGTGGTTCCCCCACCACTTGCGCTTGTGGAACTGTTAATCCAAAGGTACTGATAGCGTCCGCCAAGCGAGAAGCCGTCCGCCACCGGCACGTCAAGCCCGGCAATGGCATCCAGCGCGAAATCGGTTTCGCTATGGCTAGAATTGACGGGTACGGTCGTGCCGCCAACCGACAGGGAACTGATGTGCGAGTCCGTGCTGGCGAAGCCAAGACCGCCACCGGCATAGGGAATGACGCCAAGTGACCGTCCCAGGGGCGAGACAATCGCATTGGCGAGGCCGACAACTGCGCTGCTATGGCCGCTTACACCAATGGTGCCACTGACGCCGTTTAATGTGCCTGAGATGTTGCTATAGTCCACGGATGAATAACCAAACTCGGCTTCGCCAGCAAGATAATCATTCAAGTGATAACCGGCCATACCAAGGACTCCGGCTCCGTCATCGTAATTCAGGTTGCCCGAACCCGTGATAGCGCCAGTCGCCGTGACGCTGGTGCTTTGCGGAATGACGATTCCAGCGCCAAGGCCAACGTAGAAATCGCCGTAGTTGGCTGTTTGTGGAGCTGGCGACGCGGACGCCGCCGCCCATACCGACGCAGGCAGAAAGACGGACAAAAGGGCCAAAGCTGCAAGGGGCTTTTTCATTGGCTAACTCCCACAGTTGATGAAGGGACCACCAGCTCGCGCCGGTAGCGGGGAATTAGAAAAACCTTCTGTGCAAGGTTTGCGCTGATCTTTAGCGGTTAGGCCTCAACATACGTCAACGCCTCCCCGCGGTAGCGAGGTGCACACAAAGGGGTTCTTACGCCCCGGCGCTGACCTGGATCGGCGCCGCGATCATCCTTAAATCCGGCACGGCAAGAGTCAACGGCGAAGGCAGTAATCAGGGACTCTTGCGGCGGCGGTGTTGCTTCTTTGCCGAAACCGGCTTTTTAGGCTTTATTTTCAACAAAGTTCCGATAGCGGCCTTAACCTTTAACGGGGCTAACCATCGACCCGAGTCGCTTTTCCGAACTAGTGTTCCTCGAAACGACTGGTCGGCCGACCCTTTCCATTTAACGCGCGCCCGACGTAGAGACACCTATTGGCCGGGTTGCTTCCGTGGTGGCGCGAGCGGAATGCTGTGGCGGCGGGGACGCTCAGTGCTCGTCGTAGGCTAGGCTGAAGTTTGCGCTCGCAACCCGGAGAAGATCGAATCTTTCGAATCGGTTGCGCTGAAATTGGCGTCCAAAAAGTGTCCATGTCCTTGTGCATTTCGTCGTTCACAAATCGCCCGTTTTGTGATTCGATTCCGAGCCGGAAACGTACCCAAGCCCCAGCGAGGTGTGTGTCCAGTAGCGAAAAAAGCCATTTTCAAGATTTACGAATCAAATCAGGCAGTTGTCTGTCTCGCAAATGAAAACTTCGGGCTAGGTCCAAGCCTTCATCCTGCCGTGGGATCGAGTCCCCTGCCTGAAGGCGGCGGGAGCGCTCTTCACCCGGCATACTTCGCCATCCCGCATCGATCGCGAGATCGGCCGCAGCGTCTTGATGTCGCCGTCGCTCCGTTTCCTTTTTCCTGAAGAGCCACGCGCGGGCCTCTCTTTGATGCGTGTTCTGCAGGCGCGCGCGTCGCCGTCAAAACCGAACAGGGGCCCGCCCTTCGGGCACCCATTACGGCATGGGCCTTCGGCCTTTTGACTGCGCCGCTTCTCCGCGCCTGCGGGCGAACCGCATCGAGGCCGCGATAAGCGTGGCCTCACAAACGAAAGGAAACGAAAATGAGCAACGACAGCACCACCAAGTCCCGCCCGACGCATCGCGTCTACAGCGTCACGAAGAACGAGGAAGGCAAGGCCACCTGGCTCGAGATCGGCGCCGCCTGGTCGCACAAGGACGGCAAGGGCTTTAATCTCACCTTCAAGGCGTCCCCCTTTGGCGAGTCACAGGTCGTGATCCGCGCCATCGCGGCCAAGAAGGAAGCTGCCGCGTAAGCGCCTCGCTTCACGGCCCCTGAGCAGGGCCGCTCGCCGGCAACGGCGAGCGGCCTTGTTTGTCCCAAAAACGATTAGCTGGGCTCAGAGTGCCAGAAAATAAGGACTCCGGCCAGAAGCGACCGGCGCAACTCGCGTCGCCAGCACATATTGCCAAGCCAAGAACTCCATCGACTGTAGAAAGTCACAAAGAACCGTAGCAGAATGTCGCTGATGACGAATGGGATGGGGCGAAGAGGCAGAGACATGAGAGCGTAAGGCAAGCTGCTCGTAATCAAATAATCCCGGAACTTCTGTGAATTATACCATTTAGACGCTTTTTGCGAGATCATATAATACTCCTGTTCTCCGACTTTCCGAGCCAACAAGTCTCGCGTCAATAATGTACTCCAATGTCCTCATCGGTGTGGAGTCACCGACTTTATGCGAAATGCTGTGACACGAGTTGATACCGAGCAAAAGAAAACACGTTGTAGAGAATATCATGATCTTTCCGTTGCACTCGGTAGTGCTCAAGGTGATTTTGGTCGAAGATAATGATATAATGTCATCATGAGAAATGTCGTTTAAGGTACAACTAGTGACCAGGGAGAAAGTTTGGCTTCCTCCAAAAGGATAAGCCGCGCAACGACATACCCTTAGTCACTTTCACCGCCCCTCAGTCACTTTCACAAAAAATCTTGAAGTTCCGGAAATATTCCAGCCACAACCTGGCGACGAGGAACTCTTTGCCGCTGGGCAACGTTTTATTGAAAGGTTGACATCGGGTGCTGAAATTATATTTACCGTTTAAGACTAGGTCGGACGACGACTTAAGACTTCATCTCTCACCAGGGGGACGAGGACCGACAATGACCGAGAACCTTGAACCGAAACCTGAAAGCTGCCTTCAACGTTTCTGGAACGAAATTCGCGTACCTTTCTGGATCATGCTCGCGTCTCTCGGGGTGATCGGCTTTGTGCGCACCATCCACGAAGAAGTGACGACGGCGGCTATCGGGGTGCTGCGCGGGTGTGTCGTCATAGATGCGGAGCGGGGCGAGGCGTATGGCCCGAAGTGCGTCCGATTGCCATCGGGCAGGATCGCGATAAAATCTGAAACGCGTGATCCGCCGCCGCCATCCCCAGGAGAGCCCGTCGGGCCCCCACCCGCATCGGTAACCGGCGACGCCGAGTCCGCCAGTCTGCCGCCTTCGCCCGACCGGCCGCCGCGCTCCCCTGGTCCGCCGCCGCTTTCAGCCGGCAAGGCGCCGCCTGCATCGGTCACCGGGGACGCGGGACCCGGCACACCGCCTTCGACCATCCCCGGCGAGACGCCATCGGACGGAAAAGCGGAGACGGCGAAAACTCCCACTGATCAACCCATACGGCAGCCGCCCATTCCGGGAGGCCGCGCGCCCTAGCAGGCGACCCGAGAGGTATGGCCATGTTCGGCGACATGAACACCCCGACGCGCTCGGCACCGCTTGGTACCGTCAAGCGCTTCGGCCGCTGGCCGCGGAACAAGTTTCAACACGACCCCGATACCGGCGAGTGGCACCGCATCCTCTACCGCGAGGGCAGGAAGCGCGTGCTGCTCGATGCGCGCGCGCGTTCACATCGCCAGACGGAAGAACTGGAGGCAAAGCAGCTTCGGCATCAGCTGATGTGGCGGGGATTGAAACAAATCGTCCTCCCAATCGCGATCATCGCGCTTCTGTTGGTATTTCTAATAGCCACGGTTCACACGGAAATAGCCCAGCGGGTACGCTACGCCGTTTTCGAGGGGCAACACGCCTATCTGTGGGGCTACTTCGTCGCCCTACCAATTGCATTCGTAATCGCTTGCGCGATCATCATCTACCCGCTGATGGGCTTATCCAACATAGCTTCCGGCTTGTGGCTTGAATTCCCCTATCAGCTCGGCTTCCAGTGGATCAAAGGCGCCAAGGTGCTCGATCCCGAGCCGGACCGGCCCGGGATAAAGGAGGTCGAGGAGCAAAAAGCGCACGGCGACGCCAGGGTCGCAACCGAGGCCGAGGCGATCGACATGCTGACGACGCGGGAGGGCGCGTCGGGGGCGACGGCAAAAACTAGGCCCATCTATCTCGGGCTCTACCGTGATCTCGAAAGCCAGAAAACGGGGAAGGAGCTCCCCTATGACGGCGACCGCCATCTCGTGCTCTTCGGGCCAAACGGATCGGGCAAGACCAAGCGGATTCTTGTCCCGAACCTTCTCCGCCTTGAGGGACGCTCGCTGCTCGTCATCGATCCGAAAGGCGAGCTCACGGCCATCACGGCAGGCTATCGCCGCTCGATCGGCGACGTGCTCGTGCTCAATCCTTTCGACGTTCTCGGGCTCGGCAGCGCGGGCTTCAACCCGCTGGTCGCCCTCGATCCGGACTCCCGGACCTTCGTCGACGACGCCGCCGGTCTCGGCGAGGCCCTCATCAAGATCGAGGGCACGGACCCCCATTGGTCCGAGAGCGCGCAAGCGCTGGTCGTCGCCTTGCTCATGTGGGAGGTCAAGCTCGCGCGCCACGCGGGCCGTGTTCCGCATCTCGGCAACGTCCGCGCGCTTTTGACCGAGCCCGATGAATACGAGCTCGACGCCAAGGGCAAGCGCCGGCCCATAAAGGGCCTGCGCGTTACGGCCGACCGCATGTGCGCGCAAGGTGGGCCGGAGATCGAGAGCCTCGTCGGCCGCTTCCTACGCGCGACCGACGAGATGGCGAGCGTTCAATCGACGGCGGACACGCAGACCCGCTGGCTCTTGTCGCGGCCGATCGCCGACAATCTTGCCAGGAACGACATCGACTTCGCCGATCTCAAGAGGCGGCCGATGACCGTCTATCTCATCCTTCCGGCCGAGCGCATGCGGACGCATAGTATCTGGCTGCGTCTCATCGTCGTCTCAGCGCTTCGCGCGCTCTACACCATGGGCGGCACGCCGACGCTCTTCATTCTGGACGAGTTTGCGCAGCTTGGACATCTCGGGCCGGTCGAGGATGCCTTTGGGCTTGTGCGCGGCTACGGCGTGCAGATTTGGCCGATCTTGCAGGACTTGAACCAGCTCAAGGCACTCTACAAGGACCGCTGGGAGACGTTCCTCGGCAACGCCGGCGTCGTGCAGGGCTTTGCCCCCAACGATCGGACGACGGCCGAGTGGATGAGCTGGCGCGCCGGCGACACCACCGTAACCTCCCTCGGTTACAATGAGGGCGGCGGCCAATCGACGGGCGGGCAGGGCTCGACCAGCTCGAGCGCGGGGAGGAATTACAGCCAGGCCAGGCGTCCACTCTTCCTGCCCCAGGAGATCATGGACTTTCCGCCGGGCGCGGGCCTGTGAAGTGGACCCCGAATTTGGGACCGGTCGGTTAATTGGAGCGTGAGCCGTTCCGTCGTGGTAGATGGAGCGGATCATGACAAAGCGAACGAGACGGAAGATCGACGCGGGGCTGAAGGCGAGG
>JBKQRV010000107.1:0-39364 GCA_052143835.1 Alphaproteobacteria bacterium
GCAGGATCGACATGGCGAGCAAATCCACCGCGAAGGACGAAGCACCCGAGGCGCGCGAAGAGGCGGCCGAGGCGTCGCCGCTCGACACCGTCACGGCCGCGATCAAGAAGATGGTCGCCAAGGGCAAGGAGCGCGGCTACGTCACCTATGACGAGATCAACGGAGCGCTGCCGCCCGAGAAGGTGTCGTCCGAGCAGATCGAAGACACCATGACCATGCTGTCCGAGCTCGGCGTCAACATCGTCGAGAACGAAGAGGGCGAGGAGCCCGCGGCCAAGGAAGGCGAAGAGGAAGAAGCCGAGGCCAAAACCGGCGGCAACCTCGACGACGAGGATATCGGCCGCACCGACGACCCGGTGCGCATGTACCTGCGCGAGATGGGCTCGGTCGAATTGCTGTCGCGCGAGGGCGAAATCGCCATCGCCAAGCGCATCGAGGCCGGCCGCGAGATGATGATCGGCGGCTTGTGCGAAAGCCCGCTCACCATGCGCGCGCTCATCGCCTGGCGCGACGCGCTGATGGAAGGCAAGATGCTGCTGCGCGACGTGGTCGATCTCGACGCGACCTATGGCAGCAATTTCGACGAGGAAGCCGCCGAGGCCGAAGCCGCGGAAGAAGATGCGGGCAAGACTCCGGAGAAGGAAGGCGAAGAGGGCGAGGAGGGCGCGAAGCCCGCCGAAGGCGCGCCCGAGGCCGAAGGCGAGGGCGACGGCGAAGAAGGCTCGATTTCGCTCGCGGCGATGGAAGAGGAATTGAAGCCCGGCGTCCTCAGCAATCTTGACGAGATCGCGGGGCTCTACAAGAAGCTGCACAAGATGCAGGAAAGCCGGCTCTCCGTCCTGAAAGAGGGCGACGAGATCGGCAAGCCGGCCGAGCGGCGCTACGACAAGCTCAGGGCCGAGATGGTCGAGGCGATGAACAACGTCCATCTCAACAACGCCCGCATCGAATACCTGGTCGAGCAGCTTTATTCCTTAAACCGCCGGCTGCTGGCCGCGGACGGCAAGCTCTTGCGGCTGGCCGAGCACGCCGGCGTCAAGCGCCCGGATTTCATCGCCCAGCACATGGGCCAGGAATTGCAACCGGACTGGGTATCCCGCGTGCGCCGGCTCCACGGCAAGGGCTGGACCTCGCTCATTTCCAAGCACGGTCCCGAGGTCAAGGCCATGCGCACCGAGATAGCATCGACCTCGGCCGAAGCCGGCGTGCCGCCGGTCGAATTCCGCCGCATCGTCTCGACCGTGCAGCGCGGCGAGCGCGAGGCGTCCCGCGCCAAGAAGGAGATGGTCGAGGCCAATCTCCGCCTCGTCATCTCCATCGCCAAGAAATACACCAATCGCGGCCTGCAATTCCTCGACCTGATCCAGGAAGGCAATATCGGGCTGATGAAGGCGGTCGATAAGTTCGAATACCGCCGCGGCTACAAGTTCTCGACCTACGCCACCTGGTGGATACGCCAGGCGATCACCCGCTCCATCGCCGACCAAGCGCGCACCATCCGCATCCCGGTGCACATGATCGAGACCATCAACAAGCTGGTGCGCACCTCGCGCCAGATGCTGCACGAGATCGGGCGCGAGCCCACGCCCGAGGAGCTCGCGGTCAAGCTCGCCATGCCGCTCGAGAAGGTGCGCAAGGTCTTGAAGATCGCCAAGGAGCCGATCAGCCTCGAGACGCCGATCGGCGACGAGGAGGACAGCCATCTGGGCGACTTCATCGAGGACAAGAACGCGGTGCTGCCGTTGGACGCCGCGATCCAGGCCAACCTGCGCGAGACCACGACGCGTGTGCTGGCGACGCTCACCGCGCGCGAGGAGAGAGTCCTGCGCATGCGCTTCGGCATCGGCATGAACACCGACCACACCCTCGAGGAGGTCGGCCAGCAGTTCTCGGTGACCCGCGAGCGCATACGGCAGATTGAGGCCAAGGCGCTGAGGAAGCTCAAGCACCCCAGCCGCTCGCGCAAGCTCAGGAGCTTTCTCGATACCACTTGACGACGGAGTACGGAGGACGGAAAGGAAGCGAAAGACGGCAACTTTTCTGTCGTCCGTCGTCCGTCTTCTGGCAGGGGCCCGTAGTTCAGCTGGTTAGAACGCACCGCTCATAACGGTGTTGTCGCAGGTTCGAGTCCTGCCGGGCCCACCAATATTTTCAAGGACTTGCGACTTGGCGCGACCCTCTGTGCGGCAATTTCGGCACGCAAGTGGCACGCAACTGGTCTCAATGAAATCGATGCCGTCGCGATCGGACGCCGAATTTCGGAGCCGAATTCAACGATCCCCCACTTTGGTTCAAGGCGGAATGCACCTTCTATGACGGTGCTGTCGCAAGTTCTGACTTCTAGCCGTGCCGACCGAGCGGCTGCCGGTTCTTCGTAGCGAACATGTTTATACGCTTGACGTATAGCGTATAAACAAGTTAGGCTCCGCTCGTGATCAAGAGCTGCCACGACAAGCGGACGTCGCGGTTTCTGGCGGGGCAGCGGGTCAAGGAATTTGCTGGTTTTGCCGATCAAGCGCGGCGCCGTCTGGCCATTCTCGCCTCGGCCACGAGGCTCGAGGATTTGGCCGGTCTTCGCTCCAACCGCCTCGAGGCCCTAAGGGGCGATCGGATTGGACAGTTTAGCATCAGGATCAACGCTCAGTGGCGGATCTGTTTCCGCTGGGCAAAGGAAGGAGCCGGGCATGTCGAGATCTGCGATTACCATTGATCCCGCCGTGGTCGATGGTCTACCTCCTACGCATCCTGGCGAGATCCTGCGCGAAGAGCTTGCCGAGCTGGAGCTCTCGGCCAACGCTTTCGCCGCAAAGATCAAGGTACCGACCAACCGCGTCACCGAAATCCTTGCCGGCCGGAGGAGTGTCTCCGCCGAGACCGCGCTTCGGCTCGCGAGGTTCTTCGGGACTAGCGCGCAATTCTGGATGAACCTTCAAGCGAATTACGATCTCAAGCAAGCTGCGGCCGAATCCGGCAAAGACATTGTCCGCCAGGTCCGGCCGCACGCGGCGTGATACCGTCCAGACCTAAGCTTGTTCGTTTTGCAGCGGGGGCTGATTCGATTGCCATGCCGGTCGGGTAGGGGCCACAAGCACTTAGTAGCGCCTCGCGCCGCTGCGCGAAGGAGCTGTTCGACTTGGCTGCGCTCCCGTGAGTTGGATTTGCTCTGGGAGGCAATATGGAATCAATGACAAGCGGCCCGGCTTGAGCATGCAATGGGCGCGCCACCAGACTTAAGCGGTTGAAATTGCTTGGAGCCAGATCCAACGATTTCAAGCGAAAACACTAGGATTTCCGCCATCGTCCGGGCTTTTTCTGGCCGCTCATAACGGTGTTGTCGCAGGTTCGAGTCCTGCCGGGCCCACCAGATTTCCGTCGACCCGTGTTTCCCGGCCCCAGGCGCTTCTCGTCCTCGGTACTATGTGCGCTCTTCGTTGCACGGGCCGGAGCCGCGAAGCCGGCCGCTCGGAAAAGCTCAGCCCGGCAGACGGCGAATGGCGTCCGTCGTTTCGCTCCGTCTCGGCTGCCCCGGCGTGGCCACGGAGCCCACGTAAAGGAAGCCCACGATGGCGTCGCTTTCGGCGAGGCCGAGCTCGCGCTTGAAGATCGCGTCGTAGGCGGCAGCCCCGGTGCGCCAGAAGCCGCCGTAGCCGAGCGCATGGGCCGCGACGAGAAGATTCTGTGCCGCCGCCCCCACCGCGACGATCTGCTCGATGGGCGGAATTTTCCCGTCGTCCTTGACCGCGGCGGCCGCGACGATGATGAGGGGCGCGCGCTCCGCCTTCTTGCGCTCGGCATCGCGCTTGGCCGCGGGCGCCTCCGGCTCGCGCCGGAGCAGGGACTGCTCCAGCAACTCCCCGAAACGCTCCCTCGCCGCTCCGTCGAAAATGAGAAATCGCCACGGCCTCAGCCTGCCGTGATCGGGTGCCGCGACGGCGGCCGCGAACATCGCTTCGAGCGCCTCGGCCGTCGGCGCGGGCTCGGCGAGCTTGAGCGGAGAGACGCGGGTCTTGAGGGCCGTCAACGCATCCATGGCTTGGCGCACCTCCTCGCGGCCGAGACCGATCTTGAGGCCGAGTTCCTCGAGGATCGCCCAATGCGGCCGGCCGCCGCGGCGCGGGGCGTGGACTTCGATGCCGTTTTCATCGGCGACATTGGAGACCTCCTTGGCTCGTGCCTCGGGACCACGCCAAGTTAACGGAGGAAAGCAACCGCCGACCAAAACCGGTTCCAGGCACCTGCTTGGCGGCTCAGGATTTGGCGCGCTTGGGAGCGATCAGCGGCAGGACGACGCAGCGCAGATAGTCCGGATCGTATCCCGCGGCTTCGCAGGCGATGCGGAAATCGTAGCCGTTGCGCAGAAACCAGTTGCGCGCGTCGTCGCGAATGCGCTGCCGCTCGTCCTCTCCGGAGACGGTGGCGATGCAGTTCGTCGCGTCCTGCAAGGCACGGTGGAGCACCGCGCACCAGAGCTGCCGCTCCGGGCCCTGGTTCGCCATCTCGTGGCGCTCGTAACTCTCGATGGCCGGCATGCGCACGGGAGCCTCCTGCCTCAGTGACCGTCCCGCCGCCCGCGGTGGTGCTGCATCTTGCGTCGTCCTCTTGCGGCCCCGTGAGGCCTTCCGTCCATGGCCGGGTTAATGCCGCCGGCGGGGAAATCTCGGCGTCGGGGCGACCGCGGAGCCGCGCTCGTCCTTATGCCGGAAGTTGATGCGCCCCTTGCTGAGGTCGTAGGGCGTCATCTCGACGGTGACGCGGTCGCCGGCGAGAATGCGAATGCGGTTCTTCTTCATGCGGCCGGACGTGTAGGCGAGCGTCACGTGGCCGTCGTCGAGCTGCACGCGGAAGCGCGCGTCGGGCAGCAGCTCCAGCACCGTGCCTTCGAGTTCGAGCAGAGCTTCCTTGACCAATGACACCTCCCGGTTTGAGGAAAGCGGCGGCGTGCCGTCTCTTTGCTGTCGCGCTCGATAGTGGCTCGCCGCCTGGATCTCGCCCCGCGCGCCCAAGGGAACGGCAAGCGAATCGGGCGCGCAAGCAGAGCGGACAAGCGCGCGCCGAAGCCAAATAGCTTGACATGATGATGATCGTATGCGCGCCGGCTGGCAAGCCTTTTGCGCGAGCCGCCCGACCGGCCACGACGGCCGCGAGTGGCATTTGCAGGCGCCGCGCACCATTTAAATGAGACAAAAGAAAGGAACGACATGGCCTACCTCCCCGCGGCGCAGCGCACCCTCGACGTGATCTCCCCGGTCACGATCTACCGCCAGATCGGACGGCGTCCGAGCCAGGTCTACGTCGATGACGCCATGACGGCGGCAGAGGCGGGCCGCACGGCACGGCATCGCCTCAAGGACCGCGTTTACTGGCGCACGCACGCCGAGCCGGGGAGCCAGATCCAGGATCGTCCGGGGGGCACCCTCGTGGTGACGGCGACGGGCGAGTGCTACCCTGTCCTGCTCGCGGAGCCCACCCCTCTCACGCCGGCAACCGCGTTCACCCATGCCGATCTGGCGATCAAGGCGGACCAGAGCGCTATCGACCAGCTGGTCGCGGCCGGCAGCCTCGTGGCGGCGGCGCCGCGGCGGCGCAAGCGGCAGCTGTCGCGGCCGGCCGATCGGATGTTCGAGGACGATCATCCGCTGGTCGTGGACGTGCTGCCGGCGGGCGTCACGCCGAGCGACGATAGGGTGGCGGTCGCACGCTTCGGCAGCTACTGGGCGAGAGGTGCCAGGAACTCGGCGCGATGAGGGCCTCTAATCCCACCGCCGGGCAAAGTCGGACTTGCGGCCCTCGCCTCTAGAGAAGATGGTGCAAGCGTCTTTGGAGGTGCTGTTGCACCTTCGTGCGGTCGTCGCGCGGCAGCATGCCGATCCGTTCGGCACTGTGGGCATCGACGGTCGCGATCTTGGCGCAACGGACTACGGAAGGAATCGGCAACCCCGCGGCCTCGATGTTCGAAATTGGCACGTCGTCGGGCCATCGGCGGTTCTGGGCGCTGGTAATCATCAAGAGCCATAACAGGCCGTGCGACTTATCGAGATCACCCCCGACGACGACAAGGGCCGGTCTGTATTTCCGGATCGGCCGATCCGTATAAGGGAACGGTACTTTGACGATTTCCCAAGCGCTAAAGCTTGGCATAGCCGCGCTCGTCCGCTTCCGAGGTCCACTCGTTGAAGCTGGCGAAGGGATCCTCGACGTCGCGGCCCGCGGCCTTGGTCAACACGACCCGCCCCTTTTCGATCGTATAGACGATCTCGTCGCCGGCTCTGAGCCGAAGTGCTGCTCTGACCGGCTGCGGAATCGTGGTCTGCGCTTTGGCCGTCAATTTGCTCGTGATCATGGCGCTGTATCCGGTGTCAGGGACTTCCTTAACGTAAGGATAATCCTTACCGCCGTCAATCGCACGGCAAGGGCGCAGCCGGCTGTTCCCGCCCCGGAACGACGTCCAACGGAGCGATCAGCTTCACACAAGTTTGACGGAAGCGGAGCTCGCCGTAGCTCTTGACCACGGCCGTGACACGCCATCCAGTCTTGACATTGCTGCGACAAAGCCTTATTTGACGGTCACTGTCGTATCTCGCGATCGCGCGAAGCGCGTTGGCGTCCATAGCTGGATCAGTACCGACGCGACTGCATTCCGAGAAAATTCCCCGACATTAAAGGCATACCCCGGCGCGTGCGGGTTAGGCCGCAACGCAACCGGGATTCGCGGCGCAGGACGCTGCGAGTCTTAACCTACATGCGGCGTAAGCCGCCCCTCTCGCCCGACCTGCGGCAAGGAGCCGCGATGGGCGGGAGGTGCGGCCGAGCCGCCATGAGAAAGAGATAGAAGTGAACCTTTCCTTTTCCGACCTAGCCCTCCTCGAGCCGATCCAACGTGCCTTGCGAGCGGCGAACTATGAGCGGCCGACGCCCATCCAAGCGCAGGCCATCCCGCACCTCCTGGCGGGAAGAGACCTCGTCGGCATCGCGCAGACCGGCACCGGCAAGACGGCCGCCTTCGCGCTTCCGATCCTGCACCGCCTGTGCGCAGCGCATGCGCCCGTCGGGCGCGGCTTCGTGCGGGCCTTGGTGCTGACCCCCACCCGCGAGCTCGCCATCCAGATCGACGAGAGCTTTCGCACCTACGGCCGCTACTTGGCACTCCGTCATGCCGTCATCTACGGCGGCGTCAACCAAAGGCCGCAGGTCGCGGCCCTTTCCCGCGGACTCGACATCCTCGTCGCCACGCCCGGCAGGCTCCTCGACCTCATGGGGCAGGGCCATGTCCGCCTCGAGCGGCTCTCGGTCTTCGTCCTCGACGAGGCCGACCGCATGCTCGACATGGGCTTCATTCACGACGTGAAGAAGGTCATCGCGACGCTGCCCAAGGCGCGGCAGTCGCTGTTCTTCTCCGCGACCATGCCGCCCGAGATCGGGCGTCTCGCCGCCAGCATCTTGAGCAACCCGGCACGGGTCGAGGTGACGCCGGCCGCTTCGACCGTGGAGCAGGTCGAGCAGCGCGTGCTCTTCGTCGATGCCGCCCGCAAGCGCGCCCTCCTTGCCGAGCTCCTCAAGGACCCCGCGATCACCCGCGCGCTCGTCTTCACCCGCACCAAGCACGGCGCCAACCGCGTGGCCGAGCAGCTCGAGCGCATCGGCGTCCAGGCCGAGGCCATTCACGGCAACAAGTCGCAGCCCGCCCGCCAGCGCGCGCTCGAAAGTTTTCGCAGCGGGCAGACGCGCGTGCTCGTCGCCACCGACATCGCCGCGCGCGGCATCGACATCGACGGCATCAGCCATGTCATCAACTACGAGCTCCCTAACGTGCCGGAGAGCTACGTCCACCGCATCGGCCGCACGGCGCGGGCGGGTGCCGACGGCATCGCGATCTCCTTCTGCGATGGTGCCGAGCGCGCCTATCTCAAGGACATCGAGAAGCTGACGCGCCGCGCGATATCGGTCGTGGAGGATCATCCCTTCCATGCGCCCCACCGGCCGAGCGTGGTCCGCGCCGAACGCGGACCGCGTAGCGAGCGCGGGCCGCGTGCGGAGCCGGCAGGCCGGCCGCGCCCCGGCCGCGGCCAACCCTCCTGGCAAAGGCCGGCCTTCGCGCGGCCGCAGCGCAGGGGATTGATGCACAACAGCGAGAGATCCTGACGCGAAGCCCGCGCGGCGAGCGGAGCCGGAGACGGCCCCGCTCAGCACGCCCGCCGATCAGGGCGTCATGACGTGGAGAACCTCGCCCTCGCGGTCATAGGCGACCCACCCGCCCTTGTTATCGTCGCCCTCGATGCGGACGGTAACCTGCAGCTGGTGGCTCAGGGGATCGATCACCTTGTTCTTGGAGAAGGTGACGCGATCCACCTTGGCCCCCGCGAGCTTCAGGCGCTCGAGCGTCCTCTCTTTGAGCTCGGCCACGCGGGCGAGGAGGGCATCATCGAGCTCGTGCGCTTCGAAGAACCAATCGCCCTGGAAATTGTGCCAAAGCGCCATCGATGGGGCGGCGAGTGAGCGCTTGATCTCCCCCTCTTCATAGGAGAAGCCGCCAAGTGTCCCCGGCTTTCGCGGATCCTCCGCGGTGATGTCGAGGCCGCTCTCGCTGAACTCGAGCTGCATGATGCGCGCGTGCTCGCCGAGCGTCTTGCGCAATGCCGCTATGCCTTGGGCAATGAGTGCTGGATCGAGGTAGTTCGTCGGCGGCTGGCGACTGGGCGGCAGCCGGACCTGCTTCACCGTCCCGCCCGTGTCGAAGACGACCGAGCCCTTCTCGCCGCGCTCCTCGAGGGTGATCTCCCATTGCACGAAGGAGGGGCCGAAGTCGCGCCCAAGCTTGGCAAGCTCGATCGCGTAGATCGAGCCTTTGGGCATCTCGAGCCGCTCGCGGGCGGCGGCCTCCAACTTCGCGAGCCGCGACCAATCGATCTCGTCGATGCCGAATCGCTCGTAGCGTGGCATGCCCGGAGTCTTCGGATTGGGCATCCATAACTCGCCCAAGGGCTGGGAGACGCCGTTCAGGTCGGCGTTGTACCAGCGATCCTTCGTCGCGTCGTCGAGGTCGCGCGCAAGGAACCAGACGTAAGAGGTGGCGAAGCGGAATATCTTGATGCTCGGCTCCGTCCCCCACAGCCGGGCGACCTCGGCGACGGCATCCGCGAGCGGCTTGCCGCCGTCATACATGTTCACCGTCTTCGCGCGCAGCGTGCCGTCGAGATTGACGCGCCGGATGTTGCCTTTCGCGTCGGCGGTCATGCTCGCGCGCTCGCGCGGGCTCCTGACCTCGACCGTCCAAGCCACGTCGCCGCTACGTGCCGTGGGGATGAGGATGAGCTGCCGCGCAATCCGCATACTGGCGATCTCGCCCGGATCCTCGAGGGCCGCGCGCTTGATCGCGGCTTGGGAAAGCCGAGTCGTTGCGGCGAAATCGACCTCGGCGAGATCGAAGAGATTCTCCTCGAGCCTCGGGTTGATCAGATTCAGCTCGACCGGCGTCGGGCCGGAGGTGGTTTCCCAGTTGATGTACCAGTCGCCCAAGTGGTAGTCGCGCATCGCTAGGCGATCGCGCGAATAGGTCCATTTGTCGATATGCGTCGGCTGCGTCGGGTCCTGGGCCTCGATCGAGAAACTGTCGCGGCTGATCTCCACGTCGAGGGCGCGGATGGGGTGGCCGATCTTCTCCTTGAGCACGTCGAGCGCGTGCTGGGCCTGCTCGCTCTCGAAGAACGGCGGATCGGCGTCGCCGATGCGGCAGCCGCCCACGAGCGCGAGTGCGGCGAGAAGGCAGCCCGCGCGCGCGAGGCGCGCCGGTCTTGAGGATGTTGCCGACATGAACCCCCATCCGGAGAGCGTGCGCGCATGCTCTCTAAGCGAGGCGAGCCTACCTGTTTGCCGCGCGGAAAGGAACGCTTTCGCGCCGGCGCTTAGGCCGCAGCATGACTAGGTTCAATCGGCATTCAGTTCGTCGTCATTGCGAGCGCAGCGAAGCAATCCAGGGCGCCTGGTGCGAGACCCTTTCTGGATTGCTTCGGCGCCCTTCGGGCGCCACGCAATGACACGTGTATTCGTGATGTCGTGAATTTCAAACCAGGGCGCTAATTTTCCGAGCCGCCGAGCTCGCCCGGGTTCGCGCTCACCTCCCAGCGCCCGGCGACGGCAGCACAACTGACGGGGACCGCGGCGAGGTCGGGGAGATACTGGGGCCGGTTCTTGACGATCTCGGCGGTCGCGAAGATGCGCGCCTGTCGCCCGCCCTCCGCCTCCGAATAGGCGATGAGAAGGCCGCCCGCGAAGTCGTCATCCGCCCAGCCAAGCTTCATGACGGTGACCGGACGATCCTTCTCGTCGCGCGCCTGCCAGCGCGCAATCGTCGGCATTTTCGCCTTGCCGATGCCGGCATGGGCCGACCCGTCGAGGCCCACGCCGATCTGCACGAGCTTGGCCGGATCGGGGCGATTGACCCCTTCCGTATCGAGCGTGGTCCAGATCTCGAGATGATCCATGCCGATCCACGACGCCGCCGTGGATTTGTCGGGGCGGGGATCGTAGAGCTGAAGGACGAGCGTACGGGGGTCGAGTGCCATGAAGCGCAGCTCGGCCGTGCGCGCGGGATCGGCGGCTCCGAAGACGACAAAGCCCGTCCTGCCGTCGGCGCGCAAGCTGGCGGCGCAACCGCCGAGCACGGCACCTTCCGGAAATTCCGCGGCAGGGTGCGCCGGGTCCATGTTTCCTTCGGCGATCGGGACCTCGATGCCGGCGAGAAATCCGGGGTCGGGGCCGGGCGCCTTATGCGCCTCCAAGAGCTCGCAGGGATCGTCCGGCTGATTGGCCTCGGTGAAGACCGCGTTGTCGAGGGCGAGCGCGCGCGCCGCGAGGTTTGCGACCTCGATCCAACTCATCGCTCCCGTCCCCGCCACGCTCGCGCGGTAGCCGCAGCGCTCCACGCGGAGCGAGATCTGCGGCGAGAGCTGGATGGTGCGCTTCTCTTGCCAGCGGTCGTTCGAGCCGCCGAGCTGGAGGCGGCTCATGCGGTTGTCGCCGATGTCGACGATGTCCTGGCCGCGACCGGAGGAGCCGTAGCCGTCGTTGCAGAGCGAGAGGATGAGGCGCGGCGCTGCGCTACCCTCGATCAGCCAATATTCGCGCCCGCCGTCGTTGTCGCCCTCGCCCGAGCGGCAGCCGTCTTCCGGAGCATCGTCGGGTTTGTCGGCGAGGCCGAGGCGCACCTCCGCCACGGCGAGCGCGGCACCGGCCTGCGATCGTCCGGCCGGCCAGAGCTTGAAGATTTGACAGCTCTTCCGCTCGCCGCAGATGGGCCGCTCAAGGCGCTCGAGGCTCGCATCCGCCGCCCGCACGGCCGATCCTCCGGCAAGTGCAGCCGCGATAAGCACGAAGACGGCCGCAATGATGGAAAATGATCGCAAGCTTGCCTCTGAGCACGGGGATCGTCTTGACGAAGAATCGAGAGTTCTTCCGCCATTGTCAAACCGCCGGGCTGCGGGCCCGCACAATATTCCTCGCCGCCCGCGAGAGCGAGCGAACGCGACAATTCCTCGGCAAGGTCCTCCTCGTCCGAGAGGCCGGCGCGGGCGGCGATGAGCACGTGCCTATTTCCCGAGCTCGAGCCGCTGGAGCGCCTCCTCGAGATGCGGGATCGCGCGCTCGACCGCCTCCTCGCCCGCCCGGATGATCTCGCTCGCGCGATCGAACTGCAGGACGCCGATCGCGCCGAGCCTGGGTATGATCGTCACGTCGGGCGGATCGCTTGCGAGCCGCGAGCGGCTAACGCGGTCCTGGACGATTTGCAGCGAGCGCGCCATCACATTGAGCATGCTCGGCTCGTCGGTGCGGTGGCTGAAAAGCTGGCGGGCGAGCTCCGCGCCGGGAAGATTCCTGATCCGCCTCACGATCGCGCGCTCGTCGGCGGCCTCGATCTCGCGCGCGGCACGCAGCCTGGCCGTCCCGAAGGTGTCCGCATTCACGTCCACGGCGATGACGAGATGCGCGCCGAGCGCGCGGCACATCGAGACCGGGATCGGGTTGACGAGCGCGCCGTCGATGAGCCAGCGGCCCTCGAGCTTGACGGCCGGGAAGACGCCGGGGAGCGCGTAGGAGGCGCGGATGGCGTCCATGAGATTGCCCTTTTGCAGCCAGACCTCATGCCCGGTCTCGAGGTCGGTCGAGACGCAAGCGAACGGCAGGGGCAGATTTTCGATCGTCAGGTCGTGGAGCTCTTCATTGAAGACCTGCATGATGCGGCGTCCGGCGATCAGGCCGCCGCGACCGATCTGGAAGTCCAGCAGGCGAGTGACGCGGAGCCTGTTGAGCCCGCGCGCCCATGCCTCCAGCCCCTCGAGCCGGCCGGCGACATAGACCCCGCCGATGAGCGCGCCGATCGAGGTGCCGCAGACGATATCGGGCTTGATGCCGACGCGGTCGAGCGCGTTGAGGACGCCGATGTGCGCCCAGCCGCGCGCGACGCCGCTGCCGAGTGCGATGCCGACCGAGAGCTCGGAATTCCGCTTCAGTTTCACGCCGCCTGCCACCTATGGGCCCTCGCCGAATGACGGCCGTGCCGCAGCGCCTCGCCCTTGCACGTCCGTGGAGAGCGCCAAGAAGACCAGTCCGCGCGGCGGGCGGCAAGGGCCTTGCTGCGGCCGCCTCGTTCCCTTTGTGCGAGCGGAGGCGAAGGGGCCTTGGGGCCGCTCGGGCTCGGCCGACGCCGGCGGGGAAATTATCGAGCGTTTTCAAGCCTATTTATCGGTGGCCCCCGGAGCGGCGGCGGCGGCGATCACGCTTGCGGTAGCGCGGGCGAGGCGCCATGATCGCGCGCAGACGGCATGGGAGGGGGAGAGGCGATGAGGCCCAACAACCTGCGCACGATCTGGAACAAGGGCGGTGCGGTGGTCAACGGCTGGCTCGGCATTCCGAACAGCTTTTCCGCCGAGGTCATGGCGACGCTCGGATGGGATTCGCTCGTCATCGACCTGCAGCACGGTCTCATCGACTACCAGACCGCGGTCTTGATGATGCAGGCGATCTCGACGACCAGCGTCATGCCGCTCGTGCGCGTGCCGTGGAACGACCCGGCCATCATCATGAAGTGTCTCGACGCCGGCGCCTACGGCGTCATTTGCCCGATGATCAACGACCGCAAGGAGGCCGAGCGCTTCGTGGGCGCCTGCCGCTATCCGCCTCGCGGATACCGCAGCGCGGGCCCGATCCGCGGCCTCATCTATGGCGGCAGCGACTATCAAAGCAAGTCCGACGAGACGATCGTCGCCTTGGCCATGATCGAGACCGCGGACGGGGTCAAGCATCTGGACGAGATCTGCAGCACGCCTGGCCTCGACGGACTTTACATCGGGCCCAACGACCTCTCGCTTTCCCACGGCGGCAAGGGCGGCCTGGATCAGACCGATGCGAAGATCGTGGCCCTCATCGACCTCATCCTGGCCGCGAGCAAGCGCCACAAGATCAAGGCCGGCATCCACACGGGAAGCGTGGCTTATGCCAAGGCGATGATCGCGAAAGGCTTCGATCTCGTGACGGTGTTGAGCGACAACCGCATCCTCGCGCAATTCGGCAAGGAGGTGGTGGCCCAAATGCGCGGCGAGGCCGGCAAGGCGGGACCGGGTGGCGTCTATTGAGGCCATGCCGCCGCGTGCGATGCGGCGGGCCAGGGCAATCAAGGAGCGGCTTTCATGAGCATCGCATTCGACGAGCGAGCGACGCAGGCTTCCGACGTCTCGGCCGCGGCGGTACGCGCGCGCATCCGACGCGGCGAGTACCGCGGCCAGACCTCGGGCCTGGCACCCGGCATGGTGCAGGGCAATGTCGCGATCTTGCCGGCCGACTGGGCCGACGAGTTCCTGCGCTTCTGCCTGCAAAACCCGAAGCCCTGCCCCGTTCTCGCCGTGGGCAAGCCGGGCGACCCCTTCTTGCCCACGCTCGGCCGCGACATCGACATCCGCACCGACGTGCCGCGCTATCGCGTCTTCCGCGACGGCAAAGAGGTCGACAGCCCGACCGATCTCATGAAGTGGTGGCGCGACGATCTGGTTGCCTTCGTGCTCGGCTGCTCGTTCTCTTTCGAGCAGGCGCTCTTGGACGCGGGTCTCCGCCTGCGTCACCTCGAGCAAGGCGTCACGGTATCGATGTTCCGCACCAGCCTCGACACGGAGCGCACCGAGCGCTTCCACGGCAAGCTGGTGGTCTCCATGCGGCCCTTCACCCCGGCCGAGGCGATCCGCGCCGTGCAGATCACCTCGCGCTTCCCGACCGTGCATGGCGCGCCCGTGCATTTGGGCTTGCCGGAGATGATCGGCATCAAGGACATCGCCAAGCCGGATTACGGCGACACGGTGGCGGTACGCGAGGACGAGCTGCCGGTCTTCTGGGCCTGCGGCGTGACGCCGCAATCGGTGATCGCGACGGCCAAGCCGCCCTTCTCCATCTCGCACTATCCCTCGCACATGCTGATCACCGATCTCCTGAACGCCAAGCTCGCCGCACTCTGAGGCGGGCGAGGGCGAGCGTAGCCCGCGCGAGGAATGCCGCTCGCGGCACGATGTGCCGGTTCAGTTGGTGGCGGGAACGAGCCGGGCCGAGGTGGGGCGCGCCAGGCTGAGAAAATAGACCGAGCAGCTCAAGAGGACGATCCAGAAGCTCGGCGGCCAGTCGGTGACATAGGCAAGCGCAATACCGAGCCAGGTCTCGCCGAGGCCGAGGAGGGCTGCGAGCGCCACCCCGCGGCCGAGACGCGAGGTGAGACGAAGTGCCGCGGCAGCCGGGCCTACCATGAGCGCAAAGACGAGAAGAACGCCCACGACCTGGGCGGCCTCGGCGACGGCCACGGCGACGATGATGAGAAAGAGCACGGAGACTAGGCGCAGCGAGACGCCTTTGGCCGCGGCGAGCTCGGGCTCCAAGGTGGCGAAGAGCAGCGGCCGCGAGATGGCCGCCAAGCCCGCGAGGCTGAGCGCGCCGAGGGCGACCATGTCCCACAGCATGTCGGCGCTCACGCCGAGCAGGTTGCCGAAGAGGAGTGCCGTCGCCTGGGTCGCATGGGTGGTGTAGAGATAGAGGAACAGCACGCCTAGGCCGAGCGCCAGCGTGAGGATGATGCCGACGGCAGTGTCGCGGCCGCGCACGCGCTCGCCGAGCAGGCCCATCACGATGCCCGCCGCGAGCGTGAAGGCGAGCAGCCCCCAGAAGGGCGCCAGTCCGATGAGCACCGAGCCCGTGGCACCCGCGAAGCCGACGTGGGACAGCGCGTGACCCGCGAACGCGAGGTTGCGCATCACCAGGAAGAATCCCACCGCACCCGCGACCACGGCCACGACCCCGCCGGCCGCAAACGCGGTGCGCATGAAGTCATACTCAAACATCGTGGAGATGAGCATGGGTCTCGACCGGGCCATGCCCCGAGACGACGAGGATGCGGTCCTTCACATGGAGGACTTCGATCGGCGTGCTGTAGAGCCGGGAAAGCACTTCCCCGTTGATGACCTCCTCGACCGTGCCGAGCGCGGCTTGGCCGTGGCCCAGGTAGAGCACGCGGTCCATGGCGCCGAGCAGCGGGTTGATGTCGTGGGCGGTGAACAGCACCGTGATGCCGAGTGTCGACTGAATCCGCTTCACCAGCTCGACCACCGCCTGCTGGAAATGGGGGTCGAGGCTGATGAGCGGCTCGTCGAGCAGGAGGAGCTTCGGCTTGCCGAGCAGCGACTGGGCCAGCAGGAGGCGCTGCAGCTCGCCGCCCGAGAGCTCAGAGAGCGGCCGTTCGGCGAGCGCCGCGGCGCCGACGAGCTCGACCGCGGCGTGGACCTCGCGCCGTCCAGCCGCACCGAGGAGCGGCAGGCCCCAGCGCTCGCCATGCCAGGCGCTCGCCACGAAATCCCAACCGCGGAGCCGCAGATCCGCGACCGGGCTACGCTGCTGCGGCAGATAGCCGGCGGCGGCAGTGCCGCGCCGCGCCACGTGGCCCAAGGTGTTGAGCACGCCCTGCTGTGGCCGAATCAGGCCGAGGATGGCCTGGAGCAGCGTGGTCTTGCCGGAGCCGTTGGGGCCGAAGACGCCGACGAACTCGCCCTGCGCTATGGCGAAACTCACGTCCGCGAGCACATTGCGCCCGCCGCGCGCGAGGGTGACGCGGTCGAGCTCGATCACCCGGGCGGCTACTTGCCCGCGAGCGCCTGGTCGAGAGCATCGAGCTGCGACATCATCCATTCCTGGTATCTCTTTCCCGGGGGCTCCGTCTCGGTGACGCCGACGATCGGCACGCCGGCCTCTTTCGCGATGCCGCGCATCCGCTCGGTCAAGGCCTCGCTCGTCTGGCTATTGTAGAAGAGAACCTTGACGGTTCGCGAGCGCAAGTCCTTTTCGAAGGCGGCGATCTCGCCGGCACTGGGCTCGGTGTCGTTCATGACCGCGAGCTGAAAGCGGTCGTTGCGCATCTTGAGGCCCAGCGCATCGGCCATGTAGCCGAACACGGGCTCGGTCGCCGTCACCACCGTTCCGGCGTACTTGCGGCGGAGCTCGGAGACCCTGGCGTCCATCCTCTTCATCGTCTCCGCGAAGAGTGCCAGGCGCTTGGCGTAGTCCTGGCGATGGGAGGGGTCGAGCCCCGACAATGTGTCGGCGAGATGCTTGGCGAGCGCCGGCATCGTCGGCGGGTCGTACCAGATGTGCGGATTGTCTCCGGCCTTGCGATGGACAAGCTTGGCGACATCGATGACCTGGCGACCCGGGGCTTTCGAGGCGGCCAGCAGCTTGTCGGCCCAGGTGTCGTAACCGGCCCCGCTGTAGATGACAAGCTTGGCATCGGCAAGCTGGCGGGCCGTCGACGGGTTGGCCTCGAAGAGATGTGGGTCCTCATCCGGATTGGTCAGAATGCTCGTGACATGTACTTCCGGGCCGCCGATCTGCTCCGCCACGTCGCCGTAGAAGTTCTCGGCCGCCACGATGTCGATAGGTCCGGCATGAGCCCAAGCCGCGCCGAGCGCCCAGCCGACCAATGCAGCGATGAGGAAGTGACGCATGGTTCCGCTCCTCGAAGGATCGTCCCGCAAAACCGACCCGGCCGCTCCTCGCGTCTGCCGGTTCCGCCCTATATGTTATATTATAACATACCATCGCGCGCAACGGCGATGACGCAGCACCCCGACGCCTCCTGTGGCGGGCCGTCCCGGTCGCTGCCGAGGGAGATCGCCGCCAAGACGGGGTAGGGTTGCGTCAACGCGCGTGCTCGACGCGCCGGCGTCGCGCGCGGCCTCGGATCTCATTGCAGAGCCTTGCGCCTCGCGGGTCGCCGCAAGGCGACCCGCGAAAGTCGGTACTGAGCGGGCTCAGCCCCTCTTGCGCCGGCCGCTCTTGCGCCGGTTGCGCGTGCCGAGGCCGATCTGCTTGGCGAGCGCCGAGCGCGTCTCGGCGTAACTTGGAGCGACGACCGGATAGCTCGGCGACAGACCCCATTTGGAACGATAGTCGGCAAGGCTCATCTGATGTGCCGAGCCCATATGGCGCTTGAGCATCTTGAGGCGCATGCCGCACTCGAGGCAAACGAGGTAGTTCCGGGTGACCGACTTCTTGATCGGCACATGGGGCTCGGCCTTACCCGCGGCCGTCTGCTCCTCGCCAAGACCCCGGAAGCAGTCGTGGACTTGGCGTATGACGGCAGGCAATTCGGCGGAGTCGAGCCGGTTATTGGAGACATATGCCCGGACGACGTTGACGGTCGCCTCCATCAACTGCTCGGGGGTTGTATGATTGGTCATAGTTTCCATTCCTGCGGTGGTGAAATCCTAGGCCTTGGGCGTCCTCAAGACAGTAAGTGCATAGTCAATACATAATTCCCCGCGAAATCAAGGGAGATTTATTTAGGATTCTTTCGCTCATTTTGCATGGCCTCTTGCGTCGCGGAAGACTATTGCTGGCCATAGGCGGAAAATCTGCCCATTGCTCGGCGATGGGCGCTGCCGGAGCAGGAGGCCGGTGTGGCGGAGGCGGAGCGCTTATGCGACTGTGAGCCCCTGGCGTTGTTGCCGGGCCCGGCGGTGCGCCGCGTGCGCGTTCGGCCCAAGCGTCCGATCGAACCGAATGCTCGACCGCAGAAGGTGTGAAATGACCAAGACGACAACGGGAGCTCTTTCCGGCCTCAAGGTGATCGATCTCACCCGGGTTCTGGGCGGGCCCTATTGCACGCAAATCCTAGGCGACCACGGCGCCGACGTGATCAAGCTCGAGCCGCCCGCGGGCGACGAGACGCGCGGCTGGGGCCCGCCATTCAAGGACGATACGGCCTCCTACTTCATCGGCGTGAATCGCAACAAGCGCGGCATCGTGCTCGACCTCAATCGTCCCGAAGGGCGCCGGGTTCTCCTCGCCCTTCTCGAGGGTGCGGACGTGCTGGTCGAGAACTTCAAGACCGGCACCATGGAGAAGTGGGGGCTCGGCTATGCGGCGGCGCTCGCGGAGCGCTTTCCCCGGCTCATCCACTGCCGCGTCTCGGGTTTCGGGGCTGACGGGCCGCTCGGCGGCCGGCCCGGCTACGACGCTGTCATCCAGGCGATGGCGGGCCTCATGAGCATCAACGGCGAAGCGGACCAGATGCCGCTTCGGCTCGGCACGCCGATCGTCGATCTCGGCACCGGGCTCTATGCCGCGGTCGGCATCCTCATGGCGCTCGCCGAGCGCGAGCGCTCGGGGCGCGGGCAGTTCGTCGAGGTGGCGCTTTACGACAGCGCGATCGCGCTCCTGCATCCGCACGCGGCGAATTTTTTCCTCTCCGGCAAGACGCCGCAGCGCACGGGCAATGCCCATCCCAACATCGCGCCCTACGACGCTTTTGCGACCAGGACCAAGGCGATCTTCCTCGCCGTCGGCAACGACCGCCAGTTCGCGCGCGTCGCCGCGGCTCTCGGCCGGCCCGAACTCGCGCTTGATCCGCGCTTCGGCACCAACAAGGAGCGCACCGCCAATCGCGCAGCACTGCGCGCCGAGCTCGAGGCGGCGCTCGCGAAGCTCGACGGCGAGGCGCTCGCCGAGCAGCTCCTCGCCGAAGGCGTGCCCTGCGGACCGGTGCGCGATGTTCCCGATGCGCTCGGCCATCCGCACACGCGGCACCGCGAAATGGTCATCGAGGCCGACGGCTATCGCGGCACCGGCATGCCGGTCAAGCTCTCGCGCACGCCGGGGTGCCTCCGCCGGCTGCCGCCGGCGCTCGGCGAGGCGAGCCGCAGCGTGCTTGCTGAGGCGGGCTTCAGCGGCGAGGCGATCGAGCGCCTGATCGCGGACGGCGTGGTGCCGCTGCCCAAGGAGGCGCGCGCGGCCGATTGAGGCGGCGGAGGGAAGGGCGCGCCCGGACGCTACGGGAGCTACGCGGCGGAGGGTGCCGTGGCGGGCGTCAATTTGCCGCGTCTCCTGCTGCCAACGCCGAGCACCATGAGCGAGGCCAAGAGGCAGAATGCGCCGGCAATGACGAAGGCGAGGAGATAATCGCCGAGATCGGTGCGGATGAGACCGGCGCCGAAAGCGGCGGTGGCGGCACCCAACTGGTGGCCGCAGAAGACCCAGCCGAAGACCACGCTTGCGCGCTCGCGCCCGAAGGCATCCGCGGTGAGCCGCACCGTCGGCGGCACGGTCGCCACCCAGTCGAGACCGTAGAATATGGCGAAGAGCGAGAGTCCGTAGAACGAGATGTCGAAGGAAAACGGCAGATAGAGGAGCGAAAGCCCGCGCAGGCCGTAGTACCAGAACAGCAGCATCCGGTTGTTCCAACGGTCGGAGAGCCATCCCGAAAGAAGCGTGCCCACGAAGTCGAAGGCGCCGATCGCGGCGAGCAGCCCCGCCGCCCTCACCTCCGGAATGCCATGGTCGAAGCACGCCGGGATGAGGTGCGTGCCGATGAGCCCGTTGGTGCTGAGGCCGCAGATGAAGAAACTGCCGAAGAGCAGCCAGAAGTCGCGCGAGCGCATGGCGAGGAAGAGCGTGGAGAGCGCCAACCCCGCCGGGTTTCCCGCGGCCCTTCGTGGCGCCTCGGCCACCCCGGGCTCGCCCAAGCGATTGATGCCGAGTTGGTGCGGGTGGTTGCGCATGAGTAGAGCGATGACCGGGAGGAGCAGGACCCCCAGCCCCACCACGCAGAGTGCCGCGAAGCGCCAGCCGTGGTCCTCGACGAGCTTGGCGAGCGCTGGCAGGAAGATGAGCTGGCCCGTGGCATTGCTCGCGGTCAAGATACCCATGGCAAATCCGCGGCGATGGGTGAACCAGCGGTTGACGACCGTGGCGCCGAGCGCCAATGCCGTCATGCCCGTGCCGCTACCGACCACGAAGCCCCACAAGAGGAGGAGCTGCCAGGATTGCGTCATCAGCGTCGTCAGCGCGACACCGGCGGCGACGAGGCCGACTGCGAAGAGCATGGTGCGCCGCGCGCCCAAATGCTCGACGAGAGCCGCCGCGAACGGCCCCATCAGCCCGTAGAGCACGAGGTTGATCGAGACCGCGGAGGAGATCATCGCGCGCGACCAGCCGAATTCCTGCTCAAAGGGGACGATGAATACGCCGGGGGTGGCGCGCGTGGCCGCCGCGATCAGGAGCGTGAGGAACGTCACCCCGAGCACGATCCAACCGTAGTGCACGCGGCCGTGGGCCAATCTGGCGACGAAGGACATGGACCGGACCCCGCTTATTGCCCCTCTGCTCCGTGGAGGGCCCCTCTGCCGGAAGTCGGCTCTCTCGCCCGCACGGTGCCGCTTTAGCTGGAAAGGTCCAGCCCTCAAGTCAACTCATGGCGGCTATGCGCCCACACCGCGAGCCGCCTCTTTCCCATGGGTGCCTCCGGCGCGCAACGACAAATCTCCCGCAATTGCTGCCAAGCCGGGGAGCACTGCCTAATGCCGCCCCCGGACGGACGCCCGCAAGGTGAGCACGACGCCGAGAAGGATGAGGCCGACGCTCACCAGCACCTGAGGCGTCACGGCCTCGCCGAAGAGGACCGCCGAGAGCAGGAAGGCGAGGACCGGCACCAGCATGACGGCCTGTCCGGCGGTGGCCGCCGACACCTCCGTCAGCACCTTGGCCCAGCACCAATAGGCAAGCCCGGTGCCGATCAGCCAATTATAGACGAGAGCGGCGATGAGAACGGCCGTCCAGCGGATCGGCCGGCCGTTCTCGAGCACGAACGCGATGATGCTCACCGGCACCGCAGCACCCGAGAGCTGCCAGAGGATCTGGGGCCAGAATTGGCTCTGCCAGCGCCGGCGGCGATAGAGCACAGCACCGAGCGCCCACAGAAGCGCCGAGAGGAGCAGCATGGCGTTGCCGAAGAGCACCCGCGCATCGTGCCAATCGACGAGGCGCGGATCGAAGAAGATAACGAGGCCGAGTAAGCCGACGAGGCCGCCCAAGAGCTTGCGTCGTCCCGGCCGTTCGCGCGCGAGCCAGACGCCGAAGACGATGGCCCAAAGCGGCATGGTATAAACGAGCACCGAGGCACGCCCCGGCAGCACGAACTGCAGGCCGAGCATGTTGAGGGAGAAGAGGCAGCCGATCTGGAGGAACCCGGTCCAGGCAAGCGGCCACACTTCGCCCGTGGCAGGGCGGAGGCGCTCGCCCTTGAGCGCAAGCACGAGCCCGATCGTCGCGGCCGCGCCCACCAGTCGCAAGGCGGCAAAGGAAAAGGGGCCGATATCCGGCAGGACCAGCTTCATGACGAGCCAATTGAAGGCCCAGCACAGCACGACGAAGCCGAGATAGCCGAATGTAGCGAGCCGCGGCCGCAAGGGCGCTGGGGTCGTCGCTCGGCGGCGCGGGCAGTCGGACATGGCGCCGCCGAGCATAGCCGATCAGCCGCAAGCGGCAGCACTTATCTCGAGCGCGAAAAAAGAGACCGCGGGGTTTGCCCGGCCCTCCCATCATGCCGACGGAAGGAGCAACGCCTTAGGGCTGGGGGAGGGACCGGCGGCGGTGCGCCGCCGGCCCGTAGCGCCCGCTGTGGGATGACCTAGAGCCCCGCATCGGTGGTCAAGGAGGAGGCAAAGCGCTGCCTCTGCGACAATCAGGGCGCACGGCGGGACTCTTTGCTGCTATGCCCGGCAGCGCCTCGCGGACGGCATCATTCGTTCTGTCCGAACTTGGCGATGTCTTCGGGCACCGCTTCGGTTGTGACGACCGTCTCCTTGCCTTGGACCATCTCGCGGATTTCCTCGACGACGGTCGGGTTCGCCAGCGTCGTCACATCGCCCACGTCGCGCCGGTTGGAGATGGAGGCGAGCACGCGGCGCATGATCTTGCCCGACCGGGTCTTGGGCATATCGTGCACGACGTAGACGTGCTTCGGTCGCGCGAAGCGGCCGATGATGTCCTCGTTGGCCTTGATGATGCGGTCGACGACATCGGGCGTGCCTTCGTGGCCCGGCTTGAGGGAGACGTAAATCTCGGGCAAGCGCCCCCTGATTTCGTCCACGACCGGGACCACGGCGGCTTCGGCGACCTCAGGCACCGTCAAGCACGCGGATTCGATCTCCTTCGTACCGAGGCGATGGCCCGCGACGTTGATGACATCGTCGATGCGGCCCAAGATGCGGAAATAGCCATCCGCCGCGAGCAACGCGCCGTCGCCCGCCAGATACGGCCAATCGCGCCAGTCCTTGCTCTTCCGATTCTTGCAGTAGCGTGTGTAATACTGAGCAACGAAGCGCTCGGATTCGCCCCAGATCGTCTGCATGATCCCGGGCCATGGATTACGGATGCAGATGTTGCCCGCTCGACCGGAACCCGCGGCAACCTCTTCGCCGTTTTCGTCGTAGATGATCGGGTAGATGCCCGGCACGCCCGGTCCGGCGCTGCCGGGTTTCATCGCATCAACGGCGGGCACCGTGCTGCAAAGGAAGCCGCCGTTCTCGGTTTGCCACCACGTATCCACGATGACGGCTTCGCCTTTGCCGACCTCGTGGTAGTACCAGCGCCACACGTCCGGCTCGATGGGCTCGCCCACGGTCGTCATGTGCTTGAAGTGGTGGTTGTATTTTCTCGGCTCCTCGGCCCCCGCTTTCCTGAGCGCGCGGATCGCGGTCGGCGAGGTGTGGAAGATATTGACGCCGAGGCGCTCGGCGATTCTCCACGGACGCCCCGCGTCGGGATGCGTGGGAACGCCTTCGAATACGACGCTCGTCGCCGCGATGGCGAGCGGACCGTAGACGATATACGAGTGCCCGGTGATCCAGCCGATGTCCGCCATGCACCAGTAAGTGTCGGTCGGATGAATGTCCTGGATGTATTTGGAGGTGCCGGCGACGTAGGCGAGGTAGCCGCCGGTGCGGTGTTGGCAGCCCTTCGGCTTGCCGGTGCTGCCGCTGGTGTACATCAGGAACAACGGCGCTTCGGCGTCCATCGGCACGGGGTCAACGCGCGCGCCTTGGTACTTCTTCAAGACCTCGTTGACAATGAAATCGCGTCCCTTGACCATCGGCGTCGGCGAACTGTACTTGCCGGGGTAACGCTGCCAGATCAGGACCTTGTCCACATGTTGCCCCATCTCCTTCGCGGTTTCCACCGCGATGTCCGCATTCACTTTGTGGTCGCCGAGCTTGCCCGCGCGCCAGTAGGCGTCCATTGAGATGAGAATGTGACTGCCCGAGTCCTGGATGCGCGTGCCGCACGCCTGACCGGAGAACCCGCCGAACACCTGCGAGTGAATGACGCCGAGTCGCGCACAGGCGAGCATCGTGATGGGCAGCTCAAGCGTCATGGGCAGATGGAGGGTCACGCGGTCGCCCGCTTTGAGTCCGCAAAAGTCGCGGAGCATCGCCGCCATCTCATTCACCTGGACAAAGAGCTCCTGATACGTCAGCGCGATCGGTGCCTCATCTTCGGGTTCGCCGACGAAGAGGAGCGCCGCCTTGTTGCGATACTGCGCGAGGTGGCGATCGATGCAGTTGTAGCTCGCGTTGATTTTTCCGCCCACAAACCATTTCCAGAAGGGCGGATTGCTCGTGTCGAGGACCGTGTGATACGGCTCGAACCAGCTCAGCATATCCGCGTATTCCTTGTAGCAGTCGGGGAAATTCTTCGGACCGAACCGCTCGCGGACGTTCTTGTCCTTCATATTCGCCTGTTCGACGAATTTCTGCGGCGGACGGAAAAACTCTTCTTCCTTCCAATGCACCGCGATCTGCGCTTCGCTGACCTCGGTGTATTCCTTCGCTGGAGTTTTGTCTGCCATAGAAAATCCCTCCCTGCGTGAGCAGCGTCGTTCGAACGCGTGGCGTCCTTACACGAGTCCTAACACGAGTCGCCAAGGCGGGGGAAGCCGCCCCGGGACCGGGTGAGAACCGTGAAGCCGCGGCTCTAGGTCTCGATATCGAACTCGGGCGACGCCCTCGGAAAGATCGCCGGGTGCTCGCGCCGTCCGGCCCGCGCACCGCGATTTCCCAAGGGACGCCGCCTTCGCGTTACCCGCTCCGGGCGATCACTTGCCGAACGGCCCGACCGGAAGGATCGTGCGACCGTAATCGCCGTTGATGATCTCCGCGGCCGAGAGATAGGCCGCGACGCAGGCGCAGATCAGCCCCATGTAGCCGCCGAGCATGTGCATCGCGCCGAGACCGAACCAGTCCCCGAGGGCGAGCAGGAAGAAGGTGATCCACAAGGTCAGGAATACAAGCTGCAGCGCCATGTTGTGGCGGAAGGTCGCGATCCACATGTAGAAGGTGAACACGCCCCAAACGAAGAGGTACCAGCCGACGAACGGGGCCGGCACTCCGCCGCCGAAGACCTTGACGAAGGCCACGAAGGTAAACCAGAAGGCGCCGTAACTCATGAATGCCACGGTCGCGAAGGTATTGCCCCGGATATAGGCGAGAATGCCGGCCACGAACTGCGCGCCGCCGCCAAAGGCCAGCGCCATGGCCAGGACAATGGGTAGGCTTTTCGCATCGAACCAGCCCGCATTGATCATGCTGAGCAGCCATGTGGTCGAAGCGAATCCGATCAGCCCGAGCGGAGCCGGATTGCCAAATTTGCCTTCCATTGGTGTTCCTCCATTACGGTCGTTGGTGTGTGACCACTGTTCTTGTCATGCGCTTGCTTGTTTATGCCCGGGAGAGACCACGGCCCCGGATCGTTGCCGGCAGGCCGCAAGCCTTCCCCCGCAGGCCCATTTCGCGCTTGAGTCGAGCTAGTGCCGCCGATGCGCGCGCAACGGCACCGCTTTCGCCGTGGTGTCCGGTCCCCGTGACGGCGCCTCCGCCGATGGTCCGCCCCCTCACTGACACTACCCGCAACTCATCAAAAACGGTAATAAAATCAAATGCCACTACACTCAAGTCGAGCACCGATGCTAGCATCGCGGCAAGGCCGTCGATATTCGACTTTCGGCTAAAGCGAGCCAGCGCACGGGCCCGACCAACACTGGGCGTTGCCGCCCCGGCACCAGCACCGGGGCCCGAGGCTCTGGACCGCAACACTGAGCAGAGAGGGAGCACCCGCCCGTCATGGCTCGCCATCGGAGATTTCCTATCGCCGAGAATGCAGGCCCGATGAGCCATTGCCGCCTCGTCGTCGCGGACGATCACCCGCTGTTTCGCGACGCCCTCAGGCTTACCATCGCGCAGCTGCTGCCCAATGCCGAGATCGCGGAGGCGGAGTCATTCGATAGTCTGCGCGCCCAGCTCGAGGCCTCGCCCGATACGGATCTCGTGCTGCTCGATCTCAACATGCCCGGCAGTTCGGGTTTCTCGGGCTTGCTCTTCTTGCGCGCGCAATTCCCGGCGGTACCCGTCGCCATCATCTCGGCCAACGATTCACCCCGGGTGGTTCGCCGGGCGCTCGATTTGGGAGCCGCCGGCTACATCCCGAAGTCGGCGACCGCCGCCGACATCGGCACGGCACTGATCGCGCTTCTCGCCGGCGAGAGCTGGCTGCCGCCCGCACTTGGGGTGCGGGGACGCGCCGCTGAGGCCGATGCCGAGCTCGCTTCCCGCCTCGCCAGCCTGACCCCCCAGCAGGTTCGCGTGCTGATGCTGCTCA
The DNA here is from genome assembly GCA_052143835.1 of Alphaproteobacteria bacterium. Taxonomy (GTDB): domain Bacteria; phylum Pseudomonadota; class Alphaproteobacteria; order JACZXZ01; family JACZXZ01; genus DASPPM01. The sequence continues at coordinate 26,005 of JBKQRV010000107.1, forward strand.
GCGAGGGCTTGCTGAACAAGCAAATCGCCCACGCGATCGGCGTGTCCGAGGCGACGGTCAAGGCCCATGTCTCCGCCATCCTGCAAAAGCTCAAGGTCGACAACCGCACCCAGGCCGTCATCCTGGCCAAGCGCCTTGCCGAGGACGTGGGCCTCTCCGGTGCCGAGTTGCCGGGCTTTGCTCCGAACAGCGGCGGCGTCGGCTGAGGCGCCTACTCGGCCGCCTGCCGCGCCGCGATCAGGCGCATGATGACGGCGCGGAGGGCCGCGGGCTTGAGCGGCTTCTTGAGGAGCGGCAGCGCGAGCGACTGGGCGCGGGCGGCCACCGCTTCCGAGCGGTCCGCGCTGATCAGGATGGCGGGAACCTCGGCGCGATAGTGGCGGCGCAATGCCTCGATGCAGGCGATGCCGTCGCCCCCGCCGTCGAGATGGTAATCGACGATGAGGAGGTCCGGTGGGGCCGCACCCGGAGCGTCGAGGGCCAGCGCAGCACCCAGCCCGCTGGCGGAGCGCAGGCGGTACGACCACCCCTCGAGCAGCGAGGTGAGGCCATCGAGCGCGCGCGGCTCGTTGTCGATGCAAAGTACGGCGAGCCGCTCGCCCGTCGGCATCGGCCGCGTCGCCTCGAAAACAGGGGAGAGTGCCAGCACGGGTGCGGTGCCGCGCGGCACGGCGAGCGTGAAAACGGTGCCGCGGCCGGCCTTGGAGCGAAAGCTCACCGGATGGTCGAGGATGCGGCTGATGCGCTCCACGATCGAGAGGCCGAGGCCGAGCCCGTGCTCGGTGCCCGGGCCTTTGGCGAAGCGTTGGAACTCCTTGAAGACGAGGGGGTGCTTGTCCTCCGGGATGCCGCAGCCGGTATCCCACACCTGGATCAGGAGCGAGGCGCCGATGCGGCGGGCACCCATCAGCACCTTGCCGCGCGCGGTATAGCGAACGGCATTGGAGAGCAGATTCTGCAGCACGCGATGAAGAAGGTGCCGGTCGCTCCTCACCGCGAGGCAGGTGGGCACGATGCGCAGGTCGAGCCCCTTTTTCTCCGCGAGGGGGGCGAACTCGAGCCTGAGTGCCGCGAACAGCTCGCCGAGAGCAAAGTCGCTCCACTCGGGCGTCATGCCGCCGGCATCGAGCTTCGAGATGTCGAGCAGCATGCCGAGCAGCTCCTCGACCGAGCCGAGCGAGGCGTCGATCTTGCGCACGAGTTCGCCGTCCGGCAGGCTCAGGCTGCTTGCGCCGCGCGCATGCCGCTCGACGAGACTCGAGACGTAGAGCCGGGCGGCATTGAGCGGCTGGAGCAGGTCGTGGCTCGCCGCCGCGACGAAGCGGGTCTTGCCGAGGTTCGCCTCCTCGGCGGTGATCCTGGCGCGGTCGAGCTCGGCGTTGAGCGTCGTGAGCTCGGCCGTGCGCTCGCGCACGCGCTCTTCGAGATACTCGTTCGCGGCGGCGAGCTGGGCGGCGACGCGGACATGCTCGGTGATGTCGGAATAGGTGGTGACATAGCCGCCGCCAGGCATCGGGCTGCGGCGGACCTCGAGCACCGTGCCGTTGGGCCGGCGATATTCCAGCACCGATTCGCCGTCGCCGAGGAAGAGCTCGAGCTGCCGTGCCACCAGGTCGTCCGGGTTGCCGGGGCCGTACTCGCCGCGCTCGGCATTGAAGCGCATGATCTCCGGCAGTGTCACGCCGACGGAGCCGAGCGCTGCGGGCAGCTCGAGCAGATCGCGGAAGCGCCGGTTCCAGCAGACGAGACGGAGCTCGCGGTCGAACACGCTAATGCCCTGGCGCACGTTCTCGAGCGTCGATTGCAGAAGGTCGCGATTATACTGGATGGCGGCCGTCGCATCGTCGAGCAGCCGCATCGCGTCGTCGGCGCTCAGGTTGTTGCGCTCGAGCGTGAGGGCCATGACGAGGCGGGCCGAGGAGGCGCCGATGGCGCTCGCGAGCAGCCGCTCGGTGTGGCGGACGAGAGCGAAGTCCGCCTCGGCGTCATGCGCAAGCGGTGTGCCGCGCAGGGCCGCGAAATCCTCGAAGGAGCGCTGGGCCCGCTCCGGCCCGAGATAGCTCGCGGCCACCATCGCCAGCTCCGAAACGCGGACCGAGCCGTGCCACTGCCGCAGGCCCGGCTGACCGGCGCCGGGATCGGCATCCACGAAGGCGCTCGCCTGCAGCCGCTCGATCACCTTGGGCACGCTCAAGAGCGAGCACAGCGCATAGGCGGTCACGTTGGCGAGCAGGCTCCAGAACACGCCGTGCGTCAGCGGATCGAAGCGCAGGCCGAAAAGCTGCTGCGGGCGCAGGAGCGAAATGCCGAAAGGCCCGGAGGCGAGGAGCTCGCCCGAGAAGGCGCCCGACTGCATGAGCGTGGGCAGGAAAAGGGTATATGCCCAAACCGAGAAGCCCGCGAGGATGCCCGCGATCGCCCCCTTCTGCGTGGCGCCGCGCCAGATGAGGCCGCCGAGCAAGGCCGGAGCGAATTGCACCACCGCGGCGAAGCTCAAAAGGCCGATCGAGGCAAGCGCGTAGCTGTCGCCCAAGAGGCGATAGGTACAATAGGCCAGCAGCATGAAAGCCACGATGGCCACGCGGCGGACCTGCAGAATGACCTTGCCCATGTCCTCGCGGTCCGAGAGGCCGAGCCGCCGGCGGTGCAGCACGATGGGCATGACCAGGTCGTTGCTCACCATGTTGCTGATCGCCACCGATTCGACGATGACCATGGCGGTGGCCGCGGAGAGGCCGCCGATGAAGGCGAAAAGCGCCAACGCCGACTGCCCGCCGGCCATGGGGAGGGCCAGCACGAACATATCGCCATGGTCCGCCGCCGGGCCGATGACGAGAAGGCCGGCCGCGGCGATCGGCACCACGAAGATGTTGATGGCCACGAGATAGAGCGGGAAGAGCCAAGCGGCCTTGCGCAGATCCCGCTCGTGCACGTTCTCCACCACCGCCACGTGGAACTGCCGCGGCAGGCAGAGGATCGCCGCTAGGGCCAACCCCGTCATGGTCACCCAGGTTGCGCCGTCCACCCCGCCGCCGAAGAGGGTGCTGAGTGCTGGTGCCGCGCGCACGCGGGCCAGGATATCGCTCCAGCCGTCGAACATGCCCCAGGTGACGAAGGCGCCCACCGAGATGAAGGCCACGAGCTTGACGAGCGATTCGAAGGCGATCGCCAGCATCATGCCTTCGTTGTGCTCGGTCGCGTTGATGTTCCGGGTGCCGAAGAGGATGGCGAAGAGCGCGAGCACGAGAGACACGATGAGCGCCGTGTCGCTCCAGATCGCGTGGCCGCCCACATCCGCCGGCAGCGCGCTCAGCGGATGGCGCATCAGCACCGTGAAGCTGGTCGACACCGCTTGGAGCTGGAGCGCTATGTAGGGCAAGACGCCGATCACCGCGATCACCGTGACGATCGCCGCAAGCAGCTGGCTCTTGCCGTAGCGCGCGGCGATCAGATCGGCGATCGAGGTGATGTTGTGGCTTTTCGAGATGCGCACGATCCGCCGCAGCAGCGGCAGGCCGATGACGAACATCAGGATCGGACCGAGATAGATCGGCAGGAAGTCGTAGCCGGTGCGCGACGCGAGGCCGACGCTGCCGTAGAAGGTCCAGGAGGTGCAGTAGACCGCGAGCGAGAGCGCATAGACGAGGGGCTTGCCCTGGCTCCGCCCGCGCGCGCGCGCTCTCCGGTCGCCGTAATAGGCGATGGCGAACAAGAGACCGACATAGCCGAGCGACAAGGCCAGAACGGCCCAACCCGGAACCATCGCCTCCCCACGGCAAGAAGTTTCTTCGTTGCCCCATGATACGCCGTCCGCGGCCGCCGGGGCTAGGCTCAAGGGGCTCAAGGGCGCTCAAGGCGGTTTCACGCACGGCGGGCTCGGGCGAGCGAGGCGGGCTTCGCGGTTGCCCGGGGGCGGCGGCTAGGCTACAACCCGCCCGCGTTTCCACACATCTCCGGAGCGAGGCATGGCGGCCTATCAATACATCTACGTGATACTTAGAGTTAATTAACATATTGACATATAATGTAATTTATGATAAAATACTCCTGGACATACCCTGGACAGATATGGCGAATCAAGCACTTACGCGCCCAACCTGGACAGAATCTGGACAGAAAGGAAGCCCCATGCCTGCCCAAGTTGATGCTGAAGTGCTGAAGAGCGGCCTAACAATCTTCCGCCGCGCCGACGTGGACCATCGCAACTGGTACTGCCGGGTCAAGCTGCCGAAGGAGGACCGCTATAAGACCCTTTCCCTCAAAACCTCGGACATCAACGTGGCCCGCGACAAGGCGTTCGAGCAGGACGCCGAGCTGCGCTTCCGAATTAAACATGAAATTCCTGTATTTAACAAAACCTTCGGCCAAGTCGCCCAAGAGTTCTCGGCCTTCCAGAAGGAGCGCTCCGAGGCCGGCCAGATCACCTTCCACCGCTGGCGGGTGATGCACTCCCACATCAAGACGCAGCTCGACCCCTATGTCGGCAGCGTCCAAATCACCCAGATCGGGGAGGACCGGTGGAAAGCCTTCCCCATCTGGCGGCAGAAGAACGGCAAAGGCCGCTCGGGCGGACGCGTCAGCGACGGCACCATCCGCGACGAGATGGCGACCTTCCGCTCGATCATGGGCTTTGCCGCCGGCAAGAGCTATATCCGCAGCACCCAGGTCTTCCGCGGCCGGCTTCCCCTCGGGAAGGCCCGCCGCGAGGAGTTCACCCCTCCCGAATACCGTAAGCTTCACAGCTTCGCGCGCGGCTGGATCAAGGAGGCGCGCAACGCCTTGGGCACATGGTATCGGACCATGGCCTATAATTTCGTACTCATCATGACCAACACCGGCATGCGGCCCTCGGAAGCGCGGAATCTACGTTGGCGCGACGTAGCCACGCAGACCGACAAGCTGGGCCGGCAATTCGTTCGCCTAAATGTGCGGGGAAAGGGGAAGTTCCGCACCCTCGTTGCGGCCAGCAACGTCGCCAATTATCTCGACCGCATCCGTCAAATCAGCAAACACACCGAACCAGATGACTTCGTCTTCGTGACCGAAGACGGCAAAATGGCACGGACGCTCTACTATTCGCTCGTCGAGCGCCTGCTCATCGAATCAGGATTGCAGATGAGTTCGTCCGGAAGCCGCCGCAGCACCTATTGCTTCCGGCATACCTATGCGACCTTCCGTCTCACGGAAGGCGTGGACGTGTACTTCCTCGCCAAGCAGATGGGCACGTCCGTGAAGATGATCGAGGATCACTATGGCCATGTCACGCCCGTCAAGAATGCGGATCGCATTCTCCAGGGCTTGCCCGGTTGGGAGCCGATCGCTGCCGCGCCGCAGGAGGCGCGCTGATAGCGCGCCTATCGGGCCCCTGCTCTACGGTCGCGTGCCTGTAGGCGGAAAGCGACCGAATTCTTTTCAGCCTGGATTGCCGACAACACGTCGAGATTCGACGTGCGGCGACGAGAAGGTGTAGAGACTAGACGGGCAGCACTTGAAGCGTGTAATGCTGCTAAAGATTACGGGATAGTCCAGACCACAAACGCCCTGAATCGGGCGGCGGCGAAAGCCGAAGTGGTATGAAAATCCGTACGGCCGAACGGCCTATGCCGGTACGAGTCCGGCCGCTCGCACCATTCTTCGTTCCCGGTTCGCCTGACCATGGCAAAGAAAAAATCATCCTCGGGAGGGAAAGCCGAAGCTAGCGGCAGCAATTACGAAACATTGGTTGCCGCATGGTATTGCCATTGCATATTGCTAGGTAAGTCGACACAACCTCCATTGGATCTGCCGTCAACCATCCAGCTAACGTCGCTTATCTGTCAGTCCGATGCTCCCATCGACGACATAAACGCGCGTACATCGGAAGACGGAATTGTGTTCGTACAAGCGAAACGAACCGTAAATCTTAGCACCTCTCTGACTTCCTCTTTTTCGGGCGCACTCGATCAATTTGTTCGCCAATATAAGGCTTGTGAGGACAAAGTATCGGGCCATCTCTGGGCGCGTCCGCTAGACCCGGCCCGTGATCGCCTCGTACTTGCGACAAGAAGCGAAAGCTCCTCCAAAATCACTGAGCTTCTGCCGCGCTTGCTACAAGGCCTCAGGGATCGTTCTGATCCTCACAGGTTGCGTGATGTCGCGACTTCGAAAGCTGAACGCGAAGTAGCGCTAGCCACCGAGCAAAATTTACAGCGCTCGTGGACTACGGCTTATGGTAAACCTCCGAAACCACAACAGCTTGGAGCGCTGCTCCGCCTGATATGGGTGCAGAAACTCGATTTGGAAGGTGGAAAGCGCGATCGACAATTTGTACTCGACCAGTTTCGCATCAATTTGCTCGAAGACGCATCGCAGGCAACCTTAGCGTTTTCCGAACTATTCAAGCTGTCGGCACGCTTACGTGCGGAACGATCTGGAACAGATCAACCCACTCTTCCTGGGGTTTTGGCGGCTGCTGGCGTTCGCCTGCGGGCTCTACCGGACTATCGAGCCGACGTAGGTGCTCTCAAAAAATGGACTGCCGCTCGTCTTTTGCGAGCACCCCGATTCACGCAGCTACTCGAGACCGAGCCTCCGATTGTTATCGAGCGCTCCCTCTGGCAGCCATTCTATGCCGCGGCTGAAACCCAATCGGTACTCGTTGTGGGCGAGCCCGGCGCTGGCAAGAGTGGACTAACCTATCGGCTCGCAGTAACTGCACTCGCCGATTACCTCGATGTCGTTTTCCTGCCTGTCGATCTGCTTAACGTCGACAGTTTTTCAGCTTTGCAAAACGAGCTGGGCATCACTCACGGCCTCGCGGAAATACTTGCGAATTGGCCGGGTTCGAGGGGCGGCTTGTTGGTGATTGATGCCCTCGACGCAGCGCGAAAGTTCGAAACACAGACCATATTGCGCGATGTTGTGGCGGAAATTCTCAGGACCAAAGGCTCCAGATGGCGAGTGATCGCGTCAGTCCGCAAATATGATCTTCGGCAAGGAACGGAATGGGCGAGGATGCTTCGCGGCACGCCCCCGCTCCAGGCGTATTCCGATCCGGAGTTTCCCCGCGTATGCCATGTCTCTGTGAAACCGTTGACGGATGATGAAATCTCGCAAATCGCGTCATCATTCCCTGCACTTCTTGATCTATTTCAGCAAGCGCCCGAAAAGTTGCGCCAGTTGCTTCGAAACATATTCAATCTCCACCTATTGGCGGACCTCCTTCATCAAGGCGTATCGGGATCGACATTGGCAAGCATCCGTACGCAACCCGAGTTGCTTGATAGCTATTGGCGACATCGCATTCATCGGGAAGACGGTAAGCACGATACCCGTGAAACCACACTGACGACAATTCTTTCAGACATGATCGCAGCACAGTCGCTTCAGGTACTTCGCAGCAAGGTGCGTTCGAAGATCGACGTCGAAGCCCTTGTGGATTTGGAGCGCAACGACATCCTTAGGGCGGAAGATCAGCGCGGAACACCGAACGAAGATGTCTTGCTCTTCAGCCACCATGTGTTGTTCGATTATGCAGTCGCTAGGCTGATATTCGGACGCGGAAGGGATCCTAGTGGTCTTGTCCAATTATTGCGGGATCAGCGGGAACTTTCGCTTATGCTTAGCCCGAGTCTTTCGCTCGCGCTTATGGACACCTGGGTTATTGGCGGTGCGAGACCGTCGTTTTGGGATTTGGCGTTATCGCTAGCGCAAGAGACTGGCTTACCGGGTGTCGCGCAACTCGTCGCCCCAATGGTGACAGCGGAGTTGTCGTCGGACATCAAGGATCTAGAGCCCGTCTTGGCGGCTCTCTCCGGCACCGATCCGAAAAGAACAGCGGCAGAAAGCTTTCTTCAGAACCTAATAGGTGCGCTGTTCGTAAGATTGAAGTCAGGTGTTCCGCTGATTGGACCGACAGCAGGTCCCTGGATGAAGCTTGCGGAACGCTTAGCGAAAATTGGGAATGACCGCGTGATGCTTGCGTTACGGGCGTTATTGGCGACCGCTATAGAGGGCATATGAACGCGACACCTGAACAACTCAATGCCGCTGGCAGTGCTGCTCGCGATTTGCTGCGCTTTGCGTGGTCGAGGCAGCCAAGAATTGCACTTGTCGCTATAACCGGTATCACGGCCGTAGCAAAGACGATGTCTACAGACATCGTCGCTTCCACGACATTGCTTCGCAGAGCTATCGAACCAGAACACCTCAGAGAGCACGGTCACGAGGAGCTCCGTTGGCTTACCCGTCAGATTGGTAGGATAGTCGACAACGACCCTAATTTCGCGATCGACATTTACCGGGCGGCTTATGCTTACGAGGAGAGTTCCGATGCCAAGACCGGCATAGGCAACAGCGCTATATTGCCATTGAGTTCGAACCGCCGCCAAGACTACGAAGGCGCTTGGTTCTTGCTTTCGGAAGCGATCCCAATTTTTTTGGACCGAAATCTGGAGGCTGGTACCCACGCAGTTGCCCGTAGTTTGGAAGGCTATGTCAAGCGAAAGCATGCAACCCATTACGGCGATGAACCAGAGAAAGCGTCGTTTTCTCTCGGGAGCGCCACAGCGAACTTTAGTTCGGATACGAGCCATTCTTGGTACCGGGGTGGTTACCAACCCCGTCAAGACGCTCCAGCAGTATTGACCAAATTCGATGCCTATCTGGAAAAGATAGCCCAAGAAAGTGACGCAGAGGCCAAACTCGAGCGCGTTCTCAATGTCCTGGCCGCTGAAAGCGGGCTCGCAGTACTTTGGGCCAGCCTCCTAGTCGCAGCTACCTGGCATCCAGAGAAATTTGCGAAGCCCCTTGTGCCGCTCGCTTGTGCGGAACCCGTTATGTTGAGTTCCGACACACGGCATCAACTCGGAACGTTCATAACGGCGGCTTATCCTTCCTTGTGTGACTCCCAACGTGCAGCAATCGAGAGAGCTATTTTATCTTTAAGCGGCGAGCGTCCGGAGAGAATCAAGACGGTCCTTGCAGGCTGCATTCCAAAGAAATTTGTCGCGACCAGTGAAATGAGCCAGTTTCTGGAGAATCTGGAAAAGAGCGGTGCTTCTAGGCCAAACGTTCCGCCCTTCCAGATGACCAGTTCTGTTCGCGCATTCGATACAGATGCCTATCTCGAATCGGAAGGCGTTTCGCTCGAAGATCCCCACACTTCCGCATTAAGGGAGTTGATGCGCCGTGTCGAGGAGATACCGAATGGAAATGACGCTGCGACAATCACCTTAAAAGTGGCGCAACAACACCTCCACATTATCGAGGCGCTTCGGAAGGGCCTGGCAACTCGCTCCAAGGCCAAGGTTCCGGTAAAACTCTCCGAGCATGCATGTGGGATCCTGGCAGACGCTACCGCGCGCCTATCACGCGCAGCACTGTCAGTGACGGGCTCGAAGATGATGCGGCCAGGATTGAAGCGCGCACTACTTTTTTGCGCCACGTCTGCGAACCCGCATTTCGAAGCAGATCACGAGAAACATTTTCACGAAAGCCTCTCCTGGGGAGGCCCTTCCGCACGAACATCTGCGGCAGGTGGGCTACTCAATCTTATTCGCGGTGATAAGACCACTGATCCAAAACTGTTGGCCGCGATACGGAAGCTCGCGCGTGACCCTGTCGCACATGTGCGACTTCAGATTATCCAGAATCTCAACATGCTGAGAAATCTGGACCCCAAATGGGCTTGGTCGGAAATCGAGCACGTAGCCGCCAAGGAACCAACAAGAGGTGTCGTCGGGGGCGCGTTGGGTGCCCTCGGCCGTTTAGCGTATTTGGACCTTTCCCGAGCAATTCGTATTGCCAAAGGCGTTATTCATCGATATCGCAGGAGCAATGGGCCCGGCATGGCGGATTGCCGTGCGTCGGCCGCCACGCTGATTTTCGATATCCATTTTGTGGAGAGCAACGCCGAAGCTAATGAATTCGCCTCAAAACTCATGGCTGATGTAGTCGGCAATGCCGACACGATAAAGCAATTTATCGCTCGATATTCGGATTACCTACTTGTTGGCAAGGTGAGCGATCCGAAGGCACGAGAAAACGAATATCGCCGTAAGGCGCTCGCATTCTACGCCTGCGTGACGGAGAGAGCGTTTGCCGAAATTGAGGAACGCTCTAGGGCATTTGACGTGCGCAAATTTGCGACATGGCCGAGCGATGCTCAGGAGACGGTACGCTCGATGTTCGGAATTCTCGATGAGGTCTCGATCAGGTTATATTTTGCGTCTGGCGCTTCTCACGACGGCTCCGCGCCTTCCTCTGATATGACGCCAGAAAGGGCTCGACTGTTTCGGGAAGCGCTGCTCCTCTTTGAGCAGCTTGCGGGCGCAATTATCGCTCCCATCGCTCATCATCTAATTCAGGCTCTAGAGATGTTTATTCCCTTAGAGCCAGCAGGTGTTTTTGCCTTGATCGCACAGTCGGTCCGGTCATCCGAGCAGGGTGGTTACGGGTTGGAGTCAATGGCGGCAGACCTGATTGTGAGAATTGTGGAACGATATCTCGCTGACTACCGGTCCATTTTCGCGGACGCGGCTCGTCTGAAGGATTTGATGGACTGTCTTGATGTTTTTGTACGGGCTGGATGGCCGTCCGCTCAATCATTGACGTTCAGGCTGGGAGAAATCTGGCGCTGAGCTACGACTTCGAACACCGATATGCATCTTGGCCTTCGATTACGATTCTTGCTGCGTGCTCAAGCCGAACCTTTGCCGGTAATGAGAGACCAAGATACCGAGGGTGCCGCGAAAGTGCTCTCGGAGGGCGCTCGCATCCGCGGGGCCTAGCCCGATTGTTCGCCAATTCTGCCGATCGAATTCGGCCGGATCGATCGAGAATTCGTTGCTCCGATCGGATTTCTGAACTAGATCATACGCGTAGATGTGCTCGAGCACATGTCCGCGCCTAGCGCTCTTGGCCAAGTGGCCGCCAATCTTCAGAACGCCAAGAATTTCAACGTAGGCGATCAGTTCGCCAGTCGAGGGCACTGATCGCACAATGATCTTGTGTCCGATATCTATTTGACGGCCCCGTAGACCGGGCAAGCCGTCAACCAAATAACGGAATGTGCCTCCGTGAGTCTGCATCTCCTTGATGCACGCCAAAAGTCTGTCCCAGCTCATAAAAGCCCGGCCAGTCTTTTCAAGCAAGAACAGCCAGATTGCTGTTATGACGCCTCCAAAGACAGCTTCGGGGCTGAAGTTGAGGCTCATCTTGATTTCATCATCCAATGGCAAGCCTACCGTCCTGGCATATTGTTCCGCGAGCACAGGGTCGAATTGGGGAAAGTCTTTAGCGGCTTGCTTTAAGAGCTGACGGACGGTCTTCATATCGCCGGCAGCGATCTCGACTTTGTGGCCTTCCGGAACAGGCGTGACGTTATAGACGACATCGCGGCGTGTCATCGAACCATCCGGCTCAAGACGGACTTTGTGCCCTTCACGCGTCTCGATCTGCTTTGGTGGATTACCGCCCCCCTGCCGCGGTATGTTCAAAAGCGTTGGCCAGGCTCCAAACGCCTCGACGAGAGCATGGTCGGCTGCGACATCCAATGCCGTATTACACTTCCGGCAAATCAGTCCCTTGGGCGCCAAGCGACCGCCAAGAGCCTTTGGAATGATATGAGCTTCCGAATCGTTTTCGGGATTTAACGGCGTATCGCAGCCGTGACAGCGCCGTATTATCATCTTGTGAGCCTCCCGCACGCGCCGAATTAGAAGGTATGCGGCTATAATAATGAGCCGGGTTGCTTCGCGAACACGCGTTGTCCCGTCACCTTCTCCAAGAACTGTTCGGGGAGCACGCGCTCCGCAACAGCAAGAAATGCCTCAATGAGAACGCGCATGTGGTCGAGGTCACCCTCTTGGATGCGTCGCCAGACGCTCGGGCGATACCGAACGACGATTGAGAGCGCATAGAGCAAGACCACACAGATGGCGCGGTACTCGTCTACCACCCCGAAGATGGGCAGAATGAGAGCATTTCGCTCGAACGGGCTGTGGTGCAGCTTGAGAGCCTCCCACCACATGTCTTTACCGGTGTGATCCACGGCGACCCGGAAGTGGCCCCCGGAGTCCTTGGAGGCGACGGCCACGATCTCACTAATCGGACCGGGGAACGCCGCAATGTCTTCTCTTGTGAGGCGAGCTGAGTCGTCTACAAATAGCGCGTATGTGCGGCTTGCACGTTCTCTTTTGCCAAAAATCGACGGCCCCTCGTTCCCTTCCGGATCATAAACAGGTGTCACCCATCCCGGTGCGGTATCGAAGATGTCCGTGAACAGGTCAGACACTTCAGGCACACGAGCAAAGAGACGCTCCACCGTGAGCCAGCTCGCTTTCGGCAACGTCGCGAGTTCCTCGTAGCGACGTGGCTTCCTCTCAGGGACATCATCCAACGTCAGGCTCATAGACCGCATCCAAGCGGGAAAGAAGCCTGACGTAATCACACCTACCACGAGGTGCTCAATTCCACCGCCTAAGCCGTCAACCGTATAGAGCCCATGGCCTTGTTTCGTACTGCCCTCAATCTCCGTGAGCGTCTTCGGACCAATCGGTGACGCGAGCATTTCTGCGAACGCAAAAGCGAGACTGCCGTAATAGAGGTTGAGGATCCGCTGGCTAACGTTTCGAACCTCCCTGGCCTGGAAATAATCGGCTGCATTTCGGAGCGCATAGGCGACACCTTCCGCCTTCGAGCGCGCTGTGCTCTGATCCAGTTTGACATTCTCGCGCTCAGCCCGCCCCGCAATTAGCTTATTCGCGAGGGTTACACTTTGAAAATGCCGAAGGCGAAACCAAATCGCTTCGATTGGCTTCTCGGACAGTAGCACCCGATACTGCGGAGGGCTAGCCTCGACGGAATCGGTATCATTATCGATGGGTGCAAATTTGCCAGAGGCGCTCGCTTCGTTCCATTTCAGAAGCAGAACATGGAAATCATCCGCTTGGCTCACTGGTTTCTCGAGGCCGTATGCAAAGGACTCTAGCTGATAGGGCGCGCCGTTGAAGAAGATGTGCTCAACTTGCGCTGCCAGTAATTTGTAGACCGCATTTTCGGTCGCTGATGAGTACATGAAGGCAACAAGATGACGCTGCCCACCACGCTCAGCCGAAATGAGCAGGTATTCACCGTTCTCTACCTCTCGCTCAATGGCAGCCTTCCACGCGTGGGTTCTGAGGGGATCGAGAAACTTTCGTTCAGCGTCACGCCGCAGAACCTCAAGACGCAGCTTCCATCCGGTGTCCATTTTCAACGGAATATACCCTTCAATCGCGAGTTACCAAAAACTGCCCCACAATCCTTGAAGTGGACCCCATCGCTGGGACCACGCGGAGCGGTTTCTTAATTGGAGTCGCGGCCGTTCCGACCTCCTGAA